>DATFNR010000001.1:0-11985 GCA_035266285.1 Candidatus Sulfotelmatobacter sp.
GGCAAAGTCGCGTCCTCGGTCAGTTCCTCCAGCGCCGTATTGGGATCGTAGTGATACATGGGATTGAATCATTGAGCCATTGAGTCATTGACTCAATGAAGGCTCAAGCTCCTTTGTTGTGCTTTGCAGTCGCAATGCCGCGGCACCTGTCGCCAGCAATTCGTGCGCTTCTCTGATGAATAGTTTATCGGGCTCTCGCCACTCAGGTATCCGCAAGGATGAATGCAATGACTCAATGACTAAATGATTCAATGACTCAATTCTTACACCAGTTCCGTGGTCCATAGATCGTGCAAATGCACGATCCCTTCCAGCTTGCCGCCGTCAACAACCATCAGCGACGTAATCTTCTTCTCTTCCATCAGCGCCAGCGCCGTGGCCGCAAACTCGCCGGCCCCAATCGTCTTCGGCTTGCGCGTCATGGCCTCGCCTGCTGTCAGGTCCATCGCGTCTTTCCCGCGCTTTTCCAGCAGTCGCCGCAAATCGCCGTCGCTGATAATCCCGACCAGTTTCTTGCCCTCCACCACCGCCGTCACGCCCAGTTTCTTCCGTGACATCTCGTAAATCACATCGGGCATCTTCGTCTTCGGACCTACGCGTGGCAAGGCATCCCCCGTATGCATCAACGACTCAACGCGCGCCAACCGTTTACCCAGCTTTCCCCCAGGATGCAAATTCGCAAAGTCTTCCTCCTTGAACCCGCGCCGTTCGCTCAAGGTGACGGCCAATGCATCTCCTAAAGCGAGCATGGTCGTGGTCGAGGCCGTCGGAGCCAGCCCCAGCGAACAAGCCTCCTGCGCGATGGAGCAATCCAGCGCCACATCCGCCGCCGCCGCCAAAGTCGACCATGTGGAGCGGACACTATTGTCCGCTGCCTTTGACTTTGCCTTTGATTTTCTGGATATCCCATCGCCAGCAATCTCCGAGGCTGCCCGACCCTTCGCGGTTTTCGAAGGGTAGGTATCCCGACCCATCCCATCCCCGGTCATCGTGATCAACGGCACCTGCAGCCGCTTGATCGTCGCCAGCAACTCCAGAATCTCCTCCGTCTCTCCGCTCGCCGAAAGCCCCAGCACCACATCTCCACGCACCACCATTCCAAGATCGCCGTGCAGCGCCTCCACCGGATGCAGGTACAAGGCCGGTGTCCCGGTCGAACTCAGCGTCGCGGCAATCTTGCGCGCAATCAGCCCGCTCTTGCCCATCCCGGTGACGACCACGCGCCCCGCGCAGGAAAACATCAGGTCCACGGCGCGCTGAAACGCCGCCGCCATGGGGCCCGCAATGCGGTCCGCAAGCGAGCGTAGCGCCTCTGCTTCGATGCGCACAACGTTCTCACCGGTATGTTTCATGCAAGACGACCGAACCTCAGAAGAGCAGCGTCTCGTGAATCTTCGGCTCACTCGATCGCACTGGTCCGCTCAGCCGCGACAAAATGCAGAATCGTGCCACCCAGCAGCGCGTACAGGCCCAAACTGCTGCGCCACATCGGCGACGCCAGCCCGCGCCCGGTCTCGGCAAAGAACGCGGACACCAGCAACACAGGCGCTGCCAGGAACAAAACGGATCCTGCACACTGCAATCCGCGCCGCACGGACGACCGCCTGGGCACCAGATAAAGCCCCAGCAGCACATTCGCGATTCCGCTGCCCAGAATATAGATGTGCCGCGACCGGTACATGAGCCGCGCACCATCGCTCAACTGGCGCATCGGCGGAGTGTGCGTACGCATCACCATCCCCGTGCCGGCGAACACCAGCAACACGAGAATCCCGAATGTCAGGTGAATGCGGCGCATGATGAGCCGGAAACGCCAATGTTAGCACGCAAATTTTCGCAGAGATGTCGCGGGCCATGCTCCTGGCGCAGCCCCATCGCACCAGCTCAAAAATGATCCTCCGCGCCCGGCGCTCTCCCCAGCGTCCCCAGCCCGCGCGCCTGAATGGCCCGATCCCACGGCCCCGCCTGCCAGTTGTCCCGCTTCTTCTCCGGATGGATCCACGGAGGCAATGCCATCATCAGGTTGCGCCCCGTCGAGTGCACATACGGTTCGTACATCGGCCGCAGCTTCGCCAGTTTCTCCCGCGCCTGGTCCACATCCCGCAGACGCAGGCCCGCCGCACCCAGCGCTTCCCGCAACCGGTTAAATTCCGCTTCGGGCAGGCGATCGGCTGCCGCCGCATCGTAGCGGGCATTCACCACCTGCGCCAGATCCACGGCGGCGTGCCTGGCCATGGCAAACGTCAGCTTTGCCTGTCCCGGAGACACGCCCTCAATGCCGGCAAGAATCAGCGACGTCACATCCAGCATGGTAGTCAGCGCCGCCAGCCACGACTGGTTGCTGTGCTGCGAGCGGAAAAACGTGAGCACCGGATAGGAAATCTGCTCCTCCAGCAGCTGCGCCGACCACGTTTCCCACTCCCGGAGCACTTCATCCAGAACATTCTGGTCGACGCCCGGATCCTCCGACCTTCCGGCCAACCGCACCAGCAACTCCACCGCCGACGGCGGCGATCCCGCACGCGCATCCAGCATCGAAATCTGAATCTCGCGCCGCGAAAAAGAGGAGTAGACCACAGGAATGTACCCGATCACCACACCCAGAAACGCGAACCCCATGCCCGCTTCCAGCACGGACAGTGCGCGCGCCGGCCCCGATGTCGGCACAATGTCGCCGTAGCCCAGGGTGAAAAACGTCTCACCGCTGTGGTAAACGATCCTGCCAAACGTCAGCGGCTCATTGTTCAGCTGCTCGTGTCCGCCGATGCCATACTGAATCAAGGCGAATCCGAAGATCAGCCCCGCAGCCCAGAATCCCAACAGCAAAATCAACGAAAGCGGCCCAAAATATCCCAGAAAATTCTGCTGCCGTCCGAAGGTTTTGATGTAGCTTGCGACTCGCCGCCACGGAATCCACGTGCGCCGGTAGAACCAGGCGGTCAGCCGGAAGTGACGTGTAACCCGCCGCGGCAGAACCACGGTCTCAAAGGCGTCCAGCAGCACACTCCAGAGAATAGCGATGCCAAATACCACCGCGACGACGCTGCCGTGCGCATGCATTGCTGGTCAGGATTGCAATCTAGATGCGCTGGGAAGGTTACCAGATTCCGCAGCAGCCCGTGCCACGGGGCTGAATTGGTGATTGTTGATTTTTGATTGTTGAATGAAAACCTTGCTGCCAATTGGGCCTCTATTCGCCAATCGACAATCACAAATCCAACAATTCGACATCCCCTACTGCGGCTTAGGTGGCGGCTGCTGCGCCGGTGGCGGAGTCTGCGTCTGACCGGCCGGAGGCTTGGTGGCTGGGGTCGTGGGCTTGGCCGCTGGCTTCTTCTTCACCGGCGGCTTCTTCGGCGGTTCCGTGTCGTCCACGATGACTTTCTTCGGAGGCGTCACCGGAACCGCCGCCTGCGCTGTCTTCAGATCGGTCCGCAGGCGCACAATCTCTGCCTCTTTTGCTGACGAAAGCGTCTCGATCCGCTCTGCCATCTGCTTCCGCGTACCCTCAAATGCGTTCAGATCGTTCGAGAGCGACTGCAGATCGTCCTTTGACCCAAACGCGCCCGCCCCTTCAACCACGCTGCCCAGCACGTCGTAGAGCGCGTCCAGATTGCGGTAAAGCTTGAAGGTGGCCGACAAATCCTCGGGTGCCGCGCGCAACTGGGAGACAATCGTGGGCAGCGCCCCCTGCAGGTTGCGCTGAATCGACTCCACATTGCCCAGCGCCTGCTTTTTGTAGGAACCGTCCGCCTTCCAGCGCTCAATGCGCAGATTACCCAGATCAACCAGCGTGTTCTTCGAGGTCGCCTCCAGCTGCGCCAGCATGCCGTTCAGCTGCGTGACCGACGCATACGAAACCGGCTGTCCGGTCTGCCCGCCAGCAGCCTGGCCCATGGTCGAATACTGCGAATTCCCCGGAGCCGCCGTCGCAGCCGGTGAGGATGATCCCTGGCCAAATGCGCCGCTCCAGCTCCCTGCGACCAGAGCGGACAACAGCAACAGAATGAGGGAACGTTTCATCTTAGGGCCGTGCCTTCGCGGAAACAGCATACTACAAGAGCACGAGGCTCCTCACCCCCGGGGTCCTGGATGTGTCCCCCATCGTGTCGCGCAACCCGCCCTAGCGCCGCCGCCATGAACAACACGAGATCTCACGGAAGGGCGAGTTTCTCTGACCTCCTTCGTGCACTTTGTGTCCTTCGCGGTGAAATTAGGACGCCACCGCTTGCGGACCTGATTCGACTCCCGTCTTGCCGAGGACGATAATGAAGAGTATGTATGTCGTTGGATTCTCGCGTTAGCCGTGCCCGATGGCTGCTGGTCGCGGCCTTGCTGGCGGCGTTTCCGGCCCTCGCCCAGGAAACCGCCCGCCGCATCATCCTCAACGACGGCTCGTACCAGCTGGTCACCAAATATGAAATCAAAGGCGACCGGATCCGCTACTTCAGTTCCGAGCGCGATGAGTGGGAGGAACTTCCTCTCGCTATGGTCAACTGGCCGGCTACCGAGCAGTTCGAAAAAGATCGCGCCGCCGCAGCCGCCGCTCCCGAGGCCGTGCAGCTCGATAAGGAATTCGAACAAGAGAAAGAGCGCGAAGACGTCCAGCAGCCCGAAGTCGCCCCCGGACTGCGCCTGCCCCAGGATTCCGGCGTGTTTCTGCTGGAGACTGTCCAGGGTTCGCCGCAGCTCGTCGAAGTGCAGCAGAACGAGGGCGACATTAACCAGAACAGAAAGACCAACGTGCTCCGGGCCGCCATCAACCCGATTGCCGGAGCCAAAGCGACCATTGAACTGGAAGGCGCCCACGCCGCCGTGCAATCCCACGTGGATGTGCCGTCGCTCTACATCAACGTGGAACCTATCCCCGACCAGCCCGATCAGCCGGTCAGCCCGAAAGACTCCGGCCGCAATGGCCCGCAGCAGCCAGAACAACCCGAACAGGCTGTCGTGCCTTACGACCGCTTTCGCATCGTCCGCGCCGAGGTGAAAGGCAACAAGCGCATCGTTGGAGACGTGAAGCGCGCGGTCACCGGCAAACTCAGCCAGGAGCAGCACTTCGTGAAAACCACCATCACCGGCGTCAAGGGGGGCTGGCTCAAGCTCACACCCACCGAGAGCCTGACGCCGGGAGAATATGCCCTGGTCGAGATGATGGGAAAAGAAGGAATGAACTTCTACGTCTGGGATTTCGGCGTCAACCCCAAAGCCCCCGAAAACGCCCACCCCTGGAAGCCAGAAACGAAGCCGGCCGACAAACCAAAGCAGCAGTGACTGGAGGATTGCGTCATTGAGTCATTGAATCATTGAGTCATTGCTTGGCGTCAGGCAACCGCCCAATCGCTCAATGACCCAACCTCTCAATCACTCGATCACCCAATCACTAAATGACTCAATGCCTCAATGACACAATTATTTCAGCAATCCTCTTTGCGCGATCCCGATATTGTCCCGGGTAGAATTCTTCACCATGTACATCATCCCGTCGGCCTGCCGGATCACGTCGTGCGCCGTGCGCGCATCATTCGGATAAGTCGCCAACCCGATCGACGCCCTCACATTGAGATTCAATCCTTCATCCCGGCAAAAGCGCGTAGCCCGCATCGCATCGAGTAACCGCTTCGCCACCACCAGCGCCTGATCCTTGCCCGTCTGCGGCAGCAGAATCACAAATTCGTCGCCCCCGTAGCGAAACGCAAAGTCGATCAGTCGCAGCTGCGCTTTGATCAGGTATCCGATCTCCGCCAACAGCTTGCTACCAATCAAGTGTCCATGCGTGTCGTTGACCGTTTTGAAGTGATCGAGGTCAATAAAGAGCACGCTGAATTCATATCCGAAGCGCGACGAGCGGTAGACTTCAGTCTCCAGCGTCTTATAAAGATGCCGCGCGTTGTACAGCCCGGTGCAGTCGTCGGTGATGGTCAGTTCCTGGATCTTCTCGACCCAGCGCGCGTTCTCGATGGCAATCGCCGCGTAATCGCACAGCGACTGCAGAAAGAACAGTTCGCCATTGTTGAACTGCGACATCTCCACGTTGACCAGCTGAATCACGCCCAGCACCCGCAGCTTTGAGCGCAGCGGCATGCAGATCACTGACTTGGTCTCCCACTTGGTCGACTCGTCAATCCGTTTGGCAAAGCGCGGATCAGCCTCCACATCCGGAACGATGAGTTGTTCGCCATGCTTCGCCGTCCAGCCGGCAATCCCCTCGCCCATCTTCAGCCGCACGTTCTTCAGCGCTTCGGCCGCTTCTCCCACCGCGATGGCGAAATACAGTTCGTCGTTTTCCTCGTCCACCATCAGCAGAGACCAGGTATCCGGGCGGAAGTATTCCGCCATCTTTTCCATGATGGTCTGCAGGATGGAGTCAAGATCCAACGACGACGTCAGCGCCTTGGCCACGTCGTGAAAGATCCGCTGTTCCTGGCTCTGGCGCGTCAATTGAGTGCCGGCCTCAGGCATGCAGAAAAATACCTTTTGTTCCCCGTGGGACGCTGTGGCAGTTTCCAAAAATTATATTCATCCCCTTCATGCAGGGGCAATGAACGTTGGTAACAGGAATCTGTAAAGCCAACGGGATCAGGGTCTTCCGCCTGCGCAGCCGTCTGTCTTGCGATTGCGGTAGTCTATGAAAGTATGCCTAAGAAACAACTTAGAAACTGTGCCCTGGTGACGTCCATTCTGCTCGGCGCTTCCTTGCTTCTTCTGTCGCAGACGAGCACCCCGGTTCCCAATGCGAAGGCCTTTCCGGTCGCCGTTCCAGTCATCGACGGCGGCATCGGCTCCTGTTCCGCCGATGTCACGGTCACAGACGCCTCTGGCGCACCAGTGTACGCCGCCAACGTTACAGTACACATCGCCTACGGATTCATGAATATCCGAAAGCTCGACCTGGAGCTCGGCACCAATGCCGACGGCAAGGCCCGCTTCACCGGCCTGCCCGGCCGCATCAAGCATGGCTTCTACTTCCGCGCTTCCGAGGGCGATCGCAGCGGCGAAGCCTTCGACGATCCCGCCAACACCTGCCAGGCGCAGTTCACGATTGCGCTATTGAAAAAACCGCAGTAGCTCCCCGCCATCGCCGCCTCCTCCCCTGATCGATTACCCATCGCCCAGTCGGATGGCGGTGGCGCACTCATTCGGCTTGTCCTATGATGATCGCGTAATGATGCGGGCGAAGCGGGTATCGCCCCAGCGGGGTCTCTTTGGGCCAATTCGGGGATCGATTCAAAAAAGAGCGCGAAAAGCGAGGCTTCTCGCTGGATGATGTTTCCAACGTCACCAAGATCGGCTCGCGCATGCTGCAGGCCATCGAGGAGGAACACTTCGACCAGCTTCCCGGTGGCGTGTTCAACAAGGGCTTCATCCGCGCCTACGCCAGGCATCTCGGCTTGAACGACGAAGAAGCCGTCACCGAATATCTGGCCTGCCTGCGCCAGGCCCAGATCGACGCGCAGGCGGCGTGGAATCCGCAGGCCCGTCCGCCGGCCCCGGAAAAGCGCCCGCTGGTCACGGACGCCAAGCCCTCGGCCAAATCCACGCGAGACCAGCCTCCACCTCCGCGCGAGGAACTCCCCAACTTGCAGCTTCCCCGAGCGGAGCACGTCCGCCCGCCACGCGGGATCTACGCCGAAAGGCGGGGCGGCTCCATCCCCTGGCGAATCCTCGTCGTTTCCGCCGTGGTGGTTGTCCTGCTGCTGGTCTTGTGGAGTCGCCGCTCGCACCGTATAAGTCCCCCGACGACCGCCAGCGCCTCGCAGACCTCTATTCCGTTAAAGCAGCCTCAAACTCAGCCCGCGAGCTCGCCGGTGGCTGCCTCCGCGCCTCCGACTGCAACGCAGGAACATCCCTACATCCCCAATCCGCAATCGCCTCAGATCTCTTCGTCCACGGGGCAGACCGCGCCGGCTGCCTCCCGCGCCGCGCTTCCGGCTCACCCGAATCCGGCCAGCAGCGCGGACAGTGGGGCCAATTCTCCCGAAAACCAGGCGGGCAATCCCCACGGCGTTAGTCCAGAAGACGGGAAGGCGAATCCGCTGCCGCCGGCCCAGCCGGTTGCGCCCATGGCTCTGGTGATACGCGCTTCGGAGAACTCCTGGATCTCCGTCACTGCCGATGGCCAGCCGGTGAGCCAGGAAACCCTGATCGCTCCCGCGCACACCTCGATCCGCGCCAATCGCGAGATCGTGGTCAGGGTGGGAAACGCTGCCGGGGTCACCTTTCTGTGGAATGGCAAGGAAATTCCCGCTCAGGGAGCCGAGGCTGAAGTGAAAACGGTTGTCTTCGATTCGAGCGGAATGCGGACTGTCTCGACTCCACAGCCCCCTGATCAAAACCGTTAGCTAAGGTTGCTGAAGAATAGTTCGCTCAGCCACCCGCCGAACCACTGATTCTTCCCATCCACGCCCGGAATTCCGCAATTGAACTCGTTCCATAGCGCTCAGGGACAAACCACGTTGCGCCGCCGCACACGCTTTGGTAGCCTCTTGAAGGACTTGAGTTTCATCGCGCCGCCGGATGCGGCCGCGCAGATTTCCGCTGGTCCCGCCAGATCTGGAGTCCAGAGATTTTCTGCTCAATCCGTGCCTGACCTGCATGCGATCACACGGGGAATAAGGAGACGCACAACTTGGCAGCCAAGAATCGCTATTTGTTCACTTCTGAATCCGTCACCGAAGGCCATCCCGACAAAATCGCCGACCAGATTTCCGACGCCATCCTCGACGCCTGCCTTGCCGAAGATTCCACCAGCCGCGTGGCCTGCGAAACCCTGACCGCGACCGGACTGGTCGTCATCGCCGGCGAAATTACGACCAAGGCTTACGTCGATTTCCAGAACGTGGTCCGCGGCACGGTCGGCGCCATCGGCTACGACAACGCCGTCTACGGCTTCGACTGCAACACTTGCGCCGTCATCTCCTCGATCAACAAGCAGTCCGGCGACATCGCCATGGGCGTAGACACCGGCGGCGCTGGCGACCAGGGAATGATGTTTGGCTATGCGGTGAACGAGGGGGTTCATGGAAATGACGAGTTCATGCCGACTCCCATCTACCTGGCGCACAAGCTGACCATGCGGCTGGCGCAGGTTCGCAAGAATGGAACGCTTCCCTTCCTTCGCCCCGACGGCAAATCCCAGGTCACAGTCGAATACGATGCTCACGGCAAAGTGCAGCGCGTGGATGCGGTCGTCGTGTCGACCCAGCACGCCGAGACCGTCTCCAACGACGAACTTCGCTCGAGCATCCTGAAGCACGTCATTCAGGCGGTGATTCCCGCCCACCTGCTCGATGAGTACACCAAGTACCACATCAATCCCACGGGGCGGTTCGTGATCGGCGGCCCTATGGGCGACACGGGCCTGACCGGCCGCAAGATCATCGTCGACACGTACGGCGGAATGGGACGCCACGGCGGCGGCGCCTTCAGCGGCAAAGATCCGACCAAGGTTGACCGGTCGGCGGCTTACATGGCGCGCCACATTGCGAAGAACGTGGTCGCTGCCCATCTGGCCGAGCGCTGCGAAGTGCAGCTCGCCTATGCGATCGGCGTGGCCGATCCAGTCAGCGTGCGCGTCGATACTTTTGGCACAGAGAAGGTCGATCCGACGATCATTCCGGACCTGATTCGCTCCCACTTCAAGCTGACGCCGCGGGGCATTATCGAATCGCTCAACCTGCGCCGCCCGATCTACAAAAAGACGGCAGCCTACGGCCACTTCGGCCGCAGCGACGCCGACTTTACGTGGGAAGCGACCGACAAGGCGGCCAAACTGGCCAGCGACGCCGGACTGCGCGAGCATGCAGTTCACGCCGTTCGCAAGTAGGATTTTCTTCGCGATCTTTGCGGCCGTTCTTCGCGATCTTTGCGGTCAAAAGCTTTTACCGCGAAGGTCGCGAAGAAAGAGCCGCAAAGTTCGCAAAGAAGAGCCAACTGCGAAACGAAAGAGCAATTCCGGCGTGGTCCCAAAGTCGTATCACCGCCAGTAAATTCGAGGTACGACCCCGTTCCCGAAATGTGTGTATTCTGCGAAAATATTCGAGAGCTCTCGTCATTCATAGGCAATCAGAACTGATTCTCTCCTCGCCCGCGAGCCAGGAGATGAAGGACCAGCCAAAAGCTAAAGGCTAAAAGCTAGAAGCCAAGAGGAGATGCATGTCAACCGCCGCCATCAACTGCGATATCAAGAGTCTCGAACTGGCCGATCTGGGCAAGAAGCGCATCGAGTGGGCGAACCAGTCGATGAAGGTTCTCCAGATCATCCGCAAAGAGTTCATCAAGAATCAGCCGCTGAGCGGCATCCGCATCTCGGCCTGCCTGCACGTCACGGCCGAGACCGCCAATCTCGCGATCTGCCTGCGCGATGGCGGAGCCGACGTCGTGCTCTGCGGCTCGAATCCGCTGTCGACGCAGGACGATGTAGCCGCCGCGCTCGTGCGCGACGCGGGCATTCCCGTCTACGCCATTAAGGGCGAGGATAACGACACCTACTACAACCACATCCTCGCCGCCATCGACCACAAGCCGCACATTACCATGGACGACGGCTGCGACCTGGTGAGCGTGCTGCACACCAAGCGCACCGACGCGCTCGATGGCGTGATCGGCGGCACCGAAGAAACCACGACAGGAGTGATCCGCCTGCGCGCCATGGCCAAGGAAGGCGTGCTCCGCTTCCCCATCGTCGCCGTCAACGATGCCGACACCAAGCACCTGTTCGACAACCGCTACGGCACCGGACAATCCACCATCGACGGCATCATCCGCGCCACGAATTTTCTGTTGGCCGGATCGAAGTTCGTGATCGCCGGCTATGGATGGTGTGGCCGCGGCCTGGCCAGCCGCGCGCGCGGTAACGGCGCCGAGGTGATCATCACCGAAGTCGATCCGACGAAGGCGCTCGAAGCCGTGATGGACGGCTTCCGCGTCATGTCGATGGCCGAAGCCGCCAAGCTGGGCGACGTCTTCTGCACCGTCACCGGCAACAAGAGCGTGCTCACCAAAGAACATTTCGCGCTGATGAAGGACGGAGCGATCATTTCGAACTCCGGCCACTTCAATGTCGAAATCGATATCCCGGCGCTCGATGCCATGTCGTCGTCGAAGCGGACAACGCGGAATTTTGTGGACGAGTTCTCGCTCAAAGACGGACGCAAGATTAACCTGCTCGGCGACGGGCGTTTGATTAACCTGGCCGCTGCCGAAGGCCATCCCGCTTCCGTGATGGACATGTCTTTCGCCGACCAGGCGCTCTCGGTCGAATACATGGTGAAGAACGCGAAGAAGCTGGAGAAGCGGGTCTACCGCGTCCCCGACGAACTCGACAAGCGAGTAGCCCGCCTGAAGCTGGAGTCGATGGGAATCAAAATCGATCGCCTGACACCCGAGCAGGAAGAGTATCTGGCGGGGTGGAGCGAAGGAACGTAAGAGCAGGGTCAGTGGTCAGTTGTCAGTGGCCAGCAAGATCCATGTAGGGGCGGACGCCCTCGTCCGCCCAGGCGGCCCGGAAGTTTCGGGCCGCAGTTTTTTCTCGTGGCGCGGGCACTCCTGCCCGCGGCTTTTGACGTTGGCCGAAGAGCGGCGCTTCAGCGCCCCGTCGGCGATCAAGACAAAGAACTGGATGCCCCCCTCTAACTTTGCTCTTCTTGCGACGTTTTGGGTGGAGATTTTGATTTTCGTGCCCGCTGGTGGGCTCCTGCGGTCCGACTGGAAGTCGCACCGTTCTCCGGTTGGTTGCAATTTGTGCAGATTCCTGAAAACTGTCACCTTTCGCCGCTCCGCGGTTGGCTGTGATTGACTTGGCGTCCCAGGGCTTGCGCCCTGGGCTGCATTCTTGCGCCGCTTCGCGGCTGCGCTGCGTTGGCTGTCATCCGGTGGTGATGGGGAGAATTCCCGCATGCGCACATTGTCGTGGATGCACGGTAGGGATCTCTCGACTGCGCGTGCTGAATCGCTGCGCTCGTCGGCCGGCTTCGCTCAAGATGA
>DATFNR010000002.1:0-4720 GCA_035266285.1 Candidatus Sulfotelmatobacter sp.
CGAAGTACGAATCGACTGGGTGGTGCTGGCGTTCGCTCTGCTGATTTCCATTCTCACCGGCTTAGTGTTTGGACTTGCTCCAGCGCTTCATTCGGCAAAAGTCGCTCTCTCCTCGGCCATTCGTGAAGGCGGTCGCGGTTCCGGCTACAGCACGAAGACCGGCCGATTGCGGGATGTTCTAATCGTCTCGGAACTGGCATTTGCCGTCATACTGATGGTGGGAGCCGGCTTGCTGCTGCGTACTCTGCGGGACCTGTTGCAGGAAAATCCAGGCTTTAATCCAACTCAAGTTGTTACGGCAAACACATGGTTGGGAGTTCCCAACGATCCGAAGACGGATCCCTATCTCGGTATTCGTGGTACGGCCGCCTTTGATCGTGAGTTGCTGCGGCGCATGAAGGCAATTCCGGGAGTAGAACTCGCCGCAATCACCTCATCTATACCGACCACCAATAGCAACCCCAACGCGGTCGGTGGCTTAGCGATTGAAGGCTTAGCGATTGAAGATAGACCGGTCGAGTCCTCGCAGGATCTGAGCGCCGAGAGAATTCGGATAAGCCCCGATTATTTTAAGGTGTTACAGGCGACGCTCCTAGGCGGTCGCTCATTCACCGAGGGCGATGAAGACGGCAAACAGCCGGTGGCCATCATTGATGAAAGCACCGCTCGAAAGTATTGGCCAACCCGCGATCCGTTGGGCCGCCACGTGCGGTTCGGAAAAAACCCTACCAAGCCATGGACGACCGTCGTGGGTGTCATTAAGGATATCAAGAGCGACGGTCTCGACATCGATGGCGTTCCCCACATCTACGTTTCGACCTATCAAGACCCCAGCAAAGGAGTGAACGTCGTGTTGCGCACGTCTCTGCCCGCGACCCTGCTCGAACCACAGATTCGGCATGAAATCCAGAGCATTGATCCCGGCTTGCCGGTATTTAATGTTTCGTCTATGAACGACATCCTTGATCGGTCACTGGCTTCACGCCGTTTTTCTGCCGATCTGGTGGTCGGATTTGCTGGACTGGCGGTGCTTCTGGCCTCCATCGGAATTTACGGCTTGCTAGCTTATATGGTCGGGCAAAGATCGCGCGAGATCGGTATCCGCATGGCCTTGGGAGCCGGGCGAGGCGGCGTCCTGAAGATGTTCTTGCAAAAGGGTATGGTGCTGGCGGGCGTCGGAGTTGTGGCCGGAATGGTCCTTTCCGCATCCACTGCGTCGTTGATGGGCAGTTTGCTTTACGGGGTGCGCCCGCATGATCCGGCTGTGTTTGTGATCGTGCCTGTGCTTTTGTTTGCAGTGGCCGCGGTGGCTAGCTACCTCCCGGCCCGGCGCGCGACCAAGGTGGACCCAATGATCGCGCTTAGAGAAGCATAGCGAACCACCTGTGCAGTGGGTTTTTGGAGGCAATCGCAACAATTCCCAACTCCCGGCTAGTCGGCTAACAAGAAACTGACAAAGGCGTCTGATGACTTCCGTATCGACCTTCAGTTTGTCCCGAAATCCCTCTAGAATTCTCTTCCCACAATGACGGGGCACGCGACTTTAGAGTGAAGATGGGGTTCTTGCTGGTGCGTGCAGGCTCTGCTCTGATCGGGAGTGGGTGAGCAAACGGTGGTATTCGGGATGGGCAAGGTGGGAAAGAAGCGACGCCTGATGTCTTCTCTCATTGACGGCAAAGCTCTCATCGACAAAACCGCGGTTCTCAGAACGCTCGCAGCTCTCGTGCTCTTGCTTGGCGCAGTGCGCGCGCAGGATGTCGTGGTCGGCGTCAACGTGGTCAATCCGATGCGCGCCAGCGTCTCCGACCAGAATGCCGTCCTCAGTCAACTGGAGGCAGCGCATGTTCGCGTGATTCGCTGCGGCATCAGCAACGATGACAAGGGAATCGACTATGCCAAGCGCGCGGCAGCGAAAGGCATTCGGATCCTGCTTGGGGTCGGCGCCCAATATCCGCCGACTGCTCCGTCGCGGCCGTATCAGCCGGAACAATTTCCGGCGATGTGGGGCGGACATCCGCTGTCCTACGCCGATCCTCAACTTTCGCGGGACTTTTATCAGAAGTTGTTCGATGCTCTGGACGCGAACGGCATCGTGCTGGCCGGCATCGAACTGGGAAATGAGATCAACTGGGCAGCCTTCAACCCGGAGTTCCCCCTGCCCGGCGAGGGAAAGATTCTGAGTCTCTCCGATCTTTCGCACGATCCCGAAGGCAAGCAGATTGCCAAAGGCTTTCTGCAGTACGTGAAGATCATGGCGGTGTTGAAGGACGTACGGGATCGCTCCCGGTTGAACCGCAACACGCCGCTCATTTCGGCGGGCATGGTGAGTGCGCCGGACGGAGAAAAGCTCTACAACAACAAACGGGAAGACATGGTCAGCTTGCCGGCGACGATGACGTTCTTGCGCGCGAATGGCCTGGATTCTCTGGTTGACGGCTATGGAATTCACACCTATCCCTCGAGCGATCATCCGGGCGATCCTGCGGCTGCGGCGCGAAGAACGGAGCGATTTGAAACTGTCGATCTTGCTCCGTGCCGCGCTGCGGGCCAGCCCGGAGGGAAGCCCTGCTGGTTCACCGAATGGGGTTTCCCCGACAAGGATTTCTCCTGCCCGGCGAAAGACTCGGCGCGGGCGCTTCTGGTCCAGGAAATGCGGGTGAATTTTGCCAAGGCTGCCGCGGAGCGCCGGCTGGCGTCCATCGATTACTTCGCGTGGAACTCCGATCCCTGGTCGAAACAGCCTGACGCCGACAGTGTCTATCGCTGCGGCGGTGTCACAGAAAGCGGAAAGCTGGCGATCGCGCCGCTGACAGACGTGCAGAAGCCGGATCCGTATGCGACGATGCGCATCCGCGTCGGCGTCCCTTTGGTGGCGCGCGGGCCTGCCCCAAATATCGCCGACAGCTCATTCACCGCGATTCAACTTCTTAACGGCAAATTCCGCGGTTTCACCTCGGCCGGAACATCGTGGGCCGTTGATGGAAGTCATCCCTACGACATGGGCGGACCCGGGGTCGCCGTGCTGAAGGCCGGCCCGGCTGGAACTCCTGACTCGTGCGGCCAATGGATTGTCCACGTGGAGCAGGAGGGTTCCACCCTGTTCGGATGGGTGCACAACGAGACCGCGTGCAACTACGCGAAATACGGCCAGACCCACGCATCGATGACGCTAGGCCGCTCCACGGACGAAGGGCTGACGTGGAAGATCGAGGGACCGATCATCACCGGAAGCGATCCGCCCGCCGACGGCAAGATGACGGGAGACAGTTGCGGCAATGTGATACGCGGGCAGGATGGCTTTGACTATGCCTACTGCGCGCACAATGGCGCGCACTCGTGGGATGGAGGCTACACCTTCGCTGCGCGTGCGCCTTCCGCTGATCCCGGTCCCGGCAAGTGGAAGAAATATTTCAACGGATCGTGGAGTGAGCCCGGCGTCGGTGGCAAATCGAGCCCCATCGATGGCGGCGGTGTAGCGTGGTGGAAGACGACCGGCGAGACGGTAGGTGTGAACTGGGTGAAAGGCGGCGTTGGCCTGGTCACGTCCGCGGATCGCTTGCACTTTAAGTCCATCCTCTCTGAGCCTCTCATGCTGATTGAGCCTGGCGACTGGGGGCGCAAGAACGGCCTGGAGCTGGTCGCGTATCAGGATCTGATCGACGCCAAGACGGGACTGAATCAACTCGACGATCATTGGCTGCTGGCCTATATGTATCTGAACCCCGGCGAGAACTTCGGCAAACGCTACCTGATCTTTCGTCCGGTCGATATTTCCTGGTCACGCGCTGCGGACGAGCCTGAGGTCGGCGAGATGCTCACGCACTGGTACTCGGCTGCCCAGCACGACCATTGGGCAACCACGGCGCCGGTGCCCGGGAACTACTCCTCGTACCGGCTGGTCGCTCAACTCGGTTACGTCATGACTGCGCCGGACCCGTCGAAGCCGACGGTCGAACTCGAAGAGTGCATCAGCAAGTGGCCCGGCCACCCCGACCGCATCCTGATTCAGAAGGGCGTCTGCGAGACCCAGGATTATCAGCGCCTGCGCAGCGCGGGTTTCATTTACTCCAGCGCCCAGCCCAATACGCAGCCCTTGTATCGCTGCTACTCCGAAGCCGAACACTCGCACTTCGCTGCAAACGGCGAGGACTGCAACGATATGGGAAAGCGCGAGGCTTTGCTGGGCTATGACCTCAAGGAATGAGCGGCCGGCGATCCGGAGCCGTAAATCTTCTTCTGAAGCCTTGGCCGCACTTCCCTCATCATCTACGCAGGCGTTTCAACTCGTTTATGGAGAAGCGATGACTGACCCCAGATATCCCGTTGGAAAGTTCCACTACGACGGACCTGCCAGCGAAGAACAGAGGCAGACGTTCCTCGATGACATCACCCGGACTCCGGCCAACCTGCGAGCTGCAGTAAAAGGGCTTTCGGAGGCGCAACTGGACACACCGTATCGCGACGGGGGATGGACGGTGCGGCAGGTAGTGCATCATGTGCCCGACAGCCATTTGAATTCGTATATGCGCTTCAAGCTGGCGCTCACCGAAGAAGAGCCGACGATCAAGCCCTATGCAGAAGATCGCTGGGCCGAACTGGCGGACACCAGGGCCACGCCGATTGATGTTTCTCTGACTCTGCTGGAGTCGCTGCACGATCGTTGGGTGCGGCTGCTGCGGTCTTTGAAGCCGGAGGACTGGAAGCGGGCGTTCCGGCATCC
>DATFNR010000003.1:0-218866 GCA_035266285.1 Candidatus Sulfotelmatobacter sp.
CGCCCGCGACACGCGCCTGGAGCGCGTCATTGCGGTCAAGGTCCTGCCCGAATCCGTGGCTGCCGATGCCGAACGATTGCGGCGCTTCGAGCAGGAAGCCAAAGCCGTCGCTGCCCTAAACCATCCCAACATCCTCTCCGTTCACGACATCGGCCAGCAAGGCGGAATCCGCTACATCGTCACCGAGTTGCTCGATGGCCAGTCGCTGCTCGAAAAGCTCAGGGACGGCCCTCTACCTTCACGACGAGCGATCGAGTACGGCCTGCAGACGGCGCGAGGTCTCGCCGCCGCGCACGAGAAAGGAGTCATTCACCGTGATTTGAAGCCGGCCAATTTATTTGTCACCAAAGACGGGCGGGTGAAAATCCTCGACTTTGGGCTGGCTAAGCAAAATCAATGGGCAGACAAGAGAACCGCCGAAGAGGCGACGATGGAACTCCTGGATCTGACGCCGACTGTACCCGGAGTGGCGCTGGGCACTGTGGGCTACATGTCGCCGGAACAGGTGCGGGGCACGGAGGTGGACTATCGCACCGACATCTTTAGTTTTGGAGCGGTGATGTACGAAATGCTCTGTGGACGGCGCGCCTTCAAGCAGGACACGGCAGCCGAGACGATGACGGCCATTCTGAAGGAAGATCCGCCGGAATTTCCGGAAACCGACACGCCCATTTCCCCGGGAATCGAACGGATCATGCGCCGCTGTCTGGAGAAGTCGCCGCAGCAACGTTTTCAATCGGCCAAGGATCTGGCATTCGCGCTGGAGGCGCTGAGCGGGACATCGCAGTCTGCCATGGCTCAGCCATTGCCAGGCAAGGCTCGTACCAAGCTGTGGCCGGGCGTTGCCGCTATTGCTGCGCTGGCGGCGGTGATCCTTGCATATCTTGCCGGCACGCGCGGGCGGGAGGAGCCGGCCCACTTCGAGCGCGTTACCTTCCAGCGCGGCTACATCAAGGGTGCCCGTTTCGCGCCCGATGGCCAGAATGTGATCTACAGCGCGGCGTGGGAGGGGCGGCCGTACGAAGTGTTCATCAGCCGCATCGGTGGTCACAACGCCCGCTCGCTCGAACTGAAGAACGCTCTGGTGGCCGGAATCTCGACCACGGGTGACCTGGCCGTGTTGACCAACGTGCGACGAATCCGCAGCACGAGCTGGATTCACGTTGGGACGCTGGCTCGGGTTCCGGCGAACGGCGGTGCGGCGCGTGACATCCTCGACGGAGTGTGGGATGCGGATATCAGCAGCGACGGCAAGCAGTTCGCGGTGGTGCGAAAACCGTCAGGGCCACAGCAACTCGAATATCCCATCGGCAAAGTGTTGTTTCAGACCAACGGCTACATCAGTCACCCGCGCATCTCGCCGAGCGGCAAGTTGGTGGCGTTTCTGGAGCATCCGTTGTTCGGAGACGATCGTGGCTACGTCGCGCTAACGCAGCCGGACGGAACCACGAAGCGATTGACCCTCGAAGCTAGTGCGATCGATGGCCTGGCATGGTCGCCAGACGGACGTGAGATTTGGTACGCCGCAACCAGTTCAGAACACTCACCGGGACGCATGGTGCAGGCCGTCACGCTCGCCGGGAAAACCCGCAACATCTTTGGAGTGCCCGGCGATATTACGGTATGGGACATCGCGGCAGGCGGGCGGCTCCTCTTGACGCACGAAAACATCGACAGTGTGCAGATGGTGGCTTCTCCGGCGACGGCTCCGGAGCGGAATGTTACGGTCCTGGGGCACGCGGTGAATGGCGCAGTCTCCTCCGACGGCAAGTCAGTCGCGTTCACCGAATCTGGTGGGGGAGCACCGGACGACTACCTCGTCTTCTTCCGTCGCCTCGACGGCTCGGCGGCGGTGGAACTGGGTGAAGGCAGCATCATGGGCATGACGCCGGACGGCACGCAGGTGGTCGCGCTTGTGCCCAGCCAGCCGACCAAGCTGCGGATCTTGCCTACCGGCGCCGGCGAACCGCGCACCTTTGATATTGCGCCCGTTCAAGTAGACGACAGTCCCGTTTCATGGATGCCAGGGGCCAAGGAGTTCGTCTTTCTGGGTCATGAAGGGATCGCTCCGCGGCGGGCGTACCGTGTGTCTCTGGAGGGAGGAATCGCGCGTCCCTTGACCAGCCGTGAAGGCACGCAATTCTGGAATAAAGTCTCGCCCGACGGCAGGTTCGTGTTGCAGGGAACAGGTGCAGGAATGGAATCGGGACAAAACCTGATCGTCGAGCTGGGCACCGGCAAAGTCCGCTCAGCGCCGCTAAAAGAAGGCGAGGCACCGATCGTATGGGACCAGGACGGGGCCCACATTTTCGTAGCACTGGAAGGTGACGAATCCGCCACAATCTACCGCGTGGATGCGATGACTGGCCGCCGCGAAGTCTGGAAGCAGATCAAGCCCAACGATCCAGCCGGCATGCTCTCGCTCTCGCACTTCTTCGTGACTCCTTCCGGGAATGCCTACGCTTACAACGCGGAACGGGTCCTCTCGGCGCTGTACGTGTACTCGCAGAAGTGAGTTGACCTTCGCCACGCAGGCGAGTCTACGCTGCTGGCTTATTGCAGCTTTGCGTACTCGGCTTTAGCTTCCTTCAGAATGGGGATGTCGGCATCGGCTTCTTTCCAAAGCGAAAGGAAATCCTTGTACGCGGCGAGAGCGCGGACGCGAGCGGCATCGGCATCTGCTCCGCGCGTTGTCTTGGCCTGGAGTGCGTTGGCGCGGGCCAGGCCCAGCCGCACCAAGGCTCCTGTCCAGCAATTCCACACAATGCCGTCGTGGTCAATAATCTTCTGAAACTCGCTGGCCGACGCGCTCGCCTGACCTGCGGCGAGATATGCTTCGCCGCGAACATAAATGTCGTAGAGGCAGGACATATTGTTGGTGAAGGTGAACTGCCCCAACTCAATGCCGGACGCAGCTTGCAGGGCATCGACGGCGGCCTGCGGTTTGGCCGATCCCAGCGCCAATTGGGCGCGGATTGCGGGTAGCCACAGCGACTGTATTTGAGTGTCCAACGGATGCTGCGAATTCAGTTCTTTCGCCAGGGACTCAGCCCACGCCGTTTCGCCCGCCATCGCCAACGCCAGTGCGGCTTCGCTGGTCACTCCCTGACTTCCTGGTGCAAGTTTGAGTCCCTCGGCCGCGTTTTGGCGTGCTTCCTCGCGATTGCCGATACTGGCTTCATAGAGAGCCATGTTCTCCAGCCATATTCCCGCATTCTCCTTGCTGTCGGCGTGAATGGCAGACTCAACCGCCCGCTTTACCAGTTCCCGCGCAGAATCCAAGCGCCCGTGGTAGGCCTCGGTGTCGGAGCCGAATGCCAGCCCGAAGTTCTCTTCGGGCTTGCCGTTGAACCATTGCAGTTGTTCCGCCATGCCGGCGGAGTCCGAGGAATGGAAGGCGAGAATATAGTCGGCCAGGCGGGTGATGTAGTCATCCAACTTCTTCGCCTGCGCCTCGCGAATCGTCTTGCGGGCATCGTCAAAGCGCTGCAATGCGATGTAGCTGTCCGCGAGGTTGTCGTACGGAGCCACGTTGTCGGAATTCAGCTGAAGTTCTTCTTGCGACATCTGCACCGACTTCTCATACTGACCCTGCTCGGCGTAGACGACGCCGAGATTGAGCCGGGCGCCCGGGCTTCTGGGATAGCTCTCAATCTCCTCCTGATAGGCTTGCCCGGCCTTGCTCAACTCCCCGGTAACATTCAGATAGTAGGTGGCAGTGATCGCCAGCTTCTCCCGTTCGCTGGCGTGATCGCGCAACTCGAAAGCTCTGGCTAAGTATTCGCTGGCGCGTCCCGTCTGGGAGAGGCTGAAGTATTCGCTGCCCACGGCCATGTAACCCATGGCGAAGTTGGGATCGAGCTGAATCGCGTGCTGATGATACGGCAAAGCGGCCGCCGGTCCCTGCTCGCGATCGGCTTTCTGCCCAAGACTGTACGCCTTCAGAGCTTCCAGCGACGAGGTCGTAGCATGTTCCAGGGAAATGTCAAACCTCTGCACCGTGGCCAACGATTCGCCAAGCTCCGCGCGCAGTTTCGAGACGGCAGCGCCGAGAACATCCAGGACTCGTTCCTTGGATGGGGAGGTGGCCTGCTCCTGGGCCAGTGTGCTTCCGTCCTGACAATTGATCGCTTTCAAACCCAAAACGTATTCCTGCCCCAAACTTGCAATCGAGCCGGCGATGTAGACCTTGCTGCCCGCCCGCAGACAAACCTCACGCGCCAGTTCGGGGGTCAGCTTGGTTCCTGGGGCGCGGGTCATCTGCTGCAGGGTTTCCGCCACCGTGTTGTCGGAGAGCACATTCAGAAACGGCGACTGGTTCAAAGCAACGCCGAGCCCAGTCTTGAGCGTGTCGTCGAAGACAGGATCGTTCGTGCTGTTGGAAAAATCGGCCAGCACGATAGTGTCTTTGCTGCTGAGATGTGGATTGGGATGTAGGCGAAAGTAAATCGCTCCAACTACCAGGCAAGCGAGCAGCAAACCGGCCCCGACATAAGAATAGAATTTTCCCAACCTCCAGCGACCGAGAGTTCGCTCGGACCCATCCGCCACAGAGACCGCGGCGGTCATGTGTGACTCGGTATCGCGCTTGAGACGCTGCAGGTCCGCGCGCATCTCGGCCGCGCTCTGGTAACGCAGGTTGCGGTCCTTCTCCAGCGCTTTGCTGATGATCCTTTCCAGGTCGGCGGGGACTTCCGGATTCAGCCGCACCGGCGCAATCGGCGTCGCATCGAGAATCGCCTTGAAGATCACGGCGGAACTTTCCCCGCGAAATGGAAGCTTGCCCGTCGCCATCTCGTAAAGCATGGCGCCGAAGGAGAACAGATCGCTGCGCGCATCCACATCTTTCGCTCGTGCCTGTTCGGGAGACATGTAGGCCACGGTTCCCATGGTCGAGCCGGGAGTGGTGAGGTGGGATTCTTCCCGCGTCAGACCTTCGCTCGCTGCGACAGCCATGCCGCCCACCGAGTCTGTGGGTGACTTCACCTTGGCGAGTCCGAAGTCGAGAACCTTGGCGTGCCCACGCTTGGTCAGGAAAATATTGGCGGGCTTGATGTCGCGATGAATAATTCCCTGCGTGTGAGCCGCGTCGAGAGCATCGGCAATTTCGATCGCCAGACCCAGCAAGTCGTCCGTCTCAAGTGGTCTTCCGGCAATGCGATACTTCAACGTCACGCCATCGAGAAATTCCATCACGATGAACGGTCGTCCATCTTGTTGGCCGATTTCGTAGATCGTGCAGATATTGGGATGGTTCAGCGCGGAAGCCGCTTGCGCCTCTCGCTGAAACCGGGCCAGCGCCTGCGAATCGTTGGCAACGTTATCCGGAAGGAACTTCAGAGCGACAAGTCGATGCAGCGTCAAATCCTCGGCCTTGTACACCACTCCCATTCCCCCACCGCCGAGCTCTTCAAGGACGCGGTAGTGCGAGATGGTCTGGCCGATCATTGGGCTGAAATCTTAGGTGCACGCGTAAGCCAAGTCAATGAACGCTGAGGGGGTTCCAGCGGGAGCGGGCCTTGCGTGTAAGCGCCTGACTCCGAACAATCAGGCGCACCGTGAAGGCCGACTCAACCTACTTGCCGTCGACGGAAAATGCGAGCAGCGCGTTCCCAAGGATACCACCCCATTGTCCGTAACCCGCGTAGACATAAACCATTCCACCCGCGACCGCGGGGCCACCTCCGTCTATCGCCCCGCCGTGGAGCTTTTGGCCGTTGACTCCGTCGTACTCACGAGCGGTGTCGTAGTCCCAGATGACTTCTCCGCTGGCGCTCGCGTAGGCCCGGAAGTGCCCGTCCTCCGACCCCGAGAAAACGACTCCCGGGATGGCTGTTACCGCCGCAGATTGTGCCGGACTGCATTTCTTGCGCTCGCCGCAACTCGGCGGAGCTGCGCTCCACACCTTCTTGCCCGTCGCCAGCTCAAGGGCAAACAGACCGCCTCCCTGGTTTGGGTCGAGTTCGCTCCTCGGCTTTGCGGGATTGGCCGGATCTTTCACGTCCCGGAACGCGATGTCGGAAAGCGCGACGTACATATTATTTTCGTCGGCCGCCGACCCCCACTGGATTCCGCCAAGGACACTGCCCTTTCCTACGCGCGTTTGCCACAGCACTTTGCCCTGCTCATCGGGATCCATGCCATAAGCCACGCCCGACTTCTGCCCGATGACCAGTTCCTGCTTTCCATTCGCCAGCGAAACCAGGATAGGCGGCTGTCCGAAATCAAAGTCAGGCCCGTTCGAATCCGGGCAATTCGTCTTGACCGAGGCCGCGCAGTCCACCGTGTAGGCATCATTGGCCGTCACTTGCCGCGTCCAGAGAATTCTCCCCGTATCCCGGTCGAGAGCCAGGACTGCGTCGCTGCTTCCTGTGGGCGGATCCGAATAATTGTCGCCTGTAGAGACGTAGATCGCATTGCGCTTCAGATCGATGGTCGGCGTCGACCACACAGCAGCCCCGGAAGGCCCCCAGCGCTGAACGCCAGTGGCCGTCTTGTTGGTTGGACTGGCCACCTCTGCAATGGTGAAAGTCTTCCACAGCGTTTTCCCGCTCGCGGCATCCAATGCCAAAACGCTGCCACGAAACGTGCAGCACTCAGAGTTCACCTTGGCGCCGCTGATCTCTTCAGAGGACGAAATACCGAGATAGACAACTCCCGCGTACAGTGTCGGCGCATCGGTAATCATGGCGACATAGTGTTCCTCGGGATGCACCTTCCACAGGAGTTTGCCCGCAACCATGTCGACAGCGTAGATGTTCGCTTTCGCATCGCCGAAGAAAACTGCAGGCTGGCCCCCAGTCTGACTCGTGTCGCCGACCACAACGCCAGAGCGGATGGCTGCATCGGCGTCGAAGACCCAGTGCACGCAGCCGCTTCTCGCGTCCAGCGCGTAGAGCTTGCCCGCCGCCGATCCGGCAAACAGGCGACCCCCGACAATGACAGGTTGTCCCCGCGCGACGGTTACGTCGCCCAGACCAAACGCCCACCGCAAACGCAATTTCGGCACATCGGAGGCGCTGATTCCGGCCGCGTCTTTGCCTTGAAAGCGGGCATTGGTCAATCCTGCTCCAAAGCCGTTCCACTCGGGCCCGGTGGAAGCATTTGCCGATGCGGCCGCAGCCGCGCAATAAGCGGATGCTGGCATGGGAGGCGCGGTGGAAACCTTGAAGGCCCCGCCCGTCAAGTACGACGCCACCGCCATACGCTCCTGCGCGCTCAAATCTTTTGCCTGCTCGCGCATCGTCCCGGTTTCCAGCGCGCGCAAGATAGCCGTGTCGCTCATGGCTCGCAAGGACTCAACCGCCGGCGTCCGCCCTTTGGCCGACTCATGACACATGGCGCAGTGTTGCTTGAAGATATCGCCACCATTTTGCGCAAAACTGGCGCACGAAAAAGTCAAAGCCACCAGCAGAAACCAAGTTGGTTTCACCATGCCTCCTGAGTAAGCAGACGGTCGCGGAATTATAACCTCGCGACCCGTGCAGCCGGCGCTGCGAGACCTGCAGCTTAGGACTTCTGCTTCTTGTCATCGCTCATATCGGCCAAGGGCGGCAAGGCGATGGATTGAGCGATAGGAACAGAGCCGCTGGAAGCAAGTCTCGGATTTTCCGGGATGTCCAGCCCCGCCTTGCGCAGGCCGTCGATGAGGTGCTCGACCTGTTCTGAGGCGTACCACTTGGCGTATTCCTGTCGTGCCGCGGCGGCGAAATCGGGACGGAGGGCGACCAGATCCTGAACGGCTTTCTGCGCAGCCTCATGTTGACCGAGCTGGCCCAGCGCGGCGGCCCGCGAGGCATGGGAATAGAAGAAGCCGGGCATGTTGATGCGCACGGCTGCCTCCAGCGCCTCCGCGTATTTGCCGTGGCAATAGGCATCTGTGAAGGCGGTAAAGCGGAGCAATCCGGGATAGTTGGGATTCAGCTGCATGGCAGACTCCACCATCTGCAAACCCCGCTCCTCCTCACCGGCGTGGTGCATGAGCAAGCCAAGTAATCCGATGAGGGTCCCGTCCATGGGATTGAGCGCAAGGGTCCGCTCCACGGCCGCGCGGAAGGGAGCTTTTTCCTTGCGGAAGAAATAAACGAAGGCGAGCGCGTAGTGGCCAAGGGCGTGGGTTGGTCCCAGATCGACGGCGCGTTGTGCCGCGGCCAAGGCGCGATCGAGTGGATTGGGCAAGGCATTGAATCCGTCGGAGTACTCGACGATATACATCAGGGACAACATCGCCCAGCAATCGGCCTGGTCCGGGGCTTGGCGCACTGCGCTTTCCAAAATCCGTCTTATGGTCGCGTGTTCCTCGAAAGTCAGGCGCGTGAAATAGCTGAAAGCGCGGAGCACCGCCTCGTGTGGAGTCAGGGACTCTTCGCTCTTGTTGCGCAGCACTTCACTCATGCTGCGCGGCAGAACGCCGTATTGATCGGCTACGGTCGAAACGATGCGGGGAACGAGGTCGTCTTGAATTTCGAAAACGGATTCGGGAGTGAAGCCTCGCTCGTACGTCTCCGCCCAGAGATGGGCGCCCGAGACCGTGTCGGCGAGCTGTACGGTCAGGCGCAGCTTCTTTCCGGCCTGGCGCAGGCTGCCTTCCATCACGTAGCGCGCGCCGAGTTCCTTGCCGATCGCTCGCACATCTTCCGACTCGCTGGAATATTTCGCGGTCGAGCCGCGGGCAATCACCCGCAAATAGGAAAATCGTGAGAGTCCGGTGATGACTTCCTCGGACAGCCCTTCGGCAAATGCTTTGAGATCTTGATTGCTTCCTGTGTATTTGAATGGCAACATGGCCACCCAAAAGCCTTCTTCAGCTCTCGTTGCGCCCGAGTTTGGTTGAGTACGAGCCAGACCCGACGAGCCCGCCGACGTTGCAGTACCGGCCGCGTCTTCGAGTCCTGCTTTGCTTAGGCCTTCGAGAAAATGGCCGGCGAGTTCGGGCTCCAGCCACTTCTCAAGTTCCTGGCGCGCCGCCCCGGCAAAGTTGGGCCTGACCGCGAGCAATCCCCTGAGCGCTTTCTGCGCGGCTTCTATCTCGTCCAGCTGGCCGTGGGCTGCGGCTAATACGATGGAAGTCCAGAAATATCCGGGCATTTGGATACGCAGAGCGGCATCAATGGCGGCGCGGTAGTCGCGCGTGCGGTAGGCGTTGAAGACCTTGGCCAGCCAGTACCAGCCCGGGAAGTTCGGGTGGAGATTCATTGCGGAATCGGCCACGGCGCAGCCTCGTTCCCAGTCGCCCGAACAAGCCAGCAGGATTCCCATGAGCGCGACGGTCGCGCCCTCCATCGGGTTGAGGGCAATCGTGCGCTCGGCCACGGAGCGGAAGGCTTGCCACTCATGTCGCGTAAATAGGCTTTGAGCGAGCGCCTGGCTAGCCAGGACGCTGCCGGGAGCGAGTTCGGCGGCGCGTTGCGCGGCTGCGGCCGCACGTCCCAAAGGATCGGCCTGAAGGTTGAATCCGAACCAGTCTTCGTCGGCATACAACGAGGACAGCATGGCCCAGCAATCGGCCGCGTCTGGCGCATCTCGCACGACGCGCTCCAGCAGGTCCCGGCAGGCCGCGTGTTCGTGCTCCGTCATCTTTTCGTGCAGACTGAAGACCCGGAAGACCGCTTCGAAAGGAGTGACCTGGTCGTCGCTCTTTTTTCGGATGGCAGCGCTGATGCTGCGCGGCAGAATCCCATGCTGATCGGCCACCGTCGAGACGATGCGCGGGACAAGCTGGTCCTGCAGAGCGAAAATGTCATCCGGGCGGAAGGCGCGCTCAAAAGTCTCCGCCCACAAGTGAGCGCCGCTGCTTGCGTCCACCAGCTGTGCCGCCAGACGAATTGTGGAGCCCGCCTGGCGGAGGCTGCCCTCCATCACGTAACGTGCGCCGAGTTCCCCGCCGATGGCGCGAACAGCGCCAGACTCCTTCGAATATTTCGCGGTCGAGCCGCGGGCAATCACCCGCAAATAGGAAAATCGTGAGAGTCCGGTGATGACTTCCTCGGACAACCCTTCGGCAAGTGCTTTGAGATCTTGATCGCTTCCTGTGTATTTGAATGGCAACACGGCCACCCAAAAGCCTTCTTCAGCACGAGAGGCTCCCGAATCGCGGGTCATCCCCGAACTGGCGAGAGGAGAGGCTGACATCTTCTGGTCGGCCGGGGCTCCAACGTCCGGAATCTCCAGCCCTGCTTTGCGCAGGCCTTCCATGAGGTGCGCCCGGTACTCGGGGTCGAACCATTTCTCAGCGTCTGCATGCACTCGCGCGGCGACGCCGGGCCGGATCCTCAGCAACTCGCGCAAGGCCTTCGCAGCTCCGTCGCGGTCGCCGAGTTGTCCGCAGGCTGCAGCCGTCAGGAGATGCGCGCCCCAGTTGCCGGTCTGGTTCATTTTGCTGGCGATTTCGAGAGCGGCGCGATAGTCGCGCTGCCGGTAGGCATGATTGAAATCGACGTGCCAGTACCAGGCGGGATGGTGGGGGTTGAGTTGCCGCGCGCGCTCCGCCAACGAAAGGCCCCGTTCCCACTCGCCCGAGTAGGCCAGCATCTCGCCATGGAATGCGAGAGAATTGCTGTCCATCGGGTTCAGCGCAAGCGCGCGTTCCGCCGCGTTGCGGAAGGCTTGGAACTCTTTTTGAAAGAACAGCACCTGAGAAAGGCTGAACCAGGCGAGATGGCTGGCGGGCGCCGTCTCAACAGCTTTCCGGGCGGCCGCAGCTCCCGTGGTCAGGGAATCCGCCGCCGGGCCGAATCCTTGCGCATATCGCTGCACTGACAACAATGCCAACATGGCCCATGCGTCTGCATATGTCGGAGCTTTCTGTACCGCAGACTCGAGCCCGGCCATCGCTGTTTTCAGTTCTTCCGCGGTGACACGCTCGAAGTATCCGAAACTGCGCAAGACCGCCTCGTAGGGAGTCAGCTGCTCCGGGGCACGCTGGCGGACGGCTTCGCTCAGACTGCGGGGCAGAACGCCGTTCATATCAGCGACCGTCGAGACGATGCGGGGAACCAGATCGTCCTGCAGCTCAAAGATGTTTTCCGGGCTGAACGCCCGCTCATAGTTCTCCGCCCAGAGATGCGCCCCGGAAACCGTGTCGACCAACTGCACGGCAAACCGCAGCCGGCTGCCAGCCTGACGAAGCGTCCCCTCCATGACATAACGTGCGCTCAGTTCTTTGCCGGCGACGCGGACATCCACCTGACCGGCGTAGCGTGCTGTAGAACTTCGTGCAATGACGCGGAGATAGGGAAACCGTGAGAGCCCGGTGACGACCTCATCCGACAGTGCTTCGGCCAGCGCCGTCAGATCAGCGCTGGCGCCGCTGTACTTGAAGGGCAGCACGGCAACCCAGAAGCCTTCATCGGTGCGGGAGGCGCCCGAGTCAGCAGCGACCGTAGCGCGCGCAGCCGAAGCGGAAACTGGCGCGGGGCGCAACCCGAGCCGAGCCAGGTCACGGAATTCGTTGCTAAGGTCGCGCGCGGTCTGCAGGCGATGGCGAGGATCTTTTTCCAGGCAGCGCCGGATGATGCGCGCGAGATCACTCGGCAGCTCTGGCCGCACATCCGTTACCGGCGGTGGATTGTCGCGCAAGATCGCGGAAACGAGCTCAGCCGAAGAAGTTCCTTCGAAAGGGCGCCGTCCCGTCGCCATCTCATGCAGCACCACGCCCATCGAGAAAATGTCGGTGCGGTGGTCGAGGGTGCGACCGGACGTCTGTTCGGGGGACATGTAAGCCGGCGTCCCCATCACCACGCCGACTTGCGTTTGGCTGGCCGAGGTCAGGGTCGCATCGCCGAGGTTGGACCCGCGAACATCTTTAGCCAATCCGAAGTCCAGCACCTTGACGCGGCCCTCGTTGCTGACCATGACATTGGCGGGCTTCAAGTCACGGTGGACAATGCCTTTCTCATGAGCCGCCGCCAGCGCATCGGCCAGCGCGCTTCCAATCTCGACAATGCGCTCGATCGGCAAACCGTCTTGAGGAATGAGCCGGTCGAGGGGCTGACCGTCAACGAGCTGCATCGTCAGGAAGTGGACACCGGCGGACTCCTCGACCGAGTAGATGGTGACTATGTTGGGGTGGTCGAGTTGTGCGAGGACCTTCGCCTCTCGACGAAAACGCCCGAGCCGCTCGGCATCCTGCGCCATCTCGGCGGGCAGCACCTTGAGCGCTACATCGCGGCCGAGTTTCGTGTCCGTGGCCCGATACACCTCGCCCATGCCGCCCGCGCCGAGCGGCGATTGGATTTCATACGCCCCGAGTCTTGTGCCAGCGGTGAGCCCCACAGCGCCCGCCATTATAACGCCCCCGTGCAGAATGGCCCTCCCAGGTGCAGCGCGAGCCCGGACCGCAAGACTGACTTCCCACTTCTCCGATAGAGTTGGTCTGGACTACGCTGCCGGGTGGATCAGGCGGATCAGGGCAAAGACACCGGCGGAAACCAGGGCAGAGACCGGGATGGTGAAGACCCACGCCCAGACGATTCTGCCCGCGACGCCCCAGCGGACAGCGGAGAGTCGTTGCACGGCTCCTACGCCGACGATGGCGCCAGTTATCGTGTGGGTTGTGCTGACTGGGATCCCAGCCAGAGCGGTGGCGAACAGAGTTATGGCGCCGGCGGTTTCGGCGCAGAATCCGCCGACAGGCTTCAGTTTGGTGATACGGGAGCCCATGGTGTGGACGATGCGCCACCCACCGAAGTAGGTGCCCAGAGCGATGGCGGTGTGGGCCGCGAGGATGATCGGCCAGTGGTAGTGTCCCCAACCGCCCTTCAGTTCGGCAGCACTGAGGATCTTGGCGCTGAACAGCGCACTGGCGACGATGCCCATGGTTTTTTGAGCATCGTTGCCGCCGTGGCCGAGGCTGTAGGCAGCGGCGGAGAGCAACTGCAGGCGGCGGAACCAGGCGTCGATGCGCTGCGGCGGCTTGCTGCGAAGAATCCAGAAAACCGCGGTCATGAACAGGAACGCGAGAACGAGGCCAATGACCGGGGCGATCACGATGAAGACGAGGGTCTTATACCATCCGGCGGTGATGATGACAGAAAAAGAACCGGCACGCATGATGGCGGCCCCGGCCATGCCACCAATGAGAGCGTGCGAGGAGGATGTGGGCAGGCCCCACCACCACGTAAGCAGGTCCCAAACGATGGCGCCGAGCAGGCCGCCGATGACGACGTATTGCGTCACAGCTTCGATGTGAATCATGCCGCTGCCGATGGTATTGGCGACGGCGGTGCCGAGCAGGAAGGCGGCAACGAAGTTAAAGAAAGCGGCCCAAACTACGGCCAGTTTGGGCGACAGGACCCGGGTTGAAACCACAGTGGCAATGGAATTGGCAGCATCGTGAAATCCATTGAGAAAGTCGAAGGTCAGCGCGACCGCGATGGTGACGATCAGGAGCAGGATATCGGGGCTCACGAGGCTATGAATTCTTCAGCACAACGGTTTCGAGCACGTTGGCAACGTCCTCGGCCTTGTCAGTGGCTAGTTCGAGGAACTCAATCAGTTCTTTGGTCTTGAGCAGGGTAATGGGATCTTTTTCCTGATCGAAGAGCTGGCCGATGGCGGCGCGGGAAATGACGTCGGCTTCGTTTTCGATTCGGTTGATTTCCACGCAATAGGTGAGGATATCTCCGTTCTTGCGCAGGAGCGGCAAGGCACAATGCAGTTCTTGAACCTGCTGCAGGATGAGGCGGGAAAGCTCCAGGGCGACTGGTGGAGGACTGGTGATGCGGTACATGATGATGCGGGCCCCGGCGGCGTTGATGAAGTCGAGAACGTCATCGAGAGAAGAGGCGAGCTGATGAATATCTTCGCGGTCGAAGGGCGTGATGAAGGTCTGGTTGAGCTTGGTGTAGACGGCATGGGTAAGTTCGTCGCCGCTGCGCTCGATGCGGCGGATCTCGGCGACCTTAGCTTCTACGTCCTTGTAATCTGTGAAAAGGTCAACCATGGCGCGAGCGCCGGAGATCAGATTCTCGGACATCCGGGAGAACAACTCGAAAAAGCTGTCGTCCCGTGGAATAAGAGGGGTCATCGAGAAAGAAGGAGCTCTAATATTGTACGCGTCCGGGGAGCGTGCCACTATTTCATGCGAGCAAGAGGGGCGTCAATAGGTCGATGCGGTTAGGTGTGACCAGGATCACCGAGGCGTGCGGCGGACGACAGCGTTGGAGCTGCGGCGAATACCGATGCCGACTAAAAGAATGATCACGAGCACAGAAGCGGCGCCGAGTGCGGTGTGGGTGAAGAAGCCGACGAGAACGTGATCAAGGCCCATCGGGGACAGTATGAAACGGACTAGCGCTTTAAGCGAGATTACGAAGGTCGAGGGACGAACAGCTGCTGAATAAATGGTGGCGGGGGGATTTCGCCGTTACTTTAGCCTGGGAGCCGAACCTAGGGAAACGTCTCGGGCGAAGACCTGATACTCGTTCACAGACAAACAATTCGGAGACAAAATCTGCAAGCACCATTCGTCAGGTCACAAGAATGCCAGGTGCCACCGTCGCCTTGGAAGAGACCGGCACCACGATAATGAGCGCGGTTCCGGCGCCATCCTCTGACTGTATTTCGAGTGTTCCGCCCAGCTCGCGAACCCGCTCTCGCATTCCTGCCAACCCAACTCCCGGCTGTGCCGCGCCTTCGATGAAGCGCCTTAGTTGGTCTTGCGGGATACCTTTGCCATCGTCTCGAATCTCGAGGCGAGCCCGCTTTTCATCCAGTGCCAGACGAATACGAACCGCCGAAGCCCCAGAGTGTCGGTGCACGTTAGTCGAGGCCTCCTGGATCGCACGGAACAATGCTATTTCGGTGTCCGAAGCGAGCCGCATACGCTCAGGCGAACATTCGAGACTGACGGCAATCCCGCTGCGTCGTGAGAATTCGTCCACATACCATCGCGCTGCCGTAGCCAAGCCGGATTCGTCCAGCAGTGGCGGATGCAGAAGGTGAGAAATTGTCCGGATGTCGGCCAGGCATTTGTTCAAAATGTCGGAGCAGTCGGCAACCACTTCTCTTTGTTCGCCATTGGAAGCAAGCAACGAGTCGAGATTCATTTTCAGCGCCGCCAGATATTGACCGAGACTATCGTGCAACCCCCGGGCAATGCGCCGCCGTTCTTCGTCCTGCAAGGTAAGGATTCGGCCGCTCAATCTCCGGGTTGCGTCCTCCGCCCGGTGTCGCAAGGTAACATCGGTGTTGATCTCAAGCCAACCGACCGGGTTGCGATCAGGGTCGCGCAGCGTCCGCCAGCGGCTGGCAACGATAATCTGAGCTCCATCCCGCTTGGTATGACGAATCTCTCCTTCCCAGGTTTCCCTCATCTTGATGTTCTCGACAGGCAGGGGAAATTCGGTGTGCAGCAGTTCATGGGGAGACCGGCCGAGAGCTTCCGCCTTGCTCCAGCCGTACAATCTTTCCGCACCTTCATTCCAATAGGAAATCCTGTCGGCTGCAGTTCTCACAAAAATGGCATCGTTGGCCAGATTCAGCATGGCGGCCTGCTCAGCCATCTCCTTGGTCTTCTGCTCCAACACCGCGGTCCGTTCCCGGACTCGATTCTCCAGTTCATGCTGCGCGTTCAACAGGTCTTCTTCGACTCGCAGCCGTTTGATCATCGATCGTCGGGTGAAACCTCCCATGGCGATGATTACGGCGCACAGAGCCATGAAACCGAATATTCCAAAAACTTCCGCGGTGCTGCGCAGCGCGAAGGAGTCGTAGGGTGGCAGGAACCAATACCATATTCCGGCGAGAGAAATCACCATGGTGACTAGGGCGGGTCCGACTCCGCAATACCATGCCGAGAACGCCACCGCTGCCCAAGCCGTGTGATAAGGATTTTCCGGCCCCAACAAGGGATCTAACAGTCTGCGCAGAAGCAGGGCGACCAGGGCGGCAAGTATGCTAAGAGCGTATCTGAAGGCCGGTTGTTTGATGGTTAGCATTAGCACCCCAGCGTTTACAAGCGGCATCGCAGTGCTGGAACTGGCCGTTCGAGCAGCGTTGAAAGTGCATTCTTACCGGAGACTTTGATCCCTCTCTCGTGATCGCGCCGACAGGCCCAGAAAAGTGTTGTGTCGATAGTACCCCAACCTCGACGAACCTGGAGCGCAGCCAGCGCACCTGTTGCGGTTCGGTCAGGGCGAATGCCTGATGGATGCCGCTTGAATTGTCAGGATTGCCTTCTTGACAGGCGTACTCGAATCAGCCCGCTAGAGCAAGCGATTGAAAACTGTTGCCGGCTCGCTAGGCCACGGCCTCCAATGTTCGCTTATCTTCCAAAGGCGCCGCCTCGTAGGCACCCGTACGGCTCAACAATTCGCTGACCCGGATAGCCCCGCTATCTTCTGGGCACGAGACGTACACTAAAGCGCCAAGTTCAGCCAGTTTCCGGCCCAGCCGACGAGATTCGGCCTCGGAAAAACCTAAGCCAGCCAACGTGGTCGACCCACCGCAAACGGCCGGAAAGTTCTGATCAACCATCAGCGAGCGAAAGAACCTCTGCGAACGAATAAAGAAACCGACGGTGGGAATGATGACCGCGCCGAATCCCGAGATCCAGCCCATCGTGCCCAGCGCACTGCTCTCCGGGGCTGCGTCAGTGATTCGGGTATCGCGCACCACGGCGGCGACGGGATGGGCCGGAGAAAACACCATGCAGATATCTTCATTGCTGAATCCGGCGCAGTTCAGCGTGTGCACAACTTCATCCAGGGCAATGTTTTGAGGATAAATTGCGTAGGCCGCGGCCCCAATTTCTCTCATCATCGTCATCGTCTCCAAAGCTAGTCCCGGGCAAACTTGGAAATAATCCTTCAGGTGTGATCTCCGCCAAAGTAGTGGAAAAGAACGAGAGATACACTAGGGTGAATCTTGTAGGCCAGGGTTCCACAGCGAACCCAGAGGCCATTCCCGCAAAGCATCGGCGTCCCCTTCGGTTTCTGAGACGGCACCACGCCACATTTTCCAGGGCTCCGTATCGAGGACTCCCTGTAGAACTAGCGCCGAATCACGCCAGGACAAAATTTACCCGGTCACCGCTGGAAGTGATCTTCGATTGCCAGGTCCGTGATGCCTTCATGTCGCTGACGCACAACGCTTAATGCGGGAGCCAGGACGTGGCAACCGGCTTGCATCGCCCATGCCTGTGCGGATTGCACAAATCTGAATTCGAACCCTTACCCCTGGAGGTAGGAAACGATGAAACGCTTTCTCCCCATCATTGCACTTCTCGGCCTGACCGGCTTTGCACTCGCTCAGAACTCGTCGATGCCGGATCAAACTCGTTCGACAGCGCAGCAGGAGCAGGAGACCGATGCCGCCAGCGCGCAACACCAGTCTGCGCGCAGCTTCGAAGGCACAATCGAAAAAGCGGGCGGCAAACTCGTTCTGCAAGAAACTTCGACCCAGACTGCTTATCAGCTCGATGATCAGGACAAGGCAAAGCAGTACTTGGGAAAGAACGTAAAGGTGATGGCAACCATGGACCCGAAGACCAACACCCTGCATGTGGTGGACATCAGTCCAGCTGAAAGCCGTTAACCATTGCGGTACGAGCGCCCGCCGCGGACCGCGGCGGGCTTTCTTTCATGCCGTTGTTTCCTGTTGCCATGGTCAGTTTTTTTTGAAGTACTGCCCGGCTGTCGGGATGTAGGTAGAGAAAGCGCCCGAGATTGCAGAGTCCCGTGTATTCCGGCAGGCCGGCACTTCGTAGTTAAGTAGATCAGGAGCTAAGAATGTCGAACAGTCCCGTGAACCCTGATGTCGGCAAGCGCGGTCAAGATCTGATGAAAGTCTTTGACGCTGCCTTCCACCGCTTGCAGCAAGGCAGCGAGCGCTGCAATCCGGCGCGTATGCCGATCTTCCCGCGGCGGCAAACCCAGGATAGGGGTGACGCCCTCGACCACGAGCGAGCCCTGACCGACGCAGCCCGCGCCCTCGCGGGCCTGTGGAAGGTGTCCTCGGCACTGATCCGTTGAAGGAGGCTAGCCATGCTGCGCGAATTCAGCGTGTTCGTGTTGCTTTTCTCGCTGCTCAGCCTGATTGTGCGACCGAATGAAATAGCTCTGTTGCTTGCATTGGGAGCGCTTGCCATTTTGGCAATCGAGTGGGCCATCGCGCCTAGACCAACTGACAAGAAAATGAAGAATGGCGTAACTGCGAAACGGCAGCTCAGAGACTACAAAGACCGGCACTTTACGCACGCAAGCTAGGGTGGTCCGGAAGAAAAGAACACGCAGAGCGTCGCACCTCGAAGCTGCTACGCTCCGCGATCCAGGGGCAACGTCAGCCGATCTCCTCAGACTCTTCCTCTTCTGGCGAATCGACCGCACGGTGCGGGGGTTTTGATGAAGCCTGTTTGTCGGCTGATTTCTTCTTAGCGGCGTCTTTCGCTTTGCCCCAGGCGTTCTGCACTTTGCCCTCGACCTGCTTCGCCGCACCTCTGACCTGCTCCTTGGGATTGCCCGTCCACTCTCCGGCCTGGCGCTGGACGCGTCCCGCGACATCCTTTATTTTCCCTTCCACCCGATCCTTGTTCATCTCATCTCCTCTCGTTTCTTCCGTCTGATTTTGTGTGGCCTCGCTGGGTCCTGTCTTAGCCCAGGGCAAAAAACGCGATGCCGGACAGTCCGATGAAGTGGCCTGTCCGGCGCGCCATTTCCACCTGCCGCGACTGCTTTAGGCGATTTTCTCTTGCTTCTGGTCCTGGCCGGGCTCTTTGTAGTCGCGATCCGAAGCGGGGTGACTTCCACTCGGTTTTTGATGGGAATTCTTCTGATGTTCCTGCAGTTCGCGTTCGGAATTGAACTTTTGTTGGCAAATGTTACAGGTTTTCTGATCGTTCGGGTTCTGTGTCATTGCGACTTGGTCTCCTCGATTGGTAGATTTCCGTCCTGCGGCCCCCTCGAGCACGTTTTCTCAGATCTCGAAACTCTCTCCGGCCCGCTTGCACTACGTGACCGGGTTTCGGCCCTGAATGATGCGCACGAGGACGACGATGATCGCCACCACCAGCAAGAGGTGAATAAAGCCGCCCAGCGTGTAGGAGCTGACCATTCCCAGCACCCAGAGAATCAACAGCACGACGGCGATAGTCCAGAGCATCGGAGTCACCCTTTCCAGCAGACGGCGGATGAACGTGGCCGCAATTCAGAGGCTACGCAAAGTTGTCGAAGGCTTGAATCCGGCGAAGTCCGTAATTGGGCGAGGGACCGCCTCTATTTGGCGAGAATGATTCCCGCCAGCGGCGCGATTGGATACCCTGCCGGCGGCCAACAAGCGCGGAACAGGCGAGCTTTCAGAAGACGCTCTCAAAAGACGCGTTCAGAAGACCTGAACAATTCCGTTGCGTACCGCGTAGCGGGTGAGATCGGCCACGGAGTGCAGATCGAGCTTGCGCATCAGGTTGGTGCGATGGGTCTCGGCAGTCTTGACGCTGAGATTGAGGGCAACTGCAACTTCCTTGCTGGTCTTGCCTTCAGCGAGCAATTGGATCACCTCGCGCTCGCGCGGCGTCAAGAGATCGAGATTGCTGGCGAGTGCTGCCTCACCCACCTGCTCGCGGTCGAGAAAACCGTTGAGAACCAGCTGGCTGACCCGGGTCGTAAAGAATGTTCTTCGCTGTTGCAGCGCTTCCACCGCGGCCACCAGGTCGGACCCCGCATCCGACTTGAACAGGAATCCACGGGCGCCCGCACGAAGCACCTCCCGCACCATCTGGTCCGTGTCATGCATGGTCAAGATCAGAATCAACGAATCCGGCGCGGTGGCCAGGATCTGGCGCGTGGCCTCCAGGCCATTCAAGTTCGGCATGCCTATGTCGAGCAGGATCAAGTCCGGCTTGGTCGCGGCCACCATTTCCACTGTTTCACGCCCATCTTTGGCCTCGCCGCACACCTGCCAGCCGGGATGATTCTCGAGCAGGGCACGGACACCGCGCCGGGCAATGTCGTGATCGTCGGCGATCAGAATTCGAAACACTCGTGCACCTCCGCGGGAACAGAGTTCGGAGTCAAGCATCTTTTCTGAAGCTGGGAATACCTCTGGTGTTCAAGCACCAATATTGCCAAACGCGTATTTCCTTGCTGTGGAATCACTTGGCGAGCACAGGCGCACGGACCGTGTGTAGGTTTTTCCCAGTCCGGGGCGATTGGGAGCGATACTAGCGCCTGACCACCGCACTAAGGGTGCGTGAGGATTTGGGAATACTCACGGAAACAGACAAAAGGAACAACTTCAGGCCGCTGTCGGCCCGGCAGGAGTTTTCGGCGTTGGTACCTCGATCTGTATCAGGTTGTTCTTGATGGCATACACCACCAGGTCGCGAATGGAGTGAAAGCTTAGCTTGCGCATGATGTTGCTGCGGTGAGTTTCGACCGTCTTGGTGCTTAGATTCAAGAGACTGGCTACTTCCTTGGAGCTGTTACCTTCGGCCAGCAATTGAGTGATCTCTCGCTCCCGCGCAGTCAGTGTCGGGAGCTTCGGTGTTTCGTTCCGGCCGATGCTGTGTCCCTTCTCCAGAAAGCCGGCCAACACCAGATCGTTCACCCGGGGAGTAAAAAACATCCGGCGATTCTGCAGCGCCTCCACCGCAGCCACCAGATCCCGGGCCGCGTCCGACTTCAACACGAATCCTCGCGCTCCGGCATCCAGAGCTTCGCGAATCACCTGGTCCGAGTCCGTGATGGTCAGTACGATCACTTTGAAGTTAGGATCCAGTTGCAGCAACTGCCGGGTCGTGTCCAGACCGTTCAGGCTGGGCATCCCAATGTCCACGATGACAACGTCGGGCTTGAGCGCCATCGCTTTCTCAATGGCCTCGCGGCCGTTCTCCGCTTCGCCGCAGACTTCCCATCCCTCGTGTCTTTCAATCAGCGACCGCAATCCACGGCGCACAATTTCATGATCATCAGCCAATAAGATTCTTATCTTCATGATTCACCCCACATAGTTCAAAGGTGGACTCCAACCGCTCCCTCACCGGTGTGAGGGCTTAATGTCGCCTCGTAGTGCCGCCGTTCAGTGCCGTGAACTCGCGATGTTCGCTCACGGCTTCCACCGCTTCCAACAGATCACGAGCAGCGTTGGATTTCACGACATAACCCCGGGCCCCGACATCCAGAGCTTCCCGCATCATGTGCGGAGAATCGTGTTGGGTCACAAACAGAATTTCTGCTTGCGGCGCCTGCTTCCGCAGAAGCCGGCATGCCTCCAATCCGTTCATCCTGGGCATGGTGACATCGAGCACGATGACATCCGGCCTCAATTCGCTTTCTTTCGTGACCGCTTCCGCTCCATCCGATGCTTCGCCAACCACTTCCCATCCCTCGTGACCTTCAAGAATGGTCCTCAGACCCTGCCGCACAATGGGGTGGTCATCCACGAGCAGGATGCGCACTGTCATAGCAGTTGTCAGCTCTCCCCCAGAAGAACGCCGAAACAATTCGCCCAATCATTTTAAGCGTGATATTGCGATGTATACCAGCAAGCTGCTAACTAGAACATCTTCAATGAATCTGCCTACCCCATCAGCATCCGTTCTAAGGTTAGCGATTGCAGGGGCTTAGCCCAATACAGGAAATGCTGTATTCGGCTCCCGGCTATCGGCTCGCTTCCATGCGCCCGATGCCTCTAATCGAGCCCGACGGTGGGGAAATAGGTCTCTTCGCGCAACAGGATTTCCACCGCCTCAACCACGGACCCGATATCCTGTTTGGCGCAGGCCCCCCGCACCCCCGCCAATTGTGCCGCCTCAATTAACTGCCTGGACAGGTGCAGCGTCACCATCAGGATGGAAGTTTTCGGGCAGAGCTGCGAGATTTGCCTCGCGACTTCCACCCCGTTGCAGTCCGGCATCTGATAGTCCAAAAGAACCAGGTCGGGAGCGACCTCAACCGTCTTCTGCACCGCTTCCGCTCCCGATCGCGCTTCACCGCAAACCTGCCACTTGCCCTCCTGCTCAAGTACCGCCCGCAAGTAGTGCCTGACCGACGGATTGTCATCGACAAGAAGAATGCGGGCCACCAGACTGCTCCTCGTTGGCCTCTCCGCTCTGCAATTTCCGCTGTATTAGACGAAGCTGTCGGGCAGGTTCCTACCACCGCTCCTTCTCCTACCATCCTGACCGCTGATTTTAGCCTTGTGTTGCGTTCATCACCGCATGAGCCGCCACCTCGTTAGCGTCTCAGGTGTTCCTTATCAGTGACGAAGCCAGCTGACAATAGACCAGCGGCTCAATCGATTCAATCCCGCGAAGCCTGTAGAGGTGCTGTACCGCGCCCGCAAAACACCTCGCAGCGTCTGCGTCGCGCAGGGGAACGATACTAGCTCACGATGCAGCGCCGGTAGCGTCGCTCCATCAGGCTTTGGTCATCCGCCGAAGAATTCTTCGTTTCGGCAGGAGCAGGTCCCGCAACTTGAGTTTCGCTTTGTGCAACTGTGATTTGGAATTCCCGATGGAACAGTGGAGACGTTGCGCAATTTCATGATGCTGATACCCCTCCACCTCGTGCAAATCGAAAATCGTGCGGCATCCGTCTGGGAGGTCTTCCATCGCCCGGCGCAGAGCAATGCGATCCACCACCCCGGCTAGATCCGGATCGGTTTTTCCCAGATCCCGACGCATCGACGGCGACTCGGGCAGCACCGGTTCATCCAGAGAAATCATAGGAGGCGCCTTGCGCCGGCGCAGCCGCATCAGCACGGTGTTCACCGCGATGCGGTAAAGCCAGGTGGAAAAAGCGGCCTCGCCCCGGAACGATTCCAGGGTGCGAAAGACCTGCAGGAAAGCCTCTTGCGTCAGGTCCTCGGCTTCCGCTACATCCCGCGTCATGAGCAGGCAAACGGAATAGACCCGGCTCTTGTGCTGGTTGAACAAGTCGGCAAAAGCCTGCTCGTCGCCCGCCTGGGCGCGCCGCACGAGATTCAGTTGCACGTCGCGCTGCTTGGCTTTGGTTTCCGGAACAACGTTGAGGTCCGCCGCAGAAATCGCGCAAGTTGCCATGGTGGTCTTCCTCCGTCGGCTTAAAGATCTTTTGCCTCCACGAAAAATCTCGTGAGGATGTATCCAGCCTAGAAAATTCGGGGTGAAGGTCCTATCGGGTTACATCTGTAAACGCCCATTGGTGAGACCGTAAGACAGCGTTCGCAAGCGAGTACGAACCGAGGCAAAGGGAACTCGCGATGCAGGGGCGAATATCGCGACACTCCCACGCGTCTGTAGATGAGAAGTACAATTTTCAGGCCCGGCCCAGAGGGCCGAGCCGCATCTGTGTCAAACGCCGGTGTACATCAGCGCCGGTTGGAGGCAGTCTCGGATGCGCCCTTCGATTCAGGATTTTCATTCTTCGATTTGCTTTGGGCCGAATACTTCCTCACCGCTGAAAGAAACGGCTGGCTGACGGCAGTCGCTTGCACTTTTCCGCTCAAAATGTCGCCGAACGGGACGAAGCTGCCATAGAGCACGCGGGTCTCGTCTTTATCCTGAGTAAGCGCGGCGCCGCTCAAATCAATTCCCGCAAAGAGTCCGCGCGCGCGCGAATACGTCAATACCTCCGCCCGCATCTTCACGTCGGTGTCGGCGGCCGCGTCGCGTCCAACCGGACCGGCACCTGCCGAGGCGTCCGCGCCAAGCTTGAACTTGCTGGAGAGCAGATGCTGCATTCCGTTGTCGTTGGTCACAATCAGCACCAGGTCGACGGCCTGGCCGCCCAGCTGCAGACCCCAGCTTCCGCCCGTAATCGTGATCGGAGCCGGAGCGCTCCATCCTGCACCGGTGCGACACGTGGCCACGCCCTTGCCATGGTTGCCGCCAAAGCCCACCGCAATCTTCACCATCGACGGTATGACCGCGATACACTTCGCGTCGCTCATGACTTTATCGGGAATCGCCTTGTCCGGAGTCGCCATGATCTCAGTCAGCACCTTGGCCGACGCGTCGATGCGTTTGGCGATGTCGGACTGATCTTTGTCTTCCGCGACGGCCAAACTTACGCCAAGCAACATCACGGCAATGCTGAGCACCAGAAGAGACTTCGATATAGCAGGGATACGTTTCATTTATAGCTCCTCATGTTGGTGCCCGCTTGTGAGCACGCGTGTTATTGTCATCGCTGCCTTGAAGCTAACCCGGACGTGCCTCTGCTCCCATCCGAAGGAATATGTAGGCAACCTCAGGCTTTTCCCGGAGAATCACCACGCCAGATCCTATGCGCTCACTCCGAGATACAGGTTCCACGGTATGGCGGGGTTGTGCTGAAACCGGCTATTCTTCAACACCTAATCGACACAACGCCCCGAGGCGGGAGCCAGTACGACTGGGAAAAACTGGCGCCCGCCTCTTTCTCTTGTTCTCCCGCCATCACGAACGGACTTTTCGCGGAACTCAGTTCGGGGAATACAGTTTGCGCTTCCACATCGGTCAAATGGAGAAAGGCCCTGCCAGGGACGCCGCATGACGTCATTCTGCGAGGAAGATCTCGAGCGGCGCGTCATACGCGCTTGCGAGGGAGAAACCGAGGAGCATCAGCTTGAGACTCAGGCTGGAGTGGAAATCAGTTCCACCTGGCGCCGGGAAGGAATAACAACTTCCACGATGGTCCCGGGGTTGGCGTTCGCGAGGCGGAGACGGCCACCGAGTTCAGTTACGCGCTGTCGCATGCCGCCGATACCCACTCCGACGCTCTCCGGGCGCAACTGAACGATCTGCTCCTGAATGCCTTTGCCATCGTCGCGCACCAGCACGACAATGTGGCCGTCATTCTCCGTCAGACTGACGCGGCCTTTGCTGGCGCCGGAGTGCCGGAACATATTGGTGAGAGCCTCCTGAATGATGCGGAAGACGGCGGTTTCCAGTTCTGGCTTGAGGCGGTTGAGATCCGGAGGATTGACGTCCAGCTGAATTTCGATTCCACTTCGTTCCGAAAGCCCCTCGAGAAACCAGCGCAACGCCGAAATCAAGCCGACTTCGTCGAGCAGAGGCGGGTGCAGCAGATGAGAGATCGTTCGCACCTGCTTGATGGTGCGGTCCAACAACTGGCTCGCCTCCGAAGCTGCCTGACGAACCGACGGCTTGGAATCCTTCGCCAGAATCCCATCGACGATCATTTTAGTAGCTGCCAGTTCCTGTCCCAGGCCATCGTGAATCTCGCGCGCAATGCGCCTGCGCTCTTCGTCCTGCAAGGTCATGAGGCGGCTGGAAAGACGCCGCAGTTCGACGGTGCGCAAGTCGACCATGCGCTCCAGTTCGGCGGCGCTGTCCCGTATGGATTGCTCCAGCATTTTGCGGTCATGAATGTCGCAACAGGTGCCATACCACTTGACGATGGTCCCCTGCGGATCTCGTAACGGCACCGCGCGGGCCCGGAACCAGCGGTAACCACCGTCCGCGCCGCGCAGGCGGTATTCGCTTTCATAGGCTTCGCCCGATTGCACACATTGCAACCAATGCTCCAGGCTTGGACCCCGATCGTCGGCATGCATGTATTCCAGCCAACCCACTCCGACCGCCGAATCCGGCTGTGTTCCGGTGTATTCGTAGAAGCGGCTGCTGATGTAGTCCCGTTGGCCATCGGATTGCCGGCTGAAGATGATATCCGGGGCGGTTTGTACGATCGCGTCCAGCTCCTGGTTTCTCTGGGCGAGATTTTTGTTGAGCTCTTCCAGCGCAACCGCCTTTCGTTCCAGTTCCTGCGTGCGGTCGACCACGCGTTGTTCGAGTTCGGTGTTCAGCTGCTCGAGCTGGCGATTCTTGCGGTGCAATTCTGCAAAAATCCGCACTTTAGCCCGCAGAACTTCAGGAACGATCGGAACAGAAAGATAATCCGCAGCTCCGTGCTGGTAACCCTTGAGCCGGTCAAAGTCGGTCAAATGCACCGCGGAGACGAAAATGATGGCTGTCTTTTGAAAGCGGGGATGCTGGCGGATGATCTCAGCCAGCTCGAACCCGTCAATCTCCGGCATGCTCACATCCATCAACACGACCGCCACGTCGGTTTTGAGAAGCTTCTCCAAAGCCTCCTTGGCCGATGTGGCATGAATCAGGTTCTCACCCAGCTCAGACAGGATTGCCTCATAGCTCAGCAATTTGCCGGGCTGATCGTCGACCATCAGGATATTGACTTTTTCGTGCATGCCCGTCATGTTCTCAATCGCCTTGGCTGCTCCTTGAGCTAGCGATGCAGCCACACCCGTAGAGCCGACAGCAGCTGCTCGGTATTCACAGGCTTGGCCAGATATTCAGAAGCGCCCGCTTCCAGGCATTTTTCGCGATCGCCTTTCATCGCCTTTGCCGTCAAGGCGATAATCGGCAACCTTCGGAACGACGTGTTTTGGCGAATCACTTGCATCGTCGAGTAACCATCCATCTCCGGCATCATGATGTCCATCAACACGATGGCCACATCCGGAGTCGATTCCAGGATCTCGATGGCTTCACGGCCGGTCTCTGCCGTCAGGACAGCCATTCCCCGTCGCTCCAGGACGCTGCTGAGCGCAAAAATGTTGCGCATGTCGTCGTCGACCACGAGAACCTTCTTGCCCACCAGGGCTTCGTCAGACCGGTGCAGCCGGTCCAACATTTTCTGTTTTTCTGGAGGAAGGTCGGCAACAACCCGATGCAGAAAGAGTGCGGTTTCATCCAGCAGACGCTCGGGGGATTCCACTCCCTTGACCACTACGCTGCGGGCGAGCGTATGCAGGCGGGCATCTTCTTCGGGAGACAGCTCTTTCCCGGTGAATACCACGACCGGCAAATCCTTCACCGCAGGAATATCCCGAATGCGTTCCAGAATGTCGAATCCGGTCATGTCGGGCAATCGAAGATCGAGCACTACGCAATCAAACGATCGGTTGTCGATCATTTTTAGCGCTTCCCCACCGGTCGCCGCAACCTGGACATCAATGTCTTCATGTACCAGCAGTTCGCGGATGCTCAGTTGCTCCGCGGTATTGTCTTCGACGATTAACAACCGCTTGCGACGGGGAGTTGCATACTCTTTGATTCGTGACAGAGCGGAATCGAGCTCACCGGTGGTGGTAGGCTTGGTCACGAATGCGAATGCGCCCCGGGCCAGGCCATGTTGCCGGTCCTCGTCCATGGTCAGCATTTGCACCGGGATGTGTCGCGTTGCGGGATCCTGCTTCAGGTGGTTGAGCACAGTCCACCCCAGCATGTCGGGAAGAAAAACATCCAGAGAGACGGCTGTGGGATGAAACTCCCGGGCCAGCGCAAGCGCTTCCGCGCCCCGCAGGGCCGCGAGAACTTTGAATCCTTTGTCGCGAGATAAGTCGCACAGGATGCGGGCGTAATGTGGATCATCTTCGACAATCAACAGAATCGCATCCCCGGGCTGCAGGTTCTCTCGATCATCGCCAATGTGCTCAATCGGCCGTTCCGTGACAACCATGTTCGACAGTTGCAGCGGCGAAGCCGACGGCATCGCCCTCATATCGCTTGCTCCCGGCTTCGCTGTGGCCGGTCCCACATAGGCAAGAGGCAGGTAAAGAGTGAAGGTGCTGCCTTGACCGGGCACGCTGCGCAGCTGGATCTCGCCTCCCAGCAGACTGGCCAACTCGCGGCTGATGGCCAGACCAAGACCCGTCCCGCCGTATTTCCGGCTGGTGCTGGCGTCGGCTTGTTGAAAAGCCTCGAAGATGATGCGCTGCTTGTCGGGGGCAATGCCAATCCCAGAATCAGCCACCTCGAAAGCCACCACCGATGCGGCCGTGCTCAGAATCGGATGATTCTGGGTCCAGCCCTGTTGACCCACCGACACCGACAAGCGTACCGAGCCATGTTCGGTGAATTTAAAAGCATTCGAAAGCAAGTTCTTGAGCACCTGCTGCAGACGCTTGGAGTCGGTAACCAGGCTGCGCGTGAGGTGTGCGTCAGCCTGCACTTCGAACCCAAGCTTCCGGTTTTCCGCCTCGTGGCGGAACGGCCGGGCCACCATTTCCAGAAGGTTGGAGAAGAATACTTCCTCCGCCTCGACCGACACCGTCCCGGACTCGATCTTGGAGAGGTCAAGGATGTCGCTGATCAGGTTCAACAAGTCAGTGCCGGCCCCGTGGATGGTGCGCGCAAACTCGACCTGTTTTGGCGTCAGATTGTGATCGGGGTTTTCGCTGAGCTGCTGTCCCAGCACCAGGATGCTGTTCAGCGGCGTGCGCAGCTCATGTGACATATTGGCAAGGAATTCGGATTTGTACTTGGAGGTCAGCGCGAGTTCTTTCGCCTTCTCCTCGAGCGCCCGGCGCGCCTGCTCGATTTCCTGGTTCTTGCGCTCGACTTCGACGTTCTGCTCGGCGAGCTGCTGTGCTTTCTGCGCCAACTGCTCGTTGGTCTGCTGCAATTCTTTCTGCTGGGTCTGGAGTTCGGTCGCGAGTTGCTGCGACTGTTTCAACAACCCCTCGGTCTGCATCGTGGCTTCAATGCTGTTCAGCACGATGCCGATGCTCGCCGTCAGCTGCTCCAGGAAGGCCAGGTGCGAGGCGGTAAAGGTGCCTAGCGACGCGAGCTCAATCACCGCCTTGACCCGGTCCTCGAAGAGCACGGGGAGGACGATGACGTTGCGTGGAACCGATTGGAAGAGCCCGGAGCGGATCGGAACCGCGTTCTCGGGCAGGTTGGAAATCAGCATGCGCCGCTTTTCCGCTGCCACCTGGCCGACCATGCCATCTCCCACCTTCAGGCGGCGCAGGTGGCCGTTTTCCCCGTCGTCGGCAAACGCGGACAACAGCACCATGCCGGCGGATTCTTCCGTTTCCATCTGGTAGATGACGCCTTGTTGGGCATTCACCAGGGGCGCGAGTTCCGAGAGCAGCATGCGCCCTACCGTCGCCAGATCGCGCTGGCCCTGCAGCATACCCGTAAAGCGCGCCAGATTGGTCTTGAGCCAGTCCTGCTCCGTATTGCGGTCGGTCGTGAGCCGCAAGTTGTCGATCATGGTGTTGATGTTGTCTTTCAGCTCCGCCACTTCCCCGCTGGCCTCCACCTGAATGGATCGTGTCAGATCGCCCTTGGTCACGGCGGTCGCGACTTCAGCGATGGCGCGCACCTGGTTGGTCAGGTTATCCGCGAGCAGGTTGACGTTGCCCGTCAGATCCTTCCACGTGCCGGCCGCTCCGGGCACGTTCGCCTGGCCGCCCAGCCGCCCTTCCACGCCCACCTCGCGAGCGACGGTCGTGACCTGATCCGCAAACGTAGCCAGCGTTCCGGTCATGTTGTTGATGGTTTCCGCCAGCGCTGCGACTTCGCCCTTGGCATTGACGGTCAGCTTCTGCGTGAGATCGCCATTCGCGACCGCCGTGACCACCTTCACAATGCCTCGCACTTGCTCGGTGAGGTTAATGGCCATGACGTTGACGTTGTCGGTGAGATCTTTCCACGTTCCGGCGACGCCGGGCACCTGCGCCTGTCCGCCCAGCTTGCCTTCCGTGCCCACTTCGCGCGCCACGCGGGTCACCTCAGCTGCGAATGCGTTGAGCTGGTCGACCATCGTGTTGATGGTGTTCTTCAGTTCCAGAATCTCGCCCTTCACATCGACCGTGATCTTGCGCGACAAGTCGCCGCGCGCCACTGCCGTCGTCACCTCGGCGATGTTGCGCACTTGAGCCGTGAGGTTCCCCGCCATGGCGTTGACAGAATCTGTGAGATCTTTCCACGTGCCGGCCACGCCGGGCACGTTGGCCTGACCACCCAAACGGCCTTCGCTACCCACCTCACGAGCCACGCGAGTCACCTCGGCAGCGAATGAGCGGAGTTGCTCGACCATCGTGTTGAGAGTCTCTTTCAGCTGCAGGATTTCGCCGCGCACGTCGACCGTGATCTTCTTGGAGAGGTCGCCCGTGGCAATGGCGGTTGCGACCTCAGCGATGTTGCGCACCTGGCCTGTCAGATTGCTGGCCATGAAGTTCACGTTGTCGGTGAGATCCTTCCACGTTCCCGCCACGCCCGGCACCTGCGCCTGTCCGCCCAGCTTGCCGTCCGTGCCGACCTCGCGCGCCACGCGTGTCACTTCGCCGGCGAACGCGTTCAACTGGTCGACCATCGTGTTGATGGTGTTCTTCAGTTCCAGAATTTCGCCCTTCACATCCACCGTGATCTTGCGCGACAAGTCGCCGCGCGCCACAGCCGTCGTCACCTCGGCGATGTTGCGCACCTGGCCGGTCAGGTTGCCAGCCATGGAGTTCACCGAGTCGGTCAGGTCTTTCCACGTGCCGGCCACGCCGGGCACGTTGGCTTGACCGCCCAGACGCCCTTCGCTGCCCACCTCGCGCGCCACGCGCGTCACTTCGCCCGCGAACGCGTTGAGCTGGTCGACCATGGTGTTGATCGTTTCTTTCAGCAGCAGGATTTCGCCGCTGACGTTCACGGTGATCTTCTTCGACAAATCGCCGCTGGCAATCGCCGTGGAAACTTCAGCGATGTTGCGCACCTGGCCCGTCAGGTTGCTGGCCATGGAGTTCACCGAGTCGGTAAGATCCTTCCACGTTCCACCCACGCCCGGCACCTGTGCCTGCCCGCCCAGTTTTCCGTCGGTGCCCACTTCGCGGGCCACACGCGTCACCTCCGATGCGAAGGAGCGAAGCTGGTCGACCATCGTGTTCAGGGTGTCTTTGAGCTCGAGAATCTCTCCGCGCACGTCGACCGTGATCTTGCGCGACAAATCGCCACGGGCCACGGCAGTAGCCACCTCGGCGATGTTGCGCACCTGGCCCGTCAGATTGCTGGCCATGAAGTTCACGTTGTCGGTGAGATCTTTCCACGTTCCCGCCACGCCCGGCACCTGCGCCTGTCCGCCCAGCTTGCCTTCCGTGCCCACTTCGCGAGCCACGCGGGTCACCTCGCCAGCGAAAGCGTTGAGCTGGTCGACCATCGTGTTGATGGTGTTCTTCAGTTCCAGAATCTCGCCCTTCACATCGACTGTGATCTTCCGCGACAAGTCGCCGCGCGCCACAGCCGTCGTCACCTCGGCGATGTTGCGCACCTGACCGGTCAGGTTGCCGGCCATGGAATTCACCGAGTCGGTCAGATCCTTCCATGTGCCGGCCACGCCGGGCACGTTGGCCTGACCGCCCAAACGGCCTTCGCTGCCCACCTCGCGCGCCACGCGCGTCACTTCGCCCGCGAACCGGTTGAGCTGGTCGACCATCGTGTTCAGAGTCTCTTTCAGCTGCAGGATTTCGCCGCGCACGTCCACCGTGATTTTGCGCGACAAGTCGCCGCTGGCAATGGCCGTCGCCACTTCGGCAATGTTGCGCACCTGTCCCGTCAGGTTGCTGGCCATGAAATTCACGTTGTCGGTCAGGTCTTTCCACGTTCCGCCTACACCCGGCACTTGCGCCTGTCCGCCCAGTTTGCCCTCGGTTCCGACCTCGCGGGCCACACGCGTCACTTCGCCGGCAAACGCGTTGAGCTGATCGACCATCGTGTTGATCGTGTCTTTCAGTTCGAGAATCTCGCCCTTCACGTCGACCGTGATCTTGCGCGACAAGTCGCCGCGCGCCACTGCCGTAGTAACTTCGGCAATGTTGCGCACTTGCGCGGTCAGGTTTCCCGCCATCGCATTGACGGAGTCGGTCAGATCTTTCCAGGTTCCCGCAACGCCCGGCACGACGGCCTGTCCGCCGAGCTTTCCGTCGGTTCCGACTTCGCGCGCCACGCGCGTCACTTCCGAGGCAAACGAGCGCAGCTGGTCGACCATGGTGTTGATGGCTTCTTTCAGCTGCAGGATTTCGCCACGAACATCCACCGTGATTTTGCGGGAGAGGTCGCCACTCGCTACAGCAGTTGCAACCTCGGCGATGTTGCGCACCTGTCCGGTCAGGTTGCTGGCCATGAGGTTTACGTTATCGGTGAGATCCTTCCAGGTGCCGGCGACGTCGGGCACCAGAGCCTGGCCGCCCAGTTTGCCTTCCGTACCCACTTCGCGCGCCACACGGGTGACTTCCGCAGTGAACACGCCCAGCTGCTGAATCATGGTGTTTACCAGATTGGCGGAACGAAGGAACTCGCCTTCCAGCGGCCGGCCATCGACGTCGAGCCGCACCGTTTGCGAAAGATCCCCTTGGGCTACGGCTGCAATCGCACGCGTGACTTCGGCTGTGGGCCGAAGCAGGTCCTCCACCAGCGTGTTGATCGAAACTTCCATCTCGCCCCACGCTCCTCTGGATTCGTGAAAGCGGGTACGCTCTCTGGTTTTGCCCTGCTTGCCGATGACTTGTCCGGCACGCTTTAACTCCTGCGCCATGTGCTGATTAGCAGCGACAATGTCGTTGAAGGTGTCGGCAACTTTTCCCGCCAACCCGGTCCACGTCCCGGGAAGGCGCACCGTGAAGTCGCCATTCCTCATCGTCTGGAGGCTGGATAGGATGACGGCCAGGTCCAGCGAAGCATCCAGCGGCTGGGATTCTCCATTGTTCTTCGTCGATTCCCCATTGTTCTTGCTCGGTGGTGGGATAGTCGGACGGGAGTCCGGGGACATTACATTCACGGCAGCTCGTTTCATCATCGCTCCCGAGGGCACGCGGTTCGCGGGTTGAGATCCCGTGGGGTTTGGATCCGTATTCGCCTCACCGAAGCACTGGATGGACAAGCCGGTTGCGCGGTTGGCGCCAACTGGCTATCCCCAATGGAGGCAACGAAGGCCCTGCCCCGCCTGGACCTATTCTCTACGGGTAACACAGCAGACTGATCGCTGGCTCTACGGTGTTTCCTGTACGTCGGGGCAGGCAGGCTCAGGAAGTTTAGGAAATCGAGGCTGGTTCGGGGAAATCTCAGCGAATGCGGGCGGGCCTCGCCGGTTAGCGACGCCCACCCGTAGGCTGGAGCAAGAAATGATCTATCCCTTGGGCGGTCTTCCCGCGGGCCGGGGTGGAGGTGGCGCCTGCCGTTGCTGCAACTGCTGGCGCTGTTGGGTGTGCCGCTGCTGCAACTGTTGCGTCTGTTGCTGGTGCCGTTGCTCAGTCTGTTGCTGCTTGGCGTCGTTGGCCTGCTTGCTCGCCCGCTGGTCTTCTTTTTCCTGCTGCTGGACCAGTTTCTGCCGCTCCTTGTCCTGCTGGTTCTGGAGTTTTTCCTGCTGCTGCTGGTATTTCTTGTCCAGCTTCGCATTGCCGGTGTTCGGAGCCGGCTGCTGTTCCATGGCAGGAAGATCTTTGGCGTGGGTTGGCGACGATGGCTTGCCCCCGTTCTCAGGCGGCTGCCCAGCGTTCCCGGCAGGTGCGTGCCCGCCGCGGTTTGCCGGCGGATTCCAGGGCGCGCCTGCCTCCCGAGCGGCAACCGCTCCCTGTCCCTTGAACTCTCCCGGCTTGGAGGTCGCCGCAACGGGCGGTTTACCGTGATTCTCTGAAGCGTGCAGCTCGCGATTTCCCCGCGCCGCCTGCTCCTGCTGGGCCTGCGCTGCCGCCGGGGGGACGTGTCGTTCGTGGGCTGCGGCTTCCTCTTCCGCCGTGGCCCGGGCGTTGACTCCGCCGTTGCCGCCGTTATAGCTCACCCGATTTACGGTCGTGTTGTTGTTGACGACCGTGGTGTTGTACACGTTGTGAATGTTGGTGACATTCACGTTGGCCACCGAACGGTTGTAGAAGAAGTGGCCGTCCTGCCACCGTCCACCTTCGAATCCGGTGCCAAAATAACCGAACCCGTAGTTGATGCCGCCATAAAAGCCTATATGGGGACCCCAATAGCCCTGGTAGAACACGAATCCACCGTCAGCCCATGCCCAGTAAGGCGGCGTCCACAAGAAGCCAACCTCCGGAGCCAACACCCAGGTGCCCGGCACCCAGAAGTAGTCTTCATCGTCGTCGCTCCAGTCCCAATAGCCTGGTGTCCAGATGTAGCCATCGCCCGGGCACAAAGGCTGCTCGTAGACCGGCAGCGCTGGCGGGCCGAACGTCACCCCGATGCGGACTTGCCCGAACGAAGCTGACGACATGACAAGCACGATCGCCGCGAACAAGGCGGCTCGAACTGAAGAAACACGCATAGTCTCTCCTGCCGATGATCCTTCGCGTACCCGGAAACGCTTTGCTGCAGCGGGGTGCGTGGATGAATCGGGTGTGAGGGCGAACTCTTCGACGAAACGTCCACGAATGGTCGTTGGTCTTTTCAAAATCGGATATTTGGACCAAACGACTCCAGCCCTCTTCGGACCGATTAGAGACCTGGCATCGCGATGGAGGTTGTTCTAGAAGCAGCGGTCTACAGGAAGACAGGGGAGCAAATACCAATTCCCCATCAGGGTCAGGCCGCCTTAGCGTCATCGGGCTGACCTACCGGAACTTTCGCAGTTACGGTGACGCCATGAGCGCTGGAGCTTATTTCGAGGCTTCCGCCAAGCTGCTCCAGTCTCTCTCTCATGCCACGAAGACCAACGCCGATGCTGCTCGGCCCCAGCGCCCCTGACTCCTCGAGGATGGACGGAGGGAGTCCTTTGCCGTCATCTCTGACTTTCAGAACCGCCAGCCCGTTGCAACGCGAAAGCTGCACCCCAGCCGTCGGGCTGCCGGAGTGGCGATGCACGTTGGTCAGGCTCTCCTGAAGCACGCGAAACAGCGCCAGTTCGTGGTCACGCGACAATCTCCGGAAAGTGGCAGAAGCGTCAAACGCCACCTGAATACCGCTGCGTGCGCTGAACCCGTCCACGTACCACGATATCGCCGACTTCAATCCGATCTCCTCCAGCATCGGCGGATACAGCAAATAGGAAATCGTGCGCACTTCCTTTACGCATTCTTCCGCCAAGCCGGCGCATTGGTTGACTTGCTGGCGAGTCCACGACTCATCCCGCCCCAGGCGGCCGGCCAGCGAATCCAGGCTGATCTTGACTGCGGTCACACACTGCCCCAAAGTGTCGTGCAGGTCGCGGCCAATCCGTCTCCGCTCTTCGTCCTGCATTCGCAACAGATGCGACGTGAGATCCCGCAGCGACTTTTCCTTGAGCATTCGGTCCGTCGCGTCGCGCGTGATCTTGGCGAAGCCGATCAGCTTGTTCGTCTCATCCCGAATCGGAGTGATGATCACGTTGGCCCAGAATCGTGATCCATCTTTGCGCAAGCGCCATCCTTCATCCTCAAACCGGCCTTGTTTCGCCGCGATATCGAGCTGGCGGGCGGGTTTGCCCGCCTGAATCTCGGCCTCAGGATAGAAGCAGGAATAGTGGCGTCCGATGATGTCGGCGGCCTTGAATCCCTTGACCCGCTCCGCGCCTCGGTTCCATGTGCTCACATTCCCTTGTGGGTCCAACATGAAGATCGCGTAATCCTGCACCGCCTCGGTCATCAGGCGGAACCGATCTTCGCTACGCCGCAAGGCGGTCTCCGCGCGTCTGCGTTCCGTGAGGTCGTGGGTCACATTTCCGAAACCAACCAGTTTGCCTGTGGCGTCGCGCACGGCGGCGACTGTAACTTCCGCCCAGAAGGCCGAGCCGTCCTTGCGAAGACGCCAGGCTTCCGTTTGGGCGTGACCTTGTCTTTTTGCCAGATCTAGCAGTTTCTCCGTCTCGTCCGCGTCAGATTCCTCCTTCACAATGAAACAGGAAAACGGTTTCCCCATGATTTCGGCGGCCTCGTATCCATGGATTCGCTGCGCTCCTTCGTTCCACGAGGCAACCTGGCCCTCCGCATCCAGCATGAAGATCGCGTAGTCGGGGACGGCATGGACGAACAAACGGAACTGCTCCTCCTTGCGGTACGACTCCACCTCCGTCAGGAGCGCTTCCATGCGCTGCTGCAAACGAACCACGTTGCGCAAGCGCTCTTCCTCGGAGGTAAGCTCGCTGTAGCTTGCATCAGGTACCACGCCAGTATGCTCGGCACAGACTTGCATAAGCAGCTGTTGGTGCTCCTCGCGGCAGAACCCCTGCATGGGATAGGCGCAGCGCAGCGAAAAGGCGTAAGCCTTGGCCAGACCGTTCCAGAGCTTCTCAGTGCGGATGGCGGCGTCAGTTTTTCCTTCGGCCCACAGCAGCGCCACCATTTCCCCAAATGCGACGACGCGATGATTCTCATCGCGGGCTGCCTGTTCCGCGCGCGCAATGACCGATCCGATGAATTCAGCGAAGCGCGCCTCATCCGGTGAACCATCAGCCATAAACTTCGACAAGGTCTCTGCGGCATCCAGTGCCACGTATCTGCCTTCGGCAATGGCACGTTCCAGGTTGATTTCCTCGTCCTTCAACCCTTGCGCGAGGCTGTCCCGGTGCGCTTGCGTTGCGATGATAACCGCGGAACTACCGGCGGTGAGTGCGGTCCCGATAAAATCGCCGAGCTCGTCCAGCAGGAATCTGTCATCACGGTAAAACTGAACCACGTGGGCATGAGGTGCCGTTGTCGGGTGCGAAGTTGGATTTGCCATGTCGTTGTGCTCGCAAGTTCTACTTCAGATGTCCCACGGGGTCTGCTGGCTGCCGCAGGATCTCCACAGCGCGAGGAAGTAAGGAAGAGCCGCGCAATATTTGCGCAGCTGCTGTGATCGCTGCAATCCGGCAAACCCTGTACCGCTAACCGTTCTTCTTCGATTCACAGACGTCTCTTCCATTCTCAGGTGCGCTACGGCGTTCTCTGTATTGCCGCAGCAACCCTGGTCCGCTACTGTGCTGGTGTAAGGCGAGCGTCACATTAGGGCAGTCATGGGTTAGCGCTGGACCACTCGGCATTCCGACCCTCACGACTGCCCTCCATTTTATAAACCCGCAGGTTTGCAGGAGGACGAAATGAGAAAACTCTGCACGATGCTGTTTGCCCTGAGTCTGTTGACGTCTGTTGGCGTGATTGCCCAGGACACGAGCCAGGACACCATGAAGCAGGGCAGCGCAAGCACCGACACCACCATGAAGGCCAGCACCATCATGGGCACGATCAGCGACGATGGGAAGACCTTCGTGAGCGATAAGGACAGCAAGACCTGGACCATCGCCAACCCCGATGCCGTCAAAGGGCACGAAGGACACCACGTCGCCCTCAAGGCTCATGTTGACTCCAGCAAGAATGAAGTCGATGTGGTATCGCTGAAAATGCTCCACGCCAAATAACCGGCTTACACGCGTGCCGTGCGGTTCAAAAACCGCGCGGCCCACTTCCATGCGCCACTTCCCCAAAGTTCAGAAGGAATCCTGGACAGCATTCAGCGACCCGGCCTTTGCAGCGTTGTTATCTACCTCGCTGAATTCCAGGCTGGGTACGTAGAAGCTTGTATCGACGAATGTACGTGCTTGCGGTAAGAAGGAACGAGTGCCGGACGCAACAATGACGGGCTGATATCTCGCAGGTCCCGCATATTGAATGAGTTGTAACTGGTGGCACGGCAATTGCCCCTGAGTAAGCGCCTTCTTCGTCGACGTGGAGGTGCGATATGGAAAAAAGGGCGAGTCTATCGCTTATCGCGGCGTTTCTCTCCTCGGCAGTCTGGGCACAAAGCTCGAACCGGGAATCGTCCAACCCTGCGCTTCCCGGAGATATTCTCGGACCGCAACTGGTCGCGTGGTCTCAGATGCAGACGCCACACCCGGTGCCCCAGCCTTTGCCGGGAACAAAACGTCCGGACCCGCAAGCGCCGGTTCCGTCGAATCCACAAGCGGAACAACCTGCGAGCCAGTCTTTTATCGGCACGATCAAGAAGGACGCGGGGATGTACGTGCTCAAGACTTCCGATCGCGGGGTGTACCAGATCGACGATCAGGCCAGAGGAAAGATTTACGAAGGGAAGCGGGTCAAGATCTCAGGGACCCTCGACCCCAAAACGAATATCCTTCACCTCGAAACGATCGACTTGCTTTCATAGCAACCCCTTGTGGAAGGCTGGCCTCGCCCAAGATTTCGCCGCAGGGGCGTGCACCCAAAAGCCGGTCGCGTGTAAGATCTTCTCCAGCATTGCTCCTGGCCAGGAGGACCTTTCATGACCAAGAAGCGAAAAAAGCTGCGCGGAACCGTCCAAAAAGTCATCGCGTCCCTGGACCCGAGGGGAACCGACAAGGCTCAAATCGACATTCACGGCGCGGACGAACTGTATCGAGAGATCCGCGTTGAAAATGAAGTCGTCGACGAGAACGGTGAAAAAGCACGCCTCAAACCGGGCGCTGAAGTGGATGTCATCGTCGAAGCGGATTCGAGCAGCACGATAAAGAAGGCAGGATAGCTGGCTACCGGCTGCGGATGGATATGGATACACGCGGGCGCTTGGTCATATCCGCACGCATTCGCGATCGGGCGGTGGCGTTATCGAAACGCTGCCCAATATGTGTATGCCAAACCTATGATGGACACCGCTAGACAGAGATAGGGCCATAACTCGAAGGCTTGACGCAATCGACGTGCTCGACGGGCAAGTTGAGGATTTGGAAGTGTCGCCATAGAAGTAGTGCGATGCCAAGAGTACGACTTATTTGTTATCAAGGACCATACGTCGAATCCTGCAGAATACACATGCGCAGGCCGTATACTTTCCCTAACTTACCAATCGCTGTAACTCACTAAGAGTTACGTTTTGCTTTGTCGTTTTCTGAGTTGGCGTGACATGTCCCCTCTACATCTCAAGCACTTGCTCTTTAATCAGCTATGCCTTCATCAGCCATGCCTTCACCGGCAGGCTGCTTTCCTCCGAGTACGCGTTTCAAAACATCTTGTAGGTCAGCTGAAGATAAAGCATCGAGCTGCGCCAGCAGGAGTTCCCGACTTGCATCTGGAACGCTTGGTTGACGCCGTTTGAGCTCGGGCGTGCGCACGGTCAACCCCAGGCCACGAAGTCTCTCGATCTCCCGGGCCAGGCTGGCAATGGTCAGCGCTTCGAACACCGCCCGAGCCGGCAACTCCACTTCAAGACTCCGGCGGATTCGAGCTGTCATCTGCAGCACCAGCAGGGAATGTCCGCCCAATTCGAAGAAGTTATGCTCGACTCCAATGGACTGCACCTTGAGCAGTTCGCTCCATATGGCCACCAGCTGGATTTCGGTTTCGTTGCGCGGACCAACCCAATCCTGATCGCTGACGAACGCCTTCGCTTCGCACTGCGCCAGGGCTGCCCGGTTCACCTTTCCGCTGGACATAAGCGGCAACTGTTCGATCTGCCAGTACTCTGCGGGAACCATATGCTCCGGCAGCTTGCTCCGGACAAAGCGGCGCAGTTCTGCCTCATTCGTAACTCTCCCCACAAGATAGGCCGACAATTTCGTCTGTGCGGCCTCTCCTTTTACGATAACGACCGCATGCTGCACCTCAGGATGGCTGGTGAGAACTGATTCAATTTCTCCCAGTTCGATACGCATGCCGCGTAGTTTGATCTGCCGGTCAACTCGACCGAGATACTCAATTTCTCCATCGCTTCGCCGACGGCCCAAATCTCCTGTGCGGTAGAGACGAGGTGATTGTTCGGGAGCTAGGCAGTTGGGAACGAATCGCTGGGCCGTCAGTTCCGGCTGATTCAAGTAGCCTCGCGCCAGCCCATCCCCTCCAACATAGATTTCCCCCGGAATTCCAATTGGCACTGGATTCGATTGCTTGTCGACGACGTAAATCTGGGTGTTGGCGATCGGCTGTCCGATCGGTACCGAGGATCCACAATCCTGTTCCGAGATCTCGTGCCAGGTTGCATCCGCCGTTACTTCCGAGGAGCCATAGATGTTGAGCATCGTCGCTTCCGGAAACGCGGTGTGAAAACGCTGGGCGAGTTCAGCGGACAGTACTTCTCCACTGCACGACCATAACCGCAACTTCGGTACTCGGTCGCGCAGGTCTGGCGCATGTTCGAGGATTGCGCGAAGTTGAGAAGGAACCAGCACGACGCGGCTGACCTGCTCGCGGGCCAATACGTCCAGAAACCAGTGCGGATCGCGCACGCAGTCCTGGGGGATGATTACGTTAGGAATGCCGGCCAGCAGTGGACCAAAAATCTCCCAAATCGAGTCGACAAAAACGAGATTCGTTTTCTGGCAACAGACTTCGCCTTTTTGGAAAGGAAACGCCCTCCACATCCATGAAAAACGATTCAGGCAGGCTCTATGCGTCCCTTCCACTCCTTTCGGAAGGCCGGTTGAGCCCGAGGTGTAAATCACATAGGCCCGTTCTTCGCTTGAGATCGCGGCCGCAACGTTCCTGGGCGATTCAAGTCGAAGCAATTCTTCGTCGTCGACGAGGACAACATTCTTCCCATCGGGCAACAGGTGCTCAACCAGTGAATGTGAAACCACTGCGGCCAACCCGGCGTCCTCAGCTAACAAACGGATTCGCTCTGCCGGATACGAGGGGTCCAGGGGCACATACGCAGCTCCTGTCTTGAGGATGCCCAGCAAAGCAGCGACCATCTCTGGCGATCGTTCCAGGAAAACGCCGACCAGCGAATCGCAGCCTACGCCCCTTCTGACAAGAACATGAGCGAGGCGTTTTGCGGCTTCATTGAGCTCACGATAACTCCATTGCTCTTCCTGGCAGATCAGCGCGGTCGCATCCGGCGTGCGATCCGCCTGGTTCTCGAATGCCTGAGGAATGGTCAAATTTCGGGGATAATCCGCAGCAGTCCGATTCCATTCGGTTAAAACCTGCGCCCGTTCCTGAGCGCTCATGATTTCCAGCTCTGCAATGCGTAAATCCGGATTGTCCGCCGCCGCACGCAGCAGATTTTCGAAATGTTCGAGCATTCGCCGAATCGTGGCCTGCTCAAACAGATCGGTACGATACTCAAATTGGCAATGGAACTCGCCGTCATCCCAGACTTCGACCGACAGGTCAAATTTCGCGATACCCGACTCAAAACCAACTTCCTTGACCGTCAGACCCGGAATCTCAAATATCTGCTTTGGGATGTTCTGGAATGTGAACATCACCTGGAATATGGGGTGGATGTCGAGCGAGCGCTGTGGCACGAGTGATTCGACAAGTTTTTCGAAAGGCAAATCCTGATAAGGATACGAATCCAGAAAAAAAGACCGGACTTGACGGAGCAAATCTCGAAAGGTCATATCCTCCGAGAAATCTGATCGGAATACCAGAGTGTTGACGAACAGCCCGATGACATCCTCAAGCTCGATCTCGTTGCGCGCCGCTACTGGTGTTCCGACAACGATGCTCTCCCGGCCCGTGTAGCGCCACAGCAGTGTCTGAAACGCAGCCATCGCGACCATAAACAGCGTACAGTTTTCGCTCTCGGCAATCGCCTTGAGCCCCGCCAGAGCATCGCTGGTCAAAGCGATTTCTTCCGTTGCCCCATGCCAACTGGCAATCGAGGGACGAGGGTGATCAGTCGGCAGGTCGAGCAAGAAAGGACAGCCGGCTAGCTTGCTCTTCCAGTACGCGAGCTGTCGATCGAGAATTTCGGCGGACATAGACGCACGTTGCCATTGCGCATATTCCGCGTACTGGACCGGAAGTTCCGGCAGACATATTGGCTGTCCCCTCAACAGGGAGGCATAGCAACTCGTCAGCTCACGAAAGAGAATAGAGATTGACCAGCCATCAATGATGATGTGATGGAACACCAGCAGGAAGATGTATCGCTCCGGACCGAGCCGAACCAGCAGACAGCGCAGAAGGGCACCATTTCTCAAGTCAAACGGTCTTTTGCCCTCCTCACTGATTACCCGGAGTGCTTCGGCCTCGCGCTGCAGTTCTGGCGTATTGCTCAAATCGATGGCGGGAATCTCTACATCAATGCTTGATAGAACCACTTGCCGACACTCACCGTTCACCGACTCAAAAACGGTGCGCAGCGAAGAGTGCCGGGCAACGACTGTCTGTAACGCTTGCTCGAGGACAACGACATCGAGAGGACCCGAAATGCGGAACGCGCGAGGTAGGTTGTAAGCGGCTGTGCCGGGCTCAAGCTGGTCCAGGAACCAAAGTCTTTGCTGCCCAAACGAAGCGACAAAGGTGGGGTCAGGCATTGCGGCAGTCATTGAGGCGGTCGCAGCGAGGTCGCGTAGATACTGCCATATTGCGGAACGGTTGAGCGTGAGCCAATACAGAAAACCCTGTAGTGTCCTACTGGATTTCCTGTATTGCCTGCCCCCTCAGAATGGGCGACCCTTGGTTCACATCCTGGCCCATGTCCTCCTCGCCTCGTGTCGAGTCTGCGGAACAATCTCTGCGCACGAGGGCCTCAGCGATCTATCCCGCCTCTTTAGCCCAACGAAGGCTATGGTTTCTCAATGAGTTACGAGCGCCAACCGCTGCATATAACGTGAACATCGGATTGTGGTTATACGGACGACTGAACCTTGAGGCTCTCCAGGCCGGTATCCAGCAAATCGTCAACCGCCATGAAACCCTACGCACGACGTTTGCGTTACGGGGCGGTGAGTTGCTGCAACTGGTCGAGCCCAGGTGCGAAGTGGTTCTTACCCTCACCGATTTTTCGGCCCCGGAGCAGCCGTATCCCTCTGCATATGAGTTTGCCAAGCAGGAGGTGGCGGAGCCTTTCGACCTGAGCAAAGGGCCTCTGTTTCGTGTGAAGCTTCTGCGCATCCGGACAGAGGAGCACGTTCTGCTCTGCACCATGCACCACATCATTACCGATGCGTGGTCCATGCAATTGTTCACCAAAGAGCTCGCCGCCTTCTACGCGGCTACAACCGGCCGGACTGACGCGGCACTGCCTGAACTAAGCATTCAATACGGAGATTACGCGTACTGGCAACGGGACCTGCTGGGTACCGATTTCGCCCGGGATCAGGTTGCCTATTGGAAACGGACGCTGCAGGGCGTACCGCGCCTGCTACAGCTGCCAACGGATCGCCCACGTCCGGCTGAACAAAACTTGGAAGGCCTAAGCCAGACCTTCGCCGTGCCCGGCGAGATCATCACTGGCGCAACTTCTCTGGCTGCCCAGCAGCGAGTTACAACATTCATGCTGCTACTCGCTGCCTTCAAGGTGCTCCTGTATCGCTATAGCGGTAAGCCCGAAGTTTGCGTGGGTGTACCAGTTGCAGGCCGGACGCGACTGGAGAGCGAATCGTTGATCGGGTTCTTCGTTGACACGCTGGTTTTCCGGGATGACCTGTCCGGAAATCCGCGCTTCATTGAATTGCTGGCCGCGGTGCGGGAGACAACTCTGGGCGCCCTCGCGAATGCGGACGTGCCATTTGAAAAAGTGGTCGAGGTCCTGCACCCGGACCGCAGTCTTAGTTACAACCCGATTTTTCAGGTCATGTTTTCGGTCATCCCGTCGGCCATTCGATCGCATGCGTTCGGGAATGTAGTCGCGTACCCATACGTGGTGGACGCGAGCCATGCGATGCTGGATCTCTCCGCGACCTTTATTGAGGATAGCGACGGAAAGTGGTGGCTTGAAATCAATTTCGATACCGGACTATTCGAGATTGAGCGGATCCATCGCATATTTGAAGACTATATGGGGTTGTTGCGTCACCTCATCGCGCGACCAGAGATGCGCATTGACAACGTGACCCTCCGGAACGGGACGACGGAGGCAAAAGCCTCGGACGTCATGAATGGAGGAGACGAAGCCCCTTCGGCGCCAGCAGCTTTTTCGCAGGTCTCCGAGCGCTCCCACTGGAGCGAGCGCGAACTGCTGACCTCAATCTGGAGGAATGTGCTTGGCATCGAGCAAGTGGGCGTTCACGACAATTTCTTCGATATCGGGGGACATTCTCTATTGGCTGCAGATCTGGTCGCGCAAATCCGCCAGGCAACGGGACGCAAACTTCCAGTCTCTGCAATTTTCCGCGCGCCTACCATTGAGGGGCTCGCTGCTCTGTTGCACGACGATACCGCTAGTCAGCCCGATCCGGTGCTGATGCAACTCAGTCGCGGTGACGACACGATCCCGTTTTTCGCCGTCGCCGAGCCCGGAGTGGACTCCCTCGGATTTGCCCTTCTCGCCCGCACTCTCGGCCCGCGTCATTCCGTCCACAAGCTGCAAGGAACAGGCGCCGCAGTCTGGGAACGTCCCCTGGAAAGACGAGAGATTCAAGCCCTGGCGGACCAGTACGTGAGCGCGATGCGCACGGTACAACGCAGGGGTCCATTTTGCCTGGGCGGAATGTGCAACGGTGTTCTGATCGCGCAAGAAATGATTCAGCAACTCGAATCGCAGGGAGAGACCGTCGCTCTGTTCGCAATCCTCGATACCTGGGTTCTTGAACACTCTCAGGTCAAGATGCTGTGGGCCATCAACTACTACAAGGACCGGATGCAGATGTTTCGACGACTGCCTGCCAGAGAGCAGTTGGCTCTCTCCCGGCGCGTCCTAAAGAGGCTTCTGGCGCCGCGTCATAAGCGCAGGAGCAAATGGTCCGAAGCGTACTGGCCTGACGACGGCTTCCGGGCGCCTCGGTTTGCGGCACCAGTTCTCCTTTTCAAGCGACCCCGTCAACCCTTTTTTTATGTCCGGGACCCTGAAATGGGCTGGGGGCAACGTTCCACCGGCGGGGTCGAAGTCTGTGAAGTGAATTGTGGACACTTTGAGTTATTGCGGCAGCCTCACGTGTCGGTCGTTGCTCAGACACTGTCCGCGAGGCTACAAGAGATCAACCGGATGGCAGGGGATGGCACATTGTCCTTTGCGGCCGGTCGCCGTCCCATGCAATCAGCTCTTCCATCCCTGGCGACGGAGCGGGCGAGATGACATCGCATTTGGGAAATTCCGATAGTCCGGAGGGAACGAATCGTCGTGTACGAGTGATCGGGCCGCCCACATTCTCCGTCGGCGCGATCATCGCCGACGTCTGGACCCTATTCCAATATGCGGATCTTCTCTACATTCTGACTCTGTTTCGCCTGAAAGTCCGCTATAAGCAGTCCGTGCTGGGCTGGTTCTGGGCGGCCCTGCAACCGGTGGCCCTTATGGTCATTTATACCTTCGTCTTTGCGCATGTGACGAAAGTGCGGACGGACGGAATCGCTTATCCGGCATTTGTGTTCACCGGATTGCTGCCTTGGATCCTGTTCTCGGGTTCGATCGCGAACGCTGTTCAGGGCATAGTTGCGTATCCGACTCTGCTGACGAAAATGTATTTCCCGCGGGAGATTATTCCTTTGTCTTATCTCACCGCCAGCGTCATCGATTTTCTGATTGCCTCGGTCATCCTGGTGGGAATACTCGCTCATTACCGGGTTGCGCCCACCTGGAACCTGCTGTACGTCGCCCCCATTCTGGCCGTATTGGTCGGATTTGCTGGGGCGGTTGCTATTCTCTTTGCGGCTGTGCACGTGCGCTTCCGTGATATTGGGCTCGCTTTACCCTTTCTCCTCCAAATATGGCTGTTCGCCACTCCAGTGGTCTACTCGATTCAGGCGGTGCCGGAACGAGTGCGCAGCCTGTACTCTTTGGATCCAGTCGCCAGCGCCATTGATATGTTTCGCAGTGTTGTCCTTTTTGGGCATGCTCCCGATCTTTCCAGGCTGGGACTGATGTGTGGGTTGACCTTAATTTTTCTCTTGCCGTCGTACGCATATTTCAAGTCGTCCGAGGCGGCGATGGCCGATCTTGTCTAAGCGAACGCAATGATTGATCTAACACTCGATCGGGTCTCCAAGCGCTACTATCTTCCCGTCGGCAACCCGCCGAAGCGTTGGTATTCAAGCTTCAAGACGCGTTCGAGCGAGATGTGGGCGCTGCAGGATGTCAGTTTTTGCGTACGCGAGGGAGAGGCGCTGGGGATCGTCGGTCACAATGGCGCGGGCAAAACCACTATCCTCAAGCTTCTTTCCGGCATCACTACTCCTACTCGCGGCCGGATCATCATTCGCGGCAAGCTCGCCGCTCTGATTGAAGTGAGCTCCGGATTTCATCCCGAACTCACAGGGCGGGAGAATGTCTACCTTTACGGAGCGATGCTGGGCATGCGGCACTCCGAAATCACCCGCAAGATGGATAGCATCATCGATTTTTCCGGCGTGGAGAAGTACATCGATGTACCCGTGAAACGCTATTCTCTCGGGATGTACGTCAGGGTCGGCTTCGCGGTTGCGGCGCACCTTGAGCCAGACATTGTGCTGCTCGACGAGGTGCTTGCCGTCGGTGACGTGGCCTTTCAGGCAAAGTGCCTCGACCGCATCTCCACTCTGCGGAAAAGTGGCCGCACCATCGTTTTTGTTTCTCACGATCTGGCTTCCGTATACCGGCTCTGTGACCGGGCTTTGCTCCTCGACCGTGGCCGCATTCTCATGGAGGGGGAACCGCGTGCCGTCATCGATCACTATCAACAGATGGCCATCTCACAGCATGACGCTTTCGGAGAAACAGATCTGAAAAAGCAGGCAGAGTGTCTCCATGTGTCATTCTTCTCGCGAGAGCCCGGGGATAGTGTGCGAACAGGGTATCCGATGGTAGCTCGTCTTGGTTATCGAGCGGCCACCCCCATTTCCCATGCCGTCTTTCGCATCTCGTTTTACTGGCCCAGTGGCTATCTGTGCGCGCAACTCACGAATGAGACAAGCGGCGCCGCCGGGGACGTGAAAGCCGGCACGGGAACCATCGAATTTCAATGCCCCATGTTGCCTGTCGTGCCGGGCCTATATCGGGTTGACGTCGAGATCGAGTCGAACGGAGTAGAGATTGACTCCCGTCGGCGCTGTGCAACGCTGTGTGTCGATATTGGAAAACCTGCGGCTGGAGATTTCTACATTGAAAACACGTGCCGCATACAAGCAGAACTCACGAGTGACAAAGAGTTCGCCGAACACCGGGGAGCTTGTTCCGTTTTCGATTCCAGGTAACGAAAGAAATCCAGTCTTCCTCAGAAGTGGGGCAGGCTGGAACCGGCAAGGGCAGCCGTGATCAGCGTTCCCGCATACGCCTGGTCCGTTGCCACGGGCGTCTTGAATTTCATTCCCGTTCTCCAAGTGGCAGGCGCCTCCGCGTGGACCCCTGAAAGGATCACCCAGCCCTTCCCGGATTTTCCTTCTACCATCGCGGGCACACCGTCAGGATATTTGGCAATGATTTCGCCCCAACCCGACAGCTGTGGCCCATCCTGCCAGTACATCTCCCTCGTCGTATCATTCGCGAATGAGAGCGTGACCGCTGCTTTGTGGATGCCTTTGAATTCGTCAGCGTAGAAATTGAACCAAACACCATCGGTCAGGTTCAGCCCATTGTAGATGGAGTAGCCGCCGAAAAATGCTCCCGCGCAAATCCCGAGATAGTGGAGCCCGTCATTCACCACCGCATCGTGAATCTTCGTCGTAGCGTCGTGCGAAAGATTGTCTCCTATCGCGATGGAATTGCCGCCCGGCACGATGAGCAACCGGTGGGCTGCCAACTCGGATTCGCTCATGCCCTCAATTTGACTCGCATCCGCGGTCGAATAAGGCAGTCTAAGAGTAGATAAAACCGACTCGACCGCTTTTACATCATTCGATGATGTTCCTGTGCCGTTGTAGAGAAGTACAGGCACTGTACTTGATGTGCGCACTGATGTGCGGCTCGATGCGAGGTCTGTGTGTTGACCGGAAATGCGGCTCGCCGAACTTGGTGCTCCGCAACCCGACCCTAGCAAAATGAGAAAAGCACCGGAAAGAATAAGAAAAAAGGGCAGCCCGCCTTCGGGGGATTTGTTGACGCAACTCACGGGAGTCTCCTTGGAAATAGCCACGTTTACTGCCGATGGGCGCGCGACTCTCTGGGTTTCGCAGGAGCTGACTTTGAGTCTATTGATCCCTAAACGAAAGGGAAGACACGATGGTGCAAACGGAACACTCATTAGTACATGTGCTGTCGCTCGCGACCCTCACTACTTGCCAACCGAGATTGGCTCGGTATTGTGAGGCAGCCCAGCGGTCACCGGCGACTGGTTGATTACCAGCCAGTACAAGCCCACGCTCTTTACCGTCTCGCGAAACTGCTCGAAGTCCACCGGCTTCTGGATGTAGCTGTTCGCGCCCAAGCCATACCCTTGAACGAGGTCGCGCTCTTCTTTCGACGACGTCAGGATCACCACCGGAATCGTTTTCGTGCGCTCATCCGCCTTGATCCGCCGCAGGACTTCCATGCCGTCCACCTTGGGCAGCTTCAGGTCCAGCAGAATCAGCTTTGGCGGGCGCTCCGAGGCCCGGTCGGCATGAACGCCGTTACAGAACAGGAATTCGAGGGCTTCCTCACCATCGCGCGCCACGTGGATGTTGTTGGCCAGGTTTTCTTTGCGCAGCGCGTGCAGGGTGAGTTCCACGTCATCGGGATTGTCTTCCACCAGCAGAATTTCCACTTGTCGGCTCGTCATACTTGATCTCCCGCCATTGCGGCCTTAGTTTTGAATTCCGTTTTCTCGCGGGCTCCGAGGGTGAAATAGAATGTCGCGGCTTTGTCCAGCTCAGCTTCCGCCCAAATCCGGCCGCCATGTTTCTGGATAATGCGCTGGACAGTGGCCAGCCCCACGCCCGTGCCTTCGAAATCCTCCGGACGGTGCAGGCGCTGAAACACGCCGAAGAGCTTGTCGGCGTACTTCATGTTGAAACCGACGCCGTTGTCGCGCACGAATACCACCGCCGTTCCATCCTGATCCTTCCGCCCAACTTCAATCACCGCCTGGGTGCGAGGGCGGGTGAACTTGATGGCGTTCGACAGCAGATTCTGAAAGACCTGCTTCATCAAACCTGGATCGCAATCCACAAAAGGCAGATCGGCAATCCTCCATTCAATCTGGCGGCCGGTGCATTCCGGTTCCAGCTCCGTAATCACCTCGTCGACCAGCGATTTCAATCCCGAGACTTGCAGGCTCAGATCGCGCCGGCCCACGCGCGCCAGGTTCAGCAGGTCGTCAACCAGTTGCCCCATGCGCCGGGTGCCGTCCTGAATGCGCTGCAAGTGATGCTGCGCATCGGAGGGCAGGTTCGGACCATATTCCTCCGTCAGAATCCTGGAGAACCCGCTGATGTGCCGCAACGGTGCCCGCAAGTCGTGCGAAACCGAGTAGGTAAACGCCTCCAGTTCCTTGACGCTCGCTGCCAGTTCGGCGTTGGCCCGGCCCGTCTCGGTCATCGATCGGGCCACCTGGATGCCGCTGTAACTCAGCTGGGAGAGCAACTGCGCCAGCTTGGTGTAAAACTTCATGCCGGTCTCCACCTCGGCCCGGCTCAGCCGCGGCACGCGCTCCAGCGCTGCCAGATATTCCCGTTCGTCAAATCCGTATTGTTTGGCCTGTGCTCGAAACAGGGGAAGGTCCACGGTTTCGTCGGAGAAAAAGAATTGCCCCGAAAACAGATTCCCGACCTGCTCCCGCCCCAGCATGATGGGCGTCACTACATCCCACAGATGGTTCTTGCACTTGTACAGCTTGAACTCGCCCGGTGCGACCCCCGTGGAAAGCTCCCGGTCGCTTTCTTCGCAATTCTTGCAGGCCTCGGGGTGCACCCTATGAAACTTCGTGCAAATCTCCTGCCATCCCACGCTGACCAGCACCCTGCTCTGGCGATCGAGAATGAACATCGGAATCTGGGCCAGCTTGTAGATGTCATCGGCCAGCGACTGCACGGCGGGGATGTCGATCAGATCGGCGAGATCCAGGCCCGCGAGATTGCCTTGGGGGGAAAGAATGCTGTCCAGTTTTCGCCGGACCCGCTGCTCACTGTCACCCAACTGGGCCGTGCGTTGTTGCACCCGCTCTTCCAGTTCCTGGTTCAGCCGCCGGACTTCCTCCTCTGCCCGCTTGCGCTCTGTCACATCGCGAGCGGCAGCAAAGACACCCGCTATTTCTTGCGCTTCGTTCCTGAACACGGAGGCGTTGTACAGCACATCTGTAACATCCCCCGCCGTGCTTCGAATGGCCAGTGGGTAGTCCTGTACCGAACCATTCGCGAATACCTGTTTGTAGCCCTGGCGGGCGCTTTCTGGATCCGTGAAATAGTCGCAGAAATCACTGCCGATCAGGCCTTCGCGCGAAACACCGGTGACTTTTTCCGTGGCCTCATTGACATCGGTGATCTTGCCTTCGCGGCTAATAGTCACCAGCGGATCGAGACTGGCCTCGATCAGCGTGCGGGTGTAGAGCGCAGCAATCCTTAGCTCCTCTTCCGCCCGCTTGCGCTCGGTAATGTCCTTTGCAAAGACCGAAACCCCCACTGGCTCACCTTCCCGCACAATGGGATTGAGGGCCAACTCTAACGTTCTCCCGTCCGACAGGCTGTACTCCTCAAGGAACGTCCCCTCCGCTAAGGCGCGTTCGTACAGGGGTGGCCATTTGGGAGCACGGTCCGGAGGTAAGAAATCTTCGGGTGCAGCGCCGAGGCGGGCCTGCGCACCGCAGTTCTTGCGGAAGTGCTCCGCCAGCGCGGTGTTGAAGGTTACCAGGCGGTACTCCCTGTCCACCGACCAGACCAAATCCTTCACGCTCTCCAACAGAGCGGTGATGTTGGCTTGGGAATCTTGCAGCGCCACCCTGCTTTTTCCGAGTTGCTCTTCTGCCTGTTTGCGCTCAGCAGTTGCGCGCAGCGCGCTGATGCCGTAGCCCAGATTGCTGGAGAGTTTCTCGAGAAGATCTTGTTCGGCGGCATCGAAGGCTCCAGCCTCGGCGGCGTAAATCGAGATCGCTCCCAGTACCTGTTCCCCGCTCTTGAGCGGCAGGACCAGAGTAGAGCGGTAACCCCGCTTGAGCGCCTGCTCGCGCCAGGGTGCAAAGCGGGGATCGGAGATCACATCGTGGCACACAGTCGCCTTACCGGTACGGATGGCAGTTCCCGTCGGTCCATGCCCGCGTTCCTCGTCGGCCCAGGTGATATTCACTGTCGTCAGGTATCCCGTCTCGTCTCCGCTCTCCGCGCCCACCCGTACCGTCTTTCTCTCGTCGTGCTCGGCATAGCCCACCCAGGCCAGGCGATAGCCGCCAACCTTCACCACCAGATCACAGATGCGCTGCAGCAGGCTCGGTTCATCGGTGGCGCGCATCAGCGACTCGTTGCAGTCACTCAACGCGCGCAGCGCTCGCTCGGCGCGCTTGCGCTCGGAGATATCGCGAGCGACGGTGGATGCACCTGTGATGGGGCCCGCTTCGTCCCGTATAGGGCTGATGCTGAGCGACAATTGGATGGTCCGCCCGTCCTTGTGCAGACGTGTGGTCTCGTAATGTTCCACCCGCTGCCCTTGCTAACTCTCTCCAGGATCGCGGCAAAATCCTGGCATTGATCCGTAGGAATAGTGCGGGAAATCGACTGCCCGATCATCTCCTCCGCCGAGTAGCCATAAATCGCTTCCGCCCCCGGGTTCCAGCTGGTGACTATCCCATCGAGCGTCTTCGAGAAAATGGCATCGTTCGACGACCGGACAATCGAGGCCAGTTGCGTCTCAGATTCCTCCAGGCGGCGTCGTTCTCGCTCGCTTCGATCGACCGTGAACCTGGTCCAGACTGCAAAGCTGCCCAACAGAACCACGGTGAAAACCGTCATCACCGTGAGCCCGGTCCAGGCAGAAAACATTCCGGCTGGTTCTCCGCGCCAACGCAACCAACCGAACATCAGTGGAATAACCACCGCTGCCGGAAACATGCGCCGGGTCAACATTCCTCCTAAGGTGGGACTCGCGACGAGGCTTCCGATACCCCAGCCGGTGCGGGCAAACAGCAGCGCAAAGGAAAGAAAGAACAGGAGCAACGCCGTCAACGGGGAAATGTAAGTGCGCGTTCTCGTCGGGTCGAGAACGAAATCCAGAATGCCGAACATGGTGGCAATCGCGACACCGCAGGGCAACAACTGCGCTGACCAGCGAGCCAGCCTTGACCTGGCGTCCAACAAAAAGACCGTCGGCCCGAGCCCCAGAAAACCCAAAGCAGTAGTAGGCGACATGAGACCGGCGCGCACGCTTCCCGGAATGTCCTCCGCTCCCGCGTGGAACCACAATTGATCAATTCCAAGGTCCCAACCAAACAGGAACTCCAGCAAGGAAAGCAGGCCCACCACGCTGGTAATGAGCGCCGCGATCTTCGCGGCCAGCTTCCAGCCGGCAGCAGCGCGCGAATCTTCTCTTCGCAGAATCCACAGAGCGAAGCCAATCAGGATGAAACACCCCGCGGTGTTCGCCTTGACCGTAACCTGCCCCGGCAGAATGCTCTTCACGATATAGCTGTGAAACGTCCACCCCAGCAATACCCACAACCCGAAAGCCATCGCGAGCAGACTGCAGGACGAGACGAATTGACTCAGCCCCCGCGAGATGCGCGGCGCCGTTGGTGCCGTCATAAGAATTGCCCGAGCAACCGCCCACACACTGCTGCTCAAATGTTGCAGCCGACAAGCTCATTATCGGGCGTGGGTTGTCGGACCGATAGTGCGCACGATCACACCAAGGGCGCTGGTGTCCCGAAGTGGGACTCCATATCCCGGTGCGAACCCCGTTCACGCGCTGCCAATGATACGGGTGATCTGCAGCCGCTCCTCCGGCGTTAGCCCCACAAATTCGAAGCCGGAGCCAACGCTGGAGGAGGAGTACCGGACGATGGCAACCGCTTTGAGTAGCTGCTCACTGAGCTGGAATTCGATGGCAACAGTCTCTCCAACCTGTACGTCCCCTTGCACGATCGCGCCCAGCCCGGCCTCGCCCAGATCGAGGCTGATCCCGTGCGTCGTCCGCACCCCGCCGCGGCACAAGTGACGGATCGTGATGGGGATGCTGAAGAGGATGCGGGGATACCGGCGGACAAATTCGTACGCAGCCTGCGATTTGACCACAGGTCGAACATCAACCGGCATGGCAGTATCCTCCTCGCGCCTATCGCCCGCACCGGTGGTGGCCCTTGGAGGATGCGGGGTATCGCCCCGACGACCGGCTATCGACGGCTCACCCGAGCCCTAATCCTGCGAGTCGCAGCGGTGCTTGGCCGCCTGTGAACCGCGGCGTTGCCGATTTCCTACGACGGCAGGGCAGGCCCAGCTGCAGCCTGCGACAGGCTGGCGCGAATCACCTCCAGCAGTTCCGCGTTGTCCGCCGGCTTCTGAAAGAACGCCGCCGCTCCCGCCTGCAGAGCCAGCCGCTCGCTGCTCTGCGGGTCGCGGGCGGTCAACACGATTACCGGAATGGTTGAGAGTTTGTCGTCTTTTTGCAGCCGGTCGAGCACGACAAAGCCGTTGCCGGCGGGCAAGCCGAGATCAAGAATGATCAGGTCGGGGTGCTCCTTGTATGCCTGCGCGATCGCGGAGTATCCATCCACCGCGCTCACCGTGTCGTATCGGTTGGCGCGCAGACGCAGTCTCAGCGCCTGCCTGAGGTCCGGGTCATCGTCGACGATCATGATTTTTGAGTTCGCCATTTCGTCATTCTCCATTTCCAAAGTTCACGCAGAGTGCTTCGCGTGTCTTGCGTTCTACTTGCTTTCGGAGTCCTGTTTGTCTCCCAACACCGTTTGAGCCATTTCACTGACTGTGGCAGCAACTTCCTGCACTTGCTCGGCCAGCGAGTGGCCCGCGGCACGATCCGGAAGAGGCACCGCCAAGGCCGACACTTCCAGCTCAACCGTGGCCTTCAACTCGGGCACCTTCTCCAGTTGCTCGCGAATGCGCGTCATCATGATCTCGGCGCGCTCCAGTTCGGTGGACGCCACCACCAGGAAGGTTTCCTCCGCCCCGCTGGCCACCATCGGAGGCAAAACCAGGTCCTTGTCGAGGTAGACGCAGCGCTCCAGAACCTCGAGGCAACGCTGGCAGGTGTCTTTCCAGTTGGCCCGAACTGGCCTGGCCAAGGAGCGCAAAACCACCTTGACCAGAACCAGGTTCTCCCGCAGCTTTTCCTCGTGCGTGATCACCGGGAAAAGCAACTTGGCCAGGGAATACAGCGGCAAGGTGAACGAAAAGGTGCTTCCGTGCCCGGGTTCGCTGGCGACCCAGATGCGCCCCCCGTGCAGGCTTACCAGTTCCTTGGCAATGAACAACCCGAGTCCCAGGCCCTTGCGGCTGTTATCGACGGAGTTGGGATCCTGGTACAGACGCTCAAACACCAGGGCTCTGGCTTCCGGTGCGATTCCGCAACCGGTATCGGTCACCGAGAGGTACACGAAGTCGCGGTCGGTCTGCACCAGGCACGCTTTCACCGTAACCGCCCCACCCGGGGGCGTGAATTTAATGCCATTCTCGATGAGATTGATGAGCACCTCGAGAATGCGCGCCGGATCCCCATGAACCAATGGAATCCTGGTGTCCACGCCAACTTCGAGCCCAACTTCCCTTTCATGCGCAACCGGCTGCATCATCGCGACCGCCTGGCGGATCAGATCGCCGATCGCGAGGCAGCGCGGCTCAAGGTGAATCTTTCCCGACTCCGCCCGGCTCGCTTCCAGCAGATCGCGAACCATGGCTCCCAGCTGATTCACACTCTTCAGAATCGTCTTAAGATGATCGCGCTGGTCCGGGCTGACATCTCCCGCTAATCCATCGAGCAGGATGGTGGTGAATTGATGAATGCAAGTCAGCGGGGTTCGCAATTCGTGCGACACATGCGAGAGAAACTGATTTTTGAATTCCAGTTGCTGCTTCCGGCTCATCTCCAGTGAGCGCAACAGGGCTTGCCGTTCGACGGCGTAGCGCATGGCCCGATCCAGGCTGCTGCTCGAAAAGGCGCCCTTCACCAGATAATCCTGCACCCCCTGGTGCAGCGCCTTGATGGCAAGTTCTTCATCGTCCTGCCCGGACAGGATGACGACGGGCACGTTCGGCGCGCTCTTCAGCACCTGGCGAAAGGTCTCCGCTCCCTGGCTGTCGGGAAGATTCAGGTCCAGCAAGATGACCGAAGGCAGACTCTGCTTGAGGGAATCGAGTCCATCGGACAAGCGATTGACGCAGCTCACGTCGACCGCCGACTTGCCTTCCACCAGACGCAGGCGCACCAGATCCGCATCTCCCGGATTGTCTTCGATCAGCAAAACATGGGTGGATTGATCTTTCATCGCTTCTCCCTCTGCGGCAGGCTGGCAAAGCCCAGCCAGAACTCCGCCATGGATTGCACGACCGCGACGAATTCCGGAAGATTTCCCGGCTTCTTGAGATAACAGTTCGCTCCCAGTTTGTAACTGCGGGTAATGTCGGCTTCCGCCTGAGAGGTAGTGAAAATGACGACCGGAATCTTGGCCAGGGCGGGGTCGGCCTTGATGCTGGAAAGCACCGCGCATCCATCCTTGCGTGGCAGGTTCAGGTCAAGCACAACCAGGTCCGGCACGGGCGCACCGGCATATTTGCCATGCCGCTGGAGAAAGGAAAGTGCCTCCACCCCATCGTTCACTGCATTCACGTGAAAGTGCCCTTTGCTCTGAGCCAGCACTTCGCTGGTCAGGTCGATGTCTGCCGGGTTGTCGTCCACCATCAGAATTTCAGGTTTGTTTTTCATTTTGTTGTCTGTCCTCACGGTTGCGGGGTTGGTTTGGTGGGAAGAGTGAACTGGAAAATGGATCCGCGGCCAGGCTCCGATTCGACCCAGATCCGGCCGCCATGCTGCTCGATGATCTTCTTGCAGATCGAAAGCCCGATCCCGTTTCCCGGATGTTCGGCCTGGGTATGCAGGCGCCGGAAGATTACGAACACGTCCTCCCTGTGCTCGGCTGCGATGCCGATTCCGTTGTCAGCCACCGAAAACACCCACTCCTTTCCCCTGGCTTCCGCACTCACCCGAATCAAGGGCGGTTCGGAGCCGCGAAACTTGATCGCATTGCCGATCAGGTTCTGAAGTACCTGGACGAGTTGGGAACCGTCGGCCATCACGAACGGAAGTTGGGTGTGCTCCACGACCGCACCACTTTCATGGATCGCCGCCTCCAGATTCTTCAGGCTCGCTTCCAGCACGGCATTGCAGTCCGTGGTCGCGAGAGCAAGGCCGTGCCTTCCTACCCGGGAAAAAGCCAGCAGATCCTGCACCAGTCTCTGCATGCGCAGCGCGCCATCAACCGCGTAGTGAATGTATTTGTCGGCATTGGCGTCAAGTTTGCCCTGGTAGCGCTCGGCCAGCAATTGAGTGTAGGTGGCGACCATGCGCAGCGGTTCCTGCAGATCGTGCGAGGCCACGTAGGCAAACTGCTCGAGGTCGCGATTCGAGCGGGCCAAATCCTCCTGCGAATGCTGATGATCACGCCGCAGCTTCTTCTCTCGCATCGCTCGTCGCACGGATTCCGGAAGTCTCGCCAAATGATCTTTCAGAACATAATCGGCGGCGCCCTGCTTGATGCACTCCACCGCCGTGAGTTCGCCGAGCGCGCCCGTGACCAGGATGACCGGCACATCCAGCCCTTCCCGGCGCAGGATTTCGACCGATTCCATCCCATTCCAGCCGGGCAGTTTGTAGTCCGCCAGAATCACGTCGTAGGAGTTTTTCCGCACCAGTTCGGTAAATTCCTCCGCAGTCTGAGCGACATCCATGGTTGTGTCCGAGCCGGCCTGCTGCAGCGTTCGCAGAGCCAGTTCCACATCCGCCGGTTCATCCTCCACGGCCAGCGCCCTTACCTTGAGTACGTTGTCCCCCTGGCTCCGCCGGTCCGCAACTTGCCCGGATTCGTCCGCTTCGGTCTCAGTTGCAACGGGAAGCGACGTGAAGTCGGCCACGCTGTCCGCGATCAAGGTCGAGGCCCGCGGGTCAGAACCGAAAGTCAAATGTGCCTCCCGCCGCTCTAGCAACTCAAAGCTACTGGGACACGGGTACAAGTGCGACCGGCAAATGGCCTAACTTGGCCATCGGCTTCCGCCTCCCGGCCTTGAGTGAAAAACTAGTAATTGGTCCCCAAGCGACACTCGTGCCCCCTGTCCTTGTGCTGCCCGCGATATAGGCCATTCGGCCCTGTCCTTTCGCGCAGCTGCGGGGGAAGGTCCTGAGATCTTTGATGTGGCGTCCATTCGGTTGTGGTCAGCGCGGTCGTCGGACACAAGAAGGTCCACCTTGCGCCCGAGGTGTACGACCGTACTGATCAGAACGAAATTCGTGCCGCACTCGGTGTGGTAGGCAAGCAGTTGCTATCAAATGTGCTGCCAAGTGGTTTGCCGAACTAGCTAACTGTTTGAAAAGATGGTGAGCGCGGTAGGAATCGAACCTACAACCTACTGATTAAACGCCAACAACCAGAAATCAATGGTTTCAGCGACTTCCGGGCGTTTCGAGTCGGCAGATTGAGGCAACTTTAGGCACGGATGGTACCAAATTTGGTACCAATTAAGAATTGAAAAGGCTGAGGGACACGGGTCGTTCCGCCTTCAGGCTCGCACGCTCGACCACTCCCCGACCTTCGTGACGCGTACGCTCCCGTCCGGCAGTCCGCGCACCGATACCCGGTCCAGCCGAGCAGCCGCGTACAAGCCGGAACGGAATCGGTTGCGGCTCCTCTCGTCGGTGCCGACACCTCGGACGTCGAAGTGCTGACCGACCCTCAGCCTGTGAACGCGGTCCGCGATCTTGCGGTACTTGCCCGGCTGCTCGACGCGAGGTCGCAGGTAGGCATGTTTCAGAGTGATGCAGTGCTTGTTGCCGCACGAGCCATCGACAACTTGCCCGGCAGGGACAGCACCGTGCGCGTCGATCCAGTTGCGCTGCCGCCGACCGTAGGCGGTGGACGTGTTGGCGATCTCCTCGCAGTCGCCGTGCTGCTTTGTTGGTGAGAACTTGCCCATCGCCTACCAAGCCGAGATCGGATTCCCTCGCTGGGGATTCTATCAAGCGCTCTGGAACCCGATCCTGCGGCGACTCCGGTGCCGGACATGGTTTGGGACGTCCCAGCAGTTCCGACCCCTGTTTTTGACCTTTGTGACCAACCAGAATCGGCATCTGGCTGCCCGGAGTCGATGTGGAACCGCGACTTGAAGCGCCCGAACTTACGGGCTTTGACGAATGGCGAATATAAGGCGAAAGTGCTAGACTGCGGAGGTGGACGAAGGGCGCAAGCGCGTGCTGCTGATCGCCGCCAGCATCCTCGCGGCACGGAAGCTCGCGCAGTACGACAGCGGAGCACGGGTTCCCGCCACGGTGAGTGCGGTCGCCGACGCGGTCCGCTGGGCAGAGCGGATCATGGAAGAAATTGACCAGCGTCACCCAGTGAAGCCAGCGCAGCAGTAGGCGAGCCGATAACTTCGCTTGCAGAATGGTTCCCCCGTCTGACTTCACACTTTTTGTAGTTGAGTCGCATGTACCTTCAGCAGGAGAATGTTCAAGTTATGGCAAATCCCAGAGCCTTCATCGCGTTCGATTACGATCACGACGAGTTTCTGCGCACAGCGTTAATTGGACAGTCAAAGCATCCAGACACGGATTTTGAGATTGCCGATTGGTCTGTCAAAGACCCGTTCCCCGGCGATTGGAAGGCAAGAGCGCGAGAAAAAATCAGGCGCGTTGACCAAGTGATTGTCATCTGCGGAGAGCACACCCACACCGCAACAGGCGTCGCCGCTGAACTTCAGATCGCACGCGAGGAAAAGAAGCCGTACTTTTTGCTTTGCGGTTATAAAGACAAGGCGTGCTACAAGCCGACGACCGCGCTGGCGACCGACAAAATGTACACATGGTCGTGGGAGAACCTCAAGAACCTGATTCGGGGAGCACGTTGAAGTGCCGTCACAACTGCAAAGCCGAACGCCTGAAGAATACGGCGAGAAGTACCAAGACCATCTGCTGGAGCAGTACAAGCTGTTCGTTGAAACTTCGCAGAGGGTCAGCGAAAAACGCCAGACTTCCAACAACTACCTGCTGACTTTGTGTTCCAGTCTTGTCACTCTGTTCGTGACTTTCCTCTCTACGTTCGGACATCATCGTTGGAATGTTCTGATCCCGGTCGCCGGACTATTCGTCTGCTTCATCTGGTGGTCGCTGGTCAACTCGTACAAAGACTTGAACACTGCGAAGTTCAAAGTGATTCACGAGATGGAAGAACAACTTCCCGTTGCGCTGTTCGACTATGAATGGCATGTGTGCGGCAAAGGAAAAGACCGAACCAAATACATGCCGCTGACTCATCTCGAACGTTTGGTGCCGTTGATGTTTGGCGCACTGTTTGTGGGACTGACCGCTTATGCGCTCTTGGCACCAGTGGACAAGAAACCTGAACCAGCCAAAGCGGAAACTCCGAGCATACATGCTCTACCATCTAAGACGCCCTAAGTATGGCTCTTTAGACTCAAATGACCTTGGACGAATTCCGTCAGTCCCTCACCGACCGATCCGCCAGCAGGACTCACCCTTGGCAGAAATCCGTGTCGCTCATCATCGCATCGCCGTTACTTCCAGCGTGTGTTCCATGCCGTCCGATGCCTCGACGTGGACGGACACGCTCCCTCCTCGCGAAAGGTGATCGAACAGATCGGCGACGACCTGTTTCGCCGCTTCTTTCGGCGTCGTGTTCCACGCATGGCAAGCCCACAAAACCTGCACAGTGAGCATGATGCTCTTTTGTTCGACAGCTTCGGACTTGGCGCGTTCATTCTTTGCTGGCTCTGTCACAGTTGTCTCCAGAGTTGCTAAATTCTCGTTGAGCAACTCACAATAAGGGAATTGACAGTGGGTATTTTCAGAATGACCTTGGACGATTTTCGTCAATCACTCACCGCTGCCCAGCCGCCAGCCGGACTCACGCACGCCCTCGCCGGGCTATGGTGGGATGCCAAGAACGATTGGACACGAGCACACGAATCCGCTCAGCAGGACGAAGGCGTCGAGGGTGCGTGGGTGCATGCCTACCTGCACCGCAAAGAAGGCGATCAGGGCAACGCAGCCTATTGGTACAACCGGGCAGGCAAGCCTGTTTGCCGGGAGCCGCTCGATGCGGAATGGCGCAGTATCGTCAAAGCCCTGCTGGAATAGAGCGGCTCATGCTCGAAGGGACAAATCTACGATAAGCGGCACATGGTCACTCACGGGTCTCCACTCCTCATAGGTGCCAACGGCAACTTTCCTCATCAAAGGAATCCACTTGCTGGGCAAGAAGACATAGTCGATGTGGAACGGTCTTGCTTGGCGATGCCAGAAGTAGTACGTCGGTTTTGTCTCATTGCCATGTTCCTCGGAAAAAAATGCGTGGTAGGCGCTCAATAGATTTCTCTCTTTTAGCATGGCGACGACTGCGGTGTGGGTCCGCGTCTTCCTCCCGTGGTCGAAAATCGCGTTGCTGTTGAAGTCGCCGCATAAGACGGTCGGTAGCTTATCGCTGAACCAGCGATGGTGCCCTTTGATTGCCTCGAACACCTGCCCGATGTAGTTGAGTTCCTTCACCTGACCAACTGGGCAAGCCCAAACTGCCAGAAGGAGAAAGTCCGTAGCGCCTCGCACCCTGACTGGGGCGATCCACTTTTGTGTCGGGCGTCTCCCCACTTCGAGAGTCCACTGCTTTGAGGCAATCACCGCAAGTCCCTTGTGCTTTTTGTCGCCCCACCAACAACCTGTATATCCATCGTCAGCGCAGAGCTTGACCGCGTCCTGAGAGCACTCAGAAATTACTGCAACGTCTGGCTTGAGCGCGTAGAGCACTTCACGCTTCTTGCCGAATCCCATTCGACAGTTCCAGACAACGATTCTCATGATTGCGTATCTGAGGCATCCCTACGATTCGGGAAGCGCGACGATTATCCATCAAGGTCAGACTAGCGGTCTACGTCCTAATTGAGAAGCCAGAACGTAGTGTCACAGCGCGACACCCGCGTCGGGTCTATACTCTTTCGTTCGGCTGCCTGTGTCCTTTCTACGTGCGCGGTCGTCTCAAAGGAGGCTCGATGCGGGTTCCACTGACGGAAAAAGACCTACACATTCAGCTTTGCCGACGTAAGTGACCGCTATCCTCGTTTGAAAGATGATGAGGTGTTCCTCCTATGGTTCCTTAGCGCCACCGTCACCGACAATGAGAACGAGGCTGCCGCCGCGCTAACAGGGCACTCTCGTGATAAAGGGACCGACGCGGTTCTTACGGATGACCGTTCCAAACTGGTGTGTGTAGTCCAAGGCAAGTACCACAAGAAGATTAACAAGACGAACGAATCACGACCGGACGTGATCTCATTTGCTCAACTGGCTTGCGATCTTCACGGCAGCGATGAAGAGTTCAAGGCTTTTCTTAAGGAAATAGACGCACGCGTGCATGAGAAATTTCGCCACGCACGAGAGTGCTTACGTAAGCGCGGGTACCGACTCAAGCTGTACTTCGTGACGACGGCAAAGTGTAGCAGTTCACTGGTTCAAGAAGCGGAACAAAGGTGCCGCCGGGCTGAGGGTCCAGCCGACATCGAAATATTCGATGGCAGGCGGGTTCTCCTGATGCTCAGTGATTTCTTAGATGGCGTTGCGCCTCCGGTTCCCTCTCTTGATCTCCCTCTAGAGGTCGGAAAAGGAGTAACCAGCGAATGCCACCGCAGACATGATGCACGCGAGAACATTACTGCTTGGATTTTCTCCATGAATGCCTCTGCTGTCGCCGACATGTACGACGCAGCAGGTATCAGGCTGTTTGCGCGGAACGTCCGAGGATTTCTCGGCAAATCAACACAAGTCAATCGGGGGATGCAGCAGACTCTTAGTGACGAGCCGTGGAACTTTTGGTATTACAACAACGGCATAACGATGATCTGTGATCGCGCCGAACGCATCAGTGTTGGCGGACGCGATGTAATGAGGGTATCAAATCCCCAGATCATCAATGGTCAGCAGACTACTCGTACTCTGCATGATGCGGATGGACGAGAATCAACAGCAGCGGTGCTGGTGAAGGCGATCATGGTGCCACGAGACCCACGGGCGGGGTCAGAGAAATTTGACATGCTCGTTTCCCGGATTGTCGCCGCTACGAATTGGCAGAATGCAATTCGCGCTTCAGACCTCATGGCAAATGATCGACGGCAGATTGAAATCGAAAGGGAACTTCGGAAGTTTAACTACTTCTATCTGCGCAAGCGCCAATCGAAGAGCGAGGCGCGACGTTTCATTGGGGCGCATCAGCGAGTCGTGACCAAAGAGGAGATAGCGCAAGCGGTGGCTGGTTGCGAGCTTGACTCCGCAATAGTACGTGAGGGGAAAGAGGGCTTGTTCGAAGAACATTTGTACTCGAAGGTTTTTCCTACAAGTGACCCATATTTCTATCTCAATCGGTTCAGGCTGAAGTATGAAGTTCGCTATTGCTCCAAGGGGTACCCAGAGCGAGCCTACGCGACATGGCTAGTCCTTCAGATCATGTGGTCGAGTGTGGCGCGGATCATAAGGTCAAAAGCTCTTGCAGACGCCTTTCGCGAGTCTTCCGAACGAAATACGCAGCCGATTGGCTACTTGAGGGACGCAATCAAGCCGATGTTCCGTGCTGCTCTGACTTTCTATCGTTACAAGAAGGGACCGGGCGAGAAGGCAATTGACGTATCCACTTTTTTCAAACGAAAGGGCTTGGGACCTGAGTTCGAAACTTACCTCCGAGGTCGCGGACGAGCGTTCAACAAGACCTCCGAAAAAAGACTGGATCGCTTCGAGACGGAACTTCGGAAGATCGCTTCATAGGAAAGCGCAAAGCTGATAGTTCTCTGAAGAAGACAGGCTAGAACTGGCATGGCAGGAGATAATGGGCGCACCATGACTAAACAACCTGAAATTACACCCCACAGCGTACAGAGAGTCTTGGATGAGCAAATACAGTGCGAGTGGTGCAGAAAGAACGGATCACCAAACGACCCTATTTACGAATACACGCTGACCTCGCGCCAAAAGAGATACTTCCACTCCGGCTGCTTTAAGCTTGCAGGCGGTTCTGACTGAAAAGGGTGAGGAATTTTGCCGTCCGCACTATGCCAGTGCCTACGCCCCGTTCCACCAGAGAAACTTGTCGAATACCCGCTCGTGGAACCATCGAGAATTGGCTGTCGAAGTCAGGTGCTCCTCTGTTTCGTCCGTGGGAGAGAAGTCCTTTACTCGGATGAGTTCCACGCATGCTTCGCGGATGACCTGTTCACGCTGATTGAACCCCTTGAGCCACTCGGCGCGATACGTCCCGTATTTGCCGTTCAACTTCGCGCCGAGTCGCACGAGACAGGTTTCGGCTCTGCTGTCGAAGATGACCACGGGCGTCTGCTGTCGAAGCCATAGGAACTTCGACGCCGATGAAATCTCGACGCCTCTGTGGAAGACATCATTGAATAGCCCAGCCAGAGCCATCACAACCAGATCGACGTTGTGCGCTTCGAGTGGACCCATCAGTCCGAACGTTGCATCGACCAGATCGAGGACTTGGGGCATTGATCCCTTTGGGAACCGCCGAATTATATTGTAGTAGATCGCGGCATCAACCAATCGGGCAGCGCGAGAATTCCTGTCGTGGCTGGGCGAAAGTCCCGACACGAAGTTGCTGTCGTATTGCCACCAGTCATTCAGGTAAGCCAGAGCGAAAAACTTGAAGTTCTCGTCCATTCTGCTATTTGATCTTTGATAAGAACGGTTCCAGCTTTGCGACCAACTCCTGAAGCGGCAACTTGTCGTCTTCTCCTACGCCGCCCATCGTCATCGCCTGCGGATAGCGAAGCTCCGAGAAGAACGGGTTGAACACCTCGAAGCCCTTCTCCACAGTGGGAATACCCGAACAATGCCACGGGAGTAGGAGTGACATCTCCTCCGACAGATCGAAGTCCGGTCGTCTCGCCGCCAGTCGTTTCGCCAAGGCGACCAAGTCATGTCCCCATGCGCAGTCCATAGGCTTGAGCTTCGCCGATTTGTCGAGGTCCTTGATCTTCTTCGGGTCGAACACTGTGCAACCCTCACAGATCAGAGCAGCCTTCAGATACATTTCGAGGCAATGGTGACCGAGTGTAGCCGCGTTGAAGATGAGGAAGGGATTATGGCTCTCGAAGAGGTAGATGGAAGCCGCGTAGTTGTGATCGGCGAAAGCCTTCCAAGCTTTCGGGTCGCGTGCGTATTTGTCCGGCTTGGTTGCTTTCTTGGCTGCCATATCTCTCAGATACTATCGGGTCTCAGTGACGGCTGCTATGATTCCATTTCACGCCAATGCCAGAGACGCTTGAGCCAAAAGTTAGAGAAACGCTTCGGGCATACCTTCGGGATGTGAAGTCGCTCAACAACGAAGCGAACAAAACGTCTCGGTTCAATGCTCTCATCGGTGAACTATTCCCCGGAACCAAAGCCGTCACCGAATACCCACGAGGTGTTGAGAAGGTCATCCGCATCGACCAAGCCGCAGGTGAAAAGGAAAAAAGGGGACGAGCGGACGCCTATTACGGAAATGCCATCATCGAGTTTGAGAAGTCCCTGTCTGCAACTCTTGAGGAAGCCAAGCGTCAGCTTTGCGAGTACGTGGCTGGGACGTGGCAGAAAGAAGGGAAGAAGTCACTCCGACCCTTGTTGGCAATTGCGTCAGACGGTATCCGTTGGATCAGCTACCGCCCGGTTTTGCCTGATGGAGCAGAGCCGACGCCGGACACGGTTGTGCTGGACGAACTTCGTGACTTCAAGGTGGCGGAAGACACGCTTGGGGAATTCTGGTTATGGCTCACCAGCCTGCTGTTCCGACCCCAACAAGTAGAAGCAACTGCCGAGCAATTCCAATTTGAATTTGGGAGCTTGAGTTTCCAGTTCCGTGAAGGTATGGCAGCTCTGAAGCGGGCTTGGGCAAAGGTGAGCGGAGGCTCCGAAGCCAAACTCGCTTTTGACACATGGCAGCGATACTTGACTGTCACGTATGGTCGCCTCACAGAAGACACGACGGCGGTGCGGGACCGGGAGACGGCGCAAGAGATTTCCGAACTTGAAAACCTGTTCCTTCGTCATACGTATCTCGCAAGCATCGCCCGCTTGCTGATCTGGGCGGCGTTGTCGCAGGGCAAGAATGTGGACAACCTCCGACAGGTCGCAAGGGATGTTCTCTCCGGTCGTTACTTCGAGTCGAAGCGGCTTGCAAACCTCGTGGACGATGATTTCTTCCACTGGATTAGGGGTGTGGAAGCGGAGAAGAGTCTCGCCCCAATGTGGGAGCGGATTCTCTCTCATCTCACCGAATACGATCTGTCAAACATCAAGGAAGACGTTCTCAAAGGTGTGTACCAGCAGTTGATTGATCCAAAGGATAGGCACGATCTCGGTGAATACTACACACCGGACTGGTTGTGTGAACGAATCGTAGATGACCTTCTTCCTAAACATGGCTTCAAGGCTGTGCTTGACCCAAGCTGCGGGTCCGGCAGCTTCCTTCGTGCAACGATCCATCACTTCTTAAGTCACAACCCTGAGGGCACCGAAAACGACCGACTGCGGATGATACTGGGGAGGGTGCAGGGAATCGACATTCACCCGGTTGCGGTGACCATTTCTCGTGCCACATACGTGCTTGCTCTCGGAAGACTCATCAGCTTCGCCCGCAAGCCAATTAACATTCCCGTCTACTTGGCGGACTCTCTTTTCCTGCCCCGTGAGGTTGAGCAGAACCTCTACGAAAAGCTGAGCGGCTTCGAGATTCAGTTTGGTGAGAAGAAGGAAAAGATGATTGCCATGCCCGATTGGCTCATCCACTCACCGGAAGTATTTGACGATGCCATCACTGCTTGTGCTACGGTTGCGGAAGGTCATGCGAAGTCGACCAAAGACAGTAGGAAGACCCTCGACAAGTACCTAAGCCTCCACGTACCCGATCTGTACAAACTCTTGGAGCACGAAGCGATTGTCGATGCTCTCTGGTCATTCACTGAAGCCTTGGCTGATCTGATCCGGCAGAAGAAGAATTCCATCTGGTCCTTCATCATCCGAAATAGCTACCGCCCTGCAATGCTGAAAGCGCAGTTTGACTTCATCATCGGCAATCCGCCGTGGCTATCGTACCGCTTCATCTCCGACCCGGACTACCAGCAGGAAGTGAAGCGACGTGCTGTGAACATTTACAAGATCGCACCTACTTCTCAGCGGCTCATGACGCAGATGGAATTGGGAACGGTTTTCTTGGCACACTCGATGGCGACATTCGCAAATACCACCGCTCGTCTCGGCTTTGTGATGCCAAGGGGCGTGCTCAGTGCGGATCAACATCGGAATCTTATCGAACGCAAATATTCAGGTGATGCCAAACTGAAGCTTACCGGATATTGGGATTTGTGGGACGTGGAGCCCTTATTTAATGTTCCAGCTTGCGTTCTGTTTGCGGAGCGAAGTCCCCTGAGAGGAAGCCCCAAGGACAAGCTTGCGGTGTTGGAATGGGCGGGTAGACTTCCGGGTAGAGATGTTGCGTGGAACACCGCGAGGAAGTACCTCACCACGGAGCAAAAGGAAGGACGGGTCATTTATCTCGGTAGTCGTCCAGCTTTGTCAACCGCACCCGGTGTGACCCACCCGACTGAACCAAGCAAATATCTGCGTGCGTTTAAGCAAGGCGCAACCATCGTGCCGAGAAGCATCTACTTCGTGAAGGTCACCGATCTGGGGGAAAAGGTAGACCCCGATCACTTGTATTGGGCTGAAACCGATCCTGAGCAAGCGACGGAGGCGAAACCCCCCTATGACAAAATTAAGAAGAGCGGACACGTGGAGGGAAGGTTCATCTATTCAAGTGCCGTCGCGAAGCATCTGCTGCCGTTCACGTTGTTGAAGCCAGTTCCCGTGGTGCTACCAATCGTCGTGAATCACGGGCTCATCTCGGTGCGTGAGTCGAAGGCACTTAATGACAGCGGCTTTCGACATTTTGCTGAATGGATGCAGGACGGAGAGAAAATCTGGGACGAGAAGCGGGAAGCCAAAGCCGACAAGCAAAATCTTTACGAGCGGCTGGATTATCAACGTGAGCTTTCAAGCCAAGAACTTAGCCACCGCTACCTTGTTCTGTTCAACAAGTCGGGCACGAATGTTTCAGCGTCCTGTTTCGACAGGAGCCGACACCAAATTCCGTTTGTGGTGGACTACACACTGTACTGGGCTTCGTTCTCCGCCGAAGCTGAAGCGGATTACATCACCGCAGTTCTCAATTCATCTATCGTCAACCTTGCGATCAAGCCCTTTCAGTCCACAGGATTACTCGGCGAACGGGATGTGACGAAAAAGATACTAGAGCTACCGATACCAACCTTCAATCACGAGGATGGGAATCACAACAAACTCGCTGCATTGGGCAATCAATCCCGCAAGAAGGCGGATGCTGTTGTCCATGTGGGCGAATTCCCGGCTGACACTTCTGTTGCCCGACAGCGTGCCTTTGTCCGCACTCACCTTGAATCAGAGTTGAAAGAGATAGACAAGCTCGTGGTGAAGCTGCTGAGCAAATAGGTTCAGTTTGAGGTTCTATAAACGATGTCCAGCGTTGTTTGGGAAGACCTCATTCTGGCGATTCTGTCGGTGAACAGGTACTCGCTAGAAAAAGCCTATTCTGCTGTGGACGGATTTAGGTCCGAGGAACTCTTTGACCTGAAGAAGTTAGCAGAACAGACTGTGGAGGAGATCACTGTCCGTCTTCGCCGTGGCGGGTACGACCGGGAAGAATATTTGACTAAACTTTTTGCGCTGCGCTTGATGTCACTTGCTGCTTTTGTTAAGCGCATCGGTGTCGAGGAATCCGAGAGAATTCTTACCTCGCCCGACAAGAGAAAGATAGAAGAGTTTTTGCAGCCTGTTAAGGGCATAGGTCCGCAGGTACTAAACAACTTCTTCACACTTCGCCAAGGTGCCCACCAGCCGTAGCTGCGACCGGGAAACGCTGATGCCCGAAAACGAAAAAGAGCACAACCGCACGCTGAAGCGACCATCCAACAATCTACGCGACTGGATCACTAGATAGGAACTCGCTCATCGCGACCGTGTAACCGAAGTGCCTCCAGCAGTCTGACCATCGCGAACGTATCTTGCCCACAATAATCAAGAAGCGCCTTCCTGACCCTGTCGCGCTCGGACTGAACTAGGTTCCCCCTGACCAGCGACTCCCAAGCAAGTCCGGCGTCCTGCCCGTTCGCGACCTCCATGCCATCGTAGGTCATCGTTGACACGAGCGCGGGTAGCACGGATTTCAAGGAGAATGATCCGGCGAACGCTGGATGGTAGACGTGGTTCCTAATGACGGGAAGCAAGTCCCAGAGGCGAGCCTGAATCTTCTTGATGCGTTCAGCGAATTCCGGCAGCGATGCTGCGAGTTCGTCAAGTCTTGCGGATTCGAATTGTTGGTTATACACGACTATGCTCCCGGTGTCGGGAAGCGCAGCGAAGAGCGACGTAATGAACTCAGGGCGTGGATCGGCTGTATTCGAGGCAAGAAATTCGTAATGCCCTGGGGCTGCGCCGGGGCATTGTTGGATGTGAGCCGACCATTCGAAAACAATGTGCTGATAGGGGTGCATTCCTGTGAAACGCGGAACTGCCGGATTCACAGTCTCAAAATCGAGATAGGCGATGGGATGTCGCAGGGTCGCCAGTTGCGCCTTCAGCCCTTCAAGGTCGAACCACGGCTCCCCGGTCTGCACACACGTAGCAGCACGCCGTTGAATGTCGGACAACGCGAAATCCTCTGGGATGTCCCGAATTGACTCGACCCCCAGTTCCTCAAGCTCCTCGGCGGCACTCGCGTGGAGTCGTGGCAGGTAAGTAATATGTTCGGTCGCTTTTGGGGCATTGCAGCGGTCGTAGAACTCGCAGGTGACGGGGTCGGTGCATTGCCGACCGGGTTCGATGTCCGGCGCTGTGGGCATAGCGAGGATAGTGAACTCCGAGTGTAGCTGGAAGGTCAGCTTCGGCTGCAACCGCTCGACTCGGCGCGTCAGGTTCCTGATTTTGAAGAATCGTCTTGGGTAGATTGAGCCGCCATCGGAGATGTACCCCCTGTTGATGTGCGCCAAGCACGCCGAACCCAAGTCTAGCCCGGAGCGGGAAACGACACGATACTGGATCGCCGCGTCTTCCAAATGGTGATCCTTTAGGTCTGTCGTGGACTTGACCTCGATCAAGCGCCAACGACCATCCCTGCGCCGATGCAGGATGTCCACGCGCACAAGCACACCGCCGTTCTCGAATACTCCCTCAAAGATCGCCGGGACTTCTGGATTCGCAACTAACTCTCGCGTGGCGCGGATCGCCTGATCAAGCCCCTTTTCGCTACAGACCTCGACGCCATTCGGAAACATCTGGCGGGCGAGCATGCCGACCTCGCGTCCCTGCTCGATCATCGCCTCAGCCGCAGCACCCGGCTCTGCGGCGAGTTCCGGCTGGTGAACCTGAAGGTACAGTCGCTTGAGGCACTGCACGCCAGCGCAGAATTTGCTTTTGCTCAATCTCATCCTCACCGCAGCGCCTCCTCTTGCATCTCGCGCACCATGCCCGTGAACTCGCGCATCGCTACGACCAAGTTGGTCGTCGCAACGTCCTCGTGCCAGTTGGCGACGATCTGGAAGGTCTCGAACTCGTTGCTGATGTCCTTGTCTTGGTGATTTTCGGCTTCATGCAGACTGAACGTCACACCGACGTTTTTGCGCACGACTTCGCCTCGGCTGCCCATGCTCAACGTCATTAGCACATAGACATTCGTCGTCTCCATCATTCTCCTCCTCGGCGAACACGCCTGATCAATCGACAGACGGCTAAGAGCGCAAACGGGCTAAGCAAGCAGAGTCCCGCCCCGGTGAACCACCCCCGGTCGTCCCACTCGTATCGCACGCCGTAGTTTGTCGCGAAGAAGAACATCGCACCTGCCGAGACGACGAACCCGAACGCCATCGCTCCGAAGGATTTCAACTGGAATACTAGCCCTCTGTCGCCCCGGTCGTGCGCCGGGATCATGGCGATTATCACGAACCAAAACGTGGAAGCGAAGGGACCCAGCACACCGAACAGCCACTTGAGCAGCCAAATTTCGTCCGGCGAGGCGTACTTGAGAGCGAGGACGGGGACTATGGCAAAGATCGCAGGGGCAAAAAGCAGGAAGACGAGCCAGAGCAGCGCGTGCCACGCGAACCTAAGGGGCGCGGTCACGAAATGAACATCGCTCGCTAGCTGGTTGATGTTCGCTTCAGTACGACTGTTCACGAGTGCCTCCCTTCACAGAAACCTTTTGCATGTGAGGGAGGTTTCGTTGTCACCGGGGAACTGCCGCAGGTCTTAGTGGATGGCACCCGCCTCTTCCAGCAACCTCGCCGACCTCGCCGCGAATTTCACGGCTTTGCCGTTGGTGCCGCGTCCGACTATCGCCCTGATCTGCGCATCAATCTCGCGATGCCGATTCCCAAGTCGGTCGTGGATTTTCGCTTCAGCCAGCCACGCGTTCTCGTGCCAAGTGCGTGCCTTCTGCTGCTGCTCACGCAGCGAAGCGACACTCTCGGCTATCTCTCGGAATCGGGTGCAGAATTTGTCGCCGATGACGTACTCGAAAAGTTCTTGCGACTTCTCGTCATGGAACTTCCCGCTCAAGCGCAGCTTTGCAAGCTCGATGACTCCATCGCGGATCACCGTTGCAAGGGCTACCGCGACGCGCTTCTCGACCACCGGGATTTCTTTCACAACGCAGAACCCCTTGTGCTTCGATGGGAACACGCGGCTCACGATCATCACGTGCGGTGTCTCATACTGCGTCTGGTATTTCTTCGCCTGAGCAATGAACCCGTTCTGCCAACTCAAGGTGTTTTTGCTCTCGTAGACGATCCGACCCGCGATCTTCGTCCCGTCCATGACGTGATGGACTATGTCCGCACCCGTCACGCCGCGACTTATGCGCTCGATCTTGTCGTCTGGGAAGGCATGAAGAAGTTCGGTGAAAAGGTCTAGCTCTGCTTCCGCCCCAAGCTGCTCTCCGGTCTGCTTTTCCAGCTTGCGTGAGAGGTCGTCCAATTTTCCTTGAGTCTTTGCTAGTTCCCCCTCGTAGCGAATCTTGTCTCGTTCGCGCTCGGCTTGCAGTTTTCCCAGCTTGGCTTCGTTTTCGCGAGTAGCGAGACGGAGCGTCGCGGACATCTCTTTCCCCACCCGACTCTCGACCTCTTTGCGAGCTTTGTCTATCTCTTTTTCCACCCGATCCTCAGCGTCTTTCGCCCGCTTTTCGGCATCCGCCAGTTGCTTCTTGACGCCTCGTTCTGCTTCCCGCTTCGCGGTTTCTGCTTCGGCAGCAATGCGATCCGTGAAGTCCTTTTGCATCAGCTTCACTTCTCGATCCTTGTCCTGTTCGGCGCGGTCGGCACGTTCTTTCGCTTGGCGAAGTTCTGGCTGGAACTGCCGTTCCGCCCTTTGTCTGGCGATCTCGCGCTCGGCGACCAACTGCGCCTCGAATTCTTCCTTAAGCTTCTTTTTCTCTTCAGCAAGCGCTGGGGACGTTAGCTTCTGAATTCGCGACTGGAGTTCCTTTTCATCAATCGCCTCAGGCAACGGCTGGCGGCACAACGGGCATTCACCGGGCATGTTCAAGTCCTCCTGTTTCGTAGGTCGTGCATCGGGGGAAGAAATACTCTTTATGCTAGGACGCGGCTGAATTCTGGGTATGTGAGTAGCATCACAATCCATTGGTATTTCCTCCATCTTCAAGACCTCGACGGCAATTCACCAGCGCGTGCTCGGAGGCAGCTTGCCTAGTGAGTAGCTGCTCGCAAACAAGGCATTGGCGGACATCGCGACTAACTGCGCGGAAGACTTTGCCGATGTGATCGGCGCTCTGGCTGTCGCTAGTCGTCTTCGACGTCTGAGGTGACGATTCCATAAGTGCGTCACCAGCGTGCCTCGGCTGAACTCGACTGCATAAAGTGAACAGAATCAACGGCAGTGGGCGGAGGCTGCACGACACCCTTGTCACCAGCCCGTGATCTATTAACCAGCTTGCAAACGAGACTGCGGGAAATGCCCCACTTCTTAGCCACGGCGGTCAACGTCATTCCGCTTAGTCGGTCGCGGACGATGGCTGCACGATCTAAGTTCATCGGGGCGCGTCCAATCCTCACACCGTCCAGCTTTGCTCTGCGCATGCCTGCCAAAACTCTTTCGCGTATCAAGTCCGATTCCAGTTCGGCGATTGAGCCAATAAGCGTCAAGAACAGTCTCCCCATTGGTCCGCTGGTATCAACGTTTTCGCGTCGTGAGACGAAGACCACGCCCAGACTGTCGAACTCGTCCATGACTTGGAGGAAGTGCTTGACGCTTCTCGCGACTCGGTCGAACGCAGCAACGAGCACGACGGAGAATCTCCTCCGGCGTGCATCCGAGATGAGAGCGTCCAGACCGGGGCGTCTCGCTCTCTTCCCTGAGACTCCGGCGTCCCTATACTCCTGCACGACCTCATAGCCACGTTGTCTCGCAAGCTCGCGCAAGTCATATAGCTGGCTTTCAACTTTTTGGTCTGCGCTACTGCATCTGACATAGATCGCTGCCGTCTTCATTCGCTCGGAATCCTCCCTTGTTCGCTTAGCCCTTGGTGATTATGTTTGTCTTCGTACAGTTGGATTGGTCTCCTTGTCTGACCGTCAATCAGCAATTGGGGAGAGTGGGAAGCCTTCCGAAAACCCGCGTCCAGCAAGCAGACTCTTGCGCCTGCAACGTCCGAGACCATGAACGTGCTGCTCGCGAACCTGTCGCGTCGGAACGGGAGCACCAGATACGGGATGCCAGCGCGGTACAGACTTGCCTCGGCGTGGAGAACGTGCTCTCCATCGAGCGTTGACGAATTGGATCGGTGCTTGCGTCCTGCCAGCAACGGCGTTCGCCGCAGTCGCTCGGCAGCCTCAGAACAGACGGTCGCTTCGGGAGCCAAGAGACTCAGGTTCGGGCAGACCTCCTCGTCCAGCAGTTGCGCGATCTCGGAATTGCCGAGCAGAGCCAGACGCCGCGCCATCTCGCCGGGGATCAGCAGCGCAGCCGCCAGTCGCTCGGCTGGATTGCCGGAACGAACCCGCTTCCGCTGTTCTTCCATGAGTTCTCGGATCGTCAACTCAAGCTCCCCCACTCCCGATATACAGCGGAGCCGTCACGATTGGCTAGAAAACGGGGGCGGGATACCGAATTTATTTGGCAGGCTGCGTGCCCCACTGCAATGAACAGAGGGTGTCGCTCAGCGTTTCAAAAGGCTCGAATCAGCGTCCTCGTTTTTCGCGGACTTTCGCCCCCTCTTTTGCCCGCTTTGGCAGCGTCGCAGACGTATACCTTTTGAACGCTCCCGGTTGTGAGGGGTGGAACATCAAACCGGAGTACGCTGGGCGAAACCTCTGAACCAGCCGGACATTTCGTCGCGAACCCTGCGGAACAACGCGAGTTGCTGATCGGCTGGGACTGCTGCTGGGTCTTCGAAGCTGTGGTGAACGCGTATGCCCGTTCCCGCAAATATAGGGCACGATTCCTTGGCGTTGTCGCAGACCGTGATGACGTAGTCGAACCGCTGACCGTTGAACTCGTCCACTGACTTAGAGCGGTGCTGGGAAATGTCGATCCCAATCTCTGCCATCGCTGTTACGGCGTTGGGGTTGAGTCCTGCTGGACGAGTACCCGCGCTGAATACTTCAAAGCGGTCGCCAGCAATATCACGCAGCAGACCCTCACCCATTTGGCTGCGGGCAGAGTTGCCCGTACATAGGACAAGTACTTTCGAACGTGCCGTTTGTGGCATCGTGGATCACCTAGCGCGAATACAAGGACTGGGGCGACGTTCTGACTGCGAGTTCCATGAGCATCGTCCCTGCGGACAGCCGATAGCAGCCTTCCAAATCACTGCACTCCAAACACCGCTTCCACGCATCGCGGTTCACTGTCGCGCCTCGGCAGTCAGCCACTTGCCCTTGATAGCTCAGTTCATAACCAAACACCTTCCCAGCAACCGACCTGTTGTGAGCCATCTCGACAACGGAAGGAAACATCTTCCCATAGCATTCTGGTTCGCGTTTCATTGCACTACCTCCCCATCAAGCCCCTCAGTTTTCCTCCTCTTTGTGTCATCGTCCATTCTGCTAATCGTCTCCAACTAATCCACTTCAAGCAAAGGTATCTTCTCATCGCTACTACGCGGCTTTATTAGACCGAGACTGCTCTAATGCCGCCTTGCACGTGCCGCACAGCAGCAACCTTGCACGCTTGGGAAGTACCACCTTTAGCACGAGGGGGTAGATGGCGGTGACCGGGTCTGCGATCACACAAGCGTGCTCCGTACACAGCGCAGCCGAGCAGTGATGGCAAAGACCGACTGCGTCCCGCGTGACTCCGGCTTGCAAGCATTCATAGCACTGCATGACGTTACTCCATTTGACCGGATGGCTCTGCGCAAGCCTCAGCCTCAATTGCCGGGAACCAATGTCGAGTACGATTGCAAATGCTGCATACGGAGAGCATCACTGGTACTTCGACTAGCACACCGACGACGGTAGCCAATGCAGCCCCTGATCCGGGACCGAACAGCGCGATAGCGGTCGCAACCGCAAGCTCGAAAAAGTTGCTGGCACCGATGAGAGCACCGGGAGCCGCTACCGAATGCTGAACCTTCAGAAGGCGCATCAGCCCATAAGCCAGCGTGGAGTTGAAGTACACCTGAATCAAAATCGGGATCGCAATCAAGAAGACATGCAGATAGCGCCCCGTGATGTTGTCGGCTTGGAAAGCGAAGATGAACACCAGAGTCGCCAGCAACGCGAGGACGGTCACCGGGCTGAACTTTGGCAGGAAGACCCGCTCGAACCACTCTTTACCGTGCCGTCTGGTCAGCCAAGCTCGTACTACTACGCCCACGGAAAGCGGAATGACAATAAAAGCGATGACCGAATAGAGCAGAACCATGAAGGGCACGGACAAGGATGATGCGCCACTGACCAGAAACCGCACAATGGGTGCGAACAAGAACAGCATGATGAGGTCGTTTACAGAGACTTGCACCAGCGTGTAAGCGGGATCGCCGTCCGTGAGATAGCTCCAGACGAACACCATAGCTGTACACGGGGCAGCCGCCAAGATGATCGTGCCTGCGATGTACTGATCCGCCTCGGCGGGCATGATCCACGCGCTGAAGACATGGCGAAAAAACACCCACGAAATCAGTGCCATCGAGAACGGCTTCACCAGCCAGTTCACGAACAGGGTTACTAGCAGTCCACGAGGCTTTCTACCCACGTCGCGGATGGCACCAAAATCGACCCTCATCATCATGGGGATGATCATGAGCCAGATGAGAACCGCGATTGGCACATTGACCTGACTGCCTCTGCCGAACTCCATGCTGCGGAGACTCTGTACCGTCGAGGGTGCCCACTTGCCGAGGGCGAGTCCCACAACCATGCAGAGCCCGACCCACACGGTCAGGAAGCGCTCGAATACATTGAGCCGCTTGCGCTCAGTTCTTTCCGGGGCTTGAATGGTGGACGCCATCTCAGAGTCTCCTTCGTATCTACGCCCGACCGCCTTGCGAGGGTCGTGCAGCGCCAATCCCCGAAAAGGGCTTCCACTCACTGACCGTGCATGACCCCTCTTTGATGGCTTCCCTCAGTCGGGCTATGTCCTCCTGCAACTCCTCGTCGCTCTTGTACGCGTCTTGCAGGAACTCGAAGAGTTTCTTTTTCGTCCCATGCTTCGGTTCGGCAAGTCGATAGAAAATTCGGAGCCCGTCGCGGCGGTCGAGCACAAGCCCGGAATTCTTCAGATAAGCGAGATGTCGTGAGACATTCGGTTGCGAGGACGCTAAAACGTGCTGAATGTCACAAACGCAGAGTTCGCCATGGAGCAGCAAGTTGAGAATCCGCAGCCTGTTGCTGTCACTCAGAGCTTTGAAATATTGTTCAAGTTCCTTCATTTCATCCCCTAATCATTTTTCGGCGGCTACCTCGACTGGCAGGTGCTCCTGAGTAGTGGATTCAGCCAGCCACGGTATCAGTGCCACTCTCTGCGCCAGTTTGTCTTGTACTTCAGCGATGTAGCGGTGCTCCAGAGACGCCCGCTCCGCGAGCACAGGATCACTCGTCTCGGTTGCAGCCAAACTCTGGTTGATGACCCACGCATACGGGTTGATCCCGGCGCGACGGAGATCGTCTTGCAACCGGGCTGCTTCGTGAACTGGAGTAGCCTCTGGCAGGGTAACGATGAGAATCCGTGTGAAGTTAGGGTTCCGCAACTGCGGGAGTAGCCTTCGCACGCTGTCAGGGATGTAGCTGAGGTTTCGCACCACATCACGGTGATAGGCTTCGGCAGCATCCAGCAGGAGCAAAGTGTGCCCGGTTGGAGCCGTGTCGATCACCACAAAGCCGTGGTTCCCCTCATCCACACATCGGGCAAAGGCGCGAAAGACGGCAATCTCTTCGGTGCAGGGGGAACGCAGGTCTTCTTCAAGCAGGGCGCGACCTTTGTCATCGAGATCGCGCCCAGCATCCGCCATCACCTCTGCCGTGTACCCAGCAGTCTCAGCAACAGGATCAATGCGACTGACCCGCAGGTTTGGAATGGAGTCGCGAACTGCCATTCGGACATGGGCTGCCGGATCGGTAGTGGTGAGATGTACGCTATGACCCATGCTTGCCAAGGAGACAGCGATCTGGGATGCGATCGTGGTCTTCCCCACGCCGCCCTTACCCATCGTCATGATGACACCGCTGCCCCGTGCGGCGAGATCAGTCAGCAATTCAACGAGATCGGTGGGCAGTTCCGGTTTGTCCCTTGAGAGCGTCTGCTCGTTGTTCCCATTCGATTGTTTGGTCGTGAGACTGCGAAGTGCATCAACGCCGATCAGCGACCGTGCAACGAGAGGAATTTCAATTCGTTGCAGCCCGCGCAGACCTTCAGGCATCGACTGCAACGCACCCCGACCTCGTTCTTCAAGCGCTCTTGCAACGGGGTCGTTCTCGACGCTGGCACGGAAAATTCCGTTCAAGATGAGACGGTGGTTCGCAATTCCGAGGGCGTGAAGCTCGTGGCGGGTGCGTTCCGCCTCGGCGAGGGCAGACACCTCAAGGCGACTAACCAGATACACGGTGGTCAGGGCAGGATTCGACAATGCTCCGAGCGTGTTTTCGTACAGGGAGCGTTGCGCCTGCAAGCCAGCCAGTGGACCCAAACAGGAAGTGCCGCCGACAGAGGAATCGATGAAATTTGCCCATGCAGCGGGAAGTTGCAGAAGGCGCAGCGTGTGCCCGGTCGGAGCGGTATCGAAGATGATGTGGTCGAAACTGGAAGTCGTCGCTGGTTCTCCAAGGAGCTTAGCAAATTCGTCAAAAGCCGCAATTTCGACCGTACAGGCTCCGGACAATTGCTCCTCGATACTCTTGACAGCGGAATCCGGCAGGAGTGCGCGATAAGGAGCCACGACCCGCTCGCGGTATTCCCTCGCCGCTTGTTCCGGGTCAACGTTCATGGCAAACAGTCCACCCACGGTCGGCACAGGGGTCGGTCGCATCCCCAAGGTCACGCCCAGAACTTCGTCAAGATTAGAAGCGGGATCGGTACTAACCAGAAGAACCTGCTTCCCTCCGTCCGCAAGCGCAATTGCAGTAGCACAAGCAACCGAGGTCTTCCCCACACCACCCTTGCCGGTGAAGAGCAAATTTCGAGTGATATTGCCCAAGAGTTGCATGGGTTACCTTCCATCTTTCTGCTGCGCTGCTCCGAGAGTCACGAGTGACGATTGCTCCTTCACGCGAAGAATAGTAGGAGCTTCCTCGTAGGGAACTTGGGTGTATCGAGCGAGGTCTCTGCGAGTCGGATAGGAGCCTTCAGTGACGATTGATCCATCGACAAGAATCAGGGGAAGGCATTCCGTCCCCTTTGCATTGAGCGTCCTCTTCACTGTGGCATTGCCTGTGAAGGCAGCCACCTGCTGGGCAAGGTTGTAACGCTCGACCTCGACTCCCTTGGATTTCAGCCACTCAATGTCAGCGGCAAAGCGCGGCAAAGCGGGATCGACGCTGGGACCGCAGACACCTGTCGAACAACACATCGCAGGATCGAAAATCTGGAGTTTGGTCATGTTTGCCAGCCCTCAATAACTATATTCGTATACCCGTATGAGCTTATGATAGCATTCCCCGGTTTAGAAGATGTGACGGCGATCACACTGCATCTGTCGGATGGAGGCAACAACATGAGTTTAACTAAGCCAAACGTGCTCTTTCTGTGTACTGGCAATTCTGCTCGTAGCCAGATGGCTGAAGGCTACCTGAAACACGTAGCGGGAGATCAGTTCGAAGTGTTCAGTGCTGGGATCGAGCCAAAAGGACTGAATCCGCTCGCTGTACAGGCGATGGAGGAAATTGGAATTGACATTTCGCACCAGAAGTCCAAAGACGTTGTGAGCTTCCTTGGACAATACATGCCCTATATCGTTACCGTTTGCGATGACGCCAAAGAACGTTGCCCAATCTTCCCACGCACCTACAAGTTCGTGCATTGGAGCTTTGACGATCCCGCCGCTGCCAAGGGTTCACAAGACGAGAAATTGGCTGTTTTTCGGCGTGTTAGAGATGAGATCGCACGGAGAATCGACCAAGAGTTCGTTTCAAAGGTTGCGAAACAGGGCGCATGAGAATCACCGTCAGACGGCGTTTATTCAGCCGGGTAGCGCTAGGAACAATTCTGTTGCTGTGTTCCTGTACTACGGCGAGGTATTCTCGAAGGTTTTCCTCGGAATACGACAACATAAGCTCACGACTGCACGCAAAGGCACAAGACACAACGAACGAAGTTGCGCCCAGAAGAGATGGCGATTCTTGGCGAGCAGAAGGTGAGTACGAGTTCGGTTCAGGTCTCGATTCAACTATGGAGGTCGTCCGCTCCTGCGTGCCTCCTGAATATCAGCGTGTTGCAGAATCAACGGGCGCACTCAACTATGCGCGTCCCGATAACGGCGACACCTTTTACCTAACGCTTCGCTTCACACCGGACGGAGCGAGCAGAACGAAAGTCAGATTCCTGCTTACGTCTCTTCCAAGTTGAAGAGGCGCGTACTCAACAATGCTAAATCACGTTCGGCACCCGAACGCACACAAGCAGAATTCGGAGCGCCTGCGCCTCCTGCTTGGATTCGCCCAAATGGGTCTGGCTGCCTTCTCGGCTGCACTCGTAATTTACAGCGGCATCAATCGTCTCTCGATGATCGCCGTCGTGCTGACGTGTACAGTAACGACTACCAGTGTGTTGCTCTTCGGCTCACGTAGAAAATAAGCGCGAAGCAGCCCCGTGTTGATGATCAACTGCAACAGGTCGGAGAACAACAAGATGTCTTAGCAGTAGGCTTAACAGCACGCACAAATGCACTCATGAACTTCCCGTCCACCTGAGGAGCGATTGCCTCAATATCAATTCCTTCATTGAGCAGAGTCTCCCGTGCATCTTCAGCGCGATAGATGCGGGTCGGCTCCAGTTCAATCTGCTCAAATCCCGCCGCCGCCAGCTTGCCGCGATATTCGTTCTCTTCCAAAGCGCCTGCGATGCATCCCACCCACGCCAGCACGCTCTGCCGAATCTCCGGCAGCATCTCGCCGCGAGTCACGACATCTGAGACAGCAAAGCGTCCACCGGGTTTCAGGACTCGGAATGCCTCCCGTAGCACTCGATCTTTGTCAGCGGAAAGGTTGATGACGCAATTGGAGATGATGACATCGACGGAGTTGTCGGGCAACGGAATTTTCTCGATTTCACCCTTCAAGAACTCTACGTTGTCGACTCTCGCCCTGCGCTTGTTCTCGTTTGCCAGCGCAAGCATCTCGTCAGTCATATCCAGACCGTATGCCTTCCCCGTGGGACCGACGCGCTTGGCGGACAGCAGCACATCAATGCCACCACCAGAGCCGAGATCGAGAACGACTTCACCAGCGTTTAGGTTCGCCAAGGCAGTCGGGTTCCCACAACCTAAGGAAGCAAGTAGGGCTTCCTCTGGGAGTTGTGCAGTCTGTGCGCCGTCGTAGAGGTTCGAAGTGATCGGGTCGGCGCACGCACTGCCCGAAGTCGATCCGCAGCAAGAACTGCCACCGCTCTTCACTCGCAGTGCCGCTTCGCCATACTTTTCTTTGACCGCTGCTTTGATGTCTGCGTTGCTCATCAGAGTCTCCTTTACCTGTGAATCTGGACGATCTGTTCAGGCTTTAGCGCCTGATTACGCGTGCAACATTCGGCATACAAAAACTGAAGCAATTGCTGAAGCGCACCAGTGTCGGCGGTGTAGTGCAAGAATGTGCTTTCCCGGCGCACTTGAACGAGCCCCTCATTCCTGAGCTTGTCAAGATGGTGAGAGAGAGTTGAATTGGGGATGTCCAACTCTTCTTGGATTTCAGAAACGACCAGCCCCTCCGGGTGCGCTGCGAGTAACAACTGCATGATCCGTAGCCGCGCCTCGGTGCCCATCGCCGAGAACATGTCAGCAAACTTGGCAATCCGCTCCTCAGATTTGCTGCTTCGCATATTTCGACTATTGCAGAAATATAGGAAGATGTCAAGTCAAAGCATCCAAGCCGCCGCTGGGAACTGCCCCGCAATGCTAGACTTCCGGCATGTCTGCACCTGAGACTGTTTTCGAAACGCCGTCGCAAATGGCATCGTTTGCGCAAATGGCGAGTATCTTCGGAAGGTTCGGCAACATCACATTCGGTGGTGGAAGTGCAACCATCGCCGTCTTACATCGGGAGATCGTCTCCAAGCGCAGGTGGATTTCAGAAGAGGTGTTTGCTCTTTGTTATGCCTTGTCGCGAGTGACGCCCGGAACCAACCTCCTAGCGTTTGAGACAGGCATAGGCTGGATCGTTCGGGGCTGGGTTGGCGGAATCATCGCGCTTGTTGCGGGTTCAGTCCCTTGTTCGACTCTGGCAGTTCTGGTGACGTTCGCATACGAATCCTTCAGTCAAAATGTGCTCGTCGCCCGCGCAATTCGCGGTGCTCTGGCTGCGACCGTGGGACTGATGCTCGTGACGTCAATCCAACTGCTCCGTCCACACCTTAGCAAACACCATTTCGTTTTTCCCGTCGCGCTCGCCCTGCTCTCGTTTTTCGCGGTATGGAAGGTCGGAGTGCCGCCAGTCCTTGACTTAGGAATAGCCGCTTTGCTCGGAGTCTTCCTTCCTTCAAGGAGATCAACGTGAACGTCTTTGTCCTCTACCTATTGCTTCTGAAAGCGATCATCACCACATTCAGCGGCTTGGCTTCCGTTCCGATTGTGCGTAACGACTTGGTTCTTCACAGGCATGTCCTGACTGACCGCGAGCTAACCACGTCTTTGGCGATCACGCGCACAACTCCCGGACCGATGGGCTTGTATGTTGTGAGCGTCGGCTACTTTGTTGATGGCACACCGGGAGCCGTGGCAGGCTGGCTGGCGATGGTAACGCCCGCTCTGTTGATGATCCCACTTTTGGAGTTCGTTAGAAGAAAGGCAGAGCATCCTCGTTTTAAGTCAGTACTGCGATGCGTCGTTTTCGCGAGCGCCGGACTCTTGTTGTGGGTCACACTGCCGCTAGCCAGAGATGCGCTACACGGCTATCTGACTGTTGCTATAGCGGTCTTGGCGTTTGTTCTCGCGATCACGAAGAAAGTCGATTCGCTCTGGATTGTACTGGGTGGGGCGATGATTACGATGTTGGTTGGTTCGTAAAGGAACTCAGTCTGCCGATCCCGACTCTACGTCTCAGGAGAATTTGTGTCCGACTGACTGACAATCGTCTCAGGGATCGTGAGTCCTTGTCGCAAAGCATTTCAGAGCAGCGGCTTCAGGGCTTGCTCTATTTTGTTTCTGTACTCGAACCCAATGACTTTCGTCCGAAGAATACCCTGACGGTCGTAGAGCATCGTGGTGGGCAAGCCTTCGATGCCACCAAACCTTTGCTTCACGTCGTCGGTCGCAACTGCCAGCGGATAGCGAACCCCAATTCCTTTCGCAAATTGAAGTGGGTTTTCCATATCCCTCATCGTGTCGAATTTTAAACCGATCACTACTAAGCCGCGGGAGCCGTAGCGGTCGGCGAGCATCTGGTAGCCCGGCATCTCTTTCTTGCAGGGTTCGCACCATGTTGCCCAAAAATCAACAAGCACCACCTTTCCGCGAAGATCAGCCGAGGACAGGGGGTGTCCTTGCAAATCTTTCACTGAGAAATCAGGCAAGCGTGAACCAATTTCACCTGCCGCGATTACAGACTCCTTCGTCTGAATGGGACTCGCCGAATGCTGATTACATCCGACGAGTCCAACCGCAGAGAGGCTCAGAAACAGCAGACATTGTCTCAGCATCTATTCCTTCTTCTGCACTTCGAGAATCAGCAGCTTCAGTGGAGCCAAAGCGTCTGCTTTCTTCTTCCCTGCGGGCTTCTTGTAAAACTGCCCACGAACAGTGACCAGCGTCGGCGAATCAACAAGTGGTTCAAGCCCTTTCGATAGCTCATTTGGGGCAAGCACGAATGACCGATTCGGTGCAACTTGAATGGCAAAATTGCCCGACGAGTCCTTCACGATTTTCCCGCGTGCGGTCATGTCCAATTCGGCAACACTGACGCCACTGTCGTATGTCGCCTTCAGAAGTTGAGCAGGGTCAATCTGCCCATCCTCCTTGGGTGTGACATCGACTTTCCCGTCAATCAAACTCACTTCTACTGTTTGAACGCCAGACTGGCGTCCGAGGCTTTGTTTCACCCCGTATGCTCAAAAGTTTCATGTCATGCCTTCAACGCGCATTTCGATGTGCTTGATTTGCGCTTGAGCCACAGGCACAACGATCATCGAACCAAGCAGAACAAGCAGTGCGACTCTTTTCGTGTTCATCGTTTCTCCCTTCCTAGAAGTGCAGCCGAAACTGCTGGGTGATCCCGAAGCTGATGTGACGCCTCACAGACATGAACTGTGTGCCTGTGGAGTGTGCCACGCCCCAATCCATTCCAACCCAAGCGTGCATTCCGGGGCGCAAGCCCACGTATGTCGCAATTCCCGCCAGTAAAACATCTCCAGCGCTCCCGTTCTGGGTAAACCCGGCGATACGGTCATCCTGAGAGTGAAGCCAAGTCAGGGCGGGACCGATGAACCATTCGCGAGCCACGTTCTTCGACTCGTAAGGGCGGTACGACAACCAGAAACGTGATTCGATGTCACTGCCAAGCCGGGTCTGCTGGCTCCCCTGCGAGCGCACGAGCGTATGGAACTCCTCATCGGCAACGAGCCGCCTCAGGTTGAAGAGTCCCGTATACGTCCAATTCGCTGCGAGGAAGAGAGCGGTCGAGCCAGAGCCGGGCTGCAAACTGGCGGGGAGCAGACCTCCAGTGCCATCTGTCAGGTCTGTCCGCCCTGTCGGAATCTTGGGACCGAGAGTGAACGAAGCCTGCGATGTTCCTCTTTGTGAGTCTCGCCGATAGAAACGGTACTTCACGAGCAGCATGGCATCGCCTAGACCTGTTCCTCCAACGGTCGATGTGCCGATCATTTGAAAGTGATTCGTAACTATCGGGACTAGAATCGTCAAATCAAAATTGCGATGGAAGCCCCACGTGAAGTTGAAGTCGCCCTCGTGGGCAAACGTAGGGCGGGCTGTCGCGGGAATCTTAGCGGACGATCCTTGCGTCAAACCCCGCGTGGTGAAGATTGAGTTGTAGGAGATCAATGCACCACCGGGAAACAACGGCGGTGCCGTTTCGGGTGCAGCACCCTGTCCTTTTGCCGTCAAAACACAAAGGAACACGATGAACGCCAGCGATGCACAGTTTCCGCAACCATCGCGGAATACCCTTCGTAATCTCACAGCTTTTCCTCCAGCGAAGATGGGGGTTTCCCCGAACACACGTGTCCGTGAAGCCGGGGAGCCGACTGGAGGTCAGACTAGATACGCAGAGGCGGGGCGGATGGAGAGGGAGACATCGGGGGCGCGTGGGAATGCTCTGCAATCATTCGGGCAGAAGGCTCTATGCCACGAGACTCGTTGAACGCCCGCACCAATCCGAGGGCGACGGGCGAAAACGAGATGCCTTGCACAGACGATGGCTGACCCAATGCGGCGTGCATTGTTGGCATGGTCTTGCAACATTCCTGACCATGATGATGGTGTGAAGAGCACCGCATCGAATTGCAGCACTGCATTGCCTGTTCGGGCGTGGTCATGCCGCCGCAGTCGGACGCATACGCCGCGACGGAAAGGGCGAGCACCGCCGAAAGAATTTGTCGCGCAAAACCCATCGCGAGTAGCGTAGAAGGGTTCGATGTGTCGAGTCAAGCTAGGCGTCGAGTGTGGCAAAACTAGCAACAGCCGCAAGCTTTCCCGCGCATGGCTTCCCGACCCTCCCAGACAATGAGCGGCAGAACGACTAAAGCCGCAACCGGGTCCGCCCACTTTACGTGCCAGATCGCGTTGATCGACAGTCCCGCCAAAGCGATCAGCGACAGGCAAGCGCACAGCGCCGACTGTGCGGCGTCCGCCCTCAAAGCTGCGCTGCCTGTCGCTCCTGACAGCCGCCGTTTCTCTTTCGCAAGCAATGGCATAACGACGGCGGCTGCGAGCAAAATTGCCATCCCCAGGAAGGTTGGCTTGGGTTCGGAATAGCCCATCAGACTCGCGACCGAAGTGATCGCGACATAGGCAGCCAGCGCGAACAACAACGCTCCCGCCACACGGGCAGCCCGCCTTTCAGCGTCTCCGTGTGCAGCGGTTGCACGAAATCTCCACAGCACTACTACCGCCGAGAAAAGTTCGACTGCGCTGTCTCCAGCGAAGGCGAGGAGCGCAGGGCTACTCGCCATCCACGCGGCGAAGAGAGATACCCCCGCTTCTACGCTCATCCAAGCGATTGTGACGGTCTGCACCCGCTGGATTCGCCGGATCGCGTCTGCAGACGCTATTTGTAGCACCGAGGACATTTACAGCATTATGGCACCACACTCGCATGGTTTTGTTCAAAGACCACTCTTCCACTTGGGTGCGGGTACCTGTAGTAGATGCGTGCTGGCGGATCGAGTGAAACTCGCGCAGTCGCGGTCTTTGGAGATGCCGCTCAGAATTGACCTCTGCGACGTTCTGTTAGATATTGAGACGGAATGGACGTTGAACGCATCATTGATGACATCGAGCAGCTACAGGAAATGTTCGAAGCGCCGGACATTAGACCACTCAGCGCCAGCGACATCTCGGCTGCAAATCGAAGGCACGACGAGATGCTCGCCCACAGCCCTTGGTTTCGGTTGTGGCAGAGTTACGGCGTTTGTTGCCGGACCGAGGCTCCGGTAATCCATCTACCCGAATAAGTCCTACTATTTCGCATACCACAGCGAATGCGGCGACCAGCGGGAACACGAGCGGCACTGAGTAGAAGTCCACTAGTGCAGGCAAGCGGGGCAAACGCCTCCCGTGTCGAACGTGTTCCACTCGTGCCCGCAGTTGCAGAACCACTTGTCTTGCTTACGGGGCGACCAGCCGCAGAGGGGGCAGCGGATGCATGAGCCGGAGGAGTCCTGATTCCTTTCTTCCTCAAGTTCTCGATCCAACACGACAGATTTCGTGGCGTCAGTCACAAGACTGAATACTCCTCACGCGGTTGATCGGTTTACTGAGGGTTGCCTTCTCGTGATTATCAGCACAGCTACCCACGCACCGAAAACTACGTCAGATGCCAAGCAAAAACCCGCCCACCATTGCGGAACACCGGGGTTGTCGATGAAGAAGTGACGGACAGAGTCAAAGACGCCATGACCAATAAGAGCAGCGACCACGAGCCAATAGTTCCCCTTGAAGCCGAGAACGGCAAACAACACGAAAACGCCCGCAACGATGCTTTCAATAATAAGCGTACGCGTAGAGGCTCCCATCACAGCGAACAAGGCATAGTAGGACGCGATCACGATTAGTACCGTTGGATAAAATGCACGCTCACGGTCAAACCCGATGACAGCAGCAAAAGCAGCCACAGCCACAGTCAGGATCACACCGATCAGGTATTCCATTTTCCAGCCCTCCAGTGGTTAGTCCTACAAAAAACGCCATCACCGACGAGGCTTTGGGAGATTATGGCGGATCAGAGAGCGTGACGATTATAGGGGTGTGGTCAGATGGTTTCTCTTGCCCGCGAGGTTCCTTGTCGATTTCGCAGCTTTTCAGTCGATCTGCCAGTGTTGGTGATAATAAGAAGTGATCGATCCGTATACCTCGATTGTTTTGGAACGCTTGCCGAAAATAATCCCAAAATGTGAAGTGCCCTATTTCGCCCACGTGCAACGACCGGAACGCATCCGTATATCCAATAGCCAACATCGCACGATAACGGGCTCGCGGCTCAGGCTGAAACAGAGCATCGTGCTCCCATGAAGACGGCTTGTGACAATCGATGTCCTCAGGAATCACATTGAAGTCGCCGCCGATTAGCGTCGGCACATCGTCCAGTTTCCATCTAATCATTTGCTGAGTCAGCCGATCCATCCATGCTAACTTGTACGCGAACTTGTCACTCCCCACCGGATTGCCATTGGGAGTGTAGATATTGACTATCCGAATGTCACTGATGATTACCTCCAAGAACCGCGCATGACTGTCCGAGTCGTCTCCGACGAGAGCCTTAGCAATCGTCTTCATCGGATGTCGCGAGAGAATCGCAACCCCGTTATAGGCTTTCTGCGTCACGGCTACACTCTCATAGCCGAGCGACTTGAAGGATTCGGACGGGAACTCTGTCCCCTTCAACTCTTGCAGTAACAGCACATCCGGTTCGCGAACTTTCAGCCACTCCGTGACATGCGTCAGCCGAGAGCGAACAGAATTCAAATTCCAGCTAGCGACCTTAAACATCAATCCACATTCTAGCGTCGAATGAGTCTGGCTCACTCGTTGAGCTTCTCTCTGTCTAAAACACGTCGCTGTTTCGAGTCTATTTTGCGCGTGTGGCGGATAACTGCTTCTTCTTGAACGCGAAGATCGGCTCGTGTTTGTGCTTGCCGTACTTGTGCTTCGCGCCGGGCATTGCGCTCAACTCCAACTGCACCGTCTCGACGTATACGAAACCCTTACTTTTTGCCAATGCCACAAAATCGTTCTCCAAAGAGCCGTTGTAACTTCTGACGTTCGCGATATTGATAGCCAGGACCCCGCCGGGCTTGAGGCAGTACGCGCAGTTGTCGAGGGTCGCGCCCATAAAGCCATTGAGCCACGATTCTTGATCGAGATACATTTTCCAGCTTTGTCTTGGATCGTCGCTGTATTTCTCTTGCACGAAATACGGAGGGCTGCTGAAGACCAGATCGGTGGAGTTAGGTTTCAGCTTCTCCCGCATCTCTTTGGTCTGACTGCCCAGCCTGTACATCTCAACTTCCAGATTGCGGCTCATGCTCTGGGCAATCGGCAGCAGTTCATCGCGCATTCGCTCAAGACCCCTGAATGTCTGTATACCGGGGTCGCAGCCGATGTACTTGTGAACCTTGCCGCAAGCTATGGCTCCCAGCAATCGACCGCCCCAGCCGCACGAGGGGTCAAATACTATTCCACCTTGCTTGGGAAGGAACTTGTAATAAAGCGCCCCAGCAGCAACCGGGCTGAAGTTGCTTACGCTCTGCGTACCCGAATAGGTGCGAAGGGCTCTCCGCACGTTGGACTTGGTCAAGACTGATGGCGGCAGATAAAGCGCGCCGATATTCGGGGCTTCCTGATCTTCCTTTTGTTCCTTCTTGCTACGGGTGTGCATCTTTCCCCCTTTTCCCATAGCTCTTGGGAATTCATCGTTATCGGCGAAAAGTTGACCCGATGTACGTTTACCCCCAGCCTGCACTTCCCACATGTGCCGAAAGTAGCACGAGGCAAGCGGGTTGAAATGCGTCACCTGCCTGACTTTGCCGCGATGGATCACGCTGGAGAAATCGTAGCCGAGCAGTTTGCAGAGTTTGTCGATTTTGTCCTGTGGGCTGAGGTCATAGTGCGGAAATCCTTTTGCTCTGGAAATCTTCGCAGCGGCTTCGGGCGAGAACCTGATGGCTGAGAGCTTGCCAGCGGCTCCCACATTGATGGAGAGGCTAATGGGGAGTCTCGGACTGGTATCTTCGTCTAGTGTGAACGGTCGTTTCATTGTGTCTCCTCCACCAATTCAGGGAATGTGTGCTCGATCTCGCGAATGAGGTCTCTCCCCGTTTCCAGCCCAAGCGGATCACCTGCAAGGATGATGTCCACCATGACGAGCATTAGCCTCGCCAAATTGACCTCACGGAGTCGCCTGTCCGCTGCCGATGGCAGGGGAATGACTGCGAGCATTTTTGGTTCGTTGTTCATGGTGCAGCCGTCAACGGTAAACATCCGACCCAGCGGCGTCCGGCGTCGGCAATGAGTACATGTAGTTCACAACTCCAATACCTTACCTACCAAACTGCGCGGCGAGGTCATCTTGCGGAAGTCCGTACACTTCTTGTTATGGGTACCGTCAGTCCGTCCGCAGAGACCACACGGTTCAGTGGGCGCTTCCGCAGGCACTTCTGTAGCCGCGCCTGCAGGCGCGGCGGCAGACTTAGCCTTGTGCTCTTGCAGCCAGTCAAGGCGTTTCTTGTTCGACCAGTCGTTGAACCCATCCGGGTACGGGACGCCGTCAGGCGCGGTTTTGGTTTTTCTGTTCTTGTTTGGTACAACACCCGACACCGCAGACGGGGTTGGTTCTGGGTTCTCTGGTTTGGCTTGTAGTCTTTCTGGTGTATAGGGGAGACCCGGCGTAGCCGGGTCCGGTTCTCCTGTACTCGTACCAGTACCTGTACCCGTACCCGTACCCGTACCCGAACCTGTAACAGAACCAGAACCCGTACACCTAGGCAAAACGTTGCAATTTGTCGCATCGGATCGCAAATCATCGCAAATTGTCGCATCCTGATGCCAACGCTTCTCATTACCCTTCTTCCCCGCTGCCGACCGCGCAGCTTTGATTTTTTTCTTTTTGTCCTCAAGAGCCTGACGCTCTTCATCGGTGAGTCCGGCGTTGCGCATGCACGTGCTCGCGTACTTGACCACGCGGAGGGGTGTCATCTCCACGCACCGTCCCTCTTCGGCGGCTTGGTTGACCTTGTTGACTTTTAGCGATGTAGACTCCAGCCCGGCTACCACTGTTTCGAGGTCGTACAGGGTAAGCCATGCCTGCACTTGAGTGCGCTGTAGGGACCCAAGTTCGGGAAACAGTTCTTCCCAGTAAGCTTCCACCACGGCGATTGCTTCTTTGCGTTGTTCTAGTTTTTCTAGTAAATCTGTTGCCTTGCTCATAAGCCTCTGTTTTGTCTAGCCTCCGTTGTTCGCCTTGTCGAAGGGCGGTCGGAGCATCTCAGGGGTAGGCAAGAGGCTAGTCAGCCTACCCCGACGCTTTGAATCTCCTCGCGAAGACTCCGACATGCCTCAATACTCAGATTCTCGGCTTTCGCGGGCGTCTTCCCCGCTGACGACGCGGCAGCCCAAGCTCTCCGCGCCATGCTGTGACCGTCCTCTCGGAGATGTCCAGCGCCTCCGCGATTTGGCGAAACGTCCATCCACTCCCGTGCAGTCGCCGGAATTCCTCTTGCAACCTCTCGTAGAAGCGCGGTGCGTTCATACCTATGAAGTTGAAATACCGTTTTCACTTCCTAATTAGCGAACTTTGCAAACCCCTTTCAGAGGTGATACGTGCCAGAACTGGAAAGACCGAAATGCGAGTACAACGGAATCGGCGGCTGCGCCCGCCCCGCGACCCACGTCGTTTGTTTTCTCGACTCTCGTCGCTGGCGGCTTTCGTGCGACAGCCACAAGGGAAAGTGGAAAGGCTCATACTGGTTCAGCAAGCTGCTGGGCTTGAAACCAGACCCCGCCGCCGTACCGGGAGACTAACCCGCGCGGGTCGTTGCGGCTGGCGGCGAGATACTCCCCAAGTGGATTTGAAGCACCGTGTCGCCTTCAGGCTCATACCGCGCCGGAACTCGATTTGTTTCAGAACATCCCCGGAAATTCCACGTCCCAGTCGATGCCGTTTAGTTCGTCTTCCAGTGACTCAAGCCGTGAGGCGCACTCTTCTACCTCGCTGTACTTCTGTTCGCCTTGGAGTGAGTCCGGCGTGTTGTCGCGCCAGTTTTCCATATCCTCTCTTAGACCGCCGACGATTTCCTTCACGGTCTCAAGATGCTCTTCCGCTTCGGCAAACTCGGCGGCACGCGACATGCCACGGCTGACCTTCTCCACGCTCTTGAGTCTGTCGCCGAACGCAGCCTTGGCTTTCTTCTCGACCGCAGGCAACGTGGACGCCTTGATGCGCAGCGTCACGATGTACTCAGGCGTGCGGCGTTTGTCGTTGTCTTCCTCGAATTCCTGTTTGGGGATGTCCTTGTTGCGACCGATGAGCCATCGCTCCGCTGACATCTCGATGAGACCGGACTCTTCATGGTCGCCTGCGCCATACTTCACGACGTGCGCGGCGACTTCGTCAGCGGTCTCCATCAGTTCAGCCTGCGTCATCTGGTACGGCACCGTCGCCTTCGCTTCCTCAAGCGTGTCCCGGTCAGCGATCCGCTTACCTTGTGCGGTGTTGGTGCGGTAGGTGTAAGTATCGGGCATGTAAGCGGAGCCATCCTCGTTCTCAACTTCGAACCGCTGGATGATGCGACCGTCCGTGTTGACCAGCACGGTGTTCATGTAGCCTTCGTGCTTAATCCATTCCGTTCCCCACTCGCCAGTGCCGGGGACGACGATCTTCTCTATGTCGCCTATGACCTTGACGTCGCCGACCGCTTCCTTGATTTTCTTGGCGACGGTCTCCAGCTTCGATCCCTCGATCAGGAGCGTCACGGCAAACTTGGTTGTTGGTTGTTGTTTCGCGGTAGCCATTAGTTTGTCTCCTCGAACAGAGCCTTGACGTCTTCCATGCTGTAGTCACGGCAGTCATTCACCGGAGTCGGCGGCAGGGAGTCCAGCGTCTCTGCCAGTTCCTTCACAGCCGTGTTCTGCTCCATAAGATACGGCTGTCGCTTGTTCCGGTCGGCGATGGCAGCCTCCATGCGATCACGGGCGTCCTTTATGACTGGCAGGGCATCGGCACCGATCTTCTTGTGGTACTGCGTGGCGGCAAGGTCGAACTTCCTTCGGTACTCGCTTTCGTGTTTGAGCCGACCGTTGCGCCAAGTGTTGATCAGGGGTTGGATGCGTTTGATGAAAATGTCCCACGCAGCAGACCGTTTCAGTTTCAAAGTATCCTCAGCCTGAATTACCTCCCAACATTCTTCGCAACTTTCGTGCTGCCCGGTGTGTTCTTCTTCAGGAGTCTCTGCGCCATGCTCGATGAGCAACATGAGCAGGCGGTCATCGAGAGTCATCTCGTATTTCTTGCCGCCGCCGTGTCTGATGACCGTGACCTTCATGCCGTCCTTGAGCACGACCGACCGGGAACGCTTGTTCCCGCTCTTCCGACCATTGATGATGTAGTTCAATCCGCGCTTCGACCAGTTGGCGAACTTCGCCCACGCTTCCCATGAAGAACAGCCGTTAACCGAACCCCCGGCAGCGATGGCGTCACGAACCTCGACCAGCATGGGTTTTAGCTCCTCATTGCGTTCTTGGAGCAACTTGCCATACTTGTCCAGAGCCTTCTCTCTGTTTATGTTCGCCTTGCGCAGGGCGCGGAGAGCCTTGACCGCTTCCGCTCCGACTTTGTGAATGTTGTCCATGTTGATTACTCGGCGGCTCCGACCGTGATCATGCCGCTGCCGCTGACCTTCACGTTGTAGGTGTCGTTCGCCGAGCGTCCGAACCGCTCGATGTGGGCGAGGACGTGTTCACGAAGGGTGCCGTCCCTCAGCAGGCTGGTTACGTGTGAGTCGGGTACCATCTTGCTGCGGAAGAGGTTCATCTTCATTGGTACCTGCATTGCCTGTGCCTTACCTTTTGCTCTCGTCATTACGCTTTCTCCTTGTGGGCTGTTGCCCTATTTCTGCCTTGCGAAACTTTGATGGCGCGATGCGATTCAAAAAACGCAAAACTTTTTTATTAGCTGTACACCCTTGTGCATCAGTGGTTTACAGACATGTTGCCGGAGCAATAAGAAACGAACCATGTTCGCCCCAAACAAAAAAGCCAGTCCCGACAGGCTGTCGTGCCTGCCAAGACTGGCTTTGTCGGTCTCGTCTTTAAGACTTTTCCGTTTCGCCAGTGCGCCTACGTCTCTAAGTCCGGTTCCCCGGACGGCGCTCTGATAGGTTGTCTACTCTTCCAACATAGCATTAGATGCTCCGATTTGTGAAGATGTTTCGGGCTATGAATGCCGCACGGGGCACGGCTTTTCACGCGAGCAGCTAATTTGAGAGTGTTTGACGTTCAGTTCTATGTACTTGATGAGTTTTGAGCCCCTGTTATACAGCAGGCATTCATCTCTGCGGTTTGCTGAGTCTCAAAGAGCAACATCAGCCCCGAAAAACCAGAAACACAGTATTCCTCTATGTGCCGCGAGACCTGTAGGTCGTTTCGAAACTCGACAGCGCTCGACGGTGCGAATAGCAGGAATCGAATTCAATAAGGGCGGCTTGTTCCCCTTAGCGATGTCGGATTTGCTGCATCGCTAAGGAGTTGCTTGTTCGTGGATCGCCCCAATTTGCTGCCGGATTCCGGCACCTCAGAAGCGGTGAGTTCGTCGCTCTGGGACGTAAAACAAGCCGCCGAATACCTCAGTGTGTCCGAGTCGTGGGTTCGGCGACACATCTTCGAAATACCTCACCGCCGAGAGGGGCGGCTGATCCGCTTTGATCCCGAAACGTTGAAGCGTAAAGTGGAAGACCGGAAGTCGCTGGAACCGAAGGAGCCAATCATGGTCAATCGGTTTCAACGAGGTAGCTGGAAAGTAGTGGGTAAGAAGAAAATGGTCTGGGGTAAGTTTCGACTGGAGGAACTGGATGCCAAGGGGAATCGGAAAGTGAAAAAGGTTCCGCTTGGTCTCCGGAAAGAGTTCGCCACCGAATCTGCGATCCAGAAAAAATTGGACGCCGTTATGGACGAGATGCTGAAGCCCGGTGCGGTTTCTACCAAGGTAAAACTATATTCGACACTGGTGGAAGAGTGGAAGGCGACGGAGGGAATGACGTTGGATGAAGGCTCGTTGAACAACTACAGCAACACGCTGCGGGCTTGCGTTCTGCCGACCTTTGCCAGCACCGACGTTCGGACTATCACTCGAAAATCCATTCAGGATTTCCTAACCAAGCAAGCGAAAAAGTACAGCAAGTCTTATGTCAAGAGCATGAGGGTAACGCTGTGCATGACGCTGGCGTGGGCTGAGCAGAACGGCTACCTACAGCAGCCGAATGGTTGGCTGGAAGGTATTCGTCTTCCGAGGGCGTTCGGCGGTCGCAAGGTTGTGCGAACTGAACTGCTTCCGGAACAGACAGATCAATTCGTCTCTCGTCTGAAGGAGCCTTATTCCACACTGGTGCTGTTATTGGCGTCCGTGGGAATCAGGGGTGAGGCGGCGATTGGGCTGCAACCCGCCGATCTTGATGCCAAGAACGTGTTGCATGTGCGGCGAGTGATCTACGGCACTGGTACCCGCAAACGGGTGATACCTCTTACAGATTCCGAGGGCAGGGAAAAAGAAGAGATTTACCCTTTGGATGCTTTGGTGCACGTTGAACTGTTGCAACGCTTGCGGACATTGGGAGCGGGAGCCGAGTGGATTCTACATGGGAGAACGGGTGAGCCAGTGGATTTGGGGAACGCCCGCAAGCGTTGGCTGCATCCTACAGCGGCTCTCATCGGCGTCAAGGTTGGTGGATGGCACGATTTCCGCCACACTTTGAAACGGCAGATGCGACGAGCCAAAGAAGACCCTGTTGTCATCCGCGATACCTTGGGACATTCACGGGTGGAACAACAGGAAGTCTACGATGAGGCACGGCGCACTGAAGTGGGTGAGGCTTTGCGGCGTGTTGGTTTGCTCCTGCAAAGTGGCAGACCGTTGGTACCAAGCGTGGTACCAAATCCATCCGTCCAGTGAAAATTTGTCAACTGTATAGAAGATGGTGAGCGCGGTAGGAATCGAACCTACAACCTACTGATTAAGAGTCAGTTGCTCTGCCAATTGAGCTACGCGCCCACGGTGGGAACAGGATTGAAAGGGCAGACGAAAATTATAGCATCCTCCGGTTGTCGATGCGGTTCGTCACCGCACAGTACTGTCTTAGACCCACGCTACTCAGACAACACGCTGCGGATGTAGCGGGCTGCTCTAAAATTTCCTTCACTCCTCATGATTTCCTCAACTCCTCTTGCGCATTTCATCCGCCCAGAACGCTCACCAACCTGCAGACGGATGCACGCATCCATCACAACAACACCTGTAGACGCGGAGACAAAAAGACCCGGCTCTTATCACCGAGAGCCGGGTCTTGGCACAGCGCAACGATGCGAGCGCAGCTACGGAGCCGTCACCGTAACCGCAACGGTCGGTGACGTGGAGCTGAGGTAGTTGAAGTCACCGTGGTACATCGCGGTGATGTTGTCCGTACCAACCGCATTCAGGGTTCTGGTCAGAACGGCCGTGCCCGAGGTCGTTCCCGTCAGCGGATCGAAGCCCGGTGTGAGCGCAGCCGACCCGATCTGCGTGTTTCCGTTGAAGAACAGCACGTGGTTTTCGAGAGGATTTCCGAATCCCCCAGTCACGACGGTCGCGGTCAGGGTGACGCTTCCGCCCTGCTTCACGCTTGTGGCGCTGGCCGTCAGATTGACGGCCGTCGCCGCCCGGACAATCTCAAAGAACACCGGAACGGCGTTGCTGGCGTCAAAGCTCGCGTCGCCGCTATAGGACGAAACGATGTTGTGCCTTCCTGGTCCGAACGTGGTGATCGCGAAGGGAGTCGCGGTGTTGCCCTGGCTGTTCAGAGCCAGTGCACCCAGAACCTTGCGACTATCGGTGAAGACCACATTTCCCGTAGCGGCTCCAAAGCCCGAAGCGCCTCGCACATCCGCGCGAAGGAAAATCGGCGTGCCGTACTGGGCGGTGCCTGAGTCGGCCACGTTCAGCAGCGTGGTCGCGGTCACGCTTCGCTCCGCCAGCACCGTGATCGCAACCGGCGAGGACTGGCTTGCGCCAAACACTCCGTCCCCTCCATAGTTTGCGATCACGTTGTACGACCCTCCCGGCAGAACATTGGTCGTAGAAACGAATTGACCATTCCCCAGGGAATAGTTGCCCGCAGACTGATTCGTGCTCGTCAGCAAGGCCACTTGGCCGGTCGGTGTTCCACTCGCAGAACTGACCGTGATGTCCACGTTCACCGGCAAGCCGTGAGTGATTGTTCCCGGATTCAAACTGAGCTGAGTCGTGGTGGGAGTGAATACGGCTCCGCTCCAGCCGTTCACCAGATTGTTCGCATTCACGGAACCGAGTCCGCTGGTGAGATCGTAGCCCTGATGGGCAGTGAAGCCCTCGGAAACGCCAATGGGTTGCCCCTGCGCGTTACAATCCGGCGATCCTTTGGCGCACGGCTGGGAGTTACTTCCAGACGTTATATCGTTGAAGATGCAGTTGCTCGCCGGGCCCGTGGCCGAGTTTGAGTTGCACTTGCCGACTTTCTCCAGGGCAGCGAGGCGATAGAACACGTAGTTCGCGTTGCCCTGGATTGAATTCGTCTTCTGGTTCACCAGCGCCAGAATCGCGGCCATCGCCGGCGACGATGCCGAGGTGCCGCCCACTCCAAGAAAGTCCTGGAATGGAGCATTCAGATTACAGGTCCCATCCGGTGCCGCATCCGCTTCGCAAATCAAATAGAACTGGCCGAGAAAACCGTTCCCGGCAAACAACGAGACGTCGGGAATGTCGCGCACGCCGTCATTCGGCACCCCCAGCCCGGTCTGCCAGGAAGGCTTGGGATATCCTCCTAAACAGCTCGCCGGATTATGACCGTCCGAGACGATGCAACTGCTCCGTCCTCCCGATCCGCCTGTGACGAACACATTGCCCGCCAGTTTCGCGTTGTTGCAGTTCGTCACCGGATTTGCGCTGAAGCCGATCTCGGCAAACAGCGGGTTGGTGCAGGTATTGTTCCATGGAACTTCCGGGATATACGACAGCGCCGACGCCTGGGTCACGGGATCGTTGGTTGAACTCCAGAACGTTTGGGGATTGAAGGGATCGTTGAAATCGGTTCCGCCTACGGCAGTAGTGTACGGCGTGGCGGCGGTACCGCTCACTTCCAGGCCCAACCTCGCCAGATTCGGGGCGGGAAGATTGAAATTCTCGCACCCCGTCGCGCCCGAATCGCCGGCAGAGACGAAGACCGAGATCCCCTCGACCGCAGCCTGCTGCCAGGTGGTTCGGAAGAACTGATTGCGCGTTGTGCCTTCAAACAGCTCGCAACGTCCGAAGCTCTCGCTGGCCACGGGAGCGATCACGTCATCCACAATGCGCAAGGCAGCCAGGTCTATGCCCGCGGTCGTGTTTGTCGTCGAACCTACCACGACTTTGATGGTTGCGCCTTTGGCGACTCCGCCCGACCACTCCGCGTCCAGCAGCGCTTCGGTCTCCACTCCCGGCACGATCCCGGGATCGGGCCCATCCAGAATGATCTGCGGATCGTTCGCCGGCAGTCCAAACAAATTGCGGAAGTCTCTCACATCCTGCAGGTTGATATTCGATTCCTGCACGATGGCGATGCTCTGTCCCGTCCCGTCAATCCCGGCCTTCCACAGCGGCAGCAAGTTGTAAATGGTGGCGAAATCCGTCGGACCAAGTCCGAAGAAACCGGCCAAAGGCGAATTCGCCGGGAAGGTAAACTCGGGCGTCTGCGACAGCGGCTTGAGTTCGCTGTTGCCTTTCGTCCGGCGAAACGCTCCTGCAACATGGCTCATGGGATGCGATGGAAAATTGTGCAGCGAGACCACGCCGGCCACCACCGGTGTAAGCGCTGCCGGCATCATCGGATCGCTGGCATTGGCCCAATGCTCCTCTCCATCGACTGCGTACTTGTGAATAGCGGTGTGAAAGGCCTCCTGTACCTGCGCCGCCGTCCCCGAGAACTCGATAATATGGCGCCCTCGGCTCACCCGCGTAACCGCGAAACCGTGCCCCTGCAGCCAGGTGCTGACGGTCTGAATGTCCTGTGCGGCGGGCCCGAATTGCTCCCCGAACTGCTCTGGAGTAAGCCAGTGGTGAAAGTTGGCAGACGTCTTGTCCTGTTGCTCATCCAGCAGTTGGTTGACTGCGGTTTCCTGCTCCGGACTGTGCTGCAAGACCAGGAGCATCCGGTTCATGGGCAGGCTTGCGGGGGCCGCGCCGCGATCGTACTCCGCGCGCGCCAGCGGGTGCACATTGCCCTTAAAGGTAACGAGGTTGTTGTCGTCGACCGCCTGCGTGATTCGCGGCTGAAGTTTTGTGTTCTGCGCAGCCGCCATCGTCAAAAGCGCGAATAGCGACAGAAAAATGAGCGATATCCTGGGGTGCATGGGCATCTCCTGAGCTTTTATTTCTTTTTTGAAGTTGACTAGCAAACAAACCAAGCCAGAGGCGAGCAGGGGTGGATTCTTGTTGAGCGGGCCTGACGGTTAGCGAACCAGATTGCCAGGGTCTTTCTGCGGAGGGGTCACCGACCTCAGCTGCAGTGTGACAATCAGGCAGCGCCGGCTCCTGTTTTCGAACGAAACCGGCGAAGGATAGCCAGCCCTAACGTGCGCAACACGTTACCGCCAGCGAGGAATCGGAGTCAAGACAAAACGCCTGTTGCTAGTCCCCTGATTTCACCACGAAGGAGGTCAGCGAACACTGTTGCCTTCGTGCAACTTCGTGTCCTTCGTGGTTGTCGATTTGGTATGTTACTAGACTAGCCCGTTTAGAGAAGTCCGCTTCAGAGCCGCCTACGGACGCTGGCGAACTTCCGCCGGCAAGCCTTGTGCGGTCTCGCTCTGCGGCTGGCGCCGCGGAGGCAACTGATCCGGGCCGATGAGTGGCCGATGTTCGACCGTGCCGATCACCGGAGCCTCATCCATGCCGTCGGCATAGGCCATCGAGGCAAACCGCTGCTCGCTGCACATGCGGTCAATCATGCGCTGCTGGCGGCGGCTCAGCACGGCGTGCGGAAGAATGGGGAAATTGCGGAACACCCACAGCAGATACACCCGCTGAGCAAACGACGGCATCACATACCGCGGCCCGATCGGAGTCTGCACCTGCACCACGCCGGCCGCCAGTTTATCGATCAACATATTAAGCCTACCTGGATCTTCGCCTTGCCCATAGCAATTCCAGGGCCGCCATTATTGCACCGCGACCGATGCAATGGGAAGCTTTTTTTCACAGACCTTAGCCCCCGACGCCCGGGACGATGAGCGTTTTCTCATGAAACAGTGAACTTTTTGGAATCCTCTAACCGGGACCATGGGCCGGAACCATTGACCAAGACCACCCGCGAAGTGGCGCACCGCCGGGGCATCTCGGCGTGCCGCCAGCCGATCTCTACACCGCCACTTCGGGAAGAATGTCCATGCGCCGGATCTGCGCCGCCACCCCGAATGCAGACCCCTCTTCTTCCACTCTCACAATGGTCGCCTGGCAGCATACCCAGCACTTTTCTCCGGAGGTCAGTTCGGGCGGAAGAATCAGCACCAGCTCGACGTCGGCGCCCTTCTCCATGCGGGATTTGGTATAGAGAAAAACGCCGTTGGCGCTGACGTCCCGGGTCTCGGCAGAGTGGTCCGCTCCCTGGGGAGTGCGCACGCGCGTGGCTACGCGGGTGGCGATTCTTGTTCCGGAACGGCGCTCGCTGTCGCTAGTCATCGGCTCACAGTGTCCACCTACTCTACACTAAGCCGTCAAGTCCAACGAGATTGTCGTAGCCCCGGACGCCTCGTCCGAGGGCTGGGAAAGAGACCGGCGGACCCCTCGACTTCGCTCAAGGCGGACGAGGCGTCCGCCGCTACACGACTAGATATTCGGCCGCTTGGCCCGGGCTGCCGGCACCACCAGCGCCTGCTCCATGGTCGGAACATTGGTGCCCCGCAGCTTGGCTTCGACCTCATGCAATTTTTCGGTCTGGCCCGTCTGGTAGTAGGCCTGCACCAGCAGGTCCATGGTGAAGGGATTGTCCTGATCTTCTTCCAGGCGTCCGACGGCGTCTTCGTACTTCTTCTGGTCCATGAGGAGCGTGCCGGCCGCGCCATTGTACGAACTCTGAATCACGCGATTGCGGCTCCCGTTGGCCATCGCCTCCAGCTGCTGCATCGACTTGTCGGCCAGCGGCTGATTGCCCGCATGCGCGGCGCGCACCGCGCGATTGCGCAGGATGCGCGACGTCTCCTCGTCCCGATCCGAGGGCGAGATCGTCGCCCGATGCCCCAGCGCATCTTCGGCCAGTTTCAGATCCTTCAAAGCCGCGTTGTCATCGCTCTGATACTCCGCCATGCGCCCGAAGGCCTGGGATTCCTGCAGGTCCTGCTCCTTGGCATGCGCCGTCTCGGCGATCTCCTCATACTCCTTATCCGCCTCGGCGAAGTTGCCCTCGCGGACGTAGGTCATCGCCTTCTGCATCTCATAAGTCAGCCGGTCGGCTTCGTTGTGGGCAAAGCGAATCGCCTTGTCGTATTCCACCCGAGCCTGCTCCTGATTCCCCATCAGGGCATAAGTGTCGCCCAGCCCGAGCTGCGACGTTATAAAGTCGGGATCAATCTTGAGGGCAGCCCGATAGTGATCGAGCGAACTTTGGAAATCGCCGGCCATGCGCTTCAGCTCTCCGTAAGAATCCTGCGGATTGGGCTCATTCGGCAGCAGGACAAGGTAGCGATCCATGGCGGCAAACGCCTTGTCAAACTTCCGGTTGCGGGCATCCACATAGGCCAGGTCGTTGAGCGCCGCGGGAAAGTTCTTGTCCAGCGCCAGCGCCTTCTCCATGTAGCGCTCCGCCCCGTCGTTGCCGTTCTCCGCCATCAGCCAGTTGCCCGCCAGATACAGCAGGTGCTTGTCGTGGGGATACATCTCCAGCATGTCGTTCATGGCCGTGATGCCGCCCAGGTAGTCGCCTTCTTGCACTTTGGAGATCCAGGCAATCATCAGCTGCTCGCCGGGCGTGAGCTTGGGCGCCAGTTCCTTGGCCTTGGCCCGGGCCGCGCTCACTTCATGCGGATTGCTGCTGTTAAACGCGATCCAGGCCCACGCCACCGCGAGATTCGGATCCTCTTTGACCGCCGCCCGCCAGTCATCGTTGCAGCGCTCCAGATAGAGATTTTCGTAGTCAGCCATCCCCTTTTCGTAGAGTTGGCGCGCCTTGGCGGACGTGGTCGTGATCGGCAGCGAAGTCGTCTCGCCTTTCTTAAGATGATGCGCGAAAGCCGGCACGGCCAGGCCAATGCAGGCGCAAACACTGAGCATCGGGACCACAACCGACAGAGATAAAGACTTGGAGTGACGCATGCGAGAATCTCCGGAACAGAGCTGTGTGGGGAGGCCTACGACCGCAGGGTAACATCGCCGTAATCAGCCCAAGAAGTGACGAAAGGCGCTGGCCCCGAGGTGGGAAGCACGCCCGGTTGGGCTGAGTGTCAGTCGCGTGGCCATCTTTGGCCCAAACAAAAGCCCCTCGAAGAGACTACAGCTCGTCTCATAGATGGTTTTGGGAAGGGCACGACTTCAGTCGTGCCGTCGAGGGCCGCATGAATGCCGGGCTTGAGCCCCCTGAGGTGCGCAGCTCTGCTCACTGGGGCCGCATTTGTGAGACGAGTTCTAGAACGAGAACCGCGCGGAGATTTGGATATCCCGCGGTCCGCCGCCGCCCAGGAACGGATTCTGCGCGCCGACATCAGGCGTAACCGTCAGCGGGAAGAAACCTACTCCTTGACCATTTGCTGCGACTCCATTTTGGTTCCACAAAACGTTGAAGCTGGGCAGCAGGGGATTGGCGAAGTTGGGGTGATTGAACACATTGAAGAAGTCGAAGCCGAGGCGCAGGCTCATTTGCTCCGTGATGTGGGTTTCCTTGCTGAACGACAGATCGAAGTTACGATAGTGAGGGCCGTAGAACCCGTTGCGTGCGGCACTGCCGAAATGGGCGCCGCTGGTGCAGCTGCCTGCGGCAACATTCGGGTTTGTACAAGGCGCAGCAAAAGCACTGAGATTCAGAAAATTCGTGGGTGAACTCGTACCCGCAAAGGGATTGCCTATTAAGTCCGGCCTTTCGTAAAACTCTCCGCTGTTGTTGTAGTTGCTGAAATCGAGAGGCGTAAACGGCATACCGGTAGCGAGGGAAACCACACCGCTGACCTCCCAACCGCCAGTCAGCCACTTCATCGACGACGCCGATGGTAGTTTGTAGGCCCACAGCCAACTCAGCCTCTGGCGAACGTCGAAGCCGGAGTTTCCTCGCTCCCTGCCGATATTGAAGCTGTTATCCGGCTGCGCCTGGAACGGCGCGTAGTCTTGGCCATCGCTGGCCGTATCGATGGAATGGCTATAGGTGTAGTTCACAGTGGAGGTCAAGCCATGGAAATCGTGCGTGTTTAGCCGAACCTGCAGTGAGTTGTAATTTGAGATTGCCGAGGACAAGAAATCAAGCACATAGTAGTAAGGAAGCCCGGCCGCTGAAAGTGGCCGCGTTCCAGTCGTAGGATTGCCCTGGTTAAGATCGACAAAACGAAACAGCTTACGACCCGCCGACCCTACGTAGGCCACGGAGACAGCGCTCCTCGTCCCCAATTGCTGTTCTATGTTCAGATTGTAGTTCTGTACGTAAGGAGTGCGTAGGCGCTGGTCAACCGTAAAAACGTCCTGGGGACCGAAGCCCGCAGCGGGGAAGACCGGATCGGCGCACCCTGCTGGCGAACTGTTAGGTACCGGGATTTGCAGGCCGGCGCACGGTCCTAGACTCACGGTCAGGCTTGCGATCGGCGCTACGTTGTACGAAACCGGTCTCGGGCCTATATCGTTGAAGAGGGGACCCGCATTGAGAGACGTGTAGGGTATCTGCCCGGCAAAGAAGTCTTGCGAGAACGCGTCGTACGCAAATCCATACCCAGCGCGCACGACGGTTTTCCCGCTGCCAAATAGGTCATAAGCCACCCCTACTCGCGGCGAGAAGTTGTTGTAATCCTTTGGATAAAGACTGCTGGGCCCGCCACCGGTTCCGACCTGCACGAGGTTGTTCGCGGAGTTGAGAATGCTGAAAAGGTTATTCCTTTCGCCAATCACCCCGTAGTAATCCCAGCGCACACCATAGTTCACAGTGAGTTTATGGGACACCCGATAGCCATCCTGCAGATATAGCGCGAAACTGTCCTGATAAGTATGGCGCCGGGAGTTGCCTTCCGTTTGATTGCCACTACCAGTGATATTGCCAGCGATAAAATCGTCCAGCGTGTTGAAGACCAGCTTGCCGCGGCGACTCAAGTCAAAGTACTGATTGACCGACGTCCGCCGGAATTCAAAGCCAAACTTCCAGTTGTGGGCGCCGAGGTTGTAAGAGAAGTTGTTCAGATATTGCAGGTTGCTGTCGACCCGCCCGCGAGGATTGGACTTGTTGGCGCCCAAACCGGCAAAGCTGCCGACGCTGATCACGGGCAGACCGAAGTCGAGACTGGTGAAGTTGGCGTTCGCCGTATTCAAACCCACACTGGCTGGGTTAAGGCTGGAGTCCTGTGCTGAAAAAGTCTCCGCGAAGCGGTTCCATCCACCGCGAAACTCAGCGAGCAACCGCGGAGTAAAGACGTGGGTATAGGAAAGGGACACAACCTGCACGCGTGTTGGTACAACCGTATTGAACCCGGGGAGCACATTGCCGCCGACGATTGCTAACGGGGCACTTTGGGCGCTATCGCCGAAGTAGTACCGCCCGGTAAGCACGTCATTGAGGCCAATATGGTGGTCGATCTTTGTGATGAGGCTGTCGAGCCGGTTGGTGGAGGGGGCATTTATTTCTTCCAACCCGTTCGTCGCGGGTAAGGGACCCCAGGGATTCGTGTTCAAGATATTCTGGATAATCGGATTGACGACGCCACCGTTGTCGGCGATCGCCGTGGCGAGGTCTGCTTGAGTCGGAACCAGGGCCGGTGCCGGAAATCCCACGCGTTCCCGCTGCCCTTCATAAGCCAGCAAATAGAAGGTCTTGTCCTTTACGATCGGCCCTCCCACCGATCCGCCGAACTGGTTGTTGTGAAAGGCGTTCTGTGGAGCCGGATCGGCATTGAAATAGTTCCTTGCGTCCAGCGCGTTGTTGCGGAAGTATTCAAACACCGACCCATGCAGACTGTTGGTTCCCGACTTCGTCACAATGTTGACAATCGACCCCGAGTTCCTCCCATACTCCGCCTCGGTATTGTTCAGAATCGCCATCTCCTGAATCGCATCCACGGGCAGCAACGTGGCCGGAATTCCGAAGACTCCGCCCTCGTTGATGGCATTGTCGTTACGGAAGCCGTCGTTCATGTCGGTGCCGTCGAGCAGGAAGTTGTTGGAGCGGCCGCGGTTCCCATTCACCGAGAACACCCCGAAAGATCCCGGCGAGTCGTTCACGGAACTGGGATCGGCATTGGCACCCGGAATAGCGGTAAGCATCTTCATGTAGTCGCGCCCATTGACCGGCAGATCGTTGAACTCCTCCGCCCGCAGCGTCCCGCCCAGGGTGTTGCTGGTGGTCTCCACCAGCGGAATCTCGTCGGCTGACACCACGACTTGGCTGGACACCTGCCCCGGCCTCAAAGCCGCATCCACGCGGCGCTCCGAGGCCACCTCGACAACCACCCCCGAAGTCACGAAAGTCTGAAACCCCGTCTGCTTCACGGTCACCGTGTAGGTCCCGATCGGCAGTTCGCGCAGCGAATAGGCGCCGTCAGGCGCGCTTTGCGTAGACCGCTCCAGCCCATTGCCTTCGTTCTTCGCGGTCACGTTTGCCCCGGAGACAACCGCGCCGGAGGCGTCGGTGACCGTCCCCAGAATGGCTCCTCGGAATGTCTGGGCTGATGCGCTCATTGCCGCCATAACCATAAACGCCAAACACAGCGAAGCCAGAATCACACGTGCTTTCATGGGGGGCTCTCCTTCAGGTGGATGTGCCGGGGTGGTGGTGGCTCGCGGCGGACTGGCCAGACGGTTGTCGGTCATTTCGCGGAACGCGCGCAATTTCTTCTCTGTGAACAACATGCGCCGCCGTCGATGCAAAGCTTAGCGAGCAACAGTATCGAAACCAGCTCACTGCCGTCAACCCTGGAAATTGCAATCGATTGCATTGATTTTGCGAATGCGAAGGCAAGACAGCAACCTCCAGCAAAACTCGCGGCATGAACTCGAGGTCAGATAAAGCTGCGTTTTGGGTGATTGGCCGGTCCGTGGTGACCGGCGCGCTCAGAAGTTGAAGGCCAGTCCGCCGCGCACCGAGCGCGCCGACTGCACCAGATACACCGTCTGGCCATCCTGCCCGAGGACGGGCACGTAGCCCTGCGCCAGCAGGTTGCGCACATCGATGATGGCTTCCACGTGGCCGCCCATGGCCGGGATGGGCTGCCGGATAAACAGATTCAGGAAAGGCCCACTCTGCCCCGCCGAGCAGTCGAACATGTCGACGGGAGTCAGGGCCGAGCCGTTCACCCAGCGGTACGACGCGATCCAGTGCGTCCGCGCATGGGGCAGCGTTCCGCTGAACTTGGCGGCGATGGAATGACGCCGTTGCGTATTGATCAAACTCTGGGCGGTCTGCAGGGAAACATCGGGCTGGCTGAGATTCAGAACGCCGCCGTAAGCATAGTCCAGCGTGGCCGTCAGATCAGCCGCGAACTTGTGCTGCAGCACCACTCGCACACCGTTGGTATCCAGATTATTCCCCAGGTAGCTGAACGTGCCCGAGGAGATATCGGGCAGCAGGTATCCGCCCGACCCGGTGACTTCTCCGGTGCCGGTCAGGACAGCATCGCTGATCCGGTCGGAAAACACCGCCACTTGCACATTGTCCTTCTTGGTTACCCGCTGCGACAGGCTCAATTCCTGGTGATGAGCGCTCTCAACTCTGGGCGCGTATCCTTCCACACTGATCCGCGGATCCGACTCGCTCAAGTCCGCGGGCGCCGTATCGTAACCCTTTTCCGCGCGCGTGTCCGGACGCGAAGTGCTGTAGTCGTATTCCAGAACTGTGTTCGGGGAAAGATGGAAATCGGCCGAGCCATAGGGGCGGAAGGCGGTCACGTGTCCCAGAAACTGCATAGTCTGCAGTTCGCTGCCGAACTTCAGTTCTACAACATCGCCGACCGTAAAGCGGTCGCCTGCGGAAAGCGCGAGCGCCTGCAACGCGGCGTTGTGCAGGTTGGGATCGGAGGAGGCAAAGCGGCGCACGGTCAGCGCCATCGAAGGCTCCGAGCCGTTCTCCAGCTGGCGGGAATAACCCGCGCGCAGCACGCCGGATGGCGTTCCGTCGCCGTAGCCCACGTTGCCGCTGAAGGCCAGCCGTCCGGTGGCGAACATCGAGCGTTCCACGTTGAAGCCGGTGGTCATGCTCGACGACCCGCTGCCGTAGCCGCCCGCAGCCGACCCCGCCACGAACGACAGGGAGCCGCGCACATCGTGACTCTGCTTATCCGTCCCTGCCACTTCCGCCGGGGCCGGATCGGGATCGTCGAGGACCCGCAGAACGGGACGGTTGGCCACCGATCGCAGCGTCCACTTCCAGTCGTCGTCCTCGGGGGAGGAACGCATCTGCCCCACTTGCATCACGTTCAGCAGGGTGCTCAGAGTGACGTTTACGTTAATGCTGGAGCCGGGACGCAGGCCGATCTTTTCCCGCATCGCGGGCAGGAACGAGGGCGCCGTCACTTTCAGGCTGTAGAGACCGGGCAGCAGGCCGGCCGCGGTGTAGTGCCCGGCTCCGTCGGTGAAGACCAGCAGGCTCTGATCGGCGGCGCCGAGAACTTCGACGATGGCCCCCATCTGCGGCACGCCCGCGCCATCTCGCACAAATCCGGAAATGACGCCCGGGCGTTCTCCCGCCCATGCAGGCAGGGACAACCCCAGCAGGATTGCCCACATCCCTATCGACGTTCCGAAATAGCGCAGTCTCACTCCGCCCCACCCCCTGGGGGGAAAAACGCAGGGAGTTACTCTACGGCAAACATCGCCGACGGATCAACCGTCTGCTTGGAGATCTTGTCGTTCACCTTGATTTCGATCTTGTAGATGCCGGGCTGCAGGTTGGCCGCCGCGATCGACTTCTCCAGCGTCACCTGTTCGCCGACATTCCCCATCGTGTCCGTGGATTCGACTTTCTGCACCACCGACTTATTGGTGGCGACGTTCACGATGTCGTATTCGAACGTGGCGGAAGGCTTGTGCGTCTTCTCATCCACGCCGAGATTGTACACCTGCATCCAGAAATTCAGCTTCTGATCCCTGTCTTTCTTGAATACCGCCGGCTTGCTGTTGTCGGCCGCAGCCACTCGCGGCCGCACCTTCGTGGTGCCGATTACGAAGCTGCCCGTGCCGATGTCCTTGGTCGCCACCGGTTCCATGACATCCGCCACAATCAGGCTGGAGGTGGAGAGCTTGTCGTCGGAGAATTCGGGAACGATGATGCTGCGGCTCCACAGGCCCTTGCGGTCGCCGTTCACGTCCTTGATCGCGACACTCAGCTTGTAGCGGCCCGGACGCAGCGGCAGCGCTTTCCAGTACACCGAGGAGTTCTCCGCCGTCTTGGGCAGCAATTCCGCCGGAACGTCCACCTGCACCGTGTCTTCAAAGGTCTGCGCCACCTTGCCCGTCAAGGTGGTCAACCGGCCCAGAATATTTACCGTCCCGCGCTGCACCCCGTCTTTGTTGGCGAACGTGATGTCCCGGTTCTTCATCTGGATGGTCACCGGAACCAGCACCGTATCGCTCGTGACCTTTACGAAATCCGTGCGTACGTCGAAGGGCATCGGGTTCAGGATGACCTTGGAAGTGACGGTCTCCAGCAGGTCCGTGAACTTCACCGGAGGCGGCGCCTGCAACTTCGCGAACTGTTCCAGGCGATCGAATTCCTTGGTCTGCAGATCAGACGCCATGGGGCCGGCGCCCAGCCGCTCCAGGCCGCTGGCTCCGCTGAAGCGCTGCGCCTTGCTCGACATTCCCATCTGCTCGTAAAGCGTCAAGCCCGCGTTCGGCGTATAGAGCAGAGCGTCTTTCTTGGAGCGGTCCATCGTCATCTCATAGGCGCCGCACTGGCAATCGTCGACGAATTCGATGATGATTTCCTGCCCGATCCCCTCGATGTAGCGATAGCGCCAGTCCTCAAACGGGAAGGTCGAGGTCTCGCCGCCGCCTTCTTCGATCGGCCGTTCATAAGTTCCACCGGAAGGATGCGAATCGATCTCATCCGCCGGACCATACATGATGTAGATCCTGCCCCGGTCCGTCTTCCATCCTGGAATGCCGGCGGCGAAATGCTCGTTGGCGTAGGCGATGCGGCGGTAGTGTTCTTCCTTGTATTCGTTCTCTTCCGTGTCGGGCGTCGGGTCGCGCCGCTGCCAGAAAGCCTCAATAAAAGCGTCCCGCTCCTCGTCGTTCGAGAGCTGCTTGAAGGCAGCTTTCTCTTCGTCGGTGATAATCCAGACCACATCCTCGTCGAGCCACTTACGATAGGTTGGATTGATCTCTTTCTTGTACTGCTTCATTTGTTCTTTTTTTCTCTTGGGATCGAGAGGGCGCTTCAGGGGGTCGGCGGCCTGAGCGGTTGAGGTCGCCGGGGCAGCGCTGGCCGCGTCTTTGGCGGGCTGATCCGTGGAACTCTGGTCCGCTTGGGCGAGGGTCTGGACCTGGGCTTGGTCCTTAGGCTGATCTTTCGGCGGAGCCGCCTGGTCCTGGGCAACGGCGCTCGCCACGAACAAGCCTGTACAAGCCAGCAAAACTCGAATAAGAGTAGGAAACGAAGGAACCGGGAACATGAGAGGGACTCCTGCCAGCCAACCGTCGTTTTGCCCTATTCTAGGCCGTATCGTCCTGTGAAAGCAAGGTTAAGTCGTGCCCCGAGAACCAATTAACCCCGCCCTTGACCCCATCTTTGTTGGACGCGCCGGACTCCGCCCCGAGTTGCCTGCCCGGAAAATGAATCCTTGCTGGCACCCCCGCATGGGGACGCTATAATTGAGACGTCATAATTGAAGTCCCCGGGGGCTGTAGCTGTAACTCCCAGCGTAAGAGTCTCGGCCATCTTCCTGCCTGATCGGGAACTTTCTCGGCGGCAGGATCGTACTAGCTGATGTGCAGGAGTTGTGCCCGTCACTCAAGCTGGAGCAGGCAGAGGATTGGATGCGGCTCTGCTGCGTCCTCCCCAAAACTGCGCCCTGAACGGCAAGCAGCGCCCCAGACTGTGACCGGAACATGAAAGCCTGGAAAAAGATCGCAATCGGCGCCGGCGTCGTCGTGCTCCTCGCCCTCATCGTTGGTTTTACCGTTCTGCAAAGCGGCAAAAATGTGGTGACGGTGCAGACCGGCAAGGTGCAGCGGCAGGATCTGGCGAGCATCGTGAGCGCTTCGGGCGAGATCAAGCCCAAGACCTACGTGAACATCGGCGCCAACGCTTTCGGCAAGATTACCCACCTGTACGTCAAGGAGGGTGATCGCGTGAAGAAGGGGCAAATGCTGGCGCAGCTGGAGAACGTGCAATCCTCGGCCGATGTGCATGCGGAAGAAGCGGGGCTGCAGGCGGCACAGACCGACGCCATCGCCGCCGACGCCGGGCTGAAGACCTCCCGGGCTGACCTGCTGCGCGCGCAAGCCGACTATGACCGCAACAAGCTCGACTGGGATCGCGCGCAAAGTCTGTTCAAGGACGGCCTGATCTCCAAGTCCGACTTCGACAGCCGGCAGAACGCCTGGGCTACAGCCGACGCCGGTTTGACCCAGTCCAAGGCGCGTGTGGCGCAAGCCCAGGCGCAAAAAGATTCCGCCGACAAGCACGTCGTCCAGAACCAGGCCAATCTCACCCGCCTCACCGACGTGCTGCAGAAAACCAGCTACGCCGCTCCCTACGACGGCGTGGTTACCAATCTGCCGGTGCGCGAAGGCGAGTCGGTGGTTATCGGAATCCAGAACGCAATGGGCAGCACGCTGATGACTATCGCCGACATGTCGGTCATCACCGCCGAAGTCAAGGTCGACGAAACCGACATCGTGAACGTGAAACTGGGCCAGCCCGCCGACGTCACCATCGACGCCATTCCCAACAAGACGTTCCATGGCACCGTCTCCGAGATTGGCGACAACGCCATCGTCCGTTCCAGCGGCGTCTCCACTTCGCAACAGGCCACCGCCAGCGAAGAGGCCAAAGATTTCAAGGTCGTGGTCAATCTGACCGACGCGCCGCCTGACCTGCGCCCCGGCCTTTCGACCACCGCCAAGATCACCACCGCAACCCGCGGCAGCGTTCTGGCGCTTCCCATCCAGGCTCTGACTCTGCGCACCAAGGAGCAGCTTGAGCAGCAGAACAATCAGAAAGGATCGGTGCACGCGGCGCCACCCGTCGCCAGCGACCCTGCATCCAAGGCCAAGAAGGACGATGAGGTCCAGGGAGTATTCGTGATCCGCAGCAAAAAGGCAATGTTCGTGCCGGTCACGACCGGGGTTACAGGGACGACCGACATCGAAGTGTTGGATGGCTTAAAGGAAGGCGACGAGGTCATCACCGGCACGTACAAAGTTTTGCGCACGCTGCGCCCCGGCAGCAGCGTCAAGATCGACAACAGCGTCCCCAAGAAGGAAGACGAAACGTCATAACGTTGGCAGGCTGGGCGCGTCAAAAAGGGGTCAGTAGTCAGTGGGCAGTAGTCAGTGATTAGTGGGCAGTGGTCGGCAGTGAGTTGTGAAGACATGGCGCGAGCGAGGACAGTTAGTCTGGGGCCGGTTTTACTGACTACTGACCCCTGACTACTGACCACTCGCCCTGAGTAATCGGAGAAGAAGACTCGTGGCACTCGAGCCGGAGAAAAATATGGCTACCGCAGAAGTCATCAGCATGCCCACGCCCGCCGACAATGCCCCGCCCGAGTCCTGCATGATCGCGGCCCAGGATCTCTGGAAGACCTATGACATGGGCTCGGAGCAGCAGGTGCACGCCCTGCGCGGCGTCAACCTGCGCATCCGGCGCAACGAATATGTCGCCATCATGGGCCCTTCCGGCTCCGGCAAGTCGACGCTGATGAACCTGATTGGCTGCCTCGATTCGCCCACTCAGGGCAACTACTGGCTGAACGGCCAACTGGTCAGCGAACTCGACGACGACGAACTGGCTCGCATTCGCAACAAGGAAATCGGATTCGTTTTTCAGACCTTCAACCTGCTGGCCCGCGCCACCGCGCTGCACAATGTCGAGCTTCCCCTGATCTACGCCGGCATTCCCACCGAAGAGCGCATGGAGCGCGCCAAGGGCTCGCTGGCTTCAGTGGGGATGGAAGAGCGCATGACCCATAAGCCCAACGAACTCTCCGGCGGCCAGCGCCAGCGCGTGGCCATCGCCCGCGCGCTCGTCAACAAGCCCTCGATCATCCTGGCCGACGAACCCACCGGCAATCTCGATTCCCAGACCGGAGTGGAGATCATGGCGCTGTTCGACCGGCTGCATGCCGAGGGCAACACCATCATCCTGGTCACCCACGAGCACGACATCGCCGAGTACGCCCATCGCGTCATCCACATCAAGGACGGCGTGATCGCCAGCGACGAGAGCAAGAGCCAGCAGAATTGAGCTGCGACGCGGTCACGACTTCTCGGCGTCGACAAGACTCGTGACCGGCACTTCAGCGCCCCGCGCCTTCTCGGCCACCACCACCCGGTCCCGGCCCTCTCTCTTGGCGCGGTAGAGCGCCGCGTCCGCCGCTTCGAACAACTCCTGCGGATTGGCGCCATGCTGGGGAAGCACGGCCACGCCCACCGACACCGTGATCATGCCCAGCGACTGCCCCTGGTGCAGCACCGCAAGCTCGCGCAGGCGCGATCGGATGCGCTCGGCTCGGGCCTGGGTCACCTGCAAATCGGCCATGGGCAGAATGACGACAAACTCTTCCCCGCCAAAGCGGCACACGATGTCTTCCGCGCGCACGCTCTTGGTCAGAAACGCCCCCGTCTCCCGCAGCACCGTGTCGCCGGCGTCGTGGCCGTAGGTGTCGTTGAACTTCTTGAAATGGTCCAGGTCGAGCATCAGGACGCCCAGCGGCTGGTCGGCGCGGACCGCCCGCCGGATTTCGCGCTCCAGCATCTCGGTGAGGTAGCGGCGGTTGTACAAACCGGTCAGCGCATCGCGGATGGACTGCGCCCGCAAGGCTTCCCGCAGCCGGATATTGGCCACCGACAAGCCCACCTGCCCGGCAAACGTGGTCTTGAACGACAGTTCCGAGTCGGCCAGAGTCGGCTCCTCATCGCTGGCCTGAAAATGCAGAATGCCGAGCGCCTCGCCCTGCGCCAGAATCGGCACGCAGAGATATGTGTTGGTTACGCCCTCAGCGTGCGCACAAGGCGCGGTCGTGTCTCCGGCCACCACCAGATGCGGATGTCCCGTGCGCAGCGCCCAGCAGGCACTGGGCTCAAACACCGGCGTCGGGATGCGGCAATCCTGCCACTGCCCGGCGACCTCCACCAGACTTCGCGCATTGTTGAACAGCGCCACCGCTCCGCGCCGGTTGGGAAAGATCCTCGGCGCGTAGCCCAACGCCGCGGCGAACACCTCGTCTTTACTCACGCAACTTTGCAACAGCTCTCCCATCTTGGCCAGCAGCGTGGCCCGGTGCGACCGTTCCGTGAGGTCGCGCATGATTTTTTCGTTCTGTTCATCCAGCTTTCTGCGGGCGTAGTCACGCTCGATCATTTCTTCCTGCAGGCGCGTGTTAGTGTCAGCCAATTCTTCAGTGCGCTCCTGGATCTGCTGCTCGAGAATCTGCTGGTGGTGTTTCTGGTCCTCAATATCGGTTGTGGTCCCGATCCACTTCACGATTTGCCCGTGCTCGTCGCGCAGCGGATTGCCCTTCACCAGGAACCAGCGATACACCCCATCGGAGCGGCGCAAGCGATACTCGATCTCGTAGGGTCCTCCATCGCGCAGACAATGCTCCCAGCGCTCCTTGCACGCGCCCAGGTCGTCGGGGTGGAGAGCCCTGGCCCAGCCCCACTCGAGCGCCTGTTCCGGAGTCAAAGCGGTATATGCGTAAAGCTGATCGCTGATGAAGTCTACGGAGCCGTCGGGACGCGCGGTCCACAGAATCGCGGGAGCCGCCTGGGCCACGGTGTGGAAGGAGAGCTCACTCCGTCGCAGGGCTATCTTCTGCCGCATTCGCCGGCACCGCCGCCAGGCCGTGGTCAGGATCAGGGCGATCGCAGCCACTGCCGCGATAGCAACAACTTTGGACCAGGGAATGGCAAGCACGGCGGAGAGCACCAGACGGTAGTCGCAATCTTCCCGCAGCATCATCGTCCCTGACGGAGTGGCCTCACGTCATTCCCTATCGGCAGGAAGGACGGATCGCGCATATTAGAAGTCACTCAGAGAGGCGGGGTGGACCTGGCAGGGTGAGCGACAAAGTGGAATGACACAAAGTGGAGTGACAAAAGGAAAAAGGCGCAACCGAAGCCGCGCCTCTGTCCAAGAAAGTTGTGGTCAACCTACGGGGTGGCCGTGTCTCGCTTGGCCGCGGCCTGATCTGCCGGCCCGGCGATGAAGAAATTGTGGTCGTACATGCTGCGATACATCCGCCCGGCAATCTCAGCCGCCTTGGGACCGAACGTCGGTCGTCCGCCCTCCAGGAAGACGACGACGACAATCCGTCCCACGTTGGTGTTGGCGTAGGAAGCGAACCAGCCAAAGCGCGTGCCCGCGTGCGAGCAGGTTCCCGTCTTGCCCAGGATCTCTTCTTCGTTGAAATTCAGGCGCAGGCTGCGCGCTGTGCCGTACTGCACCGCGCCCGCCATGCCGTCGGAAATTTCCGGAATCAGCGGAGCGATGTCGAGCTGCCGCTTCACCCGCGGCTGAAAGTTCGCTACTTCTTCCGGAGTCGTCGGATGCTGCAGGTAATACAGGGTGCCGCCGTTGGCGATGGCTGAAACCATTGCGCCCAGCTGCAGCGGCGTCATCGAGATGCCTTCGCCGAACGAGCACATCTTGCCTACGCCACCCAGCTTCGTCGGAATCGCTTCCTCGGGATAGGTGCCCGTCTGCTCGCCCGCAATGTCGTAGCCGGCCAGCTCGCCCAGGCCGTATTCGTGGGCATAGTACGCGACTTTTTCAAATCCGAGCTCGCGGCCCAGCGCCTCGAAGTAGGCGTTGTTGGAGTGCGCCAGCGCTGTGGTCAGGTTCATGTGATAGCGGCCTCCGAGAGCGACTGGGGTGTCCTCGGAGATCAAACCCTCGTTCAGCGCGGCCAGCGCGACCGACAGCTTGATGGTCGAGCAGGGCTGCGCGCCGCTGGACAATGCCAGCTTCTGGTTGACCATGGCCAGCACGCGTCCGCTGGTCGGCTCGATGGCCACCACGGTGCCGTTCATGTTGCCCAGGGCCTCGACGGCAGCCTGACGCACGATCGGATCTTCACCCGCCGTCATATCCCCCGCTGCAACGTCGTCGGCAAACGAGCTCATAAAAAAGCGCTCGTGATAGCGGTGCCGCCGCGTTCTCACCGACACTGGCGTCACAGTGGCCCGGCGACTGCGCGCCAAGTGATGCAGGCGGTGCCGCGTGTGCTGCCCCTCGCTGATTTTCTGGGATTGCGACTTGGACTTGGCGGGCGCGTGCGTGGTGACGTGCGCAGCCCAGCTCAACCCCGCCAGCGGCAGGCACATCACAAAGGCGAGGACCAGGCGAAGTAGACTCGTTCCCTTACTCATCTGCTTGATTCCATTCCCCCAGAGCCTGAGTAGTTGTGATGCACGAGGCGTGCCAGCTGGCCGGTAACCTCGCCGATTATCTCTCAACTCTGCGATAGTATGAGACTTAGCGTGTTCGTGGCAACAGGAAAGTTTAGCTTTAAGCAACTCTCATTTTCGCTGTAACCAACGCTTCCACAACAACATAACTGCATATTACCTCGGTACCTGCGCCTTCGGTAATACATTACGCCGTTACTGGAAAGATACTTCCCACGAGTGAAAAGCTTTTCCTAGTCGCACGTCGTCGGGCGTTGAGTCGTGAATCCCAAGTCGCAACGTGTTTCACGCTTTTGCACATTGAACCGCAACTCGCTGCCCATGGTTACCGAGTCGCGAGTCCTGAGTCGCGAGTCCCGAATCGCGAGTCATTGGCCTTAGCTCGCAACTCGGGACTCAGGACTCACGACTCGCCCCTACATCACTTCGTTGCGCTTGCGCAGAAACGCCGGCACGTCGAGATCGTCGGGCTCGAAGTTGGTGACCATCGCATTGCGCACGGCGTCGAGCGAAATCACGTCGGCCGCAACGTGCTCCGCAGCCTGCATCGCCATTCCGGTTGTGTCGTTGGCGTAGACGCGTTCGTCGGTCACACTCCGCTCCATTGCCGGCTCCGAGGACATGATGCGCTGCGGCTCGGGCGGCGTTTCTCGCGCATCCGGAAAATCCATCGGATCTTCCAGCGCCGCCACGTGGCTCGACGAAAATGACGCGTGCGTCTCCTGATGCCGGCGCTTCCCGGATGGAACTTCGCGAAATCCGGTCGCGATCACCGTGATCTTCACGCCGTCTTTCATCTTCTCGTCCATAACGGCGCCGAAAATAATGTTGGCGTCTTCGTGCGCCGCGCTCTGGATGATCGAGCAGGCCTGTTGCACCTCGGCCAGCTTCAGCGACGACGATCCCGTAATGTTGATCAGAATGCCGCGCGCTCCGTCGATCGCGCCCGCTTCCAGCAGCGGCGATGCGATGGCCTTCTGTGCCGCATCAATCGTGCGCTTGGCGCCGCTCGCCGAGGCTGTGCCCATCACCGCGTAGCCCATGCCTGACATGATCGTCTTCACGTCGGCGAAGTCGCGGTTGATGATGCCGGGAATGGTGATGATGTCGGAGATCCCCTGCACCCCTTGCCGCAGGATGTCGTCGGCGATGCGAAACGATTCGAAGAAGCCGGCGTCCTCGGCCACCGCCAGCAGCTTTTCGTTGGGGATGACGATGGTCGTGTCCACCGACTCCATCAGCTCCGAGATGCCGCGGTCGGCCTGCTGCATGCGCCGTTTGCCTTCGAAGGAGAAAGGCTTGGTCACGACCGCGACCGTGAGCGCGCCCATCTCGGTGGCGAGCGACGCGATGATCGGAGCCGCGCCCGTGCCCGTGCCGCCGCCCAGACCGGTGGTGACGAACACCATGTCGGCGCCCTCGAGCGCTTCGATGATCTTGTCGGAATCCTCGAGCGCGGCTTTGCGGCCGACCTCGGGATTCGCGCCAGCGCCCAGCCCGTTGGTGAGCTTGACGCCGAGCTGCAGCTTCACCGGCGCGTGCGACATGCGCAGCGCCTGCAGGTCCGTGTTGGCGACAATGAACTCAATGCCCTCCACCCCGGCATCGATCATGCGGTTCACCGCGTTCCCGCCGCCTCCGCCCACGCCGATGACTTTGATCTTGGCGTCGTTCTTCGGCTCTTCATTGAAGCTGATGCGAATCTTTGAGTCGTTTTTCATTGTGTCCACCTAGTTTTGAAATGCAAAACCCGTCAACCACAAAGGTCACGAAGGTACACGAAGAATCCCGCTCAAGATTTCCTTCGTGCAACTTCGCGTCCTTCGTGGTTCAAGCTCTTACGCTCCCTACCCCACCAACATCGCTTTCAATTTCGATCCCCAGCGTTCTCCCTGAAGTCCGCGCGCCACGCGCGCTCGCTGGCCGTAGTTCACCATGCCCAGCACGGTCGCGAACTCCGGCTCGGACAACGTCGCCGGCATCTTGGCCAGCGGCGCCGGCCAGGAAAGCCGCACTGATCGCCGCAGCACCGATTCCGCCACGTCGAAGATTCCCGGCAGCCGCGACGCTCCTCCCGTGAGCACGATGCCGGCCAGGCAAGCCTCGAACATGCCGCTCTGCCGCAGCGTCTCGCGCATCATCTCGAACAGCTCGCGCGCCCGCGGCTCGAGAATCTCGGCCACCAGTCTCTGCGGCAGCAGCCGCGACGGCCGGTCCCCCACCGACGGCACTTCCACTTCATTTCCCTCCGGAATCAGCGTCACGATCGCGTTGCCGTAGATTTTTTTGATCTTTTCCGCCTCGGCGAGCGGCGTACACAGCCCCACCGACAGATCACTGGTGAAGTGATCGCCGCCGACCGGAATCACTCCCGTCCAGGCGACCGCGCCCTGCTGAAACACGATCATCTCGGTCGAACCCGCGCCAATATCGGCCAGGCAAACGCCCAGATCCCGCTCTTCGGCCCGCAGCACGGAGTCAGCCGCGGCCAGCGGCTCGAACACCGTGTCGTCGACGTGCACTCCGGCCTTATTCACCGCCGTAATCACATTCTGCGTGGCGCTGGTGGCCGCGGTGACCATGTGCACCCGCACCTCGAGCCGCGCCGCCATCATGCCCAGCGGATCATGCACGCCCGGCTGATCGTCGAGAATGAACTCCCGCGGCAGCAGGTGCAGAATCTCGCGATCGGCGCGCAGCGGAATGGCGCGCGCCCGGTCGACCGCCTGCTTGATCTCATCGCGGCCAATCTCCCGCGGGCGTGTGCCCAGGCTGATGCCGCCGTGGCTGTTCACTCCGCGCACGTGTCCCCCCCCGATGCCGATGATGGCGTGCTCCACCGGCGCTCCGGCAATATCCTCGGCCGCCTCGACCGCCTGCTGAATCGCCGCCACCGCTTTCTCCAGTTCCACGATCACGCCCTTGCGCGACCCCCGCGATTCGGCCACGCCATGTCCGCGATAGCGCAGGCCATGGTCGGTCGCTTCCGCCATCAGCGCGCAGGTCTTGGCGCTGCCCACATCGATTGCCGTTAGAAAATGCCCTGGCTGGTTCCCCATGTCTTATGAATTCCCTGACCTCAATGAAATTAGCCCCGTAGTCAATTTGGCCCCGTGTTCCCCTGCTGCTTCGCAATCGCCGGACTGGGTTTCTGACCTGTGCCCGACGCAGTCTTCGATCCGGAAACCGTAGCGCCGGCATCCTGCCGGCTGTCGCGGGGGCGTCCCGCCCCCGCGGCGGGCGAGGACGCCCGCCGGACAGCCGCCGGGACGGCGGCGCCACCAACCTTCTTCGCATGCACCTGCAACGCTTTCTTCCTGATCTTCGCCTTTGCCGCTGGCTTCTTCGCCGCTGCCTTCGGGTCCAGTTTCTTTTCCGACAACTCGAACACGGGCTTGGGCAGCGCCCGATCATGCGGCCCCACGCGCGTGACCAGCGCCGCAGGCTTCACTCCCGCCGCCGCGGCCGCCTTGGCCGCAGCCAGCGTCAACTGCGCCTGCTTGGGCGCGCCTTCCATGTCCGGATTGACAATGACCTGGTTGTCATAGCGCAGGTTCACCGACTCCAGCTTCTGGAACTGCTGCCGCCACTCCTGCACGTGGCTGACGTAGATCTTGTAGCGCTTCAGATAATCCGACGACCCCAGGTGCACCAGCACATCGCCCGCCGGATCGTTGACCCGCACCTTCAAATCGTCGAGTTCGGAAAGATCGACTTCGCTCAGGTCCTGCGAATAGCGCGCCCCGCCCGCGTCCAGATCGCGCACCAGCTCGGCGTAGGCCTTCATGCGCGGCGCCCGCGTCGAGAGCGGCTCGCCGGGGTTCATCCCCAGAATGACGGGGAAGGAATATTTGTGATTGTGCGACGGCGACTTGGGCAATTCCATCAGCGTGCCGCCCGCATCGATCAACTCAATGCGCGGCCCCACGCGGGCGAACGCGACGGGCGTGCGCTCGTGAATGACGACTTTCAGGCGGTTGGGCACAAAGCGCATCACGCTTGCCGATTCCACCCAGGGAATCTGTTCCAGCTGCGATTTTTGCTGCGCCAGAGGAATGAAGAAGATGTTGCGTCCGATGTCGGCGCCCATGACTTCCATGATTTGCGCCTTGGTTACGTTCTCGGATCCGATGAGTTCAATGTTGTCGCTCGAGTCCACACGAAAGCGCCAGGAACGCTCGCCGTAGCGGTACACCGCGGCGGCTGCGAGCCCAACCGCGCACAGCACCGCTGCGGCAATCGATGCCCATAGCAGCTTGTTGGCGGCTTTTTTGGGAAGCGAGCTGCGGCGCACGGAGACACGCTTTTGCGCGCGCAGGAAAGGAGACTCTTCGTCCACATCGAGATCGATCAGGCGGGCGTCATCGATCGGCTCGCGCGGCATCTCGTCGCGTGAGAGGCCGCCGCGCGAAAAACTGTCTCGCGCCTGACTTTCGCGCGAACGTTCGCCGCTGGCCGGATACAACTCTTCCTGCAAGATGGTGCCGCTCGCTTTGCGCGCCATCAATTCAGATCAGTTGTCGCCAGGGAATCGCTGAGCCTTTTCACTATAGCCGCATTTCGCAGCCCAAGGTAGACAAAAAATTGGTTCTTTTTCACAGCCGGGAACCGGGTTGGGCACGACCACGAAAGTGGGGGCCATCCCGCGCGCCATTCAAAACCGTGCTTGCAAGGGAAGATGGGTGCGATGGGGATTTAGCAACAGCTGATGCGCAGCCGGATGGCCTGCTGGGTTCTGTTGAACGTCGAAAGCCGCACGAGAAAGTCTCACGCGCTGCTCATCTTCCACTCGATTTGACCGGATGCTCTATGCCGCCGACCACGCGGAGTCCGGGACCGGGGTGGCATAACTGAGCATGGCCTGCTTCAATTGCGAATCCACTTCGTCGGCTATCGTGATCACGTCGCGGAGCACTCTGCTGAAATCCACCTTTTCGAGATTCTTTTGTAAGGTGTTAAAGATACTGACCTGTAGAATCCGCGACTCCTCTACCACCATCGCGGCGGTGTAGCCTTGTTTGCGTCGCAGATCCCCGTGTTGGCGTGCGGAAGTGGAGGCGTCGGCCTTGGCTGTTGGAGCAAGGCGTAAGCGGAAGATCAGGTCAGCGATGAGATTGGGCAGATGGCCGGTGCGGGCCTCAAAGCTCAGCGGGATACAGGTCAGCTCTTCGTCGTGCTCCACCAGTGCCATCCAGTCCTGAATCGTAGCATTCAGGTCATGCTCCAGTATGGAGGCCACGCTCACCGTAGGCAGCGGGCTGCGAGGTCCCGGGTTCACAAGCTTCTTGCGGATAGCCTCCCGAAGGACGGCAATTTGGATTGGTTTCGTAAGGACTTCGTCAGCCTGCAGGCGGATGGCGGACAAGGCCTCGTCTATCGCTGGGTAGCCGCTGAGCACTAGAGTGACGGCCCGCGGGTGGGTGTGGCGCATGGCGCTAACGACGGTAAAGCCGTCACCGGCGTGCGGCATGTGCAGGTCGGAAAGCAGTGCGTCAAAGTTCTCGGTCGCGATGTGACGGAGCGCGTCGCACACGTTCGCCACCGCGACTACTTCAAAGCCGTCCCGTTCCAGCGTTGCTCGCAGCATATCGCGGACAGCGTCGTCGTCCTCGGCCAGCAAGATTCTGGGCATACTTCAACCCCTTCCTCCGCCCTGAGAGGTGTTGCCATACTTTTCAAAGTAACCCAAAAAGAGTAGCCGGCTTCGTGAACTCTGACTGTTCAAAATTGCACACTTTTGGGTGCTTGGACCGTTAACACGATTGGTCCCTTGGCCAAGTTCCTGATGGCGTACTCGAAGGAAACCGGGGAGTGAGAAAGCAAGAAACAGTCAGACGAAAACGAAAAGGGCGCGGCTGGTTGGCCACGCCCCCGAGGAGGAAAACGCTCTCTTGCTGCTGAACAGGCGCTGCTAAACCGGACCCGCGTCCGCCATCTCAACTTGAACTGTCGGCGCCCCAACGTGAATCGCCGGAAATCTGACCTCCGGAACTCTAACTTCCGGCACCCTGATTTCGGGAATCCGGATCTCCGGGATCTGCACCGCCGGCACATGCACCCGCACCCGCGTACAAGCCGGCGTAACAACGAAGGCGGCGTTGTGCATCGCTGACGCAACTCGGCACCGGGCCGTCCGCTCCGCCAGCCGCTCTTGAACTCGCGCCCGCATCTCCTCCAGCCGCGCCAGCCGCTCCTGCTGCCGGGCCGACATCTCTTCGATCTGCGCGATGCCTTGTTCCCCGTCGGCAACCTGCTCCTGCACCCACGCCACTTGCTGCTGGCCGCCGGCCATCTTCTCCTGGACCTGCTCCTGCACCCGCGTCAAGACTACGCGCGCTGAACGCGGCGCTCCGCTGTCACGGGTTGCCAGCCGGGCTTCTTCCAGGAACTGGTCGGCGCGTCCCGTCGCCAGCGCCAGCACCGCTCGTGAGCTATGCCCAACCTGCTCGGCGATCCGATGCGCCCACTGCAATCCGCCATCGTGATAGCTCGCGTTCAATCCCGCTGCCGTCACTGCCACCGTCAACCATACCCAGGCTTGTGTCGTTTTCATCGCCTTATCCCACCTGCCAGATAGACGGGGGCCCCGAAAATCGGTTAGCAGGACATTGTTCGAGTGGGAAAGTTCGAATGGGAAAGTTAGGGGAAAACGATGATCTTGTGGTTGTGATTCGCGGCGAGCTACGTCCTCGCCTGCGGCTTAGCGTTCCCTTTCGTCGTCCGATCCGGCCTGCAGCTGGAATTGCTCGCCCAGGCTCTTGGCCAGTCCATGCAAGCCCCCGGCCAGCTTGAGCCGCCAACGTTCCACAGACTGACGAGCCAATTCCTCCATGGAGTTCTCGAAGTCCTGCAGCGCGTTCGTCGCCTGTATCCTTAGCGACTCGTGACCCGAGGCGACGATTTCTTCCTGCACAGTCCTCATCTTTCCGCTCGCCTCATCGACCTGGTTCGCCGCTGCCGCAGCGCCTCGCGCCGTCCACTCTTCGAGAATGTCGTTGCCTGCGCTCTCCATCTGGCCGCGCGCGTCCTTGACCGTATTGCTGGACATCTTACTGAGACGCTTGTCCAGGCCGGACTCCATACTGCGCACGGACTCATCCAAATTCCGGATGCGCACGTCCAGATACTCGATGTGTTCATGCAGCCGCGCCGACTCCGACGTCACCACGGACCGAAGCTGTTCCAGCTCCGCCAGCCGCGCGCTGTGCTCGGCGCTCACACTATCCTGCACGAACTGCAGCAGCTCATCGCTCAGGCGCTTGAGCGAGTTGCCGCCCTCGTGCAACTTCTCGCGAAAATCGTCCAGCCCGCGGCGCAGATGCTCGCGCGTCGTTTCGGAAAGATGCTCGGAGATATCGTGCCCGCGTTTCTCCACGACTTCCAGCTCGTGCCCGACACGCTGCAGAAAATCCTCGTAGCCTTCCCGCGTTTTCTGATCGATGGTCGCCTTGGCGGCGGCCAGCAGGTTCGTGTATTGCTGACGCGCTTCTTCCAAAGCCTTGGGCTCGATGTTCCTTTTCAACCGCGCTTCCAGCTGCTGTTCGAGCTCCGGAGGAATGCTGGACAGCGAAACCTCAAAGCGCGGAGGCCGAGCCTGCCGCTCCGCCAGTTGCTCGCGGAGCGTTTCCACTTCGGATTGGAGCGGACGCACCGATTCCGCAATCATCCGCTTCACCCGGTCTTCCAGCTGGCGCGCCGCGCGGTCGATCATGGCTTCGGTGGGCACGCTCATCGGCGCCGCCATCTGATGGGCCGGCAGAAACGTCGGCGAGGAATTCTGCGGCGGCCGGGTCTGCACGATCACCGCCGGCAACGACCAGTCTTTCGGACACTCCTTCAATCCCCAGAAATTTTCCGGCCGGTCGAGCCGCGCTCCCAGCCGCCACGCCTGATGTTCCGCCCCGATCGGCTGGCACGAAACTACATGCGCGGTGGTCTCGCGTCCTTCTCTGGTGTGAAAGCGCAGCGGCACGCCGGCGTCAAGCTTGGTCGGCGACAGCATCAGGCAGCCGTGCGCGTTGACCACCAGGGTTTCGCACACTTCGGAGAACGGACTCCCATCGAGAGTGGTGACCAGGATGGGCAATGCGGTCGGCACGCGCGAACTGCGCCGGAGCGATTGGGGGACATTTGCACTGTACATAATTGCTGTGCCTCGTCGAGCGAGGATTCGGCGGCGGCCGGTCGAGGCCGCGCCCCACGTAGGTTCTACGATAGCTCGAATGTGGTGTCAGTTAGAAAGGCCGGAAGTGTGGTAACGAGGGTGTCCGATGGTACAGGCGCGCGAAGGGGATTAGGACCTGGTCTCGCGCAAGACGGACCAGATCGCGTTAGGAGCCTTCGGTGCAGCAGGTGCGGGCGCAAAGCCCGGATCGCTCCCTGTAGCTATTTTCTCCAGCCCGAACTTTCTCCACAGCTCAACCGACAGAGCTTCATATTCCGCCTCGGACATGCTGTCCGCAACCGAGTCGTTGTCCGCGATCCTGCGCAGCTCGTCGTAGTTCATGGCTGAATAGTCGGTCATGGCAGTTCTCCGGAACAAAGCCCTCTGCCGTGGATCACTCCACCCTGTGCCATTGGTTCCTGGTTGGTTCCCTAGGAAGAGCTTGACTGCTCAACCGCGCGAGGTCAAAGGAAATGGGGCCGTGGAGGGTGACTCAAATGGTTCGAGGCATTGAGGACGTTGGAGCGCGGGCGATCAATCCACTCCGCGGCGCAGTCCGGATCGCGCCTTGCGGATCGCGGCTTCCAGCTTGGGGAAGCGTTTCACGTTGTTGGCCAGGCCATACCTCGCCACTTCGCGCAGGTGCCGCAGGCGGGACGGATTCAGCGTGACGTGCAGCGTCTGGCGGGTGCTGTTGGCAAACCATTCTTTGTAGACTTCGGCTCCCAGGCCCAGGTCTACCAGTCCCAACGAGCTCAAATCGCAGGCTTCGATCAGAATCTTCGCCAGCAGACAGTAGCCGGGCGAATTGTCCTGGCAGCGCGTGTCGAAGGTCGTCTGGTAGAGAAACCAGACGCCGTGGACTTGAAATCCGTAACTCCACGCCACCGCGCGCTCGCCGACCTTCAGCACCGTCATGGTCATGAGACCGGCGGCAGTGGATCGCCTCGCCAGGTCCTCCATGAACACGCGCCGCTCGGGCGTGGAAAGAAAGCTGGTGTGCTTGGTGGTGCGGAAGCGCGCCACGTGGGTGGCGGCAAAGACCGGCAGCATCGGCTCAATCTCGCTCCACGAGCGCAGAAACGACAGCGTGACCGGGCCTTCGCGCTCCATCATCTTGAGGCAGCGCTTGAGCTGGCGCTTGCGCGCCACCGTGGTCTTCAACTCCTGGCGCTGTTCCGCCGTGCCCAGTTTCACCTGCGAACACGCGTAAGCCGGGCGCATGTGCGCATGCAAGCCGTGCTTCTTCGCCGCAGCCCGCACCACAGCCGCGGTCGCTGAATCTGCGGGCAGATTGGCCAGCACCAGGCTGGAAATCTTCAGGCAGCGCAATTCCGCGAATACGGCCTCGACAAACTCTGCGCGCCGCTGGGGAGGACTGACGAAGTCGCAGTAGTCGGCCGTGGTCGCGGTCAGAAAGCTGACATTCCGGCCGCTGGCGTCGGTCGACAGGCAGGCCACTCCCACCAATTCGTCGCCGTCGTAGCCGAGTAGCACCAACGGCTTGCGCGAGGAATGATAGGCGGCCTGCACGGCGAGCGCCCATTCGCAAGTGAAGAAGACCTCAGGCCGCTTCATCTGCAGGACCAGATCATTCCAGCGGCGTTGCAGCGAAGATTCTTCCGGAACCTTCCGGAGCAGGACGATGCGCAGGCCAGCTTCTCCCTGGGGTCTCAAATCTGGAGCTGACTTCGTGGTGAATGACTGCAGCTGGTTTCCCGTGGCCATCGAGTTGGGTTTCTATTAGAAATCCAGCAGCCCCCTTCGGTCAAAACCTGTTTCGGTCAAGACGTGGCCGCTGGCGCAGCTTCCCGCTCCTTCAGCTTTTCCAGGATCATCGGGCCCAGCTGCGAAACGCTGCCCGCGCCCAGAGTCAGAATCATGTCGCCGTCTTTGGCCGAAGCGCTCGCAGCATTCACCGCATCGGCGAAGGAACTGGCGTATTGCACGGCTTTGCCGCTCTCGCGAACTCGCTGCGCCAGCGCTTCCCCGGTAATCCCTTCGATCGCTTTCTCGCTGGCGGCATAAATGTCGAGCACGACCAGCGAATCGGCGTCGGCGAACGCAGTGGTGAACTCCTCTATCAGATCGCGCGTGCGCGTGTAGCGATGCGGCTGAAAGATGACGTGAATTTTGTTGAACCCGCACTGCCGCGCCGCCGCCAGCGTGGCCTTGATCTCGGTGGGGTGATGTCCGTAGTCGTCGATCACGCTCACGCCGGCGACGCGCCCGCGCAACTGAAAGCGCCGGTCCACGCCGCGGAACTGATCGAGCGCCGCCCGGATCGCCTCGACCCGAATGTCCAGCCCCAGGCCCACGGCAATGGCCGCCGTCGCGTTCAGCACATTATGCGCACCCGGCACATGCAAAGTGAACTCGCCCAAGTCTTCACCCCGGTAGCGAACGTGAAACCGACTAAGAGGGTGCCCCATCCTTGTCTCCGCGTTCTTTGCGGAGACAGGGTGGGGATTTTGACTTTCCCCGGAAGTGGGGATTTTGATCCAGAAATCCGACCCACGCTTGGTCCCGTACGTTACCGTCCGCCGCTGCACCTCGGGCAAAAGCCGCCGCAGAATCGGATCATCATTGCACGCCACAATCATCCCGTAGAACGGCACGCGGTCCATGAATTCCAGAAACGTGCTCTTCACGTCGCGCATGTTGCGATAGCAATCCATATGCTCGCGGTCGATGTTGGTGACCACCGAGAGGATTGGGGTTAGCTTCAGAAAGCTGCGGTCGCTCTCATCGGCCTCCGCGACCAGATACTGCGACTTGCCCAGCCGCGCGTTCGATCCCATGGCATCGACGCGCCCGCCGACCACCACCGTAGGATCGAGCCCGCCCGCGGCCAGCACTGCCGCGACCATTGAAGTGGTCGTCGTTTTGCCATGCATGCCGGCGATAGCGATGCCGTATTTCAGCCGCATCAACTCTGCCAGCATCTCCGCGCGCTGAATCACGGGCAGGTGCAGTTCATGGGCCCTGGCCACTTCGGGATTGTCGGCGGCGATGGCGGAACTGGTCACGACGACCTCGGCTCCGGTGACGTTCTCCGCGCGATGACCCTCGAACGCGGTCGCACCGAGTCCAGCCAAGCGCTGCGTGACCGCGGAAGACTTGAGATCCGATCCCGAAACTTTGTAACCGAGATTCAGCAGCACCTCGGCAATGCCGCTCATGCCGATCCCGCCAATACCCACGAAGTGAATGTGCTGAATCTTGGCAAACATAAAGTCAACTTCTTGGCCGCGGATTTACACGGATTCACGCGGATAAAACTCGGAACTCAGAAAGAAACAACATATGAAAAAGAAGTATCCGTGAATATCCGTGCGAATCCGTGGCTAGGTTTCTTCAATCCCCGCCAGCCGCGCCGCCATCGCCGCAATATCCCGCGCGGCGTTGGGATGCGCCAGTTCACGCGCCGCCTGGCTCATCTTTTCAAGCCGCGCAGAATCTCCCAGCAGCGCCGCAATCGTCTCCGCCAGCCAGACGCCTTCCAGCTTCGACTCTTCGACCACCACCGCCGCCCCGTGCCGCGCCAGCGCCTCGGCGTTCACCCGCTGATGATCGTCGGCCGCGCGCGGAAAAGGCACAAACACCGCGGGCTTCCCCGCCGCTGCGATCTCCGCCACCGTGCTCGCGCCTGACCGGCACACCACCAGATCGGCGCGGGCAAACGCCGCGGGCATGTCCTCGATGAACTTGAACACCTCAAACGTCAGCCCGGTAGCCAGCCCCTGATACGCCGCCAGCGCGTCATTATAGTCACGCTCGCCCGTCTGATGGATGACATGGATCCCCGGCGCCTCGCGCTGCAGCACGCGCAGGCAACGGATCATCGCCTCGTTGATGGCGTGCGCCCCCTGGCTTCCGCCGAAAACCAGCACCGTAGACGTTCCCCCGCACTTGGGCGCGATATCAAAAAACGCCTGCCGCACCGGTACGCCGGTGACTTCCGCATGACGAAAATACTTCGCGGTCTCCTCAAAATGCACCGCCGCAGCCGAAACGAATCGCGCGACCACCCGATTGGCGAAGCCCGGCACCACATTCGGCTCAAGCGCCAGCGTGGGAATGTGCTTCACAATCGCCGCCAGCATCGCGGGGCCGGAAGCGTATCCGCCAACGCCGATCACCACGTCAGGCGCGAACTCGTTCAACATGCGGCTCGCGTCCCAGACGGCGCGTGGCAAATCGAACGCCGTCTTCAGACGCGTAACCACGCTGACATTCTTCAGCGCGCCCACCCGCACCAGTTGCAAGGGAAATCCCGCAGCCGGCACCAGCCGGTTCTCAATCCCGCGCGCCGTCCCGATGAACAGGCACTCCGCCCCATAACTTTGTTTGAGCTGATTGGCGATGGCCAAAGCGGGGATCACGTGCCCGCCCGTGCCCCCGCCCGCCAAGATTGCGCGCATGGTCAAGATCAGAATCTACCACGGAGATTCGAAGGCAAAAGGGAAAGGGCAAAGGCCGTGTCTCTCGCTAGGGTACGAAGAAGTGAGGTTAAGTAGCTCATTTATCAGGCCTATCGCTGGATCAATATTAATCTTGATTTATCAAGATAAGCGCGCTATGATCCTCGCATGGCACCCGCCACCAAGAAATTCACTCCCGAGATCGACGCCAAGCTCTACGACGAGTTCGTCGACGCAGCCGAGCGCAACGGGCAAACCAAGCGCCACGTGCTGGAGCAGGCTCTGCGCTTCTATCTGCACAATGTCGTGCCGTCGCAGCATCTGGTGCGGCGCGAGGTGATGGACGCCTTCGAGGAATCGGTCGCGCGCAATCGCGAGTTGCTGCAACGCCTGGCGAAATAGATGCGCGTCTATCTGACGGTAGCCGAAGTCTACCGCATGCAGCATCGGCTCATCGACCTGTTCGGAGGGCTGCACGGTGTCCGCGATGCAGGCGCGGTCGAGGCCGCAGTCTTTCGCCCCCAGACGGGTTATTACGACTCTGTGGAAGAAGAAGCCGCTGCGCTCATGGAGTCGTTGGGCATGAATCACGGCTTCCTCGACGGCAACAAACGGATCGCGTTCACAGCGGCGGACGTCTTTCTGAGGCAAAACGGTTTCTGCCTCGACGTTTCCGCGGACGAGGGACACCGGTTCATTGAAGGCTCTCTGGAGCGTCGGGAATTTCGCTTTGCCAGGATCCTGGACTGGATCCGGGAGCACCTCCAGCGAGTAGGCTGAGTCCAATCGCAAATCGGAAATCGGTTTTTAACGCTTCCCCGCAAACTTCGCCGGCAGCGGGTTGTCCGCCCGCTCCGAGTCCCAGAAGATCGACACTACCCACCAGCGTTTGCCGTCGTTCAGCACCTGAATGGAATTGATGCCGCGCTCGAACGGCTTCCCCTCCGGAGCGTGCCGCGACTCGTAGCTGCTGAAAACCTGCGTCATGTTCCCGTAGCTTTGCGGGTGGTTCACGATCGCATGCTCGTAGAACGCTTCCTTGGAGAAAACTTCGCCCGCGTCACGGATAAACTCGTCGACGCCCCACGAAATCACAAAGCCCGCTCCATCCGGCCCTTTGCCCACCTCGGTGAATCGCGCCTGCGGCAGGCAGAGCGAGCGGAAGCGGTTCCAGTCCCGCGGCCCGGCCGGGCCGGAAATCACGTCGTAGATCGCGCGCAGGATCGCCTCCAGCGATTTGACGTCATCCGCCTTCGCAGCCGGAACCTTGGCCGCCAGATCCGCAGCGGAGAACATCGGCACCGTAGGCGGCAGCTGTGGCGGGGCAGGCTCGGCCTTCTGCGCGACGGCCGCGACCGCGCAGCCAGCCGCGATCGTGGCGAGCAAGGCAGCCCATTTCCTCAGACGCTTCTTCACGTCACCCCTCCCGCACGCCCCGCGGAGATTGAGTCGCTTGACCCACCGAGATGCAACTCCCAGGTTCCCAATTGATTCAATGATTCAATGATTCACTGACTCAATGATTCAATGCCTCGCTTCACTCCGTCTGCTTGGTGATATTCAGCAGCACGCCCACGCACGCCAGGGTCACGAACAGCGACGACCCTCCGTACGACACCAGCGGCAGCGGAATCCCCTTGGTCGGCATCATGCCCAGCACCACGCTGATGTTGATGAACGCCTGCAGCACCACCATGCTGGTGATGCCCACGGCCAGGTAGCGCCCGAATAAATCCTCCGTGCGCCACGAGGTCCGCATGCCGCGCCAGAGAAAAATCGCGAACAGCGTGACCACGCACATCGCGCCGACCAGGCCTAACTCCTCGGCGGTCACGGCAAAAATGAAATCAGTATGCGGCTCGGGCAGGTAAAACAATTTCTGCTTGCCCTCCATCAGCCCCGTGCCGGTCACGCCGCCCGTGCCCACGGCGATCAGCGACTGAATAATGTGGAACCCGGCCTTCTGCCGGTCGGCGTAGGGATTCAAAAACGCCAGAATGCGGTCACGGCGGAAGGCCACGTGGAAGATCAGGAAATACAGGGGAGCCAGCGACGCGGCGAAGGCATAGCCGAAGTATCGCAGGCGCATGCCTGCCACATAGAAGACGCAAGCCGCAATTCCCGCGCAGGCGATCGCCGTGCCCAGGTCGGGCTGCAGCACAATCAACCCCAGAAACACCAGCACCGGCGCGGCCGCGGGCACAAGCGTGTTGCGCACGTCGTCAATCGTCCTGGCGCGGCTGGCGAGGAAGTACGCGAGAAACAGGATCATCACCGGCTTGGCCAGTTCCGAGGGCTGAAAGGAAAATCCTCCGGCATGAATCCAGCGATGCGTATGGTGCGAGCGGTCGAGGAAGAAAACCGAAATCAGCAGCAGCGTGGTCAGGCCCATCAGCGAGAACACCAGCGCCGGATGCCGATACCGCCGGTAGTCCACACGCATGGTCACGACCATCGCGGCCAGCCCGGCCACGGCCCAGATCAGTTGCTTCGACAAAAACGCGTAGGGAGAGCCGAAGCGCTCCCGCGCCATCACCGCCGACGCCGAAAACACCATCACCAGCCCCACAAACACCAGCAGCATGGTCACGGTAAACAGCCAGCGATCGACACTCACCCGCTTCGCCATGGGAAGTTCATTTCACCACGGTGGCGATCAGACAAGGAGCAAGAATTGTTGATTGTTGAATTTTGATTGTTGATTGTTTTGGTACGGGGGGCAGGAGATTCATCACCACGGAGTCACAGAGGCACGGAGAAACCAGAATCGGGCAATCTCGGCAGCAACATCGCGCCGTCGAACATCGAAGAGCGAGGATCCCAGGTGGAGCTACCGGACTCCAGCCGCGGAGCGGCGGTATATGTTAGCCCAGGACGTAAGTCCTGGCTCAGGCTGGAAAAATGGAACCGAGTGCCGTCAGGCACGGCACAAGCCGGGCCGTGTGGGCAAACCTACCCCAATCCCCGCACAATCTCCTTGAACGCCTTCCCCCGGTGCTCGTAGTTCTTGAACTGATCGAAACTCGCGCACGCCGGCGCCAGCAACACGACATCGCCCGAAACTGCAGCCGAGTGCGCTTTGCGCACGGCGTTTTCCAGCGTCTCGGCGTGGACGATTTCGCTCTTCGGGAAAACAATCTGCGACTCGATCTTCGCCGCCGCTGCGCCGATGGTATACACGCGCTTCACCCGCTGCCGGAGCAAGTCGTTGAGCACCGAATAGTCGCTGCCCTTGTCCTTGCCGCCGAGAATCAAATGAATGTTCGCGGGAAACGACTCCAGCGCCTTGATGGTCGCGTCCACGTTCGTGGCCTTCGAGTCGTTGTAGTAATCCACGCCGTGGACGGTCGCCACAAACTCCAGCCGGTGCTCGACCGCCTTGAAGTCTCGCACGGCCAGCCGAATCTTGTCCGGCGCGCATCCCATCAGCGCGCCCGCGCACACCGCAGCCAGCACGTTCTCCAGGTTGTGCGCGCCCTTCAGAGGGATTTCGGAAACCAGCAGAATTTCCTTTTGGCCAGCCGCGTCGCGAAATAAGATGTTCCCGTCGCGCACCCACGCGCCCTGCTCAACTTCCTTCTGCCGGCTGAACCAGAAGACTTGCGCCTTCGTGCGCGCGGCCATACTTACGCACGTCGGATCGTCAGCGTTCAAGACCGCAAAGTCGTTTGCCTGCTGGTTTTCGAAGATGCGCGCCTTGGCATTCACGTAGATGTCAAACGTGCGATGCCGGTCGAGATGATCCGGCGTAACATTCAGCACGACGGCAACTTTCGGACGAAACGTCTGAATGGTCTCGAGCTGAAAGCTGGAAATCTCGAGCACGATGACCGTCTCAGGCTTGGCCCGCTCGGCCAGCGAAATGGCCGGCGTGCCGATATTGCCACCGACCAGCGCAGGAAAGCCGGCCGCGGCCATGATCTCGCCCGCAAGCGTGGTAGTCGTCGTCTTGCCGTTCGATCCCGTAATTGCCACAATCGGCCCCGGCAAAAACTGCGCTGCCAGCTCGATCTCTCCGATCACACTCCCGCCCAGCGCCCGCGCCTGGACCAGCGGCGGCGCGTCCACCGGAACGCCGGGGCTGACCACGATCAGATCCTGACCGCGAAACGTGCGGTCGCCATGTCCGCCGGTCTCGACCGTGATGCCGTGATCGAGCAGCACCGGAATCTCATTGCGTAGCTCATCGCCGCTCTTAGTGTCGGAAACGGTGACCCGCGCCCCATGCGCCTTCAGAAACAACGCCGAGGCCACGCCGGATTTCCCCAGCCCGACCACGAGCACGCGTTTGTCGTTCAGTTCCATAAACTTCGTTGGCCACGGATCAACACGGATTCACACGGATCAGCATCAGAAACATTCAAAGGACTTATCCGTGAATATCCGTGCAAATCCGTGGCCCAAAAGCCTCACCGCAGTTTCAGCGTGGTCAGCGCGAACAGCGCGAACACCAGTGAGGCGATCCAGAAACGCACGATGATCTTCGACTCCGACCAGCCCACCAACTCGAAATGATGGTGAATGGGTGCCATCTTGAAGATGCGCTTCTTGCGCAGCTTGTACGAGCCGACCTGCAGAATCACCGACAGCGCCTCGATCACGAACACACCGCCAATGAACGGAAGCAGCAGTTCCTGCTTGATGATTACCGCGACGGTCCCGATCGCCCCGCCCAGGGCCAGCGATCCCACATCGCCCATGAACACTTCGGCGGGATGCGCGTTGTACCAGAGAAACCCGATGGCCGATCCGACCATCGCTCCGCAGAAGATGGTCAACTCCGCCACCTGCGGCATGCGCTGCAACTCCAGGTAAGTCGCAAACGTCGCGTGCCCGCTGACGTAAGTGAGCACGGCCAGAGCGCCGGCCGCGATCACCGTGCATCCGATCGCAAGGCCGTCGAGGCCGTCCGTCAGATTCACCGCGTTGCTTGAGCCCACGATGACCAGGGTGACAAACGCCATGAACGGCAAGAACGCCAGCGGCCACCAATGCGGCGAGTGCTCCAGCGTCTGCACCACCAGGTCGGGATGAAACTGCTTGAAGAAAGGCACAATCAGCCGCGTGGAATACAAGTTGTAGCTCTGCATGGCAATGAGCAGCGAACCCACGACGATGGCGGTGGCGACCTGCAGCCCCAGCTTGGCGCGGCTGGTCAGGCCCAGGTTGCGGCGATGCGTCACCTTGGTGTAGTCGTCGGTGAATCCGATGGCAGCGAACGCGCAGGTCGAGAACACGGCGATCCACACGAAGCGGTTGCTCAGGTCCGCCCACAGCAGCGTGGGCACGATGATCGCAATCACGATCAGCAAGCCGCCCATGGTGGGCGTGCCCGCTTTTTTCTGATGAGCCTTCGGCCCTTCCTCGCGAATGTATTGCCCGATCTGAAATTCGCGCAGGCGGCCGATGACCATCGGCCCCACGATCAGCGCGGTGAACAGAGCGGTCAGGCTGGCAAACGCGGTGCGGAAAGTGACGTAGCGAAAAATGCGGAACGGCGGAACCGAGTGCTGCAGCTTGATGAACAACAGCCAGTAGAGCAATCCGCCTCCGCTACAGCTGTCAGCTTTCAGCCGTCAGCTTTCAGGAAAAGAATTGTTGAATTTTGATTGTTGATTGTTGAATAAAACTCCGAGAGTGCACATCCTCAAGGGTTTTCATTCAACCATCAACAATCAAAAATCAACAATCAACAATTTCTTCTCGCCTTCCAAACCTCCAGCGCCTTCTCCAGCTTCACGCCGCGCGAAGCTTTCAGCAGGATCACATCGCCGTCGCGCGCTTCGCGCGCCAGCCATTCGCCGGCTTCTTCGGGAGTGGCCACGAACTCGGCTTGCGCGCCTGCCTTCGCCGCTGCGTCCACCATCGCTTGCGCCGGCCCTTGCACGCCCAGCAGCACATCGATACCGCTGGCCGCAATATGCTCCCCGCTCCGGCGATGCAGTTCTTCCCCGCTCGGCCCCAGTTCCAGCATCGCTCCGGCGACCACAATGCGCCGCTTGGCCGGCATCCCCGCCAGCGCGTTCACCATCGCCTCCAGTGCTTTTGGATTGCAATTGTAGCAATCGTTGATCACCGTGATGTTACCCACTTGAAGAACCTGCCCGCGCTTATCGGCGGGCGCGAGGGTGGCGAGCGCGGCCACGGCGTCGGAGAGCTTCATTCCCCGAGCCAGTCCGACCGCAACCGCCGCCAGCGCGTTCTGCACATTATGTTCTCCGACCAGGGGCAGACCCGCACGCTCGCGGCCGCCCGCGACGACGACGTCGAACTCGGAGCCCTCCGCGCCCCTGGCCTGAATGTTCTCGGCGCGCACATCCGCCGTCGCAGCAACGCCGTAGCGAATCACTTTTCCCTGGAAGTCGCGCCCGAATTGCGAGACATATTCGTCGTCGGCGTTGAGCACCGCCGTTCCGCTCGCCGGCAGCGCTTCGATCAGCTCATATTTCGCTCGCGCAATGCCGGCAATCGACTCGAAAAACTCCAGATGTACGGGCGCGACGTTGGTCACCACGCCGATCTCCGGCTGCGCGATCCTGGCCAGCGCTCGAATCTCTCCCGCATGCGACATGCCCATTTCGATCACCGCCACATCGTGCTCGGGTTCCAGCTTGAGCAGCATCAGGGGCAGGCCAAAATGATTGTTGAAGTTGCCCTCGGATTTCAGCATGCGCCAGCGCGCGGCCAGCACATGGGCGATAGCTTCCTTCGTGGTCGTCTTGCCCATCGACCCGGTGACGCCCACCACTGGCTTGCCCCACACCTTGCGCACCGCCGTGGCCAGCGTCTGCAGCGCGACCAGCGTGTCATCCACCTGCAGCGTGCGTTCGGTCCACGAATAGCGATGCCATTGATCCTGGCGCACGACTGCCGCAACCGCTCCTCGTTCCAGTGCCGCGCTGACGTAGTCATGCCCATCCAACCGCTCGCCTTTCACCGCAAAGAAAAGCTCGCCCGCTCGGATGCTGCGCGAGTCGATGGAGTATCCCTGCGCGATTTCGTGGCCGGGAAAGTCGCCGGCGGCAGCCAGGAACTCCGCGATTTTTGCCAGCGTCAGCTTCATGTCACGAAAAGATCATTGTTGAATGTTGATTGTTGATTGTTGAATAAAATACCGGGTGCCCCATTTCTCGCGCGTCCTTTGCGCGAGAAGTGGGGATTTCGAATTTCAATTGTTGATTGCTGAATGAAAACCGTTAACGGCATGCGCTCTTGAAGTTTCATTCAACAATCAACAATCAACAATTCCCTCCCGCCGCCGTGCATTCAAATCCCGCCGCCCGCAGCGCCTCCTGCGCCACCTCGACATCGTCAAACGGGACCGATCCCTCCCGCGTTACCTGCACCTTCTCGTGTCCCTTGCCCGCAATCAGCACAATGTCTCCCGGCCGCGCCTCGGCGACGGCGAGCGCGATCGCCTTGCGCCGGTCTGGTTCAACGCTGTACTTCGCGCCCGATTTCTGCAGCCCCACCAGCGCGTCGTTGATGATCGCCCGTGGATCCTCGCTGCGTGGATTGTCCGAGGTCAGCACCACGAAATCGCTGCCTCGCCCCGCCGCCTCGCCCATCAGCGGACGCTTGGCGCGGTCGCGATCGCCCCCGCAGCCGAAAACGGTCAGCACCCTGCCCTTTGCGCCAGCCCCGGTTCCCGCGCGCGACACGAACTCCCGCGCCAGCGCCGTCAGATTGCGCAGCGCATCGTCGGTGTGCGCGTAGTCCACGACCATCGTGAACGGCTGCCCGCAATCGACGCGCTGAAATCTTCCCGGCACGTGGGTCAGCGACCCGACGCCGCGCGCAATCGCCCCCGACTCGCATCCGCGCGCGAAGCACGCCGCGGCTGCCGCCAGAATGTTGTAAACGTTCACCCGCCCGATCAGCGGCGAGAACAGCGGAATCTTCCCCTCCGGCGTGATCAGGTCGAAGCGCGTTCCGCGCGGCGCGATGTCCACATTCTCCACGTGAAATTCGCCGCGCTGCAATCCATAGGTCAGCACCACCGAGTTGTGTTTCCGGCTGAACTCCGCCAGCTTCGCGCCATATTCGTCGTCGAGATTCGTCACCGCCGCGCGGGGCGCATCTGTCCCGCAGCCCGCGAACAGCACCTGCTTGGCCGCGAAATATTCTTCCATCGTCCGGTGATAGTCGAGATGATCGCGCGTCAGATTGGTGAACACGGCCACGTCAAAGGGCACACCGTAGACACGCTCCTGGGCCAGCGCATGCGAAGAAACTTCCATGACCGCGTCGCTCACGCTCTGCGCGACCGCTTCGCTCAACAGCCGCGCCAGTTCCAGCGCCTCGGGCGTGGTGTGCGGCGCCGGATAGACGCGTCCCGCCACGTGATATTCGATCGTCCCGATCAGCGCGCTCTTTCGCCCGGCCGCCCCCAGAATTGATTCCACCAGAAACGCCGTCGTGCTCTTCCCATTTGTTCCGGTGATGCCCGTAATCGCAATCCGCTCCGCCGGGCGTTTGTAGAAATTCTCACTCACCCGCGCCAATGCCCGTCGCCCATTCGGCACCACCGCCCACGCTACTCCTTCGCGCAGCGTCTCGCCCGCCGAGTCGGTGACCACCGCCACCGCTCCCGCCCGAATCGCCTGATCGATGAAGCGATTCCCGTCAGACGTCTCCCCGCGCATGGCCACGAACAGGCATCCGGGCCTGACCCGCCGCGAGTCGTATTCCACACTCGTGACCTCGGCGTTCCCGCTTTGCGAAAGGAACTCCACCCCATCCAGCAGATGTTGGAAGGTCATTGGTGGAGATTATAAGCGGGGGTCGGGGACCAGAGGACAGGGGCTAGAGTCCAGGGACTAGAGTAGGCCGCGATTACTCTCCACATCGGACAATGCCTCCCCTAGCTACCAGTAGCTACCAGTCCCTGCATTACTAACCCCTAGCCCCTAGCCTCCAGTCCCTAGCTATTACCTCGGTCACGTTCCCGCCCCTGCCAGCCCGCGCTACATTAGGCCCATGAGTTCGGGAACCACTCATATCAAGTATCGCTGCGCGCAATGCGAGCAGTTGGAAGACCTCTGCCAGTGTGAAAAGTATTGTGTGCTGTGCCAGGCCATCACCGACATTCGCATCTGCCAGGACGGACTCATGTACTGCGAGCCCTGCCGCGACGCCTGCGACTACAAAACCTCGTCCGACTAGCGGTAGTCTGCTGATTTCATACAAAGGGCACGAAGAAGGTCAGCTACACTTTTGCCTTCGCGCAACTTCGTGTTTTCGTGGTTTGTCGATTTCAGGAAACTACACGACGAGCGCGGCCCTCGCATCTCCCGCAACGTCCTGTTATCCTGAAAATGTAGCTCCCGCTCCTGAGATCCCGTGTGATCCCGGCCCTTGGCAAGCAACGGATGTTTGAGGGAAAATAAAACGCTTTTGCCCTGATCCCTTTGCATCGCCCTTTCTTGAGGAGATTTCATGGCCACCACGATGCACGTCAGCGACGTAGCCGAGTTGCTGAGCGAAGGCAGAACGCACTTCAATCTCCATCCCGGGGCGCTGGTGGAGCACTCCATCCGCCGCCATGAGGCGAAGCTGGCGGCCAACGGCGCCATCGTGGGCTACACCAACCGCACCGGGCGCTCCCCCAAAGACAAGTTCATCGTCAAAGATGCCACGACCGCAAACACCGTGGCCTGGGGCGCCGTGAACGCCGCCATCGAGCCGGAGAAGTTCGACGCCCTCTATGCCCGCGTCATGGAGCACCTGCGCGGCCGCGAACTGTTCGTGCAGGATCTTTTCTGCGGCGCCGATCCTGCCTACCGCCTGCCCGTGCGCATCATCAACGAGTACGCCTGGCACAACCTGTTCGTGCGCCAGCTTTTCCTGCGTCCCACCGAGGCCGAACTCAAGACGCACCATCCCGAGTTCACCGTGATTTCCGCTCCCGAGTTCAAGGCCGATCCCAAACGCGACGGCGTGAACTCTGAAGTCTTCATCCTGGTCAACTTCACCCGGCGCACCGTGCTGATCGGCGGCACATCGTACGCCGGCGAAATGAAGAAATCGATCTTCGGCGTAATGAACTACATTCTGCCGCAGCGCAACGTCTTCCCCATGCACTGCTCGGCCAACGTCGGCCGCAACGGCGTGACCGCGCTGTTCTTCGGCCTTTCCGGCACCGGCAAGACCACGCTCTCGGCCGATCCCTCGCGCGACCTGATCGGCGACGACGAGCATGGCTGGAGCGCCGACGGCATCTTCAACTTCGAAGGCGGATGCTATGCCAAGTGCATCAAGCTCTCGAAGAAAAACGAACCGCAGATCTGGAACGCCCTGCGCTTCGGCTGCGTGCTCGAAAACGTTACGCTCGATCCCCACACCCGCATTCCCGACTACAACGACGATTCAAAGACGGAGAACACGCGCGCCGCCTATCCCGTCGATTTCATCGACAACGCCGTCATCCCCGGAGTTGGCGGACATCCTAAAAACGTCGTCTTCCTCACCGCCGACGCCTTCGGCGTGCTCCCTCCGATTTCGCGCCTCACCCCGGAGCAGGCCATGTATCACTTCTTCTCCGGCTACACGGCGAAAGTCGCCGGAACCGAGGCCGGCGTGAAAGAGCCGTCCGCGACCTTCTCGACCTGCTTCGGATCGCCCTTCCTGCCCCTGCGGCCCAAGGTCTACGCCGAAATGCTCGGCCGCCGCCTGCGCGAGCACAGCGCGCAATGCTGGCTGGTCAACACCGGATGGCAGGGCGGGCCCTACGGCGTGGGCAAGCGCATGGACATCCCCTTCACCCGCGCCATGGTCGACGCCGCGGTCGAGGGCGAACTGACCAGAGAAGAATTCGAGATTGAGCCCACCTTCGGCTTCAGCATTCCCCGCTCTTGCCCCGGCGTGCCACCGCAGGTGCTGAACCCGCGCAACGCCTGGCCTGACAAGGCCGCCTACGACCAAGCCGCCGAAGACCTGCGCCTCCGCTTCGCCAGGAATTTCGAAAACTTCGACGCGCCCCCCGAGGTCAAGGCCGCAGGACCGAAAGCGCAGAGATAGAGATAGAGCACGACTGGCTCTCCCTCCGAGCCACTCGATCTCCCCGCCGATCGCCTGCATCACACTCCCGGCGTGCTAGACTTCCGCCACTTGTCGATTTCCTCGGGGGGACCTATGTGGGAAGAAGACCACCCGGCCGGCCCATCCAATCCTGATGCGGAAACCCAGCTCGAAAGCCGCGCTGCCGGCTCGTCCAACTCCGGCGCCGACGCCACCCTCGACAGCTCTGCCGCCTTCGGCATCTCGCCGCTCGACGGCACCACTGCCAGAGAACCACAATCCATCGGTCCGTACCGACTGCTCCGCCGCCTCGGCGAGGGCGGCATGGGACAAGTCTGGCTCGCCGAACAGACTGCTCCCGTGCACCGCAACGTCGCCCTCAAGCTGATCAAGGTTGGCGCCTGCGACGCCGAAGTTCTCCAACGCTTCCGCTCCGAGCGCCAGTCGCTGGCCATGATGGAGCATCCCGCTATCGCCAAGGTTTTCGACGCCGGCGCCGCGCCCGACGGCCAGCCCTACTTCGTCATGGAGTACGTCCCCGGCGTTCTCATCACGCACTACTGCGACCAGAAACGCCTCAGCATCCGGCAGCGTCTCGAACTGTTCATCAAAGTCTGCGAGGGAGTGCAGCACGCGCACCAGAAGGCAATCATTCATCGCGACCTGAAGCCGGCCAACATTCTGGTCACCGAAGTCGACGGCCAGCCCATGCCCCGCATCATTGATTTCGGCCTGGCCAAAGCCACCGGCCCCGAGATCGGCGACGAAACCATGATGACCCGCGCCGGCGGTTTCCTGGGCACGCCCGGCTACATGAGCCCCGAGCAGGCCGAATCGAAAGGGGATGTCGACACGCGCACCGACGTGTACTCGCTCGGCGTCGTGCTCTATGTCCTGCTGACCGGCGACCAGCCCTTCGACGTCAGCCAGTGGAAAAAGCAGCCCTTTTACGAAGTGCTGCGCCAGTTGCGCGAAGTCGACCCGCCGCCGCCCAGCGCGAAGGTTCACGCCACGGCGGAGAAGGAAGCGAAGCGCAAGCCGGAGTCATCCTCGGCCTCCAGCGCCGAACTGCGCGGAGTCCCCTTCCGGCAGCTGGAAAGCCTGCTGCATGGCGATCTGGACTGGATCACCATGAAGGCGATCGAGAAAGACCGCGCGCGCCGCTACGGCACACCGATGGAGCTGGCGGCCGATGTCGGCCGCTACCTGCACAACGAGCCGGTCGTCGCCCGCCCCGCGAGCACGGCGTACCGCCTGCAAAAATACGTTCGCCGCCACCGCGTGGGCGTGGCCGTGGCCGCAGGGCTGGTTCTGCTGCTGGCCGGGTTCGCGGCCATGCAGGCGGTGCAACTGCGCCGCACCACGCGCGAGCGCGACCGCGCCGCCCGCATCACCGATTTCATGACCAGCATGTTCAAGGTCGCCGACCCCAGTGAAGCCCGCGGCAACAGCATCACCGCGCGCGAGATTCTGGACAAGGCTTCCAGCGACATCAACACCGGACTGAGCAAAGATCCCGAGCTGCAGGCGCAGCTCATGTACACCATGGGCGATGTCTATTCCAGCCTCGGCCTCGACTCCCGCGCCGAGTCCCTGTTCCGCAGTTCGCTCGACATCGACGGCCGGGTGCTCGGTTCCGGCAATCGTGATACGCTCCGCGCCGCCGCCAGCCTGGCACAAAGCCTCCGCTATCAGGGGCATTATCCCGAGGCCGAAGCGTTGATTCGGCCAACCCTCGACGCGCAACGCCGTCTCTTCGGGCCCAGGGACCCGGATACGCTCCGCTCCATCAACAGCCTGGCCAATACCCTCGACCTGCAAAGCAAGCACGCGGAGGCGGACAAGCTTTTGAGCGACCTGCTGGTCGTTGAACGCCAGGTGTTCGGACCGGAACACCCCGACACCATGAAAACCATGCGCAATCTCAGCATCGTGTTCCGCGAGGAGGGCCACTTCGCCGATGCCGAGAAAGTGCAGCGGGAAACGCTCGCCATCGAGCAGCGCCTGGTCGGCCCCGATTCCGGGGACACCTTGAGCATCATGGTCAGCCTGGGAAACACCCTCCTCGCGGAGGGCCACTATGCCGATGCCGAAAAGATCAGCCGCGAAGTCTTCGCCATTCGCAGCCGGGTGCTTGGTCCCGAGCATCCCGAGAGCCTGGTCTCCAAGTACAACCTGGCCCTGGTGCTCTTGCGTGAGGGACGTTTTGCGGAGTCGGAAAAGCTGGCTCGCGAAGCTCTGGCCAGCCGGCAGCGGGCTCTCGGCCCCGAGCATCCCGATACCCTCATGAGCATGGACCAGCTGGGAGAAATTCTGTCGGCAGAAGGGCGAGTCTCCGAGGTGACTGCGCTGATGCGCGAGGTGGTCGCGCTCAAGACCAAGGTCTTGGGCGTGGAGCACTTCAGCACGCTGATCTCGATGAACAACCTGGCGGAGGCGCTGTTCGCCGACGGGCGCTTGGCCGAGGCGGAGCAGGAGCATCGCGAGACCCTCGAGATCCGGCGGCGTCTGCTCGGACCCGAGCATCCCGATACTTTGTACTCCATGGCGGGACTGGCCGGGACTCTTTCGCACGAAGGCCGCTACCCGGAAGCGGAGCAGTTGCTGCAGCAGGCGTTGCAGATTCAGGTGCGCACTCTGGGCGCGGATTCGCCCGACGCCGCCCGCACGACCTACGGCCTGGCCTCCATCGCGGCACGGACGGGAAAGCGGGATCAGGCGTTGAGTCTGCTAAGCCAGGCCATCGATCACGGGCTGAGCCCCGACGCCGATCTGAGTGTGGCTACGGATGCCGATCTCAAATCGCTGCACGGCGATCCCCGCTTTGACAAGATCGTCGCCGATGCCAAACAACGCTCCGCCCCGCAGCAACCAAATTGAAGGCAGAAATCGGCCCGGCGCACCACCATCCCGATGTCTGCACCAATATTGGTGCAATAAGCCGCAAATTGCCCGTTTTCAGCCCTTTGGTCGCCTGGACCCCTGTGCAGGAAATTCATCCTAAACCATTGAAATTAAGGCACTTAGTTTCACGAGTTAAATCGATTTAGCTGTCCGCCAGAGCGCGGCCGAAGCCTGCCCCACCCGCAGTCCATCCGCACTGCGCAAACCCCGCCGCTCGCCCTGGAATCGCCGGGCGGGTCATTCCTCGCACCGATCAGCCTCGCCATGATCAGATCGAGATTCGATCGCTTCCGCCACAAAACTCCGACCGTGAACTTTGACCGCCGGCCCTGACGTCTGTAATCTCCTATACGTTTCAATAGCCACATGGCGTCATCACTCTCACGACATCCCTGCGAGGTCACCGTGCGCAAACACTTATTCGTGCTCTTTCTGCTCCTGGCCACTCTGCTTCTGGTCACTCCGTCGATCGCACAAACCGATGCCGCTTCCTTTGCCGCGTCGCTGGTCCGATACGATGTCCATCCCAACATCGTGTATCACACGGCCGACAACTACGAAGATCGTCTTGACGTCTACACGCCGGCGGATGCGTCGCCGCCCACGCCCGTCGTCGTGCTCATCCACGGCGGCGGATGGATCGAGGGCGTGAAGGAAAGCCGCGTGCTCGACGTCGTGCCTTTTCTGCAGATGGGCTTTGCCGCGGTGAACGTCGAATATCGCTTGGGGCGGGTGGCGCGAGCTCCGGCCGCGGTGGAAGACTGCCGCTGTGCTCTGCACTGGGTCTTCGCCAACGCCAAGAAATATAACTTCGACCCGCAGCGCGTCGTGGTGGAGGGAGGATCGGCAGGGGGACACCTTGCGCTGATTACCGGCATGCTAACGCCCGCCGCGGGATTCGATCGCGAGTGCCGCACGCCTGACGATGATGTCTGGCGGTCGAACCCGGGCACGGACAAAGATCCGCGGGTCGCGGCCATCGTGAACTGGTACGGCATCGCCGACGTGCCCGACGAACTTCATGGACCCAACGCCAAGGGGTACACGGTCGTGTGGCTCGGCGACCAGCCCGACGCCGACAGCATCGCCAAACGCGTCTCGCCCATGAGCTACGTGAACGCCAACGTTCCGCCCATCATCACCATCCACGGCGACAAAGACGAACTCGTTCCTTACTCGCAGTCGGTGCGTTTGCACAAGGCGCTCGATGCGGCGGGAGTTCCCAACCAGCTCTACACCGTGCCCGGCGGCAACCATGGCCGCTTCTCCGCCGAGGAGAATCAGAAGATATGGGTGGCCATCCGCCAGTTCCTGCGGCAAAACGTTAAGGGCCTGGCAGACAGCGCTGCTGCAAAGTAGAAGAAACGAATCAGTACCCAGTACTCAGTACCCAGTACTCGGTACTCAGGACTCGCATCTGGCTACAGGGCTAGGGGGGAAGTGGTGGTGAGTGGTCAATGGTCGTGTAGCGTGTGGAGTGAACCGTGCGGATCTATTTGGAAGTTTGTCATTCCGAGCGCCCGTTCTTCGGGCGCGAGGAACCTGCTGTGCCGCGGCCGGCAAACAGCAGATTCCTCCGCTTGCTTCGCAAGCGTCGGAATGACAAGGGGCGTGGGTGAGCTGATACCTCACCCGCGCGTCACTGGCCACCGACCACTGACCACTCCCCACAACCCCCGACCCTTAGCCCCTGACCTCTAGCCTCTAGCCCCTAGCCTCTGCTCTCACGCTTTCTTCAGCAGCCGCGTGATCCAGATCAAAATCACGGCGCCGAAGATGGCCACGATGATCGTGCCGATGAAGCCACCGGCGTGAATGCCGAGAACCCCGACCACCCATCCGCCCACGACGGCGCCGATGATGCCGAGGACGATGTCCATGATCACGCCGTAGCCGCCGCCCTTCATGATCCTGCCTGCGGCCCAGCCTGCGATCAGACCAACGACTGCCCACCAAATCAGGTTCATGATCATACGATCCTCCTGTGCTCTCGTGACCGGGGAGACTATTGGGAAACGGGCGATCTGTCAAATCGGAGTCAGTAGTCAGTAGTCCGGGGGTCAGCAATCAGCGGTTCAGTGACCCATAGCGGTGAATGCTTTGCTGAACTGACTACTGACGACTGACTACTGACCCCTAGTCCCTAGCCCCTGTGATTAAATCAACCCATGTTCGCGCGCAAGATTCGCGTGGAGTATGAAGAGGCCGGCCGCCGGCTGCCCTGCCCCATGAAGTGGCTCGACAGCTTCTCCATGCGCAACTTCACCAATGCCAGCGTCTTCGACGACACGCTCCCCGTCTCCGATGGCCACATGGAGATCGGAACCAACGTCCCGCTCCCCGACCTTGCCACTGCCATGGAGGACTGGTTCCGGCGCAAGGGCTATCTTCCGAAAGAGTCGAAGTTGCTACTAGCGGAGGCCTGATTCACGGCACACAATCGGCTGAAATTCAGCAGCGGGCGCGTGAAATCACGCTGCCGCGGCAGTCCTCTGACCCTGCCAGCAACTTTCGTGCAACGTGCGGGTTTCTGTTTTCAACCAGTTGCGCGGCCCGGGCAGATGGCAGTGGGGTTGCATCGTTGTGCGGAGTGAAGCGCGCGGCAGCACGACATCTGTTTACAAGCGCTTTACCTGGGGCTGACAAACCCGGCGTGCAGAGCGGCATATAAGAAAGCTGCGACGTCAAGAGGTGCCTCGTGAGCTACAAACTACAATCTCCCCGAATGAGCAATGCGGAAGTCTTCAACAACATCGTGGTCGAGGGCTGCGGCAGCAGCCTGCAGGAGCGCAGCAGCGACTTTCATCTTCTGCGGTCCTGGTACGAGTATGACGCCGAAGCGGCCGCACCGGCCTCCAAAGGAGGCTTCAACTGGAAAGCGCTGCTGGGGATGACGATCCTGGTGGGCATCAGCGCCGCGTTCTGGGTGGGAGTGGGTGCGCTGGTGTCGCGGATCTGGAAGTAGAATCAATTGTTGATTGTTGATTTTTGAATGAAAATCCCATGGCTCCGGCCTTGGTGGGTTTCATTCAACAATCAAAATTCAACAATCAACAATCGCCTCACTTGTCATAGTGCAGCAGGGCCATCACGTCGTAGTTCTTCAGCTTTTCCCGCCCCTTCAGGAAGTCCAGCTCCACCACAAAACCCAGGCCGGCGATTTCCGCTCCCAGCGAGAGGGCGAGACTGGCCGTGGCTTCGGCGGTGCCGCCGGTGGCGAGCAGGTCATCCACGATCAGCACACGCTGGCCTTTCTGGATCGCGTCCTTGTGAATCTCGAGCGAGGCCAGCCCGTATTCGAGCGCATATTCCTGCTTCACCGTCGCCGCCGGAAGCTTGCCGGGCTTGCGCACGGGAACGAATCCGGCATTCAGACGATAGGCGAGCGCGGGACCGAAGATGAATCCGCGGGCCTCCATGCCCAGCACCAGATCGACGTCCTGCGAGATGTAGTACTCCGAAAACTTGTCGATGAGCGTGGCGAAGCCGACCTTGTCCTTGAGCAAGGTTGTGATGTCATAAAAGAGAATGCCGGGCTTGGGGAAATCCGGGACTTCGCGAATGAGGCGCTTGAGCTGGTCGGAATTGAGGGGTGAGTTCGGCATCGATGCTCCTTGGCTGAGCGAATGTTGATTGATGACTGTTGATTGTTGAATGTTGATTGTTGAATGTTGAATGAAAACCGCGAAAGCGCCCGAGTTCCCGGGTGTTCATTCAACAATCAAAAATCAACAATCAACAATTTCTGCCCCTACCACGCTCCTTCAATGCGAAATGAGCTGAGCCCGTTGACCGTTTGGGCGTCGGAAACTTCGACCGCGTCCACGCGCGCGGCGCGCGGGCCTTCGCGCAGGCGCGAATGCAATCCCAGGAGCTGGTCGCGCGTGCCCTGGGCCAGAACTTCAACGCTGCCGTCGTGATTATTGCGCACCCAGCCGGCGATGCCGAGCACGTGCGCTTCGCGCTCCACAAACCAGCGGAAGCCCACGCCCTGCACGCGTCCGCGGACCACGTAGCGGCGCGCTTCAGTCGGTTTTTCCGTGGGAGCCACAGGAAGCAGTGTATTGTAGCGCCGGCATCCTGCCGGCTGTCGCGGGGCCATCCTGGCCTCGCCTGCGGGGGCGGGACGTCCCCGCGACAGCCGCCGGGACGGCGGCGCTACCAGTTACGCCCGCGACAAATACGCGCCTTCGGACGTATCCACCTTGATCTTCTCGCCTTCGTTGATGAACGGCGGCACCTGCACGACCAGCCCGGTCTCGGTCTTCGCCGCCTTGGTGACGCTGGAAGCGGTCGCGCTCTTCAGCCCGGGTTCGGTTTCAACCACGGTCAGGATGACGGTCTGGGGCAACTCAATGCCAACGGCTTTTCCGTCGAAGAATTCCACTTTGATTTCAAGGTTGGGAATGAGGTATTCGACCGCGTCGCCCAGAGTTTCTTTGGTCAGGTGGGTCTGCTCGTAGTTGGTGGTGTCCATGAAGTAGTAGCTGTCGCCGTCGGCGTAGAGAAACTGCATTTCGACTTCGTCCACGTTGACCTTCTCGATGGGATCGGGCGAGCGGAAGCGGTGCTCGAACATGGCGCCCGTGCGCAGGTTGCGCAGCTTGGCCTGGATGAAGGCGCGCAGGTTGCCGGGCGTGCGGTGCTCGACCGAGAACACGGAGTGCAGATCGTTGTTGTGCTTGATGATCATGCCGGGACGAAGCTGGGTGGCAGGAATCGACATCGGTTCAAAAGTCTCCTGGATGATGGCGCTTTGCGGAGCCGGCGAAAGGGCTTGTCCAGAGCAAGTAGAACGCGCCGAAGACAGGCAGGCCACTGGTTTCGCTGCTACGAAAGGGTGAAAGCGTTATTTTACACCATCACCGGCCGCGTAGCCCCGGACGCATTCGTCCGGGGCCGATCGATGTGGCCACCAGGGGCGGACGAATGCGTCCGCCCCTACGCGGTTCCACTGGCTTCCCGGCAGGACTAGAATCGTTACAACCCTGGGTTCGCGACGATCGTCTTAGGGAGGCTCGTCCTAGAAGGTTCCAAGACGCCGGGATTGGCACACGCCTTAGCGGGCGAGAAAGAGGTTTTCATCATGCGCATCGGACGGTATGAATCATCGGAGAGCAGCAACATCGGCACGGCGATCACTTTTCTGCTGATTGGATTGGGAGCGGGGGCGCTGGCCGGGCTTTTGCTCGCGCCCAAGAGCGGCAAGGCGCTGCGGCGTGACCTCAAGCGCGGCTACGACGACGCCGTGGATAGCGTCGGCGAATGGGCCGACGAGGCCGCCGACAAAGCGAAAGAGCGCGTGCGCGAAGCCGGGAGTAAAGTCCGCGACGCGGCCAGCCGCGGCGTTGAGATGGCCGCCGATCTGGGCGAAGACCTGCGCGACAAGGCCCGCGAAAAAGTCGAGCCGCTGCGCAAAGCGATCAATCGGGGCTGAAATACTAGTGGTCAGTGGTCAGTGATTAGTGATTAGTGATCAGAGGTCAGGGTCCGGGCCGGAGACCTGCCCACCCGAAATCAGCGACTGACACCGCCGTGGAAGAGCGGCGCTTCAGCGCCGCGTTAAGTGCGCTAAAGAATTGCGGGCTTTAGCCCCTGCGGGCCCCAGGGCCTAAAGGCCATTCCATCCCGGAAAAACGTGACGCGGCCCTGAAGGGCCGCTCTTCCACGCGGTTGCGCGGTCAAATATCAGTGGTCGGTGATCAGTGGGCAGTAGGGGCAGGTCTTCTCCAAACATTGGCCACTGATCACCGACCACTTCCTTTGGTCTTGCGGACCACTGGCCACTAACCACTGCACTCAATAGAGGTGGAAATCCACCTCCACCGCGATTTGCGTGGCCACGGGCTGGCCGTTCAGAGTGGCGGGCTTGAAGCGCCAGCGGCTGACGGCTTCGATGGCTTTCTCGTCCAGACCCATGCCGAGGCTTTGACCCACGCGAATGTTGTACGTGCGTCCGTCCTGCCCAACCACCAGCAGCAGAACCACGATCCCCTGATGTTTGACCTTGCGGGCTTCGTCGGAAAAGCTCGGCTCCGGGCTGTAGATCGGCTGCGGCACGGTGACTCCCTTTTTTCCCGCGGGATAGACGCCCGGCGGTCCCGAGCCCACATGCGGTCCGGCGCGATCGCCGACCCCGCCGCAACATCCGTCCCCGACGCCGCTTGGCCCACCGGGTCCGTTCGAGAGCCAGCGCGTGAAGGGAGACGAAGGATCTCCGATCTGCATGCTCTCTGGGAATTTCACCTCGGGCGCGACGACCACAGTTTCCTCAGCTGGCAGCCGGGGCATCTGCGTGGGACGCATGACATTCGGAGGCACGATCTGTTCCTCCAGCGAAGCTTGCGGAGGAGTGCCCTGCGACGCGGGAAGGTTTTCGAAGTTGCCGCCGCCTCCGCCGTTGTGGCCGGAGAAGACCAGCGGCAGATCGTCAAGCCGGGGCAGGCGGGCGTGAATCTCCGGCGGGGGACCGATTACGCAGGTGGTGAAGTAGATGAGCAGTCCGATGGCGGCGGCCTGTCCGAGCAGGGAAAGCACAATGGGCTCGCACCGCGTGCGGTAGAGGCCGTCACCCTCGCGAGAGAACATGGAAAAAAGATTCGGACCCGAGGGCCCGGCAGTGGCTGCAGTCACGGCGCGCTCCTGGTGGATAGTCGTGAGCGGTCGACTTGCGGTGAGACGCAGGAATGGAGAAAAAGGATTTCTGAAGGCAGGGGATAGAGGGAGGTCAGGGGCTAGGGGCTAGGGACTAGAGGCTAGCGGACCTGATCGAATGTTCAATACCCATCTCGGTCGCGGCCGACATATCTTCCCGTTTTGTCATTCAGGGCGCTGGTTTTGGGCGCGGAGAACCTCCTGTTTCCACGGGGAAGGCAAACAGCAGGTTTCTCCTCGCTGCGCTCGTCGGAATGACAACCCAATAAATGACAACCAGATTAGTTTGACCCTGACCTGGTCGGCTCGACCCTGACTGCCCCCCCGATCCGCTGGCCCACTGACCCCTAGCCTCTAGCCCCTGGCCCCTGAATCCTGCTAGCGAAACAGGGCGCCGAACACGCCTTTGATGTGTCCGAAGAAGCCGCGGTGTTCGGCTTTCTTCTTGGGCGGAGGCGGAGTTACGACCGCGTCGAGATAAACCTGGCGCGGCCTGGCCTCATCGATCACGGGCAAGTCACGGGCGGCCTGGGCCGGAGGTCGAGGCACGCTGCCGCGATTCTTCGCCGTGAACACGAACGGAACGTCCACCTTGACGTGCGTGTCGCTGGGTTGAGGTGGCGGCGGCAGAGGCGGGGTGACTACTCCGTCGGACGCCCGGGTCTGGAGAGAACTGTCGCCCGGAGAGATCGATGCCGGCGGATTAATCACGCCGGTGGGCGTGCGGACCAGGTGCGCCTTCGCCGACAGCTCAACATCGCTGATGGCGGGCGGTGGGGCGGTCTCCGCGGTCAGGCTGCGCCGGGGCGGAGGCGGGCATCCGCAGTCGAGCGGAATGCGGTCGTCGACTTGATCGATCTGGCCGCCGCGGAACACGACCTGCTCCTGCGGTTTCACCTGATAGAAGCGCTCCCCCATCAACTCGGTGACCAGCGCAGACGAAGCGTTGCCCTTGAGCGCGCGGACGCACGTGTTGCCATGCGCGTCGGCGCTGATGGCGAAATCGAACATCCCCGGTCCGGCGAACAGGATGCGGAAGTCGGGGGTCATGACGGAATGGGCCGCGGCATCGAGGGTGTAGTGCGTCTCCAGCGAGCCGGTGTTCATGCTGAGCATGAGGTCGCGCCGGTTCGGCGATGGCATGACCGAGATCGATGTGCCTGGGCAGACGTGAACTTCTCCTCCCCGCGACAGGTGCAGGATAGCGGTTTCCGAGCCCGCCGCCAGCGAAGAACCGGCGCGCAGCAGGTTTCCTGTTGGCACTGTGGGCTCGCTGGCCACGGGGACCACCTCGGCATGAGCATTGGCCGAAGAGCCCGGCGTCCTGCCGGCGGCCTCGGCCATTGGCTTCAGGCGAACCATCACGCGATTGCCGGCGGCGTCCCAGCTGTAGCCGTAAGGCGCACGCAGATCGACGACGATATGGGTTAACGGCGGATTGGTTTGTGATTGATCGGTGCGGATGCCCAGAATGTTTTCGTTCTCGGCCACGGCCGGCTTCTGCTCCAGCCGAAGGCGCGCGGGCAGGTCAATGAGGAGATGGGGCGGAGCATCGAAGGAATGAATCTGCGGCACCAGCGGAGCGGAAGCCAGAATCTCGATCGCGGGGACGCTGCGCTCCTGCACCACGCGGATGCTGGTGATCACTGGCGCCGGCCCAACCTCCGGGCCGGACGGCGGCTGGTCCGCCGCCTGCTGAGCAGCCACCGGCCCTGCCAGCAGGATCGCCAGCAAGGCGGTCGGCACAGATTTCACTGCGAGTCGCGGCAAAACTCTCTCTCCACGAGAAGATTAAAGGAATCGGGGGTCCGTCGCCAGTGTTCAGTGATTAGGGGATAGAGGCCAGGGAATAGGGGCTAGCGGCCAGAGGCCGGGCTCACGCCTGCGCTGCTCTTCACTGATCCCTAGCCCCCAGCCCCTGGCTTTTCACGCTTGCGGCAGAAACTCGTACTGCTCAATCACGGCAGCCACGGCGAGCTTGCCGTCGGAGCGAGGCTCCTCGACACGCACCACCCGCCCCTTGCACTGCACCCGGATGCTCTCGGTAAGAGTGATCTCGGGCGGCAGGGTTAAGGTAAAGGCAATAGGCGATCCCGGGCTCACTGCGGCCTCCAGGAAGAAGCAGATGCCGCGGGCGCTGACATCGCGAATCTGGGCGAGCTCACTGCTGATGTTGTTCTCTTCCGGACTGACGCTGACCGGTACGTGGAGCGCGAAGCGTCGTGCAGCCCGCTTTTCTTGCTGGGGCTCGGCCATGCGTGCCTCCAAAGTGGCGCTGAAGTGGCGATGGAACCTTTAAAAACGAGGATCACCCGAGCGGTTAGTCCGGGTCAATACCACCCATGGGTCAGCGGGTAGCCCGATCAGGGGAGGGGGATCAGGGGCTAGGGGCTCAGGGGCTAGGGGCTAGAGGTCAGCGGGTCAGTAAAGAACACTTGTCATTCCGAGCGGGCCTTGCCCGCGAGGAACCTGCTGTTCTGGCAGCAGGCAGAAAGCAGGTTCCTCCTCGCTGCACTCGTCGGAATGACAAGCGCAAATTGGGGGCACCGTCGATCTCTGATTTCTGGTTTCTGATCTCTGATTTCTGATTTCTGATCCCTCACTACTGGCAACTGACCACTCGTCCTGTGTACTCTCATAATCAGGAGCACATTCCCGTGGTCTTCGTCCTCGACAACTACGATTCGTTTACCTACAACCTGGTGCAATACGTCGGGGAACTGGGCGCCCAGGTGGAGGTGCGGCGCAACGATCAAATCACGGTGGGCGAGATCGAGGCCATGCGGCCGGAGCGGATCATCATCTCGCCGGGGCCATGCACGCCGCACGAGGCGGGGATCAGCATGGAACTGGTCCGGCATTTCGCCGGAAAAGTGCCGGTGCTGGGTGTGTGCCTGGGGCATCAGGCGATCGGCGAAGCCTTCGGCGGGCGCGTGGTGCGCAACTCTCATATCATGCACGGAAAGACGAGCCAGGTCGTGCACGACAACAAGACCGTCTTTCAAGGCCTTCCCATGCCCATGACGGCCACGCGCTATCACTCGCTCATCGTCGAAGAAAAAAGCTTACCCAGCGATCTGGAGGTCAGCGCCTGGACCACGGAGAAAGACGGCCGGCGCACCATCATGGGCCTGCGCCACCGGCACTATGCGGTCGAGGGCGTCCAGTTCCATCCGGAAAGCGTGTTGACGGAAGCGGGAAAGCGGCTGATCGGAAACTTTCTGAAGCAGTAATCAACAGCAAAAACCTGTAGCCACGGATTTGCACGGATCGTACGGATTTGGTTTGATTCTGTGAAGTATCCGTGTTAATCCGTGAGATCCGTGGCGCTTTAATTTCGTCCTCTCGCCATTTCCACCGCCCTCAGCAGCGCCTGCGCCTTGTTCATCGACTCATCAAATTCACGCGCCGGGTTGGAGTCGGCAACGATTCCCGCTCCTGCCTGCAGATGTGCGTGCTTGCCCTGCATGAGCACGGTGCGAATGCCGATGCAGGAATCGAGATTGCCGGCGAAGTCGGCGTAAAGGACTCCGCCTCCGTAGATGCCGCGGCGGGTGGGCTCGAGTTCTTCGATCACCTGCATGGCGCGAACTTTCGGCGCTCCGCTGAGCGTGCCGGCGGGGAAGCAGGCGGCTAAGGCATCGAGCGCGTCGAGATCGGGGCGCAACTTTCCTTCCAGCGCCGAGACCAGGTGCATGACGTGGGAGTAGCGCTCGACGTACATCAGGTCTTTCACTTTCACCGAGCCGTAGTCGCTGACGCGGCCGAGATCGTTGCGGCCAAGGTCGACCAGCATGACGTGCTCGGCACGCTCCTTTTCGTCGTTGCGCATCTGCGCCTCGAGCCGCTGGTCTTCGGCTTCGTCCTGGCCCCGGGGATGCGTGCCTGCGATCGGGCGGTATTCGAGTTTGCGCCCGGTCACGCGCACCAGCATCTCCGGAGACGAGCCGAAGATGTGGGTAGCGTTCCCGCGCAGATCGTTCATGCGCAGGAAATAGAGATAGGGCGAAGGATTGATCTGGCGCAGGGCGCGATAGAGATCGAAGGCCGCGACGCCGGGAGTGAAGTCGAGGCGCTGCGAGAGCACGACCTGGAAGATGTCGCCGGCAGCAATGTATTCCTTGCAGCGCTCGACGCCGCGGAGAAAGTCTTGGCGGCGGGTGCGGGCGTGGATCTTGAGCTTGCCGGGCTTGGTCTTCTCAGTTCTTGCCGTAGACGACTTACGCCAGAGGGCGGAGCTGAGGCCGGTGGCAAGTTTGCGCTCCAGGGCGGCGATGTCGCGCAGGGCGCGGTCATAGGCGCGGCGCGGAGTTTCGCGGGAAACATCGGCCGCGGCGACGATATGAATCTGGTGGCGCAGGTGGTCAAAGGCCAGCAGACGGTCGAAGAACATCAGCTCGGCGTCGGGAAGATGCAAGTCATCTTTGGCATGGTCGCCGATCTTTTCCAGCTGGCGGACCACGTCGTAGGCGAAGTATCCAACGGCGCCCGCGGTGAACGGCGGCAGGCCCGGTACGGTCGCGAGACTGTGCTGGCGCAACAGGCGTTTCACGACCTGGAACACGTTTTCTTTCACGACTTCGCGGCGACGGCCGCGCTCAATCTCGACCGCTCCGGCGCGCGCCTTCACGCGCATGTAGGGCCGCGCGCCGAGAAAGGTGTAGCGGCCAACCTGCTCGCCGCGTTCGTTCGATTCGAGCAGAAATGCATACGGCTCGCGCTCGGCGATGGCCAGGAAGGCGGAGACGGGCGTGAGCAGGTCGGCGCTGACCGACTTCACGACGGGAACGAGCGTGGCCTCGCGGGCCAGGCGGGAGAAATGTTGAAAGTCGGGTTGCAGCATCGGTTCGGGTCCAGACCGCGCGGCTGGCAGCGCTCAAGTTCAGGGCGACCCGGCGCAAGCTGCGGGGGATTTTTCATTATAGGGGACAGAATCATTGAACCATTGAGACATTGAGGCATTGAGGCATTGAGGCATTGAATCCATAAAAAAAACGCATCGCTCGCGTATGTTTCATTGACTCAATGACTTAATGCTTCAATTCTCATGTCCCAACGCCTCTTCTTCATTGACTCAATGCCTCAATGATTCAATGCTTCAATGCTTCAATGTCTCAATATCTCCAAACTTTGGTCACCTTGTGGGCTGGAAAGCAGCGCTTAGAATCGTCCATATCCTGAGTATTCACAGCATTTTGCGCGGTTGCACGGAAGGAACATGGGCATCCGCGCAGAGGCTGGCCGCGCTGCGGTGTGTGCAGCGCGACTTAGTGTTGCGCCGAATTCGCGGGAGGAGTTGAGCATTCGCACGGTGACGGCGAACAGCGAGATCTATGCGCATTAAGTTTTGGGGCGTGCGCGGTTCCACGCCCACTCCACAGGCCGAGAACATGCGCTACGGGGGTAACACCTCGTGCGTCGAGGTACGCCTGGGAGATCGCATCTTCATCTTCGACTGCGGCACCGGATTTCGCGTGCTGGGGCACGAACTGGAGCGCGAGTTCGGCCACAAGCCGTTGGCGGCGCACGTTTTCGTCTCTCACTTCCACTGGGATCACATTCAGGGCATGCCGTTTTTCCGCCCGCTGTACAACAACGCGGAGAGCCAGTTCGTCTTTCATTCCTCGGGCCGCACGCGCCGGCTGGAGCAGGTCATGGCCGAGCAGATGGCAGCGCCGTACTTCCCCGTCAACCTCGATCACATGAAGGCGACGCGGCGCTTTTATGACATCGAAAACGGCGGGCTCGACATGGAAGACGGCATCCGCATCAAGACCGCGTACCTGAACCATCCCCAGGGATGCATGGGCTTTCGCCTGGAAAGCAAAGACGGCGTGCTGGTCTATGCCACCGACAACGAACCGGGCGACCGCACTTTCGACCAGGCGGTGCGCAAGCTGGCGGAAGGGGCCGACCTCCTGATCTATGACGCGCAATATCTTCCGGAAGAATATCTGGCGCGGCGGCGGGGCTGGGGACACAGCCACTGGCGCGAAGCGGTCAACGTAGTGATGGAAAGCGGCGCGAAGGAATTGATCCTCTACCACCACGATCCCGAGCATACCGACGCCATTGTCGATAAAGTCGTCGAAGATGCGCGCAACTACTATCCCAAAGTGCAGGCCGCGTCCGAGGGACTGGAAATTCACCTCGGCGCGAAAGGCCAGGGATCGGGGGCCGGGCGCTGATCGGTCCTGCGGCTCGCAGCGGATCTAATTGCCACCGGCTGCGGCGGCTTTGACCAGGGAAACGAACTTCTGAACATCCTTCTGGATCAAACGCTCGAACTCGGCGAACACGCGCGGATCCCACCAACCCTTTCCTACTTCCTTCCTCATGACGGCCAGCGCTTCTTCGACTGGCAACGCCCGCTTGTAAGGACGCGAAGTGGTGAGAGCGTCGTATACATCCACGATTTGCAGAATCCGTGCGGTCAGCGGGATTTCCTCTCCCTTGAGCTTGTCGGGATAACCCGTGCCGTTCATCTTTTCGTGATGATGGCGGATGACCGGCAATACAAGATGAAACGACTTCAAGGGCGAGCAGATGCGCTCACCGACTATGGTGTGGTTCTGCATGATCTTTCTCTCCGCTGCGGTGAGCCGGGTTGGCTTGAGGAGAATGGAATCCGGCACTGCGACCTTGCCGATGTCATGCACCAGACCGGCACGTCGCAAAGTAATGATCTGTGCTTCCTCCAACCCCAGGAACTCACCCAGCCGAGCTGACTGTTCGGCCAGCCGCACGCAATGGCCCTCGGTGTACGGATCTTTCCCTTCGATGCTCATGGCGAGAGCAAATAATACGGACTCCGCTCGTTCCAACTCGTCGGTATAGGCTTTCTGCCGTAGAAGCGAGTGCACGCGCGCGATCAGCTGCAACCTTTCGACGGGCTTGGTGAGAAAATCGTCAGCCCCCGCTTGAATTCCAGCCACTCGATCCTGGACTGCTGTCAGGCCCGTGATCAATACCAGCGGGACGAGTCGCGTCTCGGCGTCGCTCTTGATGTGGCGGCAGAGCTCGATGCCGCTCAGCCCGGGCATCTTCACGTCTGAGAGCACCAGGTCGGGCTGTGCTCGCCGGAACTCTGCCAAAGCCACCTGGCCGTCCGCTGCAGTTACCACATTGAATCCCTCAGCAGAAAGTAATTCTGCCAGGCCCAGCAAACTGGCCTCGTGGTCGTCGGCAACGAGAATGGTCTTGGCGGCTTCCAATGCAGGGTTCCGGACGCGCGGGTGTCCAGATTGTCTCTAACAGCCGCGTGGCTGAACACGTTACTTGTGTCACCGGATATCCATTACTCTCGCTGGCTACAGGTGAGGGCTTGCAGCGTTATTGCACTCGTTGCCCCCTTCCCGAAAGTCGCGAGTCCAACTCCAATTTCCTGCTTCCTCCATGCGGTATGACCCGCAGTCATAACGCCTGAGCGATGCCAAAGTGAAATTTCTTGCACTGTGCGGCGGGAAACAGAGCCTTGTTTCCCCTTGACACTGTGCGCTGTTGCGCCGAAAATGGCCGACGCGCGCACTTTGCGGACGATCCCCCTTCTCAGTCATCCCGTACCTGGGAACCAACGCTTATCGGGCAGTTGTATGCAGCAGAAGTCATCCCCCGAACCGGGGAGTGGTCCAGGTTCGCCAGCAATCCCTGCGCGCTGACGGAGAGAGAGACACTATGCGCCACTTCGCCTTGGTCGCGGCATTGACCGCTATCGGCATTCTTCTCGCAGTGCAGCCTTCTACCGCCCAGTCCTTCGGCATCGCGCCGGGCGGGTTCACCACCACCAACGTGTGCGTGAACAGCAGCAGCCCGGCCGCCGCCTGCCAGGTTTTGACCGACGGATTTCCGCGACAGCCTCAAGTCATCAGCGGAGGCACTCTGCAGCTGACCTCAGCGCGGATGAACCAGCACGGCGCGGCCTGGTTCGCGACGCAACAGCCGCTGGCCAACGGATTTACGACCTCATTCCAGTTCCAGATCACCAACACGAACCTCTGCTCCTCCTGTACGTTTCCGGCGGACGGCATCGCGCTGGTCATACAGAACGATCCGGCGGGCACGGGAGCCATCGGATGGGTCTTTGACGGCCAGAACATTGCGTACGGCAACAACGACATCTCCATTGCCAGGGGCCCCGGATTCGCCATCCTGAACAGTCTGGCGATCGAACTCGATACCCACCAGAACACCGACTATGGCGATCCCGACGGCAATCATATTGCGATCCAGAGCTGCGGCCCGAACAATGCGAGCACGCTGACGCCGAACAGCGCGGACCACGGCTACATTTGTCCGAATGGCAGTCCGGCGAAACTGGCGCTGGCCAGCCTGCCCGCCGGGATGTCGCTGACCGACCAGCTGGTTCACACCATTACGGTCAACTATCTTCCGCCCCTGAACTGCACCAGCAACTGCAACAATCTGAGCGTGTTCTTCGACAGCACGCTGGTGGTGCAGGCGACGGTGAACCTGGTGACACAATTGAACCTGACGAGCGGGACCAGCGCCTTTATCGGCCTGACCGCCGCGACCGGCTCGTCGGCGCAGAACAACAACATCCTCAGCTGGACCATGAGCCAGTGGCCGCTGTCTCCGATCACGATCGTGCAGCCTGTGCAGACCACGGTCACCAATTTCAATTACACGACCAACCTGAGCGCCACCACCGATTACTCGCAGAGCGGGTTGGGGACGGGCGCATTCCAGGGCTTGTTCATGCAGGGCACGGTGCAGACGATCACGGATCAGCAGTTCAGCGACCTGGTTGCGAACACGCCGTTTCAAGGAAGCACCTGCCAGCACATCGACACCGGCAACGGCAATTTTGCCTGCGTGCCCACGACCGACCTGTGCACGACGTCGTCCAGTTCAACTCCCGCGGGCACGAACTGCCTGAGCACCGGGCAGAATCCCCTGATCGGGCTCAGTCACTCGTACAACATCGATCCTGCGCAGGAGCCCATCGTTGGTCCGAACTACATCATGGGCAAGGACAACGCGCTGAGCTGCGGCGCCTCGGGCGACAACACGTGTAAAGGGCTGTTCAGCGTTTTCACCGGCATCAGCGGCGACAAGATCACGACCAGCGGAAAAACCGACAACTTCAATTCGACGTTATTCCTGATTCTGGGCTCCGTGGGACCCAGCACCAGCGTGACCACGACTCCGCCGCTAAATCAGGGATGGGCCAGTGGTCCAGTGACCGTGAACTTCAGCGGCACCGAGGTTGTGCCGCCCACCAACACGAACGCGCCGTCGCCCCTGCCGACCGTCACTTCGATCAACTATTCGGCAACGGGAGCGAATGTGCCGTCGCCGGCTTCCGGAACGATCACCGGTCCGAGCGGATCGGTCATGGTGCCCGGGACCAACCAGGGCTCGACTACCATCACTTATTTTGCGACCGACAGCTCCAGCACGCCGGAATCGATAATCACCAACAGCGGAGGCACGGTCAGCAGCGCGAGTCCGACGTTTACCATCAACTTCGACTTGACGCCTCCGACCGTCAGTTGCACGCCGCCGGCAGTGGCGTGGACGAACATGGACGTCGTCGTAAATTGCACTGCCAGCGACAATGCGGGCGGGTCAGGGCTGGTGGGTCCGTCGGCGTTCTCGGTGCAAACGAATGTGCCGATGGGAATGGAAACCAACGCGGCTCTGACGGTGCCGCCATCGGTCACCGTCATGGACGTTGCCGGGAACACATCGACGCCTGCCGGACCGTTCGGCCCGTTCGAGGTCGATAAGAAACCACCGGTCATCACCGCGCCTACGATTTCGCCGGCGTCGCCGGTGTTCGGCCAGACCGTAACGGCGAACTGGAGCTGCACGGATGGAGGTTCGGGCGTGGTGAACTGCGGGCCGTCCGGGTCGGCGAATTTTGCCGCGACCCCGAGCACGGGGCCGCTCAACACCACCGTTAGCGGCACCACGGGGAATCATACGTTCACGGTCGGCGCTCAGGATCTGGCCGGCAACGTGAGCACGACGGCTTCGGTGAACTACACCGTGGGCCAGGCCACGCCGACCATCACGTGGGCGACACCCACCGCCATCACGTTCGGGACCGCACTGGGCGGCACGCAACAGAACGCAACCGCGAACGTGGCGGGAACGTTCGTCTACAGCCCGCCCCCGGGAACCGTGCCGACAGCGGGGCCGCAGACGCTATCGGTGACGTTCACTCCGGCGGACTCCGCCGACTACACGAATGCGACTGCGAGCGTGCCGCTGCAGGTGACTAAAGCCACGCCGACGATCACGTGGGCGGCGCCTTCCCCGATCACGTTCGGCACGGCCTTGAGCGGGACGCAACTGGACGCGTCGTCGGGACCAGTGGCAGGGTCCTTCTCCTATACTCCGGGGGCAGGGACGGTGCTGGCGGCCGGGACGCAGACGCTGAACACGACCTTCACTCCGGCTGATGGCAACGACTACAGCACGGCGACGGCGAGTGTGCCATTGCAGGTGAACAAGGCCAATCCTACGATCACGTGGGCCACGCCGGGGCCGATCGTCTTCGGCACAGCGTTAAGTGGGGCACAACTGGACGCGTCGTCGGGAGCAGTGGCAGGGTCATTCTCCTATGCTCCGGGGGCAGGGACGGTGCTGCCGGCCGGAACGCAGACGCTGAACACGATCTTCACTCCATCGGACAGCAACGACTACAACCCGGCCAACGCCAGCGTGATGCTGCAGGTGAGTAAGGCCACACCGACGATCACCTGGGTAACTCCGGCGCCGATCGTGCTGGGGACGCCGTTGAGTTCAACCCAGCTCGACGCCACGGCGAACGTCGCGGGAAGCTTCAGCTACAACCCGGGGCCGGGGACGGTTCTGGCCGCGGGCAACCAGACGCTGACCACGACCTTCACTCCGGCCGACATGAACGACTACAACTCGGCGGGAGCGCAGGTGACTCTGCTGGTGACCCAGCCGCTGATCAGCTTCTCGCCGAGCAGCGTGAACTTTGGCTCGATCAAGACGGGGACCAGTGCGACGATCACCGTCAATGTCTCCAACCCCGGCACCGCGCCGCTGAAGATCACGAAGATCGCGCTGGCGGGCAGCAACGAGGACAACGACCTGTTCAAGTTCACCGACAACTGCGTGTCTCCGGTTGCGCCCGGCGGCATGTGCAGCTTCAAGGTGACGTTCCATGCCAGTGAAGTGGAAACCTATAACTTCACGATCCTGGTCACGGACAATGTTGTGGGAAGTCCGCAGCAGATTCCGCTGACGGCTACGGGGGCCAAACATTAGGGCCGTCTCACAAGTGGAGGCTGCGGAAGAACAAATTGATGGCGCATAAAGCGCACCTCAGGCGCTGAAGCGCGGACACATTTTCAACGACTCAACGGCACGAGTAAACTCGGGCCCTTCCCGTTCATCGCGGCTCTTGAGTTTTTCCGCAGCCTCTGAAGTCGTGCCCTTCCCGTTTCATTGCGGACTTAACGGCACGAGTGAAGTCGTGCCCTTCCCAGAACCATTTATGAGACGGGTTGTAGAACCGCGACGTTGTAGAACCGTTGCAACGTTGTAGAACTGCCGCAATCATGTGAACGCGCGGGATCGCGGATTCCGTGCGTTTTGCTTTGGGAGTTCGGAGGGCCCGGCAGCCGCTCTTAGTTTATGGCCCGGCTCTATTTCGCGTACTGGGCGTCTTCCGCGAAAACGGGTTTTAGATCGAAGCGCTCGGTAATGTGCTCAGCGCCCTGTTCTTTCCCGATCTCATCGAGCACGCGGCTGGATTCCCGGTACTGCAAGCTGGCTTCTGCGGTGGCTCCCGAGAGCCGGAGCGCCGTGCCGAGCAGGTAGTGAATTTCGGCGCCCTCAAGCCGGAGGCCCAGCTTCTCGGCACGTCCCAGGCTGCGCTGCAACTCCTGGCGCGCGGCAGGGTAGTCCTTGTTCCTGATCAGCGCGTCGGCGAGGAGTACGGAGCTGGCCACGGAAACATACTTTCTTCCTTGCGCATCAGCCTGCTGGGCGAGGGCGCGCAGATCGCCGGCGGCGGCGCGGGAGCGTCCATCGAACACCGCGACCTTGGCCGCGTCGAGCTTCGATGCCAGCAGAACATCCTTGTCGGCGGAATGCGCGGCCAGATGCAGGGCCTGCTCGTAAGAATTCCTGGCCGACTTGAGATCGCCCTGGTAGAAGAACGCGTCGCCCTGACTGTTGAGAATGCCGGCGAGCAGCGTATCGTTTTTCAAATCGCGAGCCAATGGTTGCGCCTCGTCCAGCAGCTTGCCGGATTCCGAGCCTCGGCCAGCCCGGGCCAACCCTCCCGCAAGATCACCGAGAGCCTCGGCCATCGTGCTGCTGCGATCGCCCAGGTCGCGAAGACCCTTGACTGCGTCCTGCAAAGCGCCAACCGCCGGACCGATGCGGCCCTGATGTTCGAAGACCAGGCCCATGCTGTGCGACATCACGGCGGCGCCCTGGGTGTTGCCGGCCTTGCGGTAGAGGTCGAGGCCGCGCATCAGGGCGGTCATGGCCTGATCGTACTGGCCGAGGGCGGCGTCGGTTGAACCCAGGTTTTGCAGGGTTTCGGCGATGTCGCCGGGCACGTTGAGCTTCTCGCGGATTTGCAGCGCCTGCTGCAGATAGGTGAGGGCGTCTTGGTTTTCGCCCTTCTGGGTGTAGGCCGTGGCAATGTTGTTGAGGCAGATCGCCTGATAAGCTTCGTCGCCGGCGTCGCGTTGAATCTGCAACGACTCTTTGAACACCTCCATCGCCTGATCGGGCTGGCCGCGTTCGAGATAAAAATCGCCGAGATCGATCAGAGTGTCGCCCGCTTCCTTCTTGTCGCCAATCTCCTTGCGGATCTTGAGGGCTTCGTTGTAGGCGGCAAGAGCGGCGTCAGGCTTGCCCAGCGCAAGTTGCAGCTGAGCGATTTCGACCAGGCTGGCCGCCACGCCCCGCTTTTGTCCGAGGCGCTGGTTGAGGGCCATCGAGTCCTGGTAGTTACGCAGGGCCTCGGTAGGCTTGTTCATATGCTTGTAGGCGATACCGGTCGCTTGCAGGATGAGAGCTTCCTGCTCCTGATTGTCGAGGTCGATGGCCAGATGGCGGGCGCGGTCAAGCGGGTCGAGGCTCTGCTGCGGATTGCCCGACTTGATCTCGACGCGGCCCATGGCCAGCAGCGCGTCGAGATTCTTGCCGTCGGCCTGCAGAACCTTGTCGTAGTACATGCGAGCTTTGTCGAGGTCGCGCTCGTCTTCGTAGAGGCTGCCCAGCGAATAAAGCACATCGAGATTGTCGGGGAAGCTCTTGGCCAGATTTTCGTAGGCGGCGATGGCCTTCTGATTGTCTTTGCTGACACGGGCCAGGCTGGCTTCCATAAAGTAGCGCTCGGCCAGCGGGAGATTCTGGCTGAGATCGACGGCGCGGCGGGCGGCCTGCTCGGCGTCGCTGTCGTAGCCGAGAGCCGAATAGGCTTCGCCCAGGCGGGACCAGGCAAAGGCGAATTGCGGGTCTTCGTTGGTGGCCGACTGCAGGCGCTTCTGGGCCTCCAGATTATTTCCCTGGCGGAGGAACTGCAGGCCCTCGTTGTAGTCGCGGAGGGCATCGACGGAGCTGGACGTGGGCTTGAAGGATTGCGCCTGCAGTTCCTTCACGATGTCGGAGGAGAGCGCCAGATTCTTGCGGATTTGATCGGCCAGGCTGTCGACGGCGGCGGATAGATCTTTCTGGCTGGCGGCTTCGGCTTTCACCTGGATGGTGCGGTTGTGCTTGCGGTCCTGCAGGTTGGCGTCGATGCGAATCTGATCGCCGAGCTTGGTGTACTGTCCCCAAACCAGCGTGTCGGCGTTGGTGAATTCGGCGATGCGGCCGAGGGTCGAGGAATCGACGACGGAGTTGGGCGCGATCCGCAGATCGTGGAAGACCTGCTGCACGCGGTCGGGCGGCACGGTGCGCAGGTGCGCGGATTGGCCGACGTCAGTGCTCAGCATGTCGGCGAGGCTGGGCCCGAGCCAATCCCACGATTGATCGCCGGAAGAATTCTGGAACGGCATCACCGCCAGCGAAAGCGCCGGGCCGGCCTTTGCCGGTGGGGGCGAGAAAAGAGGCTTGCGGAACACGTAGCCCAGCATGGCCAGAAGCAGAACCGTGGCGACGCCGGTCACCACTGGCCAATTCAGGGTCTGGCCCCAGGGCTTGACGTCGGCGTGGAAGCCGAGCGTGGCGGCGGCAATCTTGCCCTGCCAGGCCTCCAGATCGCGCAGCATTTCGCTGGCGCTCTGGTAGCGCAGCGCGGGATCGCGCTCCAGACACTTACTCACGACCATGCTGAGGCGGCCGGGAATGGTTTTATCGAGATCGGAGACGGGAACAGCGCGTTCCTGGGTGCGGCGGATCAGGCTGGCCAGCGCGCTCTCGGCCTTGAACGGCATCAGCCCGGTCAGAAGCTCGTAGAGAATCAGTCCAGCGGTAAAGATGTCGGAGCGCTGGTCGAGGTCCTTGCCCAGAGCCTGTTCCGGCGACATGTATTCCATGGTGCCGACCAGGGCGCCGGTCTGGGTCATGCCCTCGCCTTCCATGGTGCGGGCCAGGCCAAAATCCATCACCAGGATGCGGCCGGTGGTTTCCTGCATGATGTTCTGCGGCTTCAGGTCGCGGTGAATCACGCCCACGCTGTGCGCGGCTTCCAGCGCCTGGCAGACCTGCTCCATGATCTCGACCGATTCTTCCGCGGATAACTTCGTTTTCTCTTTGATGAGGGCGCGCAGGTCGCGGCCTTCGACGAACTCCATGGTGATGAACTTCACGCCGTCGGCGTCGCCCAGGTCGTAGATGCGGATGACGTTCTTGTGCGTGACCTGGCGCGAGAGCAGCAACTCCTGCTTGAAGCGGGCGAGCATAGCCGGGCTGGAGGCAAGCTCCGCGCGAATCAGTTTCAGCGCGACGGGGCGGTCGAGTTCGCGATCGCGGGCCTTGTAGACCGCGCCCATGCCGCCTTCGCCAAGAAGCTGCAGGATTTCGTAGCGGCCGCCCAGCACATCGCCGGGCTCGAACAGAGGCGTTGTGACTTGCACGCGAGGGGCACGCGACTTCAGAGGAGGCAGAGGCGGCAAGGCGCCTTCCACCATGGTCGCGTCGGGATCGAGCGGAGGAGACTTGGCATCCACGAGCGTGGGCGCATCGCCTGAGCTGGGGTGATCCAAGCCAGGATGATCGGAGCGAGGATGATCCACGCTGGGATGATCCACGAGCGTAGGGGCGTCGGAGTCCGGCGGGGCGTTCGAGCTGGAGCTATCGCCCTTGGCCGGGGCGCGCACACCGCCGCCTTCGTCAGGGGTATTACGTCGATCTCCCCCGCGACCCTGGGGATCGAAAAGTGGATTTGACTTTTCCATTAACGCCCGGCCCGGCGGATTGCTTGAAAGGCACCGCCGCCCTTCAAGACAGAAAGGATGCCCTTGAGTATATACCGCCCTCGGGCCGAAACTGCAGGGCAAATCGGGGCGGCTGACCCTTGGTTCTAACCCGGGAAAACAGCGCAAAACCTTTCACCACTAAGGACACGAAGGTTCACGAAGGAAGACCCTGGAGGGTTCCTTCGTGGAACTTCGTGTCCTTCGTGGTTGATGAATTTTCCCGGAGGGGCTGATGTATACTCGGTCACTCTTGGAATTCCCTGACTGCTCAAAAGCGCCAGGCTCACCCTGTCCCTGAGGAGATCCGCTATGCAGAGCCGCATCAACGGCACCACCATGCCCGTCCTGGAATTCGTCCTGGAACCGAATGAGTCCATCATTTCCGAGGCCGGAGAGCTGTCGTGGATGGGCAGTTCGGTGCAGATGACCACCCACACGCAATTTGCCGGTGGAGGAGGAATCTTTGGCGTGCTCAAGCGGGTGGCGGGCGGCGGGTCGATCTTCATGACCGAGTATCGCGCCGTGGGCGCGGCCGGGGAGCTGGCGTTTGCGACCAAGCTGCCGGGGCACATTGTGCCGGTGGAAGTCTCGCCCGGACACGAGTACATGATTCACCGCCACGGATTCTTGTGCGCCACTTCGCAGATTCAGATTGGTGTCGGCTTCCAACAATCGCTGGGCGCGGGCATTTTCGGAGGGGACGGATTTCTGCTGCAGAAGCTCAGCGGCCAGGGGACGGCGTGGCTGGAACTCTCGGGCGAACTGGTGGTGCGCGATCTGCAGCCGGGGGAAACGCTGCGGGTGCATCCCGGACACGTGGGAGCATTTCAGGCCAGCGTTTCGTTTCAGATCACGACCGTGCCGGGGATCAAGAACATGATCTTCGGCGGGGACGGAATTTTTCTGGCGGCGTTGACCGGGCCGGGGAGAATCTGGCTGCAGACGCTGCCCATCGCCAAGCTGGCGCACGCCATCGACCGCTATTTGCCTCACGAAGTACGCCGCCAGACGGTGGAAGGCGGTGTGGTGGGCGGAATCGTGGGATCGATTCTGGATGGGATGAAGTAGCGAGCGGATGTCGTGTTCTGAAGTGGATGACAAATTGGGCCCGCTTCCGTCACGATGCGAGACCACCGATTGCGCAAACAAGGTGCACAGGTCCTTCGCTTCGCTCAGGATGACAATCTGAACAATGTTGCGAATTTATGGGCGCCAGGGAGGATCATGAGCATTCTCACGCGCGTGATTGCGGTTACGGCGATCGTTCTCCCGTTGTGCGCCTCGGCGCAGGAAGCGCCTAAGTATCCGGTCAGCGAGAGCGACTTCGTCGCTCACGATTTCAAGTTCCGCTCCGGGGAACCGCTCTCCGAGTTGCGCCTGCACTACTGGACGCTAGGCGCGCCGGCGCGCGACGCGAAGGGCAATGTCACCAATGCCGTGCTGCTGCTGCACGGGACCGGCGGGTCGGGAAAACAGTTCCTGGCGCCTCAGTTTGCCGACGAACTCTATGGGCCGGGGCAACCGCTCGACATTTCGCACTATTTCATCATCGCGGCCGACGGCATTGGGCACGGGCAGTCGTCAAAGCCCAGCGACGGCATGCACGCGCGCTTCCCGCAGTATGACTACGACGACATGGTGGCGGCCCAGCATGTGCTGCTGACCGAGGGGCTGAAGGTACGGCACCTGCGCCTGATTTTCGGCACCTCGATGGGATGCATGCATTCGTTCGTGTGGGGCGAGACCTATCCCGATTTTATGGACGCACTCATGCCCATGGCCTGCCTGCCGGTGCAGATTGCAGGACGCAACCGGCTATGGCGCAAGCTGCTGATGGATGCGATCCGCAAAGATCCCGACTGGAAAGAGGGCGAGTACAAAGAGGAGCCAGTGCGGGCGCTGCGCACGGCGCAGGATTTGCTGATCATCGCCGGCAGCGCTCCGGTCGCTATGCAGCGGACGCTGCCCACGCGCGATGCGGTCGACAAATATATCGCCGATAGGGAGGGGCGGCCGGGCACAGCGCCGGATGCGAACGACCTGTTGTATCAGGTGAACGCGTCTCGCAACTACGATCCGTCACCGCAGCTGGAGAAGATCACAGCGCCGGTGATGTGGATCAACTCGGCCGATGACTTCATTAACCCGCCGGAGCTGGGCATTGCCGAACCCGAGAGCAAGCGGCTGAGAAACGGAACCTTCGTGCTGCTGCCCATCAGCGAGAAGACGCATGGCCACGGGACGCACACCTGGGCCGTGGCATGGAAGGATTATATGGAGCAAATCCTGAAGCAGACAGCTCACTGATCGACGTCTCTGTGGAACCCTGTCCCCTCTGTGGTTAAGATCCAAAAAACTAACCACAGAGGACACAGAGGGACACAGGGTACGGCGCCGGATATCTCCGGTAGACTAGTAGAATTACCAGAGCCATGATCAACGGCAAACGCATTGCGGTCGTCATGCCTGCCTACAACGCGGAGAAGACGCTCGAAGCCACGGTGGGCGAAGTGCCGGAATTGGCCGACATCCGCATTCTGGTCGACGACCATAGCTCCGACCAGACCGTGGAAGTGGCGCGGCGCCTGGGCCTGCGCGTCTTTCAGCATGATCGCAATTACGGCTACGGACGCAACCAGCAGACTTGCTATCGCGAAGCGATGGAAGCGGGAGCGGACGTGGTCATCATGCTGCACCCGGATTACCAGTACACGCCGCTGCTGATCACGGCGGTGGCCAGCATGGTGGCCTACGACGTATACGACGTGGTGCTGGGCTCGCGCATTATCGGCGGGCGGGCGCTGCGCGGGGGCATGCCGCTGTACAAGTACATCTCGAACCGGCTGCTGACCGCGTTCGAGAATCTGTTTCTGGGCGTGAAGCTGTCGGAGTATCACACGGGTTACCGCGCCTTCAGCCGCAAAGTGCTGACTGACTTGCCGCTGCTCGAAAACTCCGACGACTTCGTCTTCGACAACCAGATGCTGGCACAGTGCGTGCACTTCGGCTTTCGCATTGGGGAAGTTTCGTGCCCGACGAAATATTTCAAAGGGGCCTCGTCGATTAACTTCCGCCGCAGCGTGAAGTACGGTTTTGGCGTGCTGGGCACAACTCTGCAGTTTGCGCTCGAACGAATCGGTGTGCTGCACCTGGCCCGGTTCAGCGATAAGGGACGCAAACTGGAGACCAGCCAGCAGAGCTACTACACCCGCAGCGGCGAAACGGTGCGCTCGGCGTAGCGTGCGCCGGGCCTTCTTCTCGCATGTCCGATCTTCGCGTGTCCAATCCTCGCGTATTCGATCCTGCGCAAAATCCGGCGGCCCTTCGATTGCGCAAGGGCAATTTTTCTGCGATGAACCTGGCGCTGCTTATTCTGCTGGCTGCGCTGGCCTTCGTTGTGATGGGCTACCACCCGGGCCTGGAAGATGATGCCTTCTACCTGGCTGCAATCAAACACAACCTCAATCCCTCGCTGTTTCCGCACGACTCGGATTTCTTCACTCTGCAGTTTCAGGCGACGATTTACGACAAGCTGGTTGCGCTGTTCGTGCGCTTCACACACCTGCCGCTGGCGTGGACGCTGCTGCTGTGGCAGTTCGCAGCCGTTTTTCTGATTCTGCACGGCTGTTGGCGCATCAGCCGGCGCTGCTTCTCGCAGGTTTCGGCACAGTGGGCGGCTGCGGTTTTAGTGGGCGTGCTGCTCACCCTGCCGGTATCCGGCACGGGCATCAACCTGGCGGACCAGTATCTTCATCCCCGCACGCTGGCGACGGCGGCGATTGTTGCCGCTGTCGTGGCAGTAATCGACCGGCGGGTTGGGCTTGCCGCAATCCTGCTGGCCTTTGCTTTTGCAAACCACGCCATCATGGCCAGCTTCGGGATCTCTTTTTGCGTCTTTCTGTGGTGGAGCCTGAAGGCGGCAAGCCGACCGCGTTCTGCTTCCCTTTTGGCTGCCGCACTGCTGGTGCCGCTGGGATGGATCTTCGAGCCCGGCTCGGATGCCTGGCGCCAGGCGGCTTCCACTCGCAGCTTCTACTACCTTTCTCACTGGGAGTGGTATGAATGGCTGGGAGTGGGCGCTCCGCTGGTGCTGATCTATGCCTTTCAGCGCTTCCTGTGGCATCGCAAAGCGGCGGCGGGCTCCGCTCCGCAAGATTTCGTCTTGCAGAGCCTGGTTTCCAGTCTTCTGTACTACGGCATCTTCCAGACCGTCGTGGCACTGGCGATCATGCTTCCGCCCGGCTTCGAGCGGCTGCGGCCGTTTGAGCCGATGCGGTATCTGCACTTGCTTTATCTCCTGTTCTTTGTGCTCGTCGGCGGCCTGCTCGGACGTTACGTGCTGGGCCGGCATGTCTATCGCTGGATTTTGCTCTTGGTTCCGCTGAGCGCGGGCATGTTCTACGCGCAGCGCCAGATGTATCCAGCTAGCGCGCATCTGGAGTTGCCGCGGACGAAGCCGGCGAATGCCTGGTTGCAGGCGTTCACGTGGATCCGGCAGAACACCCCGGCCGACAGCTACTTCGCGCTGGATCCGATGTACATGTTGCTTCCGGGGGAAGACTTTCACGGATTTCGCGCTTTGGCCGAGCGCAGCATGCTCGCAGACTATGACAAGGATGGCGGAATGGCGGCGCGCGTGCCACGGCTGGCTCCGCGGTGGTGGAAGGAGGTCAGTGCATTGCAGGGCTGGAGAAATTTTGAAGGCGGGGATTTTCAGCGGCTCAAGAATGAATTCGGCGTGAACTGGGTGGTCCTGTCTGGCACGGATGCGGAGTGGTCGCATGCGGGCGAGCAGACGGATGCGGGAATGACGTGTCCGTATCAGAATCAGCAAGTGCGGGTGTGCCGTCTATACTGAGGCGGATCTCAGGGCCGAGACCAGGGCTAAAGCCCGATCGTTATAAGCACGACCGAACGCGGCCCTAAAGGGCCGCTCTTCCACGAGGGACGGGTGATTCGAGACCGCTCCCTCTACTAAGAATTTCGGCTCAAGGAGCACTCTCTCACGAACGTCGCGTTGCCAATGGGAACGGAATCAAACGCTCGCTCGCCGTCTCAACCTTACTTGCTCATGGCGGTGGTGGCGCTGGCGGTGCGGCTGGCGGTCATTTCGTTTGTCTACACCGACTGGACGGATCCGTTTGTGCTCGGGCACTGGGCCTTTGGCCTGGTGGCTCAATCGCTGGTCACCGGCCACGGCTTCGGGAATGTCTTTGCCCAGACTGGACCGACGGCAGTGCTGCCGCCGGTTTACGCGTATCTGGTCGCCGGCATTTTCAAGGTCTTCGGAATTGAAACCAAGGCGGCGGTGATCGCGGTCCTTTCACTGAACAGCGTGTTCTCCGCGCTGACCTGCGTGCCGGTGTTTCTCATCGCGCGCCAGGCTTTCGGCGATCGGGTGGCGAAATGGGCGGGCTGGGGATGGGCGTTTTCGCCGTACGGCATTTACTACGGCGCGGACTGGGCGTGGTCGACGTGCCTGGTCACGCTGGAACTCACCTGGCTATTTCTGTGGGCGTGGCGGCTGGAAAAATCGTCGCGCACGCGGGACTGGCTGCTGTTCGGCCTGGCCGGCGGATTCACCGCGCTGACTGAGCCGGTTACGCTGGCGGTGGTCCCGCTGCTGGGGCTATGGACGCTGTACCGGCGCTGGCGCAATCGAAAAACGTGGACGATGCCGATGCTGGCCGCGGCGCTGGCGGCGATCGTCATGATGGCGCCGTGGATCGGGCGGAACTACGAAGTCTTTCATCACTTCATTCCGGTGCGCAGCGGGTTTGGACTGGAGTTGTACATCGGCAACAACGGGTACTCCACGCGCTGGGTAAACAGCGCCCTGCACCCCAATCACAGCGACGCCGAACTCGGCGAGTACGAGCGCGTCGGCGAAGTGGCGTACATGGACCACAAGCGGGAGCAGGCGATGGGTTACATTAGGGCCCATCCCGGCTGGTACGCGTGGATGACCGCCCGCCGCATCGTCTACATGTGGACCGGCTACTGGAGTTTCGATCACGCGTATTTGAAGGATGAGCCGCTCGATCCGCCGAATATTTTTGTCGACACTACGATGACCATCCTGGGACTGCTGGGCCTGCGCCGGGTGTTTCGTCTTGACTCAGGGTTGGCGATGCGCTTTGCCATCGTGCTGTTCTTTTTCCCGCTGGCCTATTACTTTTCGCATCCGGAGACGTATTATTTTCGTCCGGTCGATCCCCTGATCGTGGTGCTGGCGGCGGTGGCGCTAGCTGGGTGGGCGCTCCGACCGCTGCCATCCGCGTAGCGCACTATGGCAAAAGCTTTTTAATCGCAAAGTTCGCGAAGGCAGAGCCGCGAAGATCGCAAAGAAAATCCAGCTGTATGTCAGGCTGCGCATTGCGGCTTCTTACGAATGGGGCTTAACATCTAATCAGCTTGATGGCGAACGCTACGACCACCGCACCGGTAACGGCTCCCCGCCGTTTCACGATTGGACTCAACGAAGTCCTGAACTTCGCCTACGACGCGTTCTGGAGCAACAAGCTGCAGTTCATTCTGACGGCGCTGGCCATGGCCGTAGGCACGGCGTCGGTGATTCTGGTGGTCACCATCGGACTTACGGGGAAGCAGTACGTGCTGCGCCAGATTCAAGCCATCGGCTCCAACATGATTTATGCCGGCTATTCAGGCGGAGCGCAGCGGATCGATTCGACGCCCGATCCCATGACCGTAAGCGACGTGCAGGCGATTCGAGAGCAGGTCCCCAGCGTGGTGGCCGCCTCACCAACCGTAGCACTTGGCGACCGCATCAATGTGGGCGGCGGCAAGCAGCGGGACATCCTGGTGCTGGGCGTAAATCCCGAGTACCAGCGGGTGCGAAACCTGATCGTGCTCGCCGGGCGCTTCTTCGATGCGGACGACTCCGCCGGCCGCAACAAAGTCGGCGTGATCACGGAGAAGTTGGCGCTCAAGCTCTACGGCGCGCCCCAGGAGTCAATCGGCCGGGTCATCAAGCTGAGCGGCGACCTGCCGTTCACGATCATTGGGGTATTCAAGGAAAGTGTGGACACGTTCGGGCAGTCGGAGATCCAGGAAGACACCATGCTGATTCCCTACACGGTGAGCCGGTTCTTCACGCCCACGGGGGACATTTATGAAGCGTATTTTTCTGTCGCCACGCCGCAGGATGTGATCCCGGCCACGTCGGCCATCAAGCGAGTGCTGCAGTTGCGGCACCGGGCGGAGTCGGTGTACAACGTGCAGAATCTGACCCAGCTTTTGACTGTGGCGGAACGGACCGCCAATGCCCTGACCGCCGTGCTCATGCTGGTGGCCTTTGTCACGCTGTTGGTGAGCGGGATCGGCATCATGAACATCATGCTGGCGACCGTGACCTCGCGCATTCGCGAAATCGGGATTCGCAAAGCGATCGGAGCGACGAACCGCAATATCCGCTTCCAGTTCCTGGCGGAGGCGATTCTGATCTCGCTGACCGGAGGAATCGTAGGGATTGTCGTGGGCCTCGCCATCCCGTATTCGGTGCGCTTTCTCACCGATTACCGCATTCCGATTTCAGGCTTGTCGGCGATCATCGCCATCGTGGTGTCGTCGATTGTGGGAATTGTCTTTGGGACGGTCCCGGCGACCCGCGCCTCGCAGTTGGATCCGGTGGAAAGCCTGCGGTATGAGTAAGAAATGAGTCTTGAGTCTTGAGTCTTGAGTCTTGAGCCTTGAGTCCCGAGTTGCTAGCCTCGGGAATCGCGCTGGGGCTTGGCTTGTAGCACTCGAGCCCTGGCTGGCGAAATGGGGCTCGCGACTCTCGAGTCAAACACCACAAAGCCGGGCTGGTTGGCCCGGCTTTCCCTTTTGTGGAACTGGCTCGGCTGGTACTTCAGACCGCCGACCAGCATGTCAAAATCTCAGGACGTTCGTCCCTCACCCGCGAGTTCCAACCCACCGCGTGCAGGTTTCTCACCCAGGTGGAAGCTCGCGTTCCCTGTTTCTTGCCGCCACCTTCTCCGGGCTCGCCCGGGCGGTAGCGCAAGCCTTACATCACCATTGCCAGGTTCTCCAACTCATGCTGCAGCACCGGGAGGGCGCAACCCGCCATCTCAACCCGGCCTGCCGCATCCAAAGCTGCCTTTGGCGAAACTCCGTAACCGCGGCCCATCAGAAACACCTGGAGCAACTCGGCCGCCTCGTAGGAATCGAGCATCCCGCCCTGGAGCAGGTCGTTCCTGAGAGCTGCCAGCTCAGTGATGGTGAATCTGTCTTTGTCGTTCATCTTCTCGTTCGTCATGGCCGTCATCACCTCCGACTCCGACCTTTTACCGCTTTGCCGTATTAGACTCATCGGCAGCTACTCAAGTTGCATGCAATTCGGCTGCCGCAAACGACCCTACTTTCTATATACGGTCCCCAAACCCTGCTGGATTCATTAACCCCTGTGGATATCAAAAGTTGCGGGCAGCGAGGAGGGCGATTCCGGTCCGCCGGCATCCCCTTCGTACCCAGCAAGTAATCTCAAGAGTGACACAATGTGTCGTTCCGTGACGGAGCGCGGTCATATTGCACAAGTTGGGGGGAGATTAGGTTAGGGCGCGGGCGCCTGAGGCGCCAGATTCCAGGACCTGAGACGAAGACTGTATCGACGGGGAAGAACCCGGTAGAAAGCCGAGTGCGGAAGCCAGGAGTAGTGTGAGCTGCCAGCCCCACCCTGAGGCTCCGAGCCAAAATCTCAAGCCCGGACAAGGCTTCCCATTTGCGCGGTCCCGCACGGGGGACGACCGGGAACGTTGCTCCGACCGAGCCCCGGGCTACACCGGCTCCAGCAGGGCGTCTTCCACCTGGGCGGCAAGGCTTTCGAACTGCTCATGGTCCATGCAAACCGCGTGCTGCCCGTATGTGGCGACTTTCCCGACAACGTGCCAGTAGGGCATCCAGCAGTATTGTTTGCCATCGCCAGCCCGTTGCAGCACTACCAGGAACGGGTAGAACGTGACCTCTTCCTCCTCCTCACCCAGCCAGGAATCGAGCTTCTCGGGAAGGAAGGAGGAGACGACCTTGAAGTCTCCTTCGCCGGCGCCCAACTGAAAGTCGAGGGTCAGGCGCAACTCGCGCGCGGCTCCGCAGGTGGCGCAGGTTTCGGGAGCAGTTTTCGAAAAGTTGTACAGAACTTCAAACAGCGTCTGGTGCGTCGGGTATTTCTTATGACATGGAGTGCAGTAGAAGAATTGGGTGGCCATGTTGGACTTCCTCTCCGGGGAGACTGCCGATTCCCCCGTTCGCTCTAAGGCTCGACCGTGGCCTCATCCACCAGCATGATGGGGATGTCGTCCTTCACCGCATAGACTCGGTGACATTGCGTGCACTTCAGGCTTTCCGGGCTTTGGCGGTACTCGAGCGCCTGCTTGCAGGCAGGACAGACCAGAATTTCCAGCAACTCTTTGGCAATCATGAGGTGACATTGTACGACAGGCAGACGGCTTGAGATGTGATGGGAGTCACTCAGGATTTGCAATTGCCGATGGCCGATTGCCGATCAAATTTCGGTGGGATGAAATGGGGGCAATTGGAAATCGGCAATCGCAAATCGGAAATTCTGTCACTTCCGTGGCGAAGTCCTCCGCGGCCAATGGGATAGAATCAGGGCCGGAACCAACTCATGCCCGCCATTGTCTTAGACGGAAGCAGGATAGCGCAGGAGATTCGCAGCGAGGTGGCCGCGGAGGTGAACGCCATGGCTGCGGCCGGAGTGCGTCCGGGGCTGGCCGTGGTGCTGGCCGGGCACAACCCGGCCTCGGAGATTTACGTCCGGGGCAAGGTCAAGGCTTGCGAGGAAGTCGGCCTGCACAGCGAGAAGATCACGCCGCCCGAATCGGTCACGACCGCCGAACTGCTGTCCCTGATCGAAGCGCTCAACCGGCGCGCCGACATCGACGGCATCCTGGTGCAGCTGCCGCTGCCCGCGCAAGTGGATGCCAAGAGAGTACTGCTGGCGGTTGATCCCGCGAAGGACGTGGACGGATTTCATCCCATGAATGTGGGGTTTCTCTCGACCCAGCGGCCGGGACTGGTCCCGTGCACGCCCGCCGGGGTGATGGAAATTCTGAAGCGCAGCAAGATTGCGATCGCAGGACGCGAAGCGGTGGTCTTGGGACGCAGTGACATTGTAGGCAAGCCCGCAGCTATGCTGTTGCTGAATGCCAACGCCACGGTTACGGTGTGCCACTCGAAGACACACGACCTGCCGGGGGTGTGCCGCCGCGCCGACATTCTGATTGCCGCCATCGGACGCGCGGGCATGATCACACGCGACTTCGTGAAGCCTGGCGCCACCGTGATTGACGTGGGCATGAACACGGTTACTGACGAGGCCGAGTTCAGGCGGTTCTTCGCGGGCAACACCAAGCGGGAAGAAGCTTTCCGCAAGAAAGGGTCGGTGCTGATCGGAGATGTTCATCCCGAGGTGGCCGAAGTTGCCGGAGCCCTGACGCCCGTGCCCGGCGGCGTAGGGCCGCTGACCATTGCGATGCTGATGTTCAACACGGTGAAAGCGGCGAAAATGCGGCGCGGAATCCGCGTGGGGGAATTGTCGCGAGCTTGATCCCCAAAATGAAAAATCCACCACGGAGACACAGAGACACGGAGAAAAGCGATTGTTGAATTTCGATTGTTGATTGTTGATTGAAAACCTGGAATTCGTTTCGGGTGGCGGCAGTCATTCAACAATCAGAAATCAACAATTATTCTCCTCCGTGCCTCTGTGTCTCCGTGGTGAAAAAGACTTTAAGAAAATCATGCTGAAAGTCGGGCTTACAGGAGGAATCGCCTCCGGCAAGTCGGTGGTGGGAGAGATGCTGGTGACGCTGGGGGCGCACCTGGCGCAGGCCGACCGCATTGCGCACGCGCTGATGCAGCCGGGGGAAGCGGTTTACAACCAGGTGGTGCGGCAGTTCGGGCGCGAGATCCTCAGTCCCGACGGAAGCATCAACCGCGCCAAGCTGGCGGAGGTGGCGTTCGGCCCGCCGACGCTGCCTGCCGGCACACGCGCCTCGCGCGTGCTGGAACTCAACCGCATTGTGCATCCCGTAGTCATCCGCAGTCAGAATGAGTGGATGCAGGAGGTTGCGCGCCAGGACCCGCACGCCGTGGCAGTGGTAGAGGCGGCGCTGATTCTGGAGGCGGAAGCCGGCGATCACTTCGACCGGCTGCTTGTCGTTACCTGCCATCCGGAGCAGCGCGTGGCCCGCTTCGCGGCGCGGCAGAAAATGGATGTGGAGGCGGCGCGCAAGGAAGTGGAGCGGCGCATGGCCGCGCAGCTTCCCGACCAGGAGAAAATCAAGGCTGCCGACTACGTGATCGACAATTCGGGCACGCTGGAGCAGACTCGCGAGCAGGTGCGGCAGGTGTGGGAAAAGCTTCGGAGCGAAGCCAGCAAACATTGACCCTGTTCACCACGGAGACACGGAGGCACTGAGGCACCGACAGCTTGAGGGTTTTGTCATTCCGACGAGCGGAAGCGAGGAGGGATCTGCTGTTTCTCGCCTGGCAGACAAGAATCGGATTCTACGTCGCGGCGCTCCTCAAAATGACAAGGGATAGGAATGCGCACAAGCAGCTCGAGCACCTCGTTCTCCGTGCCTCCGTGACTCCGTGGTGTAGCGATACTGGGCGCATCGCCTGAGTCGGACTGCGGCATTGTAAAATTAGGAAGGAACTTACTTCGGACGTCATCATGAAACTCCTACGGCCTCTCATCCTCGCGCTGGTGATCGCCGGCGCGTTCTTTTACTTCACGACGTGGCGTTCGAACTCGCAAGCCGGATGGCATCCCTCGAACTGGCTAAGCCATCCGGCGCAGGTGGAGATCACCGAGGCGGCTCCGGGAGAATCCCTCGACAGTGAAGAGCAGAACAACATCTCCGTTTACCACAAGAACATTCCTTCGGTGGTGAACGTGACCTCGCGCTCTCTGGCGTTTGATTTCTTTTACGGAATGGTGCCCCAGGAAGGCCAGGGCTCGGGCTTCATCATCGACAAAGATGGCCACATACTGACCAACTATCACGTGATCGCCGACGCCCGGCAGGTGAAAGTCACGCTGCATAATCGCAAGACCTATTCCGCGACCGTGGTGGGCACCGATCCGCCGCACGATCTGGCAGTCATCCAGATCAAGGCGCCGGACCTGGTTCCGGCGGTGCTGGGCGATTCGCGCAATTTGCAGGTGGGGCAGAAGGTATACGCCATCGGCAATCCGTTCGGCCTGGCCGGAACGATGACGCGGGGCATTGTGAGTTCCATCCGGCCAGTGCGCGAGCCCAACGGCGCCATGATTGACGAGGCGATTCAGACCGACGCCGCGATCAACCCCGGCAACTCGGGCGGTCCGCTGATGAACTGGCACGGCGAGGTCATCGGCATCAATACCATGATTCTTTCGAGCGTGGGCCAGAACGCCGGCATTGGCTTCGCGATTCCCATCAATACGGCGAAAGCGGTGCTGAACGATCTGATGACGCTGGGGCGGGTGCGGCGTCCGGCGCTGGGCGTGACCACGATTCCGATCAGTCCGGAATTGGCCGACGAGATTGGCTTGCCCGTCGACTACGGCCTGCTGATCGTGCAGGTGACCCCGGGCGGATCGGCCGATAACGCCGGGCTGCGCGGCGGCAGCGAACGCGCGTATCTGGGAAACATTCCCATCATGCTGGGCGGCGACCTGATCGTGGCCATCGACGGCGAGAAGGTCGGAGATCAGCAGGACCTGGCGCAGATGATGAACAACCATCGCGCCGGCGACACGGTGAAGATCACGATCTATCGCAACAAGAAGAAGATGGACGTCAGTGTGGCGCTGACCGAGGCGCGGCAGCAGGTGTGAGGAAAGCAGCTTTCAGCTATCAGCTTTCAGCTATCAGTTGAACCCGATCGCAAGAGGATGGAGTTGTCAAACTCGAACTGATCGAGAGCATCCACAACTCTTCCTGCGAGTGCTTGCGCGTTGGTGACGGAATGAATTAGCCTCATGTCCTGCCTATGACTGCCGCCCGCTAAATCCTGCAAGGCTGCCGCGATGAGGGAAGTGCGCGGACGTGCGTGCGCTCTCTCTTCTTTCCTGACTCCAAAACCAGAAAGGATTCCTGACATGCATTTCGTAGATAAAGCATTCGCTCGCCGACTAGAGTCGTGCGAGGAGATTCCGCAGGTTGAGTATGCGCGGGCGTTTCGCAAGTCGCGGCCCGAAATTGGGGCGGCAGAGGAGGAAATTTGCGGCGGGCATATGATCTTTGCCGGCCTCGGATCGCCCATCGGAAGGGCGACCGGAGCGGGACTCGATCATCCGTTTACCGCGGAGGATCTGGATTCGTATCGAGCAGTTTTATCGTGCCCACAGGGCTCCGTCGCAGGTCGATCTGACTCCTATGCACGAGCCGGCTGTGTTCGAGATGTTCAAGCAGCGCGGGTATGCCATCGCGGAGTTGAATAACGTGTTGTATCGGAAGCTGGACGCCGCGGAGAAGTTTCCTCCCGCTCCGGCGGGGTGCGAGATTCGGCGCAGCCGGCTGGAGGAAGCTGAGATCACGGGCACGATCGTAGAAAGTGCGTTCTTTCCCGATGGCGCGCCGGAGGCCTTTCGCGGACTGATCAAGCCCCTCTACCAGATGGAGCATGCGCTGGCATTCGCGGCTAGCATCGACGGCAAGTTGGTAGCCTGCGGCACGGGGCTGATCATTCCGGAGCACAAGGTCTTTGCGCTATGCGGGGCGGGCACACTGGCGGAGTATCGTGGGCGGGGGCTGCAGACGGCGCTGTTGCGGGCGCGCATGGCGGCAGCTACCGAGCAGGAATGTGAGTACGCGGTGGTGGTCACGCAGGGTGGAACGACCTCGCAACGCAATGCGGAGAGGCTTGGCTTTCGAGTCGCTTACAGCAAGGTCACGGTGATCAAGCAATTGGAAAAGTGAAATTGGAAGGCCGTGCGTGAGCATCGTTGCGGATTGAGGCCCGACGTTGCATAGTGGAAGGCGTGACTGCAGAAAGCTTTGCGCTTAGCGGAGAGCACGTGCGGCTGGAGCCGCTTGACCGTCGGCATGTGGACGGACTTGTGGCGGCCGCGGCGGCGGATCCGTCGCTTTACCGGTGGAGTCCGGTTCCGCAAGGGAGAGTCGAAACAATCGATTACGTCGAAACAGCCCTGGCCTGGCGCGATGCCGGAACCGCCGTGCCATTCGCAATCGTGCGTTTGCATGACGAGGCGATCATCGGCTCGACCCGCTTCTTTAATATCGAGCGTTGGACGTGGCCGCCGGGGCATCCCTCGCGCGGGCGCAGCGGCCCCGACGCCTGCGAGATTGGCTACACCTGGCTGACCCGCGCCGCCGTCCGGACCGCGGCCAACACTGAATCCAAGCTGCTCTTGCTGACGCACGCCTTCGAGGTGTGGCAGGTGCTGCGCGTCTGTTTTCACACCGACGTCCGCAACGCGCGTTCCCGGGCCGCGCTCGAACGCATTGGCGGGCAGTTTGAAGGAATCTTGCGCTCGCACCGGATGGCGACGGATTTCATCCCGCGCGACTCGGCCCGTTTTTCGATTGTGGCCGCGGAGTGGCCGGGGGTGAAGCAACGGTTGGTTCAGTTGATGCAAAGATACGGGTGACGGAAAAACCGGCGGGCCCTACCGGGCGATCCTAGGCCCGCTACCTCGAAGGATGCTGGAAGCACAAACCGTAGCCGTCGGGGTCGGTGAACCACAGCTGCTTCATGCCGTAGGGAGCGACTTTCGGCTGGTTGACATTGAGTCCCTGGGCGCGCAGGTGACGGTAGGCGGCGTCGAGATCCTCGCAGCCGAAGAACAGGCAGGTGTCGCTGTGTCCGGCGATGCGGGCTGGATCGGGAGCGGGCGGGCGATGGGCAGCTTCGTAGGCGGTATTGAGCATAACCTCCGCGCCGTTCAGTCGAAGTCCAGCCCAATTGCAATGATCTCCCGGCTCGGACGCTGCCCAAACCGTGAAGCCCAGTACGTCGCGATAGAAATGCAGGGCCGTTGGCATGTCGAAGACTTGCAGCAGCGGAGCCACGCCGTGAATATCCATAGGGGCCAGCCTCCTGATCCGGCTGGAAAATATATCAGACAGTGAGCAGTCGGCTTGTCAGAGGCAGGTCTGGGCAGGAGATGAACCACCATGAACGTCGAAGAGGTCCGAAAGTACTGTCTTGCGTTTCCTGAGGCGACGGAGAATCTGCAGTGGGGAGACGATCTCTGCTTCAAGATTCGCGGGAAGATTTTTGCCACCGTCGCGCTGACGGCCACTCCGCAGAAACTGTGCTTCAAGTGCGCCCCGGAGATGTTTGCCGACTTGATCGAGCGTGAAGATATCCGTCCGGCACCGTATGTGGGTCGCTATAAGTGGGTCATTCTGGACCGACTGGACGCGCTGCGTGGCGGCGAGATGAAGGAACTGATCCGGCAGTCCTATGAGATGGTGGCGACGAAAGCGCCTAAAGGGAGGGCAAAGAAGCCGAAGCGCAGAGGATTGCGCCGGAGCTGAGTTGCGTTTCGAGGATTTGACTCGACTCCTTCCGCTCGGCTAGCCTCAAGAGTCTCCTGCAATTCTGGAAACCGCAACCTGCATGCGATCCCCGCAAGCACTATGGATTGGGCTGCTTCTGGCCGGGCTGGCTGTGTGCCCGCCGCCTCCCGCCGACGCTTCGACGCATCCGGTTCACGCCCAGCACGGCATGGTGGTGAGCGTGCACGAACTGGCATCGCGGGCGGGAGTGGAGATCCTGCAGGCCGGGGGCAATGCCGTGGATGCGGCGGTGGCTACGGGGTTTGCGCTGGCGGTGGTGCATCCCGCGGCGGGAAATATCGGCGGCGGCGGACTCATGCTGGTGCGCATGGCCAACGGCCAGACCCACTTCCTCGACTATCGCGAGAAAGCGCCCGCCGCCGCGACTCGCGACATGTATCTGGATGCGCAAGGCAACGTGATTGAAGGCGCCAGCGAGTACGGATACAAAGCGATCGGCGTGCCCGGGTCGGTTGCCGGCATGGTCTCTGCCGAAGCGAAGTGGGGCAAGCTGTCGCTCAAGCAGGTCATGGCTCCGGCGATCGCGCTGGCGCGCGACGGGTACGCCCTGACGTGGGAAGAGGCGCGGGATTTCCACGATGACTATCTGGCGAAATTTGCCGAATCGCGTCGAGTTTTCCAGCGCGGCGGCGACTACTACCAGGCCGCGGAGATCTTCCGTCAGCCTGATCTGGCAAGGACTTTGGAACGCATCGGGGCGAATCCAGACGATTTCTATCACGGCGCGCTGGCGCGGGAATTGGCAGGAGCCGTGCATAAAGGTGGAGGGCTGATCACCGCCGACGATCTGGCGCACTACGAGGTGAAAGAGCGCGAGCCGGTTCGAGGTACATATCGAGGATATGAGATCGTCAGCGCCCCGCCGCCGTCGTCGGGTGGAACCGTGCTGATTGAATCCCTTAATATTCTGGAAGGCTACGATCTGGCCAGTCTGGGGAATCGGTCGGCGCAATCGATTCATTTCACCGTGGAGGCGTTCCGGCGGGCGTTTTTTGATCGCGCGGAGTTTCTGGGGGATCCGGACTTCAGCAAGATTCCGGTGGCGCAGTTGATCGACAAGCGATACGCGGCGGCATGGCGTGAGACGATTGATCCGGCGCGTGCCAGCGCGAGCAAAACGTTGAAGCGTCCGGCGGTGTTCAGCGAACTGGAGCAATATGCCGCAGCGCGCCCCCAGCCTGCGCCGCGCGAGTCGCCGAACACGACGCACTATTCGGTGGTCGACGCCGAGGGGAACGCGGTCGCCGTCACGACGACGCTGAACGACTGGTTTGGATCGCGCGTGACCGCTGACGGGTTGGGCTTTCTGCTGAACGACGAGATGGATGATTTTTCGGCAAAGCCGGGCGTGCCCAACAGCGATGGGTTGATTCAGGGCGCTGCCAACGAGATCGGTCCGGGGAAGCGCCCGCTGTCATCGATGACGCCGACGATCGTTGTTCACAACGGCAAAACGCTGCTGGTGCTGGGTTCGCCGGGGAGTTCGAAGATCATCACGACGGTCGCGAACCTGCTCATGGGTGTGGTTGACTACGGCATGAACCTGCAGGAAGCGGTCAACGCGCCGCGTTTTCACAACCAGTGGATGCCTGACGTGGTGATGGTGGAGAAATGGTTTTCGCCCGACACGGTGAACGCTCTGCGGCAGATGGGCTACACAATTCAGATTGGGCTGACCGACGAAGGATATGCTCCCTATTGGAGCGACGCCGAATGCATCGCCATCGATGAGAAAACCGGCGAGCGGCTGGGCGCCACCGACGACAGGAACAGCAACGGGAAAGCGGTAGGATACTGAAAAGGCAATTTTTGATTGTTGATTGTTGAATGAAAATCGAACGTGCCGGGTTGGTGTTCATTCAACAATCAACAATCGTCAATCAACAATTCTCAGGAAACGAGATGGTCAAAGCGGTATCAACTTACTTGTTCGTAAAAGAACGCCTGCATCCGGGCATTCTGGACGGACTGGCGCGCAGCGGGGTGCAGGCGATCGAGATTTTCGCCGCGCGACAGCATCTCGACTACGCCAACCGCAAGGCGCACGTCAAGGAAATCGCCGACTGGTTCCGCGGCAGCGGGATACCGCTCAATTCCGTGCATGCGCCGCTCTACGCCGACTATGAGTGGGGACGAGCCGGGGCTCCTCCCGTGAACGTGGCTTCGATCGATCGCGCAGCCCGGGTGGACGCGATGGACGAGATCAAGCGCGCGCTCGAAATCGCCGAGCAGATCCCGTTTCGCTTTCTGGTGCAGCATCTCGGAACGCCTAACGAGAGTTTCAGCGAAAAGAAGTTCGAGGCGGCCATGACCTCGATCGAGCACCTGCGCGCCTTCGCCAAGCCGCTGGGGGTGCGCATTCTGCTGGAGAACATTCCCAATGAGCTCTCGACGCCCGACAAGCTGGTGGAACTGATTCACAACGCGCACTTCGACGACGTGGGGGTGTGCTTCGATTTCGGCCACGCGCACATCATGAGCTCGGTGCGCGAGGCGTTCGAGATTCTGCGCAATCTCATTCGCTCGACCCATATTCACGACAACGCTAAAGAGAAAGACTCACACTTGTGGCCGGGGCAAGGGACCATCGATTGGAAAGAGGCCGTGGAGCTACTGCGCTCGGCGCCGCAGACGCCTCCGCTGCTGCTGGAGATTGAAGAGAGCGAGAAGGTGAATCCGCTGGAAAAGCTGGGAGAAACGTTCGAGAAGCTCGATAAAATTGAGTAATTGAGCAATTTTGTAATTGGGTAATTTGAAAGACACCGCGCAGCCAAGGGGTTTTCAATTACACAATTACACAATTACCCGATTACCCAATTACTAAATCCTACTTATGTCATCACCCGTCACCACCATCGCAGACATCGGCAAGCATGACGGCCAGTCGGTCACCATCCGCGGCTGGCTCTACAACCTGCGCGAAAGCGGGAAGCTGCTGTTTCCGCAGTTTCGCGACGGCTCGGGCGTGATTCAGGGCGTGGTGCCGAAGAATGCGGTTACGCCGGTGGTTTTCGACGCGATCAAGACGCTGACGCAGGAGTCGAGCGTAATCGTCGAGGGCAAAGTTCGCGCCGACAAGCGTGCTCCGGGCGGCTACGAGCTTGATGTGTCGAACGTGCAAGTGGTGCAGCGCGTTCCCGAGTCGGATCCTTATCCCATCACGCCCAAGGAGCACGGCACCGACTTCCTGATGGAGCACCGGCATCTGTGGGTGCGGTCGCAGCGGCAAGCTGCGATCCTGCGCGTACGGGCGGAGATCATCAAGGCGGTGCGCGATTTCTTCGACGAGCGCGGCTTCACGCTGACTGATCCGCCGATCATTACTCCCGCCGCGTGTGAAGGCACGACCACGTTGTTTCCGGTGGACTATTTTGAGGAGCAAGCATTCCTCACGCAATCCGGACAGCTCTACATCGAAGCGACTGCCATGGCGCTGGGCAAAGTCTACTCGTTTGGGCCGACGTTTCGCGCCGAGAAATCGAAGACGCGCCGGCATCTCACCGAGTTCTGGATGGTCGAGCCGGAAGTCGCCTACATGCAGCTCGATGAGCTGATGAATCTGGCCGAAGAATTCATCAGCTTCATTGTGAAGCGCTGCGTCGAGCGGCGGCAGGTGGAATTGAAGACGATTGGTCGCGACGTTTCGAAGCTGGAGAAGATCACCCCGCCTTTCCCGCGACTCAGCTATGACGATGCGGTCAAGAATCTGCAGGAGGGCCACGCCAAAGGCGCGCTGGAAGCGAGGTTCGAGTATGGCGGCGACCTGGGATCGCCCGACGAAACTTATCTCTCGTCGCAATTCGAAAAGCCGGTGATGGTGCATCGCTATCCGGCGAAGGTGAAGGCGTTCTACATGGAGCCCGACCCGCAGCGTCCAGAGTTGGCGTTGTGCGTCGATGTGCTCGCGCCGGAGGGATACGGAGAAATTATCGGCGGTTCGCAGCGTACGGCCTCGCACGAGTTGCTGCTGCAGCGCATTCACGAGCACGGCCTGCCGGAAGAGGCGTTCAAGTGGTATCTGGATTTGCGCAAGTACGGCAGCGTACCGCACAGCGGCTTCGGCATGGGCATTGAGCGCGCCGTCGCCTGGATCTGTGGCCTGGAGCACGTGCGCGAGACGATTCCGTTTCCCAGGATGCTGTATAGACTCTATCCGTGAAACAGATTGAGTAATTGGGTAATTGCGTAATTTGGGAATCACTCGGCTTCCGGTTCTCAAATTACTAAATTACTGAATTTCTCAATTACTCAATCCAATCAATCTCCGCGATTCTTATGACGACCACTGCCACCTCGACCAACATCATCCCGAAGAAAATCCGCGTGATTGGCGTGCCGCTCGATCTGGGCCAATCGCGGCGCGGCGTCGACATGGGGCCGTCGGCCGTGCGCGTGGCTGGGCTGGAAGCGCGGCTCGAAGCTCTCGGGCACGAGGTCGAAGATGCCGGCAACGTGGCCGTGGCCATTCCCGAGCAGAAGAAAGAGGGCGACACCCACGCCAAATACTTGAAAGAAATCACGGCCACCTGCACCAAGCACGCCGAACTGGTGATCAAGACGCTCGAGGCCGGAAAGGTCCCGCTGGCGCTGGGCGGAGATCACTCCATGGCGGCGGGCACCGTTTCCGGCGTGGCTGAATTTTATCGGCGGCAGAACCAGCACGTCGGCCTGATCTGGATCGATGCGCACACCGATATCAACACGCCCGAGTCGTCCCCCAGCGGCAACGTGCATGGCATGCCGCTCGCCGCACTGATGGGACTGTGGCCGTCGGAACTCGCCAACATTTTTGACTTTTCGCCGAAAGTGAAACCACAGAACTGCGTGCTGGTGGGCGTGCGGGATATTGATGCGGTTGAGAAGGAAAATGTGCGGCGCACCGGCATCGGCGTCTTCACCATGCGCGACATCGACGAGCGCGGCATGCGCACCGTGATGGAAGAGGCTCTACGCATGGCCGGGCGCGGTACGGCGGGCTATCATATTTCGCTCGATATGGATTGGGTCGATCCCGAGGATGCGCCCGGCGTGGGCACGCCGGTGCGCGGCGGCGCGACCTATCGCGAGGCGCACCTGGCCATGGAGATCATTGCCGACCACGGCCGCATGTTGAGCTTCGAGATCGTAGAAGTGAATCCGGTGATCGACGAGCATAACCGGACCGCGGACCTGGCCGTGGAACTGGCGTTGTCTGCGTTTGGGAAGAAGATTTTATAGACAGTCAAAGTCGATGAGAGAAACCATGAAGATCAGCTTCAGTCGTGTTCTACTCGCGGCGTTGATCGCAACCGCGTTGACAGCCGCGAGTCAAGCACAACTTGCGCCGCCACCGGAGAAAACTGCGGTCATCTACGGGCAGAACATTCGCTACTTCGAGGCCGGGCAGGGACCGGCGGTGATCCTGCTGCACGGCCTCGGTTCGGTCAAGGAGATCTGGCTGGCCAATTTGGGCCCGCTTTCAGCGCAGTACCACGTCTATGCGATCGATCAGGTCGGCTTCGGGCATTCGGACAAGCCGCTGCTCGACTACCGGATCGGAACCTGGGTCGATTTCTTGCAGTCGTTTATGCAGTCGCAGAACATCGCCAAAGCGACGGTGGTGGGCAATTCGCTGGGAGGATGGATTGCGCTCGACTTCACGGTCCAGCATCCGGAGATGGTCGACAAGCTAGTGCTCGTAGATGCGGCGGGGCTGACGTGGGCAGGATCGGCGTCGGCCGTCGAATTGAATCCGTCGTCCATCTCCGAGACTCGAACCTTGCTGGAAGGCGTTTTCTTCGACAAGACGAGGCTGACCGACCAGTTCGTCGAAAGCGTGTTTGAGAACCACATGCGCAACAACGACGGGTACACGATTCAGCGCACTCTGGCGGGCTTTGCGCAGGGCGCGCCGTTTGAGGACCAAAAACTCGCATCCATTCACACACCCACGCTGGTGATTTGGGGACGACAGGATCAACTGATCAACGTCGACCGTGCGGAGAAGTTTCACACCGGAATTCCCGGATCAAAGCTGGTCATCTTCGACCAATGCGGCCACGTGCCGCAGATCGAGAAGTCGGAGCAGTTCAACCAGGCGCTGCTGGATTTTCTCGGGAAATAGCCGGCTGCACCGTCCCTTGGGAACCAATCGTGTGATTGACCGAAAATCGCCCCTCATCCACACTGGATAGTCATGAAAAAGCTCCGGGTCGGAATTCTTTTTGGCGGGCGCAGCGGAGAGCACGAAGTGTCGCTGCTCTCGGCCGCATCGGTGCTCAACGCCATCGACAAAGAGAAGTATGAGGTGGTGCCCATCGGCATCACCAAGGATGGTCGTTGGCTGACGGCCGAGCACGCCGAGAATCTGCTGACGGGCAAGGCGGGCAAGAGTGCCCGCCCCACACATCTGCGCGCCGGCGATCCGGAGACGACTCCCGGTGCTGCCGTGCTGGAGCAGGGCGAGTCGGTCGTCATTCCGCCCGAGCCGGTGCACCGCGATCGCGGGCTGATGCCCTTCCAGAGCGATGCGGCCCTGACCCGGCGCGCCAGCGACCGCGCCATCAACGTGGACGTGATCTTTCCCGTGCTGCATGGCACGTTTGGCGAGGACGGCACCATCCAGGGCCTGCTCGAACTGGCTGACCTTCCCTATGTGGGCGCGGGCGTGCTTGGGTCGGCTGCGGGTATGGACAAGGACATCATGAAGTCTTTGTTCATCGCTGCGGACATTCCGATCGTGAAGCACGTCACGATTCTGCGCAGTGCGTGGGAGAAGGCGCCGAAGAAAATCGAGAAGCAGGTTGCCAGCAAGCTGAAATATCCGGTATTCGTGAAGCCAGCGAATCTGGGATCGTCGGTGGGAATCAGCAAGGCGCACGATCGCAAGGAACTGGGGCCGGCTATTGAAGAGGCGGCGAAGTTCGATCGCAAGATCGTGATCGAGCAGGGCGTCGGCGGCAAGAAGCAAAAGGCGCGCGAGATCGAGTGCTCGGTGCTGGGGAACGACGCGCCGATCGCGTCAATTCCGGGGGAAATTGTTCCGGTGAAAGAGTTCTACGACTACAACGCGAAGTATCTGGATGAGGGCTCCGAGCTGATCGTTCCTGCCAAGCTCACCAAGGCCCAAACCAAACAAGTTCAGGAGCTGGCCGTACGCGCCTTCAAAGCCGTGGATTGCTCAGGCCTGGCGCGCGTGGACTTTCTGATGGACCCGAAAACGCGGAAGATCTATCTCAACGAGATCAACACCATGCCCGGATTCACCGCCATCAGCATGTATCCCAAGCTGTGGGCGGCATCGGGGCTGTCATACCCCGATTTGATCGACCGGCTGATTCAGCTTGGCATCGAGCGTCACGCCGACAAGAAAAAGAATCAGTACAGGCGGTGAAGAATTGTTGATTGAAGCACGGAAGCGGGCTTACCACTACACAATCATGTCGTCCTCTGTATTCTAGTCTTCACTGCGCCCCTGCCTTCTCCATAAACGCCGCCTGATCTGCTTTCATCTTCTTCAGTCCCGCCGTCGGCAGGTAGACCATGTGTCCCGCCTCATACGTCGCAAACGAAATGTTGTCACGATATTTCGGAGGCAGGTTCAGATGGTCAACCGTGTAGTTGGCGGCGAAATAGGGCGTCGCCAAGTCGTAATAGCCCTCCATCACAAGAATCTTGAGATACGGATTCTTCACGATCGCCTGGCGCATCGCCGAAGCCGTGTCGGGAAATCCCTGAATCGCCGATCCCCAGTCCCATGTGTCGTTCGGGCCTCGCGGCGCGCTCACGTTGTGCGGCATGTCTACCTTGTATCCCAGTTCGGTGCGGAGATAGTTATTGAACACCGACGTAAACGGCGGCTGCGTAGCTGATCCCGTGGGATCGTAGAACGGCGTATCGAGCAGTCCGTTCGGATCGGGGCCGGTGTAGCGCCCGTCGAGCCGGCCGACGCGCAGTTTCTGGTCGATGAGCAGATAGTGCGTGAACTTGCGGACGTTGATGCGCAGGTTGGCTTCATCGATGACCTCTTTGCTGAGGCCGGTGAAGCGTGTCAGCTGGTCGATAATCTTCTGGCGCTCGTCTAAAGCGAGCGCGTCACCCTTGTCGAGTGCGCACTCGTAGTCGGTGGAGGCCCATTGCTCCGCCGCCTGCCGGGCTCGGTTCATGTCCTGGGCCAGATCGGCAGACAGCTTGTGGTGAAAGCCGGCGATCATGGTGAACGACGGAATCAGAAAAACGTATGGCTGGTCGTTGGTGTTGTTGTCTTCGAGCGTCTCGAAATTGAGAACGGTCGAGAGCAGCGTGATGCCGTTGAACGAAATGCCGCGGTCGGCAAGGTATCCGGCAATGCCGGCGGCGCGCGTGGTGCCGTAACTTTCACCGAGGATGAACAGCGGCGACGACCAGCGCTCGTTGCGGCTGATGTAGAGGCGGATGAATTCGCTGAAGGCTTCAATATCTCCCTTGACGCCCCAGAATTTTTTCATCAGCTCGGCATCGGCGGCGCGGCTGAACCCGGTGCCGATCGCGTCAATCAGAACCAGATCGCTCTTGTCGAGCAGCGTGTAGGGGTTGTCTTCGACGTGGTACGGCGCCGGGGGCATGAAGCCGTCGGGCTGCAGCACGACTTTGCGCGGACCGAGCGCTCCCATGTGCAGCCAGATGGAAGCCGATCCCGGGCCGCCGTTGAAGGCGAAGGTCAGCGGACGTTTGGCGGCGTCCTGTCCGTCGAGTGTGTAGCCGACGTAGAACATTTCAGCTTCAATCTTGCCATCGCCTCGCTTGATGGGTAACCGGCCGGCCGTGGCCGTGTACTTCAGCAACTTCCCGTCGACGGTGATCTGGTGATGCGTGATGGCCGGCGGCATCTCGGCCATGTCGTAGTGTTCTTCCTTTTCTTTTTCTTTGTCGACCGAGGCCTCCTGGGGCGCGGGTTTCTCCGGCGCAGTCTCGGGCTTGAGTGCGCTTTCCACCGGCTTCTCCTGAGGCTGGGCTGGCGACTGCTTCTTCGCTGCCGCGGCCTTGGGAGAGTCGGCCTGTTGCGCCGAAGAAGTGGCGACCAGAGATGCTTCGAGCGAGAATGCAGCTACCAGGAACAGGGTCATCCGAAAGAATCGTTTCATGATCTGTCCTTGCAAAGGATTGGTGGCGAGCAATCGCCTGAATTTCGTGGATGCGAGGAATTGTACACGCCGGTCAGGTTGCACAGGATGCTTGATTTTCGCCGCTCGCCCGCCATAACCGGCGGATCGGTGGAATCTTCAGCGTGGTCACTTGACGTTGACTGCCCGCTTTTTGTAGCATCACCAGAACAAGTTCGCTCTGACGTTCATACCGAGGGGCGGACCTGAATTTCATGCAGAGTGGCTGAGGGACGAGCCCTGAGACGCCACGGCAACCGGTCCGGGATCATATATCCCGGATGTCTGGTGCCAACTCTCTCCTGGAAACAGGGAACATGGGATTCGGCTGCGAGCTGCATTGCATCCGATAGCCTCTTTTCCTTTTCCTGGAAAAAGAGGCCTTTGCTTTTTTAGGCCGCTTTTTCCGGCTCGTCCTCAGCTATTCGCTAGTTAGGAAGCGCGCCAAACGCGCCCTTCGGTCGCTTCGCTCACTCAGGGCAGGCTCCGGTAGGTCGCGCGGCGCGCCCAGGTCCTTCGCGAGATAAAACGCGTCTCGCTCAGGATGACGAACCTAAAAGAAAGCGAGTAGCCAAATGTCTCACTACGAACTGCGGTGCCGCGAGTGCGGACGGACCTGGGGCAACCAGCCTCGTTCGATCTGCGACGAGTGTTTCTCTCCTCTGGAAATCACCTACGACTACGACGCTGTGCGAGCGCAGATTGCCCAGGGCACATTCAGTCGCGAGCGCATTTCTCCGCGGCCGCCGAACATGTGGCGCTACTCCGAGTTGCTGCCGCTGCCGGAGGGATTTGAGCCGCGCCTGCCCGTCGGCTTTACGCCGCTGTTTCTGGCGCCGCGTTTGGCTGAACGTTTGAGTGGAACAGCCGCGACTGCGCGGAATCTTTACATCAAGAACGACGCGGTGTGCTTGCCGACTCTCAGCTTCAAAGATCGCGTGGTGGCCGTCGCGCTGTCGCAGGCGCGGGCGTTTGGGTTCGATACGGTTTCCTGCTCGTCGACCGGAAACCTCGCCAACGCCGTCGCGGCGCATGCGGCGCGAGAGGGGCTGAAGGCATGGATCTTCATTCCGTCCGATCTGGAGCCGGCGAAGATTCTGGGCACAAACGTGTTCGGCGCGAAAGTCGTGCGCATCGTCGGCAACTACGATCAGGTCAATCGGCTGTGCTCGCAGATCGCCGACGAGCACCGCTGGGGATTCGTCAACGTGAACCTGCGACCGTATTACTCCGAAGGTTCGAAGACCGTGGGCTTCGAGATCGCCGAGCAGTTGGGCTGGCGGTTGCCGGATAACGTGGTCTGCCCGATGGCGGGGGGCTCGCTGATCGTCAAGATCAAGAAGGCCTTCGATGAACTCGTCAAGCTCGGCCTGGTCGAAGGCAAGGAAGTGAAATTCTTCGGGGCGCAGGCGACGGGCTGTTCTCCGATCTCAACTGCCGTCAAGACCGGCAGCGACGAGATCGAGCCGCAGAAGCCTGCGACGATTGCCCGCTCGCTGGCGATCGGCAACCCGGCGGACGGACACTACGCCATCAAGACCATCAAGGGCAGCGGCGGATGGAGCGAGGATGTTGGCGACCCTGACGTCATCGATTCGATCCGGCTGCTGGCCGAGACGGAAGGCATCTTCACTGAGACTGCGGGCGGCGTCACGGTCGGCTGCGCGGGCAAACTGTATCGCCAGGATCGCATCCTGCCCGACGAAACGACGGTGCTGTGCATCACCGGCAACGGACTTAAGACCACCGACGCGCTGGCGGGCGTCTACAAGACGGAGCGGCCCATCGCCCCGAAGCTGGCGGAGTTCGAACAGTATCTGCAGCAGACTCTGGATTTGGCCGAGGTGCCGGGGCTGGTCGCCGCATCCGAAGAAGCCACCGGAGTGGGAGCGTAATCATGCCGATCACCGTACAGATTCCGACCGCATTGCGACGCCATACCGCGGGCATTGGCTCGATTACCTGCGCGGCAGCGAACCTGGGAGAGCTGTTCTCCGTGCTCGACGAGAAGTTTCCCGAACTCAAGCCGCACCTGCGCGACGACCAGGGCCAGGTGCGCCGCTTCCTGAATATCTATGTGAACGAAGAGGACATCCGGTTCCTGGGCGGCGCAGCATACGCATTTCAGGAAGACGACGAGGTTCTGCTTGTCCCCTCGATTGCGGGCGGAACTGCGTAAGCGGCAAGGGCAGAGGGACATTTTTACGGCTAGCCGGATTCGTATCGGGGCGCGCCTTGTAGGCGCGCCGTACCTGAACAGCATTCAACGGCGGCTTTATAGCCGCTGCCTGATGCGCCCTCAGCGGCTGAAGCCGCCATCTCCGACCGCGCTGGTGGCATCGCTGAAGCGATGCCCTGATACGAATCGTTGCTGATCCAATCGTCGCTGTTCCGAATTGCTGCTGATCCGAATCGCGGCTGTCCCGAGTATGCTCCCTTGGGGAGGAGCTCTAGTCTAGTACTGCTCCGTGGGCGCGGTGACCTCGCCGGTCGACAGGTGCAGTTCTTTGGTCTTCTCCATCACCCATGGAGCAATGGGCGGGCCTTCTGCCGGAACTTTGCCCTGCGAGATGGCCCAGTGATCGAGCCAGCCCGTGCCTTCTTCTCCGACATAGGTGTCAGGCAGGCTGTAGGCGCCGTCCTCGAGCGCGTCCTGCAGCGTGATGAAGCGGTAGCCGCGCTTGCGCATCAGGTCCATTAACTCCCCAATGTGATCGGCTTCCAGGTTGCTGGCATGCAGCAGCAGAATCTGCTTCGGCTCGTAGCCGAGAAGCGTTCTCGATTGCTCCTCGCAGTACGTGAACACGGCGTCGTGATGCGCGAGATATTCCTTCACGATCTGCTGCTGTAGCGCCGTGTCGTTGCGTTTCTTCGCGTCTTCGTAGAGGCCGGCAAACATCCAGTCCCAGCCGTCGAGGGTAATCGGGGCGATGCGGTATCCGCGCTGGATCAGGAATTGTTCCGCCTGGCGGCGTGTGAGCAGGTCGCGCCCCGTGTCAAGGAACGGATGGCGGAAGTAGCGCAGTCTCATTTTGTGCTGCGCCATCAGCATGCGGATGACAGGCTCTCCCTGGATGACGTCGTCTTCCCACGCCTGCAGCGGCACCTGGTTCAGCGAAGGATGGCTGAAGGTGTGGTTGCCCAGTTCGAAGCCGTAGTCGAGCCACATCGAGAGCGCCTTGATGCGCTCGTCGACTTCGCCCGGCTTGTAGAGCTTCTTCTCGTTGACGAAGCCGACCACGGGGATCTTCTGATCGCGAAGCGTGCCCAACAGTTTGGCGGTCAGCGCGGTGATTTCAGCGGCTGGCAGGCGATCGGCCGTGCCCGAGGGAAGGTCGTCGATGGTGACGGCGACCTGGCGATCGGGCGGTTTTGCGGCCTGGGCTTGGGCCATCCCGGAGAGCAGAGCAAGCGTGACCACACTGAGCAGGACGGGCGACGATCTCATGAGCAGGACCTCAAAGAACAATTTTCAGCGGAAGCTGTATTAGAACACGGGAAATGAGAGGCCGAAGCGGAGACCGCGGCGACTTCCATTCTGTGGAAAACAAGCAGGGTTGAGGGCAGTTTTTGGCATCGCGCCGGGTCGTGTTATAATCTAACTAACTGGTTAATTAAGCATATGGCTCGCCTTCTTCAGCCCCGACATTCTCTCCACCGCCGCCTGGGCTCGCGCGGCCAGCCGGAGGAAAGCCGCGCGGCCATTTTGCACGCCGCCGCGCAGGAGTTCGCTGAACACGGCATCGCCGGCGCCCGCACCGACGCCATCGCCCGCGAGGCCCGCGTCAACAAGGCCCTGCTCTACTACTACTTCAAGGACAAGGAAACCCTGTACGGCGCGGTGCTCGACGACGCTTTCTCCGGTCTGAAAACAACCGTCTTCCGCGTGCTCGACAGCGATCTGCCGGCACGGGAAAAGATGCTGGCCTATGTCGGAGCCTACTTCGATTTTGTGGCCTCAAACCAGATGTACCCGCGGCTGATGCAACGCGAGATGATGCGGGCGCGCGAGGGCCATTCGCAGCATATCGACAAGATCATCAAGAATTACATTCAGCCCATTTTTGCTCGCGTCGCCGAACTCATCGGCAAAGGCATCGCCGACGGCGCGTTTCGCCGGGTGAATCCCGCGCACTTTGTGCCTTCGATGGTGGCCATGATCGTTTTTTATTTCAGCAGCGCTCCCATGATGCAGAAGATCGTCGGCTTCAACCCTCTGACTCCGGAGCGGATCGCCGAACGGCGGGCGGCGGTGCTGGATTTCGTGTCCGCGGCGTTATTCCGCGCGAACCCCGCGCAAGGAGCACGCTCATGAGCGCGCGCAACCGGTTTTTCATCCTTCTCGGAATCATCTTTGTGATCGCTGCTGTGTACTACTGCTTTTCGACCGACCACTCGCGCGACCTGGTTCTGATCGGCACGGTGGACTCGAATCAGGTGATCGTGAGTGCACAGGTGGAAGGCCGCATCCAGAAACTGCTGGTGGATGAAGGCACGCCGGTCAAAAAAGGGGATCTGATCGCCGTGCTCGATCCGTCGGAACTGCAGGCGCAGGAAGCGGCCGCAACCGCTACCATCACCAGCCTGCAGCACAAAGTCGCCGAGATGCAGCACACGGAGCAATCGACCTCGGGTTCGACTTCGAGTGACGTGGCGAACGCGCGCGCGAAATTGTCTTCCGCGAAGGCGCAACTCCTGCAATCCCAGGCCGCGCTCGACCGCACCGAGAGCGACAGCCGGCGCACCATTGAATTGGCCAAGGCTGGAGTCGCGTCCGACCAGGATCGCGTGCAGGCCGAGACCAATCTTCAGGCCGCGCGGGCCACGGCGCAGGCGCAGCAGGATCTGGTCAGGGCCGCCGAGGCCGATCTGACCTCTGCCATCGCCCGCACACAGCAGGCCAACGCCGCCAAGAGTACCGTCGCTTCGACGGAGGCCGACCTGAAGAACGCGATCGCCCTCAAGAATCAGGCTGCGGTGCGGCTGGGCTACACCAACATCTACGCGCCGGTGACGGGCACGGTTTCTGTGCGGGCGGCGCGGCAGGGCGAAGTGGTGAACATCGGCGCGCCCATCGTGACCATCGTCGATCTCAGCGATACCTGGGCGCGGGCCGCGATTCCCGAGACATACGCCGACCACATTGGCTACGGCGACGTGCTGCGCGTGCGCATGCCGGGAGGAACGATCACCAGCGGCAAAGTCTTCTTCAAAGGTGTGGAAGGCGACTTCGCCACGCAGCGCGACGTGAGCCGCATGAAGCGCGACATCAAGACCATCGTATTGAAGGTTCGCCTGGACAATCCCAAGGGCGCGTACGTGCCCGGCATGACGGCCGAGGTACTGGTTTCGCCCGAGCAGATGAAAGGCAGCGCGCCCAGCTCCACGACTGCGGAGCAACGATGATGGCCGAGTCGAAGCCCAACTCGAAAACGAATGGCGGTGCGCCCGCCTCAAACGGCGCCGGCTTGGAGAAGCCGATCTACGATCCGGCGGCGCCTTCTGCCATCGCGGTCGAGCACATCGTCAAGCGGTACGGCGACTTTACCGCCGTCGACAACGTTTCCTTCGACGTGAAAGAAGGAGAAATCTTCGGACTGCTGGGTCCGAACGGAGCCGGGAAATCGACGCTGATCCGCATGATGACCACATTGATTCCGATCACTTCCGGGAAGGCGTTCATCGCCGGACACGACGTGGCCAAAGAGCCGAACGCTGCCCGCCGGATGATTGGCGTGATTCCGCAAGCGCTGACCAGCGATCTCGACCTGACGATCGAAGAGAATATGAGTATCTACGCCAAGCTCTACGACGTTCCGGCGAAGGAGCGCAAGCAGTCGATCGACGAACTGCTGGAACTGGTCGACCTGACGAAGTGGCGGGACGCGCAGACCAAGACGCTTTCCGGCGGGATGCGGCGCCGCCTCGAGATTGCGCGCGGGCTGGTGCACCATCCGCGCATATTTTTTCTCGACGAGCCCACCACCGGCCTCGATCCCGTCTCGCGCGTTGCCGTGTGGGAGATGCTGGGCAACATTAAGGCGCATCGCAACCTGACCATTTTGATCACGACGCACTACATGGATGAAGCTGACCGCCTGTGCGACCGCATTGCGATCGTCGATCACGGCAAGCTGGTCGCACTCGACGCGCCCATGGCGCTGAAGGCCAGCGTCCCCGGGTCGAACGTCATCGAGGCGCAATTCGACAATCCGCCCGACGACTGGGAGCAGCAACTGCATACGCTGGATGACGTGACGTCGGTACAGCACGAAGGCGGTGGAATGTATCGCGTGCTCACCGGCAACGGCTCGCGCACCACGACCGAACTGGTGGAGATGGCGGTGACCAAAGGAGTGTCGGTGAGAACGCTATCCGTTCAGAACACAACGCTGGACGACGTTTTCGTGCACTACACCGGCCGGCAGCTGCGCGACGAACTGCAGAAAGCATACGCATTTGTAATGCCGCAACGGCCAGGATTGCAACCGTAGTGAGTCGCGAGCTCCGAGCTGCGAGACACGAGGGCATCTATCGAGACGCTATGAGCCAGAGCGTTCAGCTAACCGGATGATTCGAAGTTCTTCGCGTCCTTTGCGGCCGTTTCTTTGCGCCCTTCGCGGTAAAAAGCTTTTGACCGCAAAGATCGCGAAGAAAGGCCGCAGAGTTCGCGGAGAAGAGCCCTGTTGATCATGTCGCTGAAGGAGCACGACAGATCTCAAGAGTAAGGGGTGCCGGGCTCGCGACTCACAGCTCGGGACTCAGGACTGACCTATGAATCGCATGATGGCCATTGTCGAGCGCGAAATGCGCAAGTTCTTCCGATCGCCGGCGCTCATGCTGGCATCGATGATCTTTCCGCTGGTGCAACTGATCATTCTGGGCAACGCCTTCGGAGGGAAAATTCGCGACGCCCGGGTCGCTATCGTCGACCAGGACGGCGGCACGCAGGCGCTGAAGATTCGCGAGGCCTTCGACTCGGTGCGCTCGAACATCCGTACGTTTGTGGCGATTCCCTACGACAGCGACAAGCAGGCCATGGAAGACGTGCGCAACGGCAAGCTGGAAGGCGCCGTCATCATTCCGCCGCAATTCTCGCGGCGCGTCTACGAAGAGAACCATCCGCGGATCGCAGTGGTGGTCGACAATAGCGACAATTTCATGAGCAGCGCCATTGAAGAGGAGCTCACCTCGCTCACCAACGCGCTCAACCAGCCCACGGTCGAGCCGCGCATCCTGCAGCAGACGGCGCTTGATATCGTCGAACTTTATCCCTACATCGAGTACATGAAGTTTCTGCTGCCAGGATCGCTGGCACTGGCCATGTTCGTCTCGGTGATGATTGGCGGCGGCATGCTGTACATCGACGACAAAGCGCGCGGGGTGCACGAAGGCTATCTCGTGACGCCCATCACCAAGCTTGAACTGGTCCTCGGTCTCAACCTGGCAGGATCGATCAAGGCCGTGATGACGGGGGTGATCATCGTCGTCATCGGCTCGCTGCTGGCGGGGGTCGGGACGATCTTCAACCCCATCACCATGTTTGGGCTGCTGATCATGATCACGCTGACGTCGCTGGCCTTCAATACCATGATGTTCCTCCTCATGGTGCGCATTGAAGATCCGCTGGTGCCGAGGGCCATGTTCGGCATTCTCAATACGCTGCTGTTCTTTCCCAGCGGTTCGGTCTATCCCATCCAGGCGTTTCCCAAGTGGCTGCGCGCGATCGCGAAAGTCGATCCCTTCACCTACGCGGTCGACGGCTTCAAATGCCTGCTGCTGAAAGAAACCTCGCTGACCGCCGTATGGGGAGACATACTGTTCCTCACTCTGTTCGCGGCGATTACGCTGGGCGTGGCCATCCCGTTGTTCAAGCGAACGCTGTGAAGAATTGAGTAATTGTGTAATTTTGAAATCGAGGAATTGAAAATCCAGAAGGCACGTTTTCGTTCGACAATTACACAATTACCAAATTCCCCAATTACTCAATTTCTTCTTGGGAACTTTTGCCTTTCCCCCTGTGTCCGTTATGCTAGTAGCGTATGACCCTTCTGGATGCCCAGGAGTTCGACGTCAAAAAAGCGCGCAAGCGCAAGCAGAGAATTATTGCGGCCATTGTGATTTTGCTGATTCTGCTCGGCGTGGGCTGGTGGTTCCGCTACTGGCCGGAAGAACACCGGGTAGGCAGGTTCTTCACGCTGCTGCAGGCGCAGGACTACAAGTCAGCTTACGCCATCTGGATGCACGATCCCGGCTGGCAGCAGCATCCTGAGCGATATCCAAAATATCCCTTTGCCGATTTCTATCGCGACTGGGGGCCCGGCGGCGAATGGGGAATCATCAAGACGCAGAAAGTCTTTGGAGCGGCTTCTTGTCCCGGCGGAGGCAGCGGTATTGTCGTTGATGTTGTTGTGAACGATCGCGCGGAGCACGCGCAGGTCTGGGTGGAGAAGTCTGACCACACGCTCAGTTATCCGCCCTGCGATCTGATCTTCCGCTGAGCCTGGACAATCGAATGATTTGATCAACCGAGGTGCTGCCGATGCATATCGCGCGGTCCAGTGTTGCTAACGCCCTCGGAATCGTCAGCGTTGCTCTTCTCTGTTTCCTCTGGGTCATCGCACTGAACTTCCTGAGATTAAATCTGCGGTTTCCAGGGGGACTTCAAGGCGGAGCAGTCACAATGATTTTGGCAATGCTTTTTTCTTTGTTGGCGGGAATCTGGGGTAGGAGGATGTGGTTTGTCGTTCTGGCTGCGGCAATTCTTACGTTCGTCTACATCGGATTTTTCTACAAGCTCCAATTGTGGTACTGAACACCAGAACCAATCACACGTGAGCTTGCGTGAACGACTCAACCGTTTTCGCGAGCGACGCTTCATCGCCGACGTTCAGGCAGGTTTTCGAGCGGTCGATCTGGCGCATCAGGCCGCACAGAACCTTTCCCGGTCCCACCTCAATAAATGTCTGCAGGCCCTTCCCGATCAGCAGGTGCATGCACTGCTCCCATCGCACCGAGCCGGTAACCTGGCGGACGAGCGTGTCGCGAGCGCGCAGTTCGTCGATAACCAACTCGGCGTCTACGTTGCAGGCGACGGGATAAACCGGCTTCTGCATCTTGAGTGCGTTCAGGTCGGTCTCCAGCCGGTCCTGCGCCGGTTTCATCAGCGAACAATGGAAGGGAGCGCTCACGGGCAGGACCTTGGCGCGCTTGGCGCCGCGCTCGTCGGCGAGCTTTACGGCGCGCTCGACTGCGGCCGTGTTGCCGGAGATCACGATCTGTTCCGGCGAGTTGATGTTGGCTGCCTGGCAAACCTCGCCGTGCGCCGCATCGTGGCAAACGGCCGTCACCTTGTCCAGATGCATGCCCAGAATTGCCGCCATGGCACCGACGCCAACCGGCACGGCTTCCTGCATGTACTTGCCACGATTGCGGACCGTGCGCACGGCGTCGGCAAAGCTGATGGTGCCTGAAGCGACGTGCGCGGAGTATTCGCCCAGGCTGTGTCCGGCGACGAAGCACGGCTTGGGGACGCGTGCCTCCAGCACGCGCAGAGCGGCGACGGATGCGGTCAGGATCGCCGGCTGCGTGATCTCGGTCAGGCGAAGCTGATCTTCCGGGCCTTCGAAGCAGAGCTGCGAAAGCTTGTAGCCTAGGGCTTCGTCGGCTTCGGCAAACGTCTGGCGCGCAATCGGATACTTCTCGGCCAACTCTTTACCCATGCCGACCGCCTGCGAACCCTGGCCGGGAAAGAGAAATGCGATGGCGTTGTTCGAGTCCGTCATGATTTGGAAGAAATGCAATACTCGGTTGACCGTAGCGCCGCCGTCCCGGCGGCTGTCACCGGGGCGTCCCGTCCCCGGAGGCGAGGCCGAGACGGCCTCGCGCCAGCCGGCAAGATGCCGGCGCTACGCCAGCCTAGGTCACGGCTTCAGCCGCCGGCCGCAGCGCGGCCAGGCCGTTCTCGATCGATTGATTGATGCCGCGCTCGGCAAACTCCGCCGCCACGCGCACCGCATTCTTGATGGCGTTGGCGTTTGATGATCCGTGCGTAATGATGCAGGCGCCCTTGACGCCCAGCAGCGGCGCTCCGCCGTACTCGGTGTGGTCGAGGCGCTTCTTGAAATCCTCGAAGGCACTGCGCGAGAGTAGCGCACCGACCTGCCGCGTTATGGTTGCTTTGAGCGATTCTTTCAGCGCGGTTCGCACCAGGTTGGCGACGCCCTCGGAAATCTTCAGCGCCACGTTGCCCACGAAGCCATCGGCGACAATCACGTCCACGTGCCCATTGTAAAGATCGCGGCCTTCTACGTTGCCGACGAAGTTGAGCGGAAGCTGCTTGAGCAGTTGAAACGCTTCGCGGGTCAGATCGTTGCCCTTGCTTTCTTCTTCGCCGATCGAAAGCAAGCCGACCCGCGGCCGCAGCGATCCCGGCCGCTTGCCATAGCCGGACGTGCCTTGTCCAAACATGGAGCGAAAGTAGACATCGCCCATCACGGCGAATTGTTCGAGATTCTCCGGCTTGCAGTCGACGTTGGCGCCCACGTCGAGCAGCATGGCCGCCGTTCCCGGAGCGGTCGGAAAGACCGCCGCCAGCGCCGGTCGATCCACGCCCGGAACCGCGCCCAGCACGACTTTCGCGGTCGCCATGGCCGCGCCGGTGTTGCCGGCGGTGACGAAGCCGGCGGCTTGCCCCTCGCGCACCATGCGCAGTCCCACGCGCATCGACGAATCGCGCTTGGCGCGAATCGCCTCCACCTTGTCTTCCATGGTGATGTATTCGCTGGCGTGGACGATCTCGATGGGCAGGCGGGCGGCGGCGCGATGGCGGTCCAGTTCGGCCCTGACCACCGTCTCCGGACCCACCAGCAGTACCCGCACGCCATATTGACGGGACGCCAGTATCGCGCCCTCAATCTCAGGCTTGGGCGCGCGGTCCGAACCCATCGCATCCAGCGCGATCACGCTAGGCATGGTGAGCAGAAGTTAGCTGGCTTCCTCGACGTCGAGAACTTCGCGTCCCTTATAGTACCCGCACTTGGGGCAGGCGCGGTGGGGCATTTTCTTTTCGTGGCAGTTGGGGCATTCAGATAGTGAATGGCTCTTAAGCGCGTCGTGAGCACGCCGGGTGGAAGTGCGCTTCTGGGAGTGTCGCCGTTTCGGATTTGGCATTGTATTCCTTTTCGCGGGGCTGTCGGCCGGCCGCTGAAATCAATCAAAAGCTGTAAGCTTTCAGCCATCAGCTTTCAGCTTGAACCCAAATGCTGACTGCCTCGGGTGAAACCTAACTTCCTGATGAATGCGGTCAACTACTAGCAAAGCGTTTCGTAGCTAAAAGCTGACGGCTGAAAGCTGATAGCTGTTTCTAATGCTCGAGCCGGCTGCGGACTTCCTTCAACGCTGCCCAGCGCGGATCTTCCATAGGGACGCTGCAGGAACACGCGCCCTGGTTCAGATCTTTGCCGCAGTGCGGGCACAGCCCCTTGCAATCTTCGCGGCAGGTGATCTTCAAAGGCAAAGCCAGCAACACCTGCTCGCGCAGAACGTCTTCCAGGAGAACGCCGTCGCCCTGATAATAGCCGATCTCAGCTTCGGCGTCGGTCACCGACAACTCGTCGCGGCCGGCATCAGTTCCCAGCGGCCGGTAGAGCAACTCGAACTCGCGCGCTATCTCCTGGGCGACCGGCTCGAGGCAGCGGGCGCATTGCAGCTCCAGACCAGTCGCGAGCCGCCCCCGCAGGCGTATGTCCTTGATTATCTGATGCTTGCCGTGATGCTCCTCGACCAGTTCAGCGCGCCCGGTAACCTGCAAGGGCGATTTCTGCTGCACCTCAGCCGCCAGATCGATCACACCCGGCTGAAACTTCTCCTCAAAATCCAGAGGACGAATTTCCAAGTCTTTGATGTCGAGGAACATCGCGAAACCTCCGCGGCAATGTTGTCCAAGCAGGCCCGCGGAGCACGCCAAGGGGCGTAAGTGCCGCAAGGAGCAAGACTTAGAATATACGGCGTGGACGGAAAGTGTCAAGAATCGGGATTGAATCTCAGCCTAGGGATATGCTAGGGTATCCCTAGGAGTTCCCTATGGCAACGCTCTATGTCGAGAACGTTCCGGACGATCTTTACAAAGCCCTGCGCAAGCGGGCCAAGAAGAATGGCGGCTCGATCGCCTCCGAAGTGATTGCGCTGCTCAAGCAGTGGGTCCCGACCGAAGCCGACCTTAAACGACGGCGCGAATTCTACAACCGGCTGGCAGAGTTTCGGGCTGCGGCCTCGCCCGGCCCGGGTCCATTTCAATCGACTCTGGAAATGATCCGTGAGGATCGTGAGCGTTGACCACCCTCGTTCTGGATGCTAGCGTGGCGGTCAAATGGGCGGTTCCGTCTGCCCAGGAGCCACTAACGGAGCAAGCTCTGAACCTATTTCAGCGCCATCTTTCCAGTGAGATCGAGTTCATCGTTCCCGACTTTTTTTGGGCCGAAGTGGGCAATGTCTTGTGGAAGGGCATTCGGCAACAACGGTGGCAGAGAGACAAGGCGGAAGCGGTCGCGGCAGACCTATGCGTTCAAGATTTCCAGACAGTGCCCTCGAAAATCTTGATGCCGGTGGCTCTGAACATTGCGTTGGCCTATAACCGCAACATCTACGATTGTCTCTACGTGGCTCTCGCGTCTGAGTCTCAGGCTGACCTCATCACCGCCGATGAGCGCCTCGCCAATTCCATGGCGGCGCACTTTCCGGTGAAGTGGCTGGGCGGGTACTGATCCCGGCTTTTACGTTTTCACCTCAGTCCGAGCGCCTTGACAACGTTCTCATCCAGCACTGCCTTGCCTTCTTTTTTCGTCGCCACGCCGAAGCTGTCATCGTAATCCCACATGGCCCAGCCGATGTTGTGGCGCTCGAGCGATGTGCGCACATCTCTGATCCAGGCTGCGCGATCAGCCGGATCAGCATAGTCGCGCAGCACGCCGAACTCGTTGCAGACAACCGGAACTCCGCGCTGCTTCGCCCAGTCCGCGACCTGCGCAATTTCTGCCTCGATGCGGGCCGAGTCCCAATGCTCCTGGCCATAGCGGATCACGGCCAGCCGATCAACGGCATCGGGCACGCGGGAAGCGGCTTGCGCCGCTGATTCCGGAGTCGAGGGGTAGCGGATTCCCCTAAGCCAGTGCCAGTAGTACACACCCCAGGTCGCACCTTGATGCGTGAAGATGTGCGGGTAGTAGAAGTGGAAGTTGTAAATGACGTTAGGATCGTGCAGGGGCTCGAGAAACAGAAACTGGTCGTCATTTGAATAGCGCGAGGCGGTGGCGATGATCGTGTGTTTGGGCGCGCTCTCGCGAATCGCGACGGCCACTTTGGCCTGGATGCCATACCAGCGGTAGGGGTCAGTGACTTCAGGCTCGTTCAGGATCTCGAAGAACACTCGCTCCGGGTCAGAGGTTGCATAGTGCCGAGCCAATGCGCGCCAGAAATCGGCGAACTGCTGCACAAAGGTGTCGTCTTTCAGGCGGTCTTTGAAGTCGTCCTCGGGCTGGATGTCGATCGTCACACTCAATCCCTGATCGAGGATCATTTTGACCGCGGCGTCGAGATAGCCGAGATATTCCTGAGGAATGTCTTCTGGATGATTGGCAGTGAACAGCGGCTGAGGATTCACGCTCAGCCGCACGTAGTCAAAGCCTGCGGACTTGATCAGAGCGATGTCGTCGGCGGTAACCCAGGCTTGGAGATGCTCCTTGGTATATCCCTTGGGATCGTAGACCTGCGAGAACCAGTGGCTGGTGTTGATGCCGCGGCGGAGATGGGCGAGGCGCGCGGCTGGGACGGAAGCGAGCGGAGCCGTTTGAGCCGGACACAAGGAAGAAAGTAGAAATAGAACGACGGCGATGAACCTGCGAGACACTGTCGGTTCTCCAGGTAGCGCCGCCGTCCCGGCGCTACGAACTTTAGCTTCAGCTCAGGATCGGCAGGGCGCGAATCCGCTTCTTCGTGGCCGCGTAAATCGCGTTACACAGCGCGGGCGCCAGCGGCGGCACCGAGGGCTCTCCGATTCCGGTCGGAGACTCCGTGCTGGGCACGGCGTAAACTTCCACCACCGGGGTTTCCTCCATCCGCAGCGGAGCATAGTCATCGAAGTTGCCCTGCACCACGCGGCCCTTCTCGATCGTGATCCTGGCGCGCAGCGCGTTAGCCAGCGCATAGACGACGCCGCCCTGAATCTGCTGTTCGAGAATGCCAGGGTTGACTACCTGGCCGCAATCGACCGCAGCGACCACGCGATGCACTTTCGGTTGAGCATTTTCTCTTTGACCACCCTCCATGCTGATCTCGACCACTTCGGCCATGTACGAAGCGAAGCAGCCAAAGCACGCCACGCCGCGGAAGCGCCCGGCGGGAAGCGGCTTGTCCCAGCCTGACTTTTCAGCCGCCAGTTGCAGCACGCCACGCATGCGGGAAGTTTTCCATGTCGTGGTGAAGTATTGCAGGTCTTGATCTTTCGCAAGCAGATACAGCCGATATTGCAGCGGATCCTTCCCGGCTGCGACGGCCAGCTCGTCAATGAAACTCTCGAGCGCAAACGCCGCCTGCAGCGCATAGACCGAGCGCATCCAGCCCAAGGGCACCGGGGTCTCGGTCATTACATAGTCGATCGCATAGTGTGGAATTCCGTAGACCGGCCCGGCTTCATCGGGAAGATCGGGGTCGACATTTCCTGGTGTAGGCTGACCCTTCTGTCCGCTGATGGAGGGCGCGATGATGCGATGATTGAGCGCGAGGGGAAATCCTGATCCGTCGAGCACAGCGCTCAACTGATGCAGGCTGGCGGGCCGATACGTCGAAAAGCGCATGTCGTCTTCGCGCGTCCAGACGACTTTCACCGGAGCGTTGATCGCCTTCGACACCAACGCGGCTTCAACAGCGTAGTCGTGCTCCAAGCGGCGGCCGAACCCTCCGCCCATGAGCGTGACGTTGACTTTGACCTGATCGGGATCGAGGCCAATCGCAGTGGCGACGGAATCGCGGCAATCCTGTGGAACCTGCGTCGGCGCCCACAGCTCGCAGGTCGAGCCTTGATAGTTTGCTGTGCAGTTCCCCGGCTCCATGGGAGCGTGTGCCATGAAGGGCAGCTGATACTCTGACGAGATTCGTCGTCCCGCAGCCTTCGCGGGATCGCCCGCCGCATACAGGCTCGCTCCCTTCTTCGAAGCCGCCTGCTTGAGTGAAGCCGTAACGGCGGCCGTGTTCAGGTCCTTGTTGGGTCCTTCATCCCAGTTGACGTTCAACACTCGGCGGCCTTCCATCGCACCCCAGACGCTGTCGGCCACCACCGCCACGGCCGAGTCGCCGATTTTGCCTACATAGCTCACGCCGGAAACTTTCTTCGACTCTTTATCGTCAAAGCCAGAAACTTTGCCGCCGATCACAGGGCAGCGCGAGAGCAGGGCAAACTTCATTCCCGGCACGCGGATGTCAATCCCAAACTGCGCCTCGCCTTTCACCTTTGCCGGGGAGTCCACACGCGACAGGCGCTGCCCGACAATCTTGTAATCCTTGCTCTGCTTGAGCGGCACGTCGGTGGGGATCGGCAGAGTCGAGGCTTTGCCCACCAGTTCGCCATAGCTCAAGCTGCGGCCCGAGGGAGCGTGCTTGATATGGCCGGCCTCCGCGGTACATGCCGAATGCGGAACGCTCCAGGTCAGAGCCGCGGCCGAAATCAGCATCTCGCGCGCCTGCGCGCCAGCCTTGCGCATGGGATCCCAGGTAGTGCGAACGCTGGCGCTTCCGCCTGTAGTTTGATCGCCGAAGAGCGTGCTCGCGCCAGCCTGTTCGATTTCGATCTGCTTCCAGTCGGCCTCGAGTTCTTCGGCCAGGATCATGGGCAGCGCCGTGCGCACGCCCTGCCCCATCTCCGAGCGCGCCACCACGATGGTGACCTTGTTGTCGGGCGTGATACGCAGGTACGCGCTGGGCGAAAAGGCTTCGTTCTCCGAGGGGCCGTGCGGCAGATAGAAACCGATCACCAGCCCGGCACCGGCCGCGACTCCGGCGGCGACAAATTCACGGCGGGAGAGCGGGCTCATCGCGCGCCTCCGCCAGCTTTGAGTTCATCACGCCAGTTTTCTGCGATTTGCTTGTTCTCATGTTTCGGAGTGTCTATGACCCGGTGAATCGCCTTGCGGATCCGCTCATAGGTTCCGCAGCGGCAGAGGTTGCCGTTCATGGCCTGCGTGATCTGATCGTCGGTGGGATTCTGCGTCTTGGCCAGCAGCGCGGCCGCGGCCATGATCTGCCCGGTCTGGCAGTAGCCGCATTGCGGGACCTCCTCCGCGATCCACGCCAGTTGCAGCGCGTGCAGGCCGTTGGCGCCGAGGCCTTCGATGGTGGTTACGCTTTCGCCTGCAACTTGTGAAACCGGAGTCGAACAGGAGCGCACGGGATTACCTTCCACGTGCACGGTGCAAGCGCCGCACAATCCGGCGCCGCAGCCAAACTTGGTTCCCGTCAATTCCAGAGTGTCGCGCAGAACCCAGAGCAGAGGCGTCTCGGGCGGGACACTGACTTTCTTTTCACTGCCGTTAACACGAAGCGTGAAGTCGGCCATGTCGGTTCCAGTGGAATTGATCTGGACCAACATCGTACTCAACTGAGGGGAAAAGGGGAATGGGTGCACGACTATATGTAGCGCCGCCGTCCCGGCGGCTGTCGCGAGGCCGTCTCGGCCTCGCCTGCGGGGGCGAGACGCCCCCGCTACAGCCGGCAGGATGCCGGCGCTACTCCGAACCGGTCAGCGTTGCGGTGTGGACAACATCTCCTGCACAATCTGCGCGCCGATCGCCTCCGCAAACCTGCGGAAGGCCGGAATTTTGTACAGGCGCAACCCGATCTCATTATGCGGATAAGTTGCAGCCCGTGCGCCCGCTGCGCTGTCACGGACCGCACTCTGTATCTTGGCGGCCATTCCGCTGTCGAAGCTTTCCGAAACGACCACGCTGTTATCGGCCCACTGCTCTACGATCACCGGCCCTTCTTCGGTTTCGATCTGGGTGCTGGCCACGGGGCAACTGGATCCTGCGCAAGCGGGAGCCGACTGCGCGGTCGCGCTGCGATACCGTTGGGCAATGGCGTTCGTGTAAAACCGCGCAAAGTGCTCAGCGGCCTGCGAAGTCTTCCATCGCGACACGTAGAGAAGAGCCAGATCGGTCGTCGCCGCCGCGGCACCCGGCTTGTCCTTCCGATGGAAGGTCACATAAGCACCGCCCTGCCAGGCGGAAGAAAGGTCGTCGGCCACCTTGCGTTCGCCATACTGCTTCAAAAGCGCGCGCACGTCGAGCTGCCCAACGCCGCCCGAGTCAAACACGTCGTAGTCGTTGCCCAGCAACGGTTTCAAGTCCGGAATCGCGACCGGCGGCAGTTTCTCTCCGCTGATGTAAGCTTCGGGCTGCAGCACTTCGTGCGAGTTTTGCGGCGGGCGCGCAAAGGCTCCGGCAAACGCCATCTTCTTACCGCCCTTGTGCAGCAGCTCGCCTTCGAAGATCAGACCTTCGTTGTAGGCAAACGATCCTGCCTCGCGCAAAATCATGGGAGCGTCGTGCAGCATCTGGGAGTCAGCCGCGGCTTTCACGGCGGGCTCTTCCATCTGGTAGAGGAGGCCGGGCGTGTCCGCGAGATTACGCCCCAATGGCTTGAGCACGTAGTCGACGTACACCACCATCGCCTGACCCTCAACTACCGCTTTCCGGGCAACCGCGCCGTCATCGTTGCTGCTCCCCGCGGCGTCGCCGCCCTTCCCCTCGGGCTTCATCGCGACCTGCATCCACTTTTTCAGGTTGTAATTCTGGTCCTGCAGCGCGTGGGTGAGTTCATGAGCCAGGATCGGCGCCTGGCGGTCGGGTGGAACCCAGTTCAGCAGGGAGATGGTCTTGGTTTCATCGTCGTAGTATCCGGCAATTTGCTGCCCCGTGGACTTCACCAGAAATTCGCGCAGGTTGAACTCGCGCGGCAGAAAACCAAGCTTCTTCATGCTCAGTTCTTCCTGGGCAAAGCGCTGCGCGAACTCCTCTTTGGCAAGCCGGCCGCTGGCGTACTTTTCCACGTCGGCTTTGCTGACCAGCTGACGCTTCACCGCTGCGTGCCGGGGCATGTCCGTGTCTTCGGAGGCAAAAGCGAAAATTTTGTCCACCGACTCGAACAGTTTCTTGGTGTCGGCATCGGTCATGCGGACTTCGTCGGTCGTGTCTTTGCGCAGCTTGCGGGCCACGTCACCCAGGCTTTGCCCGGAAGAAGCTGAGGATGACGAATCATCCTGGCCGAAAGCAATGGCGGTCAGTCCAGAGAGACAAATCGCAAGGGCAATCATCAAGGCACGGCGCCAGATCCGGCAGGTCATCAGTTGGCCTCATCCCAGGAGGAAGAATGCACTCTTCCAGATTCTCCCTGAGGGTGCACCGGGACTCACGGCTAAACGTAGGGAGTGGGCTTACGAAGGTAATCGGAATCCAGTGGTCAGTGGTCAGTGGCTAGCGGTCAGGATGGGGAGTCAGTGATTAGTGGGCAGCGTTCAGCAGAGAGTCGATTTGGGGTGAATCTTACTGGCCACTGATCACTGGCCACTAACCACTGTCTACTTCAACTCCGCCAGCTTCTGCGTAGCCAGCTGTCCGGCTTCGTTGCTCGGATTCTCGCGCTTGATCTGCTCGTAGATGCGCTTGGCGTCGAGCGGCTGGTTGGAGTTCTGGTAGAGCTCGGCCAGCTGCAACTGCGCGGTCACCTTGCCGACCGACGATGTGGGCTTGTTGATCAGCTCCTGGTAGAGAGCGGCGGCTTCCTTGGTGCGGTTCGTCTGCCCATAGAGCGAAGCCAGCGCAACCTTTGCGACCGCAGCTAGATCTTTGTTGCTGGCAGACGCGGCGTCTTTAAAATCGCGCTCGGCGGTGGCGTTGTCCGACAGATTTTCTGCCGTCACGCCCAGGAAATAGTGAGCCATGTCGGCCGTGCGCGTGTGCGGATACTTGTCAACGATGGCCCGGAATTGCTTTTGGGCCGCTTGCATCCGCTCCTGGCTCGACTGAAAGGTGGGAAAATCCGGCTGCTCCGGCGTGCCGGGCGGACGTAGAGGCGTGCTCAGGGTGCGAACCGCCTGGGAAAGCTCGAAGCTTGCCTTTTCGTCCTGCGCGCCCAGATACAGCCAGCCGCCAATCACGGCGGTCAAGACAATGGCGACCGCCACTCCGGAGATGATTAGCGTCGAGCGGTGCTCTACCGTCCAATGAGCTGTTTTTTCAGCAGCTTCGAGTGTGACGCGGCTGAAGGCATCCTGTTTCAGTTGTCGGCGGGTCTCTGCGCGCACGGACTTCCCTTCTCGTAGGAACGGCTGGACAAACTAGCAGTTTAGCAGGGGGCAAAACGGCGCGTCAAAAACTGCGCCCGCATGGAACTTCTGACCATCTCCGGACCCACGCTACAAACACGAACGCCGCCGATCGCTCGGCGGCGTCGCTCAACACCAATCCCTTCCTACCTTGAAGCTTCCTCCAGCGTGCCCTGCTCCAGCTTTTCCTGGCAATCGATGCAATGCCGCGTCCAGGGCACAGCTTCCAGCCGCTTAGCATTGATCTCTTTGCCGCAGTGGATGCATTCGCCGAAGCTGCCTTCGCGAATCCGAGCCAGCGCCTTCTCCACCATCTGCAGCAGCTGCCGCTCGTTGTTGCTCTGGCTGAAGAGAAACTCCTTGGTGTAGGAACTCGCGGCCCGGTCGGCGATGTCCTGAGCCGTGTCCTCGTCGGCCGAGCGCCCGTCGGCCTGAGTGCGGTTCACCGTGCGGCGCAACTCCTGTTGCCGCGTCTCCAGCCGCTTCTTGAATGTTTCCAGCTTCTTTTTTTCCATATCCCCCGTCACTTGCCCCGCGGCAAAAGCCGTATCAAACATCTTGGGACGCCCCTTTCGGAGGCGTCCCCATACGAGCAATCCTATATGATAAGCGCCAAAATTAAGATGCGTCAACCGCGGCCGGATGGGTGCTGCCCGAAATCGACAAACCACGAAGGACACGAAGGTTCACGAAGAAGAAATATTGGAAGAGGGTTCCTTCGTGAAACTTTGTGTCCTTCGTGGTGGAATCGAGAGACTAGCGCGTGGTGGCACACCGCTACCGCGGCAGCGGGTTCTTCATGTCGGCCAGCGCGTATCCCATAACCGCCATCGCAGCCCCGTTCTCCCGCAACTCCGAAGGCACAACTTTGTCCAGCGTGTCCGCGGCGGTGTGGTGGTAGTAGAAATACGTGCGGCCATCCTGCATGATGCCGAGCGCCGGCACGCCCGCGTCCGACATGCCGGTGATGTCGGCTCCCGGCGAGGAATCGCGTTGTTCCAGCGCCGTACTGCCGATGCTCTCCAGCACGGACGTCACCGGCTTCAGCAACTCCGCCGCCTTCGGCGCAATCCTGATGTCAAAGCCGAGGGGGTGTGCGGCGCCTGAATCGCTTTCGATCGCCGCCACATGGTGCGTAAATTCCGCGCCGTACTCCTTCGTGTAAGTCTGCCCGCCGGCTCCGCCACTTTCCTCATCCATCCATGCGATGACGCGCAGCGTGCGTTTGGGATGCAGATGCAGCTTCTGCACAATCTCTGCCGCTTCCATTGCCACCACGACTCCGGCTCCGTCGTCGATCGCTCCCGTGCCCAGATCCCAGGAATCGAGATGCCCGGACACGACAACCACCTGCTCGGGATGTTCGGTCCCCTTCACGTCGCCGATCACGTTGTAGCCCGTCGTATCAGGGAGTTTTTGCGGCGTCAGGGTGAGCCGCATGCGCACGCCGCCTTGTGCGGAAAGATGAGCGATCAACTCGGCGTCTTCAGCGCTGACGGCGCCGGCAGGGATGCCTGCAGCAGCGCTCCAGCCCGTATGCGGCAGGCGGAAGTCGGCGCTGCCGACCGAGCGCACCAGCGAAGCTACAGCGCCCAGCTCCGCCGCAGCCTTGGCCCCCGCGCCGCGGAAGCGCACGGCTTCCCCGTAGGAGACGAAAGAGTATCCGGCGTCGGCCTTGCGCTTGTCGAAGATTTCGTTGAACAGCACAATCTTGCCTGCGACTCTGTCGCGCCCCAAGGCCTTGAGTTCCTCGAACGTGTTGACTACAACCACGTCGGCGGTGAGTCCTTCGGCGGGCGTGGACGTGCTTCCACCCAGCGCCGTCAGCACGATTTTCTGCGCCGTTCCCGGAACCTGGCCGGCATATTCCACCAGTTCCGCAGTCTCCGCCCCACGCACCCAGTGCGGCACTTTCACTTCCTCGAGATGAACATCCAGTCCGAGCTTGCGCAGTTCAGCCGCTACGTATTGCGCGGCCGCTCCGGCCTGCGGCGATCCGCTGGGTCGCGGCCCGATGTTCTCGGTAAGGTGCGCCAGTTGCCGCCAGGCATAGTCATCGCTCAACGCCGCAGCCTTGATCTGGGCCAGTTCGTCCAGCAGTTGAGGAGAGAAGTTCTCCTGCTGCTCCGCGGTCATCTCCGGCACCGCGCCCCACGAGGCGGGGATGCCCTGCTTCGGTTGCGGATTCTGGGCGTGGGCCGCAGCCAGCAGCGCAATTGCGTACGTCGCGGAAGACAGCGACCACAACGAGAAACGACACAGAGTCCGGCGAAGTTTCAGCTGGGCAAGTTTCCTTCGTGCTCCTTCGTGTACTTCGTGGTAAATGGGTTTTTGGATCGAACCTGAGCGGGTCTGGATAGTGTTCATGGTCGGGGATCAAGTGTATCTGACCGCGCTGTGGATAAGATTGTTCGGGGCAAAGTCTCGACTCACCCCAATAAAAATGGCCTCATCGCTGAGGCCAAGTTCAAAGAGGCTCAGATGGAAGGTAATGTCAGGAAAGGCGATGCAAGATGCCGCCCCGCCAGTCGGAGCGGCAGTTCGGGAAGTGACGCGGAGAGTCGAAGAGGGTGAAAATCATGTAGAGTTAGCGGCCTCTTTTGTTGGGGACAATGAAGCACTTCCCGCGCCAAAGCCGCCGGCCCGCGCGATGCCGCCTCCCTGAGCGCTTAACTGAATGACTGCGAATGGGTTAGCCGAGCCAAAAGCAGCCAGGAGGCTGGCCCCGCCGCGCCCGACCGATACGCCAAGTGCATAACAATGCATAATCACTGCATTCGCTTTGGTGCAGTCGCCTCAAATGCCAAGCCCCTGGCGGCTTTTGGCCGATCAGGGGCTTAAAGAACGGGTCGTTTAGCAGGAGCTCTAACTGTTGCCGGCCACCGTCCGCAGCTTGCCCGGCAGGAAATGATAGGGCGGCCAGGGGCCGCTGACCGAGACTTCGCAATTTTTCAATTGTTTGGCAGCAGTGGAGTAGCGGTTCTGGTACTTTTCCACGCTCTTGGAGTCGATCAGGTGGGCAATGTCAATCAGCATGCCTTCGGGAGCCACCTTTTTGCAGCTGACTTCCTCTTCCAGCGGGTTGAACAGCTTGTGCACCTGCACCGAGAGAGCCCGGGCCTTGGTCTGGCGTTCGCGCTCCCGTGAGGCCTTCACCCGCAGCTTCGACAGGTAGTCGCCGCCGACAGTGTCCGGCAGTTCCACGTCGATCATGGCCTCGCGCAGCGAACCGTCCCGGACGACCAGCTTGATATGCATCTCCGACTTGCCGCGCAGCCGCGCGACGCTGAGGCCGAAGGCCCGCCGGTTGACCCGGACGGCCTGCCGCAAGGCGTCGTCGCTGTCGAAGACGGTTCCGAACTTGAAGGGGAGGACCGTGGAACTGCGGAAGCAGGTACTTACCACCCGGGCGTGTTCGATGGCCGCGGTCTGATCCAGCTTGCCGGTTGTGTGGTCAAATTCGCTTACGATCACGGCGAACTCACCACTGGGATAGCTTAGAACCGCGGCGCCATTCACTCCTTGAATGCCTTCCAGCAGGAAAGGACGGCGAGTGCGGGTGCCATTGGGGAGGGTTTGATGCTCAGTAAGGCAATACGCGTACCACGCCATGTTGAACTCTCCGAACCGGGATCGAGGCGGAACCGGGCCGCCTCTTACGTCGAGTTTTTCGCCAAAGCTTGCGTTGCGAAACTGTGGAAGTTGGGAACCGGGCGGTACAGGTAAAAGAACCGGAAATGCTTACAGTCGCATTTCCTAATTGCATATTACTTTGGTCATCATCAAAATTGCAACTTTTTCTTTCCGATTGGCATCGAAGCCTTTCATTTTGCACCCGAAGAGCGATTGGCGCGCTCCTGCAGAGCCAGCAAAACAACCCGCAGCATCTCGTCCCAGGGAGCGGGCTTGCCGGTCCAGATCTCAAATTGACGCGCCGCCTGGTGGACGAACATTTCGATGCCGGGAATGACTTGCGCTCCCCGTTCTTTGGCCAGTTTCAGCAGGCGCGTTTCGGCTGGATCGTACACCATATCAAAGACATAGCGCGCATTGATCTCGTTTTCCTGCAGCGGCGTCTCGCGCGTGTTCCCCATCCCCACCGGGGTAGCGTTAATGATCACGTCGAAGGCGAACTTCTTCAGCTCGGTGCGCTTCATAATGCGCGCCCGCGCCTGGTGCGCCAGCTTTCGGGCCGGAGCCGCGCTCCGGTTCAGAATGTAAACCTCGGACCCGCGTTCCTTTAGCCCAAAAACCGCTGCGCGGGCAGCTCCGCCCGCCCCCAGCACCAAAATGCGGGCGCCCTCGAGAGTGCTCAGGCGCCGTTCCAGAGGACGCACGATCCCGGACGAGTCGGTATTGAAGCCGTAGAGTTTGCCATCCTGGGCCCGCACCACGGTGTTACAGGCGCCAATCTTGGTGGTGTGGGAGTCGGTGTTGTCGAGATGAGCAAGGATGGCCTGCTTGTAGGGCATGGTGACGCTGATGCCGTGAATTGGGATCTCGCGCACGCAGCTGAGCAGGTCCTTTAGAGTCTTGGCGTGGAGAGCCAGGTATACGGCATTCACGTTCTCGCGCCGGAAGGCGGCATTCATGATGGCGGGCGACAGCGAATGCGCAATGGGATCGCCGGCCACGCCGTAAACCCGCGTCGCCGCGTCCACCTGCTCGATGCGGTAAACGCTGCGCAACTCCTGCGCGGTAACCTGGCCGGGCGCGGTTTCCTCGCCCGCACTCGCCGCGGCGAAAGTGAACAAGCTGCCTGCGCGCAAACCCAGGACGCGGCTGATGATTCCCTGCTCCCCCATGCACATGCTGACCAAAGAATGGCGGTCGCCGTGGTTCGCCAGGAACTTGATCATGGTGACGTTGTCGGTGAGCGTGGTGGCAGTGCTGACGACTTTGTAGAAGTCAGCCGGGTAGGTCAGCATCTTTTCCAGCGTCTCGTCGAGCTTCTTGGTGCCTCGAAAATCATGGAAGGAGAGCAGGACGGCGGCCCGGTTGCGCAGCTTCGCCAACTGCTCCGGGCGGCATTTGCTGGCGGTCTGTAACTCGACGTCCAGCAGCTGGCAGCCGGCAGCTGCGGCCTTAGAGAGGATCTCCAATTGGGACGCAATTGAGCCGCGGAACTTGCCTCCGCTAACGGCTCGCCGGCAGGTGGCAACGACCACCGTACCGGGGTGGGATTCGGTGAAGCGCTTGATGCGCGCCAGTGCCAGGCCGGGCTTGGAAAGGTAATCTAACCTGAACTCAAGAAAGGAGTTATCCCGAGCCAGCGTCTCGGCTTTCTCTGCCATCTCATTAGGGTCAGAACCGATGACCGCGACACAGACGCGAGGCAAACGCAGAGGCAGAAGGCGCGGCGTGTAGGCAGGGGCGGAGTTCATCTAGCTACGTTCACGCTCGATTCAAGGCTCATTGTGTAATGACGGCGCATTATTACAGGGCCGTAATCGCAGATGCAACAACGGAGTGATGATCAGGGGAGAAACTTTTTGCGGTGCCGTGGCCTACACCCTCGTAACCTTGACCCTACCTTACCCCCTTGTTACCTTCCGACTTAAGCCCGTGTATTTCAGGGACTTGAGGTAGTTTCCGACTAGGGGCGGGGATCGATGGGGTTCCTTCCCGGAGGTAACATGAAGAAAACAGGACTGTTAGTGTTGCTATTCGCGACTGCTGTCTGGGCCCAATCGGGCGCTGACAACAGCGCCCCGGAGGTTCCGCAGGGAACCGCGCCGACGACCAACAGCTTCCCCGTTGAGCGAGTGCAGACGCCGACGTACGCGGACTTGTATTGCGCCGGGTTCATCAATAAACAGATCCTGCCAGACGCCAATTATGTCGCGGGCGGACTGGAAACGCCCACGACGACAAAGTTCACGCGCGGGGATATGGTGTTCCTCATGGGGACCGGATATAGCGCCGGAGCGGAGTACGAAATCATCCGCGCGCTGCGTGACGTCAACGAATACGAGATGTACCCCGGGCAGCAGAAGCTTTTGAAGGAGACTGGGCAACCTTACGAGGAAGTCGGCCGCGTGAAGGTCATCGACACCCGCGGCAAGTCCGCCATCGCGCAGATCGAGTATACGTGTGACGGCATCAATCCTGGCGATACCGCCATTCCCTTCGCCGAGAAGCAGACCGTGAGTTTCCATACGCCGGTCCGCTTCGATCGTTTCATGCCCTCCAGCAGCAAGCTTTCCGGGCGCATCGTGATGGCGAAGGATTTCGATTCGCAGCTGGGTACGGGACACAAGGTGTACATCAACGTCGGCGCCAACCAGGGAGTCAAGGTCGGCGACTTCTTCCGCGCGGTCCGCTCGTATGATGCCGATCTGCGCGACCCAGTGGATTCACTGTCGTTCCAAGCCTCGATGGCCGAGGACACCCAGAAAAAGACACCGTCGTTCGATCCCGGCATGTTCGACGCTCGGGGCAATGGCCCGACCATCCACGTGCGCGATCTGCCGCGGCGGGCCGTGGGCGAGATCGTGATCATCGGCGTAACCCCAACCACCGCGACCGGCATGATCGTCTTCTCCATGGAAGACGTGCATGCGGGCGACAACGTGGAAGCCGACCAAGTGAACTAGCTCCAGTCAAGTTCAACGCAGTCAGAGACCGGGGACGGGAAACCGTCCCCGGTCTTTCTTTTGTGCTGGTACGATCGTTAGGAGACGCTAGTGAAAGGACTCCACCTTCAAGATTGACAAGAACCTGATCCAAGCAGCACGCCGCGTGGGCAAACACCGATCCGACGAGGAAGCGGTTGAGGCCGCTCTCAAAGAGTACATCCGCTTCTGCACGCAGCAGGGGATTCTAGGGGCGTTCGGCACCGTCGACTTCGATCCTGCATACGACTACAAGGCAGGGCGCCGCAGAAAGCGCGTCTAGTAGGCTGTCGCCGTGAACGCGTTAGCGGCGAACCATGACGAGGGTACGCCCTCGCTACGGCGGGGCGGACGAATGCGTCCGCCCCTACACTGCTTGCAGTAACGCCATCTTTGCGACAGTCCACTAGTCTCGCGTTCACCCGGTACCGGCGCGCTCATCCCCGAAGATTTCCGCGGTGAAGGCCTCGATGGCCGCGCCCTTCTGCCATGCATCCAGCGGCAGGCCGGCTTTGCGGCAGGTTTGCTCGAGGAAGGTGATGCGATCCCAGTGATGCTCGACGGGCACTTGCGGCAGGAGGAGACCGCGAGATCCGCTGCGGCTGATCAGCAGGCCGTGACGCCCGATCTCGACGTCCTCGGCACGAATGGGCTGCGGAGGAGAGAGGACGCTGAGTTCCACTTCCAGTTCCGGCGCTTCTGCGGGTGAAACCGGATAAAAGCGGGCATCTTCGAACGCTGCGGCCCGCGCGGTTTCCGCGACCGCTCGATAGAGTGAACTCACGGGAAGCACGTAGCCCACGCATCCCCGCAACTCGCCGCGCCAGTGCAGGGAGGTGAACACACCGCGCGGCTGGGCGAGGTGATCGGTCGGAGGATCGAGCGAGATTTCTCGCCGCTCCAGCGCCGAGAGAATGGATTCGTGGGCCAGACGCAGCAGAATTCTGCGCTCGTCTTGCGAGTACTCGCCGAACTGAACCGCCACGGGACTAGGTTGTAGCGACATCGCGGTCGGCCTGAGCGGGCGCTACGGGCTTGCGGCGGCGGCTCAGAATGAAGGCGCGGCGGCGGCGCTTGATTCCGCGCCGGTCAATCTTCGACCAGAACGCCACAAAGTAGTCTGCCGCCGACACCAGGGACACACACACCGTGAACCAGATCGCAAGGTAAGCGATCCAGTGAATGGGGAAGACGGAGTAGCCGTAGATGGGCCATTCTTTCCAGCGGTGGTCGAGGATGACAGCCACGACCGCCACAATCTGCACCACCATTTTGAACTTGCCCAGCTCACTGGCTTCGATGGTGAAACCTTCCGAGGCTGCAATGGAGCGCAGGCCGCTGACCAGGAATTCGCGTCCGATCACCACCACCGCGATCCAGGCGGGAACCAGGCTGGGATTGAGCTGCACCAGGGTGACAAAGGCGGCCGCGATCAGGAGTTTGTCGGCCAACGGGTCGAGCAGGATGCCCATGGTCGTGATCTGGTCGCGTTTGCGGGCAAGATAGCCATCAATGCCGTCGGTCATGGCGGCGGCGATAAACAAAGCCGAGGCCAGCAACTCTTTTTCGCCATTGGCGCTGCTGAAGCGCGAACTCGACAGGATCCAGATCAGCAGCGGGATGCTGAAGATACGGGTGAGCGTGATGGAGTTGGGCAAATTCACGCGTGGGAGAGCCCGCCGGAGGCCGAACTGATTATGCTCCACGGGGATGGGGAACGCAATGCACGAGAGGGCCCGGCGGTTCAGTCTCCGGCCGCCGTCGCCGGGCATGGATATCCTGAAGCACGACACTGTTCTTCACTTCGCCTCGCCAACCGTCAACCGCAGGTCGGCCGCGTATCAGGCAGCCAAGCGCGACGAAGATATCGTCTCCGTCGTCTTGCGCACGGCCAAAGACAGCATCACCCGCGATACGCCGCTGATGATCATGCTCACGCCCACCAGCGTGCCGATGGCCCAGGCGGAGCTCGACGGCCATTGCCTGTAGATCATCAGTCCCAAGGCGAGGGAAACGATTGCGTCGATCAGCACCCAGCTCGATCCCCGCATGGAGCGCATCTGGAAGAAGAGAACGATGTCGAGGACACCCTCAACCAGAAAAAGCGACGCCAGCAGTAACGTAAGTGACGCGACCCCGAGCACGGGATGCACAATGAGGTATCCGCCGAAGCACAGATAGGCTAACCCCACCAGCAGCTTCCAGATCAGGCTGCCGGCTCGGTGCGCGTGAAAGGCGAGGATCAGGTGGACCACTCCTGCCAAAACGATGAGCCAGGCGATGAATGCATTGACCGCGATGGCGGCGAGAAGCGGTGATCCCACGGCGAGCATGCCGAAGATGATCAGCGCAACGCCCCACACGATGGACCAGGTCGAGGCCTGCCGGAGGGTATCAGACGGAGTCTGTGGCATGGGTGACCTCCTCTGCCAGATGGTTAGAGACATCGAAGACGGCAACGCTCAGCTCTCCTGCGCTCCGTCTCCGTTTTCACTATTAGTTGGCGTGTTCCCGCACGCCGTTGCTGAGAATGTGGCAGATTCTAATCCGACGCAGGGAACTTCTCAACCTTCGGCATGGAAAGGGGCTAGGGTCCACGGACTAGGAAGCACACGTTCCTCGTTCGTGATCTCTAGTCCCTAGTCTCTAGACCCTGGCCCCTGGGTTTCTATCCGTTGGTGCCCGTTTTGCCGAGCGCGGCGAGAAGACCCTCTCCCATCTGCAAGAGGTTGGAATGCTCGGGGACGGCGCCGTTAGGCGATAGTTTGTCCACAATGGTGGGCAGCAATTGAGACAACGTGGAGCCCGCCTGCTCGGGAGACACGCCCAGTTTCTGGGCCAGCGCCTGAACCGGCGCCGAACCCAGCGCCTGCTGAATCTGGTCGGGAGTAACAGCCTGGTTCTCGCCTGTGCCGATCCAGGAGTTCACCACGCCTCCCAAGCCTTTGTTGTGGAATGCTTCGACCATTCCACTCACTCCTCCGGGATGGTTTTGAATCATTTCCAGAACCGCAGCGGCCTCGGGATTGGAACCAGCCACGCGGCCCGCGGCCATGTTTTCCAGATTGTCCAAAAGACCCATAGATACTCCTTGGCGAAATGCCTGATTCGAGATAAACAGAAGAAAAGCGCAGGCGCAGGCTTGCCGCTCGCCGGGCGCTTCGTATGCTTATTTTTGTTTGGCGATAATCTTGTCTTTGATCTTGTTGTAGGTGGCCTGGGGGAGGATCTTCTTCTTCACCAGATCGGTCTTCGCTTTGTAAGGCCGACCGTCGATGATCTTCTGGGAATAGACGGCGCCGATGCCGGGCAGGGCATCGAGTTGATCCTTGGTGGCGCTGTTAATGTCGAGCAGATCGGTGGAGGCAGCCATTGCGGATGGGGCCTTACTGGCAGCTTGCGGTGCGGCGGCGCGGGCCACGCTCAGCGAACCGAGCAGGGTGACGGCAGCCAGGGCAATGAGAATGCGCGTGATCAGATTCTTGCGAGTCATCAGGTTTCTCTCCTTACGGGTTTGACTAGTCGCTCTGAGCCGCTTTGTACCCGGCGGCTTTCGCTTCGTCTTCCGTCATAAACTTGCCACTCTTTGTTTTGCCGTACCAACGTCCGCTCTTGTGGTAGACCTTGCTGTCGAGATTGACCCAGACTTTGCCCGAGGACTTGGCAGAGGCAATGTCTGCGTCGGAAGCATTCTGAGAAGGAGCCGGTGGTGCTTTCTTGGCGCTCTTGGCGGGCGCAGCTGCCGACGACGATGAAGCCGAAGACGCAGCGGGCGCACTCGCCGGAGCTGGGGTCGAAGCGGGTTTTGCAGCCGGTGCGGAACTCGCCGCCGGTGCAGCCATGGAGCCGCCTGCGGACGCGGATCCCGAGGGCGCCATCCCGGAGTCTGCCTTCTTACTCTTCTCTGAGGACTTGGCCTTGCCGGCGGAACTGTCGGCCTTCGCGGCTGGCGCCGCAGTGGCGCTCGTGCCCGCAGCGGTTCCTGAAGCCGGCGCGGCCATGGCATCGGCCTTCTTCTTCGAAGACTTCGTGCTCGACGATTTGCCGGAAGACTTATCGGATGCAGCTGCGGATTTGTCGGAGGCAGCGGCGTCCGTCTTCTTGGATTTTTTCGATTTCTTGGTCGTGGATGTGGTGGAACTTTGATCGCTGGCGGGACTGGTCTGGGATTGTGCCCAGCTGAGCGTCACCGAGAGCGCCATAAGAACACAGAACAATAGACCTGCTTTTAATCGTGAGTCGTTGCCATTCACAGGGATTCTCCTGAAATCATAGTGCGAGGCCGAGCCTGCCCCGCTGTCGTGACCAGATTCATCGTGAGCAGCTAGGACTGCTCACGGACCTGAATAAGCGGTTGGCGATCATGATGCCTATCCACCCTCGAATGGTCAAGCGGGAAAACGAGAGTCGTCCAGCGTTTGCCCAGTCACGATGAAAAAGGCCTCCATCTGACTGGAGGCCTTCAAAATGGACAGGTGCCGACTACGCGTAGATTCCGCGCTGACGGATCGTGTAAGCCACGCGGTCGATCGCCAGCATGTACGCGGCGATGCGGTTGTTGACGTGGTGAGTCTCGGCGTAGCGGACCACATCGTCAAACGATGACTTCATGATGCTATCGAGCTGCTCGTTGACTACCGACTCCTTCCAGAAGTAGCCCTGTCGGTCCTGCACCCACTCGAAATAAGAGGTGGTTACGCCGCCGGCATTGGCGAGGATGTCGGGAATCACGAACACCTTCTTGTCAGAAAGAACGTCGTCGGCGGCGGAGGTGGTGGGTCCGTTCGCGCCTTCGGCGAGGATGCGGCATTTTACCCGGTCCACATTGCGGCTAGTGATGACGTTCTCGGTAGCGGCCGGGATCAGGATTTCGCACTCGGTGGTCAGCAGGTCGGCAGCGTCGCACTTTTCGGCGCCCGGAAATCCGTGGACAGTTCCGTTTTTCTGGCGGAACTCCACCAGGGCTTTCAAGTCGATGCCGTTCTTATTGCTAAGGCCTCCGCCGACTTCCGCGATTCCGATGATCTTATAGCCCGCCTCATGCATGAGCAACGCGGCGTTGGAGCCGACGTTGCCGAAGCCCTGCACGATCACGCGCGCCCGTTCGCGATCGATGCCCAGTTTCTTGCAGGCTTCGTCGCACACGATCATCACGCCGCGCCCGGTGGCTTCGCGTCGTCCGCGCGATCCGCCGATGTTAATGGGCTTGCCGGTGACCACTGCGGTGACCGTCTGGCGCATGTGCATGGAATAGGTGTCCATCATCCAGGCCATGACTTGTTCGTTGGTGTTGACGTCGGGGGCGGGGACATCTTTTTCAGGGCCGATGAACTCGATGAGTTCGGCGGTGTAGCGGCGGGTCATGCGTTCGACTTCGCCAATCGACATTTTGTGCGGGTCGCAGATCACACCGCCCTTGGCGCCGCCGAAGGGAATGTTGACTACGGCGCACTTCCAGGTCATCCAGCTGGCCAGGGCGCGAACTTCGTCGAGGGTAACGTCGGGAGAGTAGCGGATGCCGCCCTTGGCCGGGCCGCGCGCGATCGAGTGCTGCACACGGAAGCCGGTAAAAACTTCGAGGTGACCATCGTCCATCTGCACCGGAATGTAGACCGTAACTTCGCGCGTGGGATAGCGCAGAACCCGCCACAGGCCTTCGTCGAGGTTCAGTTTCTGCGCGGCCAGATCGAAGCGGGCGCGCTGCGACTCCCACGGATTGGTCTCTTTGTCCACGTGCGGGGAGGTGATCAGGGTTGTCATAGAAGTACTCTCCGGAAATGAATGCAGGGTGGCGCCTTCGCCGCGAGATTGACCGTCAGGCAAACGTTCCGAGTATATGAGGCAGGATGGCTGGGAGGCAAGCCGGACGCCTCGCGAGAGCGGAGCGATCCCCGCATGCCAGACCGTGGTGGAACACGCAGGATGCGGGCGGCCGAGGCGTTGCTTACCGATTGATCATGCGTTCCTCGAGTTCGAGTTTCAAACTTTGCCATAAACGTTGCGGGGCAAGGCTTCGACGAACATGACTCGCCGCGGCAGCTCGAAGGGATTGGGCTAACTTCCCTGTCGCATCCCCTTGAATGCAGTCAGAGCGGGAATCATAATGCCCTGGTGAGCTTCGAAGATCTCGGGTCGCCGGTTCGATTCCTCCAATCCA
>DATFNR010000004.1:0-71216 GCA_035266285.1 Candidatus Sulfotelmatobacter sp.
TCTCGCGTTTTCACGGGTGGAACAAAAGAGACAACAGCGGAGAAAGATGAAGGCGACTGCTTCCCCAAATCTGTGGCGACCGCTTCGAGTAACGATCTTTCGCAATCTGTTGGTCGCGGACGTCATTTCAGATGCCGGCGCTTTCATGCAGAACGTCGGCGCTGCATGGTTGATGGTCTCACTCGGCGCCGGGCCGATTTATGTTGCGCTAACGCAGACTGCCGCTTCCTTGCCATATTTTCTACTGGCGCTTCCGGCAGGCTCCGCTGGCGATATTGTCGACCGCCGCAAGCTGATTCTCTTCACCGAATCGTGGATGATGGGGGTCGCACTGATTCTAGCGATCCTGACTATCGCAGGAGTGATGTCGCCATGGATACTCCTGGTGCTCACATTTGCGCTCTCGGCGGGAGATGCGTTCGAAACGCCGGCATGGCGGGCGATCCTCCCCGAATTGGTGCCCAAGGAAGACCTGGCAGCGGCTTCTGCGCTCAACGGGATTGAATTCAATCTCGCCCGAGCGGTTGGGCCGGCGCTTGCTGGCACGATCATATCGGTTGCTGGTGTCGCCACAGCCTTCGTGGCAAATTTCGTATCGTTTTTCGGCGTCATTCTTGTTGTTGCCAAGTGGAAAAGGCCTGTCCGCAGGAGGAGCGCGCCGCCGGAATCCTTTTCGGGAGCTACCGTCGCGGCAATTCGATACGTTTGGCACTCTCCCGCAATCTTGACGGTATTGCTCAGAACAGGCGTAGCCATGTTTTTCTCCAGTGCCCTCTTCGCGTTGCTGCCCACGGTTTCTCGAAGCGTGAATCAGAATGCAATCGGCTATGGACTCTTGCTCGGCTGCTTTGGCGGCGGTGCAATCATCGGCGCTTTGGTCATGCAGTCAGCTCGTGACAGGTGGGCGATTGAGTCCATAGTGTCGACGGGCGTAGTGATCTTGGGTCTAGTGATTCTGGCGATGAGCGGGTTGCACAGATTGAGCACCCTGGCGGCACTTATGTTGGTAGGCGGTGCGGCATGGGTCATCTTCATTTCCCTTATCAATGCCCTTGTCCAAAACCTGGCGCCTGACTGGGTAAGAGCGCGAGTGCTCGCCATCTTCATTCTGGTTTATCAGGGGAGTTATGCGCTCGGGACCGCGGCTTGGGGAGCCGTCGCGCAACGATCAGGCGTTGGAACCGCGCTTGTCTGCGCTGGAGTGGGGACGATCGCCACCGCAGCAATTGCCCTTTTCGCGCAACTGCCCGATTCCACTGCAGATCTGAGTCCATGGAACCACTGGCGCATGCCGGTCGTCATTAAGGAGGTTGGGACTGATGTCGAGAGGGGACCGGTACTAGTGACCGTCGAATACGCCGTCATCCAAAAGCGGACAGCAGAATTTGTGGATGCGATGCATGAATACGGCCGGACTCGGCGTCGCGATGGCGCGTATCAGTGGGCAATCTTCCGCGATACTGAAGTCGCGGATCGTTATCTGGAGATATTCCTGGTGAACTCCTGGGCAGAGCATCTGCGTCAGCATGAGAGACAAACCCAGGCCGACCGCGAGTTAGAACAGCGAATAAACAGCTGTCTTTCCGAAGAACCGAGGGTGCGTCATTTGATCGCCGCCGATGCGGCAGAAACGTGATCGGACGGAGCCCCCTCTCAGCGAGGTGTGACCCGAGAGCTCTCCAGGCGATGTCCATCTCTTCCTGTCATTGGCTGGTGTACTGAATGATGAGGCTTCGCCTCCCGCGCATGGTGGACATTGTTTCGCGGGCGCGTCGGTCGGAACTGGCTTACCGTGAATGCGTTAGCGGTTGCTGGGAAAGAATCTTCTGCGGCTCTGCAAGCAGGGCGACTCTTGTGTGGTTTAGTGCCACGACGTCCCGCTAGCGCCAACTTTTTATTTCAGGGCCCTTCCTGAAGCGAGAGTCTTGCTTTACGCCATCGGCGGGTGGCCTCCGGTACGCTGGTAGCGTAGGTACAGATGCTCAGCCCTTTGCTTGACGCTGAGCAGTTCAAACCCGGGAGCAAAGTCCGGCATAAACTCCATTCCTTGCACAAGACCGGGCCGAATTGCGTCCTTCCCTCGACCGGCGATTTGCGGCGACAGCGTCAGAAAGAGTTCGTCTATAGCTTTCGCACCCAGAAATTGTCCGAAGAGTGTAGGCCCGCCTTCGTGAAGGAGCCTCCGTACCCCAAGCTGCGCATAGAGCAATCGCAGCATCGCCATCGGAGCCATGGTTTCAGATTTCGCATCCAGAGCATGAATCTGAACAGAGGGCAATTTCGCTGCACCTGCCCTCACGAGTACATCGCTCCCGGCGGAGGTTGTGATCACTGCCGTGCGCACTCCGGGCGTTCGGAAAATTGCTCTCTCCAACTCCAATCTGCCACTGCCGCTGACGACGACAAGGAGCGGGTATTCGGGTTTATGCAACACGTTCACCCGGTATTCTCTGAACAAAAGTTTCGCATCGGGGTAGGTGTATTCAGGAATCCAAAGAGCTTCGGGGCTCGCGTCGTGGACAGTACGAGCACCGACGATGACCGCATCAGCAGAAGCTCGCAACAGTCCCATGATGAAACCATCGGCGGTGTCAGAACCACTTACGGTCGAGCCGCCAGCCTGACCCTTAATCTCGTAGCTCACGACCCCGTCGAGAGTGGAAACGAAATTCGCGATGACAAACGGCCGCTCGGCGGGTGATTTACGGAAACGCAGATCCCCATCGTAAAGCTCTCTCAAACCCGGCGGAAGCGCCGGTCCAAAGTGATCCTGGTCGCGATCAGTGAGGGTACGTACGAGCGCCATCTGCTTTCCTGAGCGGCGAGCGATAAACCACAAGTGGCCTCTGTGATAAGGCCACTGTGGTAGGTGTGGGAGTCAATCGCACCGACTCCCTGAACGAGCCAGCCGGCTCACGCCGCGCGCGTTGCTCCGGTCGAGGGCTCGTAGCTGTCGATTTGCTCGGCGCCCGAAGTCTTCAACATGTCGCGGGCTTTCCCTACTTCTTCGGCAGTTCCATGTGCGACAAGAACGAACTTGCCGGCTTTGATCGACGTCTCGTATTTTACGACGCTGTTTTTGGGAATGCCGAGGCTGTAGAGCCCTGCACCCAGGGCACTGAGCCCGCCTACGACGACTGCTCCCTCCAGGGCCGCGACGATCCAGGCGACAATGGAGCCGGCAGCAACAACGGGCCCGATGCCTGGGATGATTAAGAACGCCGAACCGAAGAGCATACCCCAGAGCCCGCCCCAAAATGCGCCCCATTTGCCCCAGTATTTCATCCTGTCGCCGGTGTTGTAGAAACCGACGACATCCTCTTCCGTCTGATAGTCGCGGCCGACGACGGCCAGCTTCTTGATGTCAAACCCACCACCCTTCAATTCCTTGATGGCATTTTCCGCTGCGGAGTGTTGGCTGAAAATTGCAACGACCGAGTTCTGGTCCTGTCTTGGCATGGTATTCATGGTTTGTCTCCTTATTCCCACATTCGGAATTTATCTGTGCCCATCGCGATTCGATTCGCATTTGGTTAAGGTCTGGACCCCGTGTGATAAACAGGGACTCGACAGCTTGAAGCGGGTTCTGCCGACAAGACGTCAGACGGTGCTGTTTTCAGCTCGCTTCAAAATAGGTCTGACGGAAATTGTCTGTTCACGATTAAGCCAGAAGCGAGCGATTGGGTCCATTGGACGAAGGTATTGGCTATACCAAGGTCCAATGGCGCTCTGCTCTTAACTATTGAGTGGTCGTCCAAGGCGGGGCCTAAGGTTGCGCGATTCTCCTGATCGTGGAAAGCCGCCGAAGGATGAGATTCTCCGTTCACGACTACTTGGCGGCAGTTTGTTCCGGACTTGCTGATCTTTCGATTCGGTACCTTCCAGACCTTTCTCCCGCCACGTGGGTCGCCCGGCATTTCATAGAGTCAAGCAATCTGGGTATTACTGCCCGCGGCACAACTCTACCCGGCGGTTGCGGGCGCGGCCTTCCAGAGTGTCATTGCTGTCAACAGGGCGGGAGCGCCCAAAACCATCCGTGAGCAACCGATCCGGCACGATGGCGTAATCCTTCACAAGAGCATTCTTCACCGCTGCGGCTCGACGCTTTGACAGGTCGAGATTGAATGTGTCCCCTCCGATGTTGTCGGTATGGCCCTTCACAGTGAGCTTCCAGTCAGGATGGTCCTGCAAGACCTGGGCTATCTCTTTGAGCACCGTCCGACCCTGGACGCAAAACATCGCGGCGAAAATCAAAATGGAGGTCATACACTTTGGCGCAATCATTGTTTGCCAGTTCTTCCTCGATTCCGGTGCGCTTGGGAAAGTCCCAATAGATTTTGACGATCTGGCCGCCGCGTGCACTGTGCGAGGCCGTGGCCAGGAGCAAGGGATTGTCAGGGTCATCCAGCACGTACAGGTGAGCCTGTTTGTCGCTGGCCACGTTCTTGCAGACGACGTCCATCGCCGGCAATTCTGTGGGCTGATCGTTGACGAGGACCGGAAAAGCTAAGTCTGGTCCTGCGCGATGGAGAGTGCACTTGATGGCCGGGGTCTCCATTGGAGCGTCGGTGATGGCAGGAGCGAAATTCATCATCTTTTGCATCAGGTCGCTAGCGGCTTTGTCCTGAGAGGCCTGATCGTCCGGCGCGGTCAAGGCATTTTTGAAGGACGAGAATACCGAATTCAGGGGGTCCTCGTGAAACGTGAACTCTGACTGGCCGGTGGCTCTTAACTCCTGAAGCGTTTTCTTGGAAAAACCCATTGCGGTCGTGCCCGGATGCTTCTCCTCGAAACCCGAGGTTATGGCGTCAGAGCCGTCCTGAACGGTAGTGCGCTGCCGGCAAAAGTAACCGTCCATTTCGGCTGAGCTGTCAAGATCCTTCATAAAGATCGTGCGCCCGCACATGATTTTGTTTAACGGGACATTGTCTAATAACTTCGAGTGATTGTTCTGGGCCCCGAAAAAGCGCTCGAATCCCTGTCCCTTGGGAAACTGCTGCTCTCCGTTGACATGGAGGGAGTCGCTGTTGAGTGCGCCGACGGTGAAAATTGACTCAAAGTCACCCAGCAGTGGATCGTTTCCGACCTCGACCCATCGTAACGACTTGCGCAGTGGAATCTCGCCGGCTGCAGAAGAGACCAGGTCGGGCGATGCGGGTTTCCAATCCGGCAGTGGCTGAGGCTTCGAAGGAGTGTCGCCCTTTGCGGCAGCGATCACTCCTCCGACGTCGTCGTGCTTGATAGCCTCTTTGACCGCCGCGACCCGTTTCTTGGCGACGTAGCCAACGTAGACAGCCCCTGCAGTCATTGCCAGAACACCCACTACGAAAAGACACAGAACGACGATAACGAGCTTGAACGCAAAGCTCATGGGTTTTTTCTGCGGGGGCTGAGATGGGGCAGAGCTCGGCTGATTCGGAAACTCCGGGGTTGCGAAAGCTGGGACGTTCAGCGCAGGCGCTGGCTGCGCGCTCGGCGTCGGCGCCGACGCCGACGATCCTAATCGCGCGCCACAAGCGTTGCAAAAAGTCGTGCCGGCTGCGACTGGAACGCCGCAGGAGGTGCAGAACCGCGGATTGGATGGAACGGCGGATGCAGGCTCACTCCGGCGCGTACCGCACGAAGTGCAAAACATCTGGCCGTCAGGAAGCGAAGCTCCACATTTTGCGCAAGTCGTTGTCATAGGAATCTATTGTTTGGTAACGCCGCCTTCGTAATGCTCTTTCCTGACGCTGCCGTCTTTGCCGTCCTCTTCGTAGTCAAGCTGGTACTGCAGGATGCAAGCGCCCTGCTTTGCGACCCAGACGGTGCCAACAAGGTTGTAGTCCTTGATTTGTCCCATCATCAGGCGCGGGGACTTGTCCAACTGGCTCAAATGCGTGGTGTCGACCGAGTACTTAAGGGTGTCGTAGCCGCTAATGGTTTCCGCTCCGACTTTCGTCACGGGCGGCGCGTCGATGAAGAAACCCCATGGCGTAGCGCTCTGCGCCAAATCGGTTGCGCCGATAAGCCATTGGTGGTTGTCAGACCGAATGTAGTGGTTGAATTCAACCAGATCCCAATAGCCGCTGGCGACGGTTACGGTCTGTGCGGAGAGGCCGTAGATTGCTGGCCTGCTGCTGGGTTTGTCATCACTGGTCGCCTGCCGCCTCTGGTGGAACGTGACGTCAAATTTGTCGGCCGACAGGTCGGAGTTAAACTCCCTGATCGATCCGTCGGCGTGCGTTTCCTTGTTGAAGAAGTGGAGCGGCGCAGAAACCGGCGGACCCTGCGGGATGACTGACACGCAATAGGTCCCTCCGATGCCCTGACCATTGAAAGAATGCATATCATTGTCGGAATTCGTCGACTTTGGTGGGTCGTCATTCTGGCTGCTTTCAGGCTTCTTGGTGCTACAACCCGGCAGGCCGAGCAGCGCTAGACCCAGCGCAAAAAGAATCAACCGGCTTGAGAGAGTCGTCGGTTTCCTGTTCATGACTTGCTCCTTTCGAAGGAGTTGTGCGGCATTTTCTTTTTCAGTCCTTGCAGGCGGCGCCTGTCCACGTACCGACGTAATTCCCATCAAGCGTCACGTTGTTTCCGTTGCCGACGCCGGCGCCGTGAAAGGTGGCTCGGACGTGCTCGGAATCAACGGCGTGAATCTTTATGTCCACTTCGGTATTCATGCCATCGTTCTTGCCCGCACTGCAGGAGATTCCGTGTATGTCAAGATCGCTGGTCGTGGACCTGAGGACTGTCCACTTGCAATTGCTGTCGCCCTCCACCCAGGGTGTATTCAGATTTTTCTGGCTAACGCAGGTTTTGTACTTTTTCGGCGCATCGAGCCCCATTGCGGACCGTTGTTGAGCCGTCATTCCGTCCACCATGGCCTGCATTTCTGGAGGTAGTCCGCTGTACTTCACGTTGTACTCGATCTGCCAGGTACCGGTTTTGACGTTCAGCGGCTGCTGCTCGGGAGCCGCAGAGAGACCTGCTGCGCAAACTGCCAGGCAACTCAACACCAACATCGCTTTTCGCATTTGATCCTCCTCAAGGGTTCACTTTCAGCTTCTTGAACTGTCTTCTTATCTTTCTGCCGGCGACGAAGCTGGTCGCGGTTATTTCCCCGGTGGCCCAATGTTTTGGCACTCTCTGGCCCCCGGTGGGTCAATCTTGGTCTTGGCGATCCTGAAGATGTCTTTTTCGGTCTTGCCGAGAGAGATTCCGGCGAGCTCGGCCGACGCCCCCATTTGCGCAAGGAAAATCAAGTCGTAGCGCTCACAGGGAATGATGGCTGAATTTCCCGAGAAGCTGGATGCAGAAGTGGCGATGGTCTGGAGATACATCATGGCGTCGCTCTTCAAGGATTTCTTGAATGTGTCGCCAAGCTTGAGCTTATTTTTCTGGAAATTGGCGTACTGCTGGGCATTGAAAAGTCTTTTGGCGATCTTGTCGGCATATTTGTCGACGGTGTCGGCCGCCTCTTTAATGTTCTTCAGAGTGTCGTATAGCTTGTGCAGTCCGAATGAAAGCTCGATTCGTGGGGCGCAAAATGCCACCACCATTCCCAGTGGCGCGACGGGCGAAAGATCCTCATGATCGCCAAGGTCGATATCGCCGGTCATCTTTCCATCGGAATCGACATTGCCCGGCTTGACCTTGAAGTGCTGATACCCGTCATAGGTGATCCGGAACTGCCCTTTGCTGTACTCCTTGCCACCCGTAATCGCAGGGTGAACGAGTATCGCTGCGCTCACCTCCAGATACATGGGCAAGCCTCCAACCAACTCAGAGAGCGGCACCTCAAGAGCGCCGGGCAGCTTGAAGCGGCTTTCCTCGGCCAGCACTCCCGAGGAATCTTTGGCGATGACCCACTGAAAATTCATTACGCCATTAAGGTTCTTGAATGCCGTATCCATGTTCTGCACGGCGCCCTTGCTGACTCCAATGTCCGACTGAAACCCAAAGTTGGAGATGTAACCTTGTCCCGTGATCAGCGCCTCGATGCCGTAAACACTTTTCTTGAGGGTGAGGTTGAGGTTGGTTCTTCCTTCTCCCGGAGTTGCCTGATAGCTGGTGTCCCAGTCGTCGATGACGGCGTGGAGCAAGCCTTTTGCGATATTGCCGTACGCGTCCTTGGTTCCTTGCGCTGCCGCCTTGTCCGCCATCACCCCCTCGGGACTCTGAGCGTATGCGGGTTCGGCCAAGAGCGAATCCAGAGACCAGAACGGCTTGGCCTGGGATGCCGCCGCTCGAAGCGCTCCGAATCGCACCGGCGCCTCAATGTGAATGTTGCCATCCTCAATGACATCGGTAAGCTCGGCGGGCTCAGTCAGCACGACCAGGCCGTCCGGAGTATCTTCTGTGCCGAGCACCTTGCGAGCCGTCAGATTCTTAATCAACAACACGTCGCCAGCGTGTAGCGCTCGCGCAGTCGCATTTGTGGAATCGAAGAGGAAAGCGGCTTCATCGGTGCTCAAGCCAATGACGGCTTGCCTGGCTTCCGCTTCCTCCATCGCGCGCACATTCTCGCGATAGGTGACGTGAGCATATCCTGACGCGTTGGAGGGAAGATCTCCCGCCGCAGCCTCCACACTCGACGGCTTGGCGTTCGAATCTGTTCTTCCCTGGGGAAAATAAGACTTTGCGCCGGAGCGTTGGTCAGTCCTGCTGCAAGCCCCGAGAATCAGCAGGCCAGCGCCAGCCAAAAAGATAAGCATGCGAAATGTCGCCGAGCATCGTTTTATGAACACAAGGACCTCCCGCGCTATGAGGACCGCTTACTCCGCATCGGCCGAAACCTGGAACGACCACACCGCGTCGAACAAGAGGCCATCCCCCTGGCCGCGTGCCACATCGCCACCGGAGAACTTTTTTGTTTTAGAAATGGGACGGAGCACGACCGCGTACTCTCCCGGCATCAAGGAAGAAGCAGGCGAGACTTTGTAATTCCCCGATTTCACTTTTTGCGCATTGACCGCCACGCGCTCTTCGAGGAAGGACGAGTAGATTTGCCAGTCGGCGGCGGGGCTGGCCTGGGCGTCTTCCTTGCCCTGGGTTGCACCGACAATGCGGCACGTATTCTGAGCGGGCGTGAGCTTGACGATTGCGGGCTCGAAGTCGTCGGGATTCACTCCGAGAGTGCTGGAGTAATCCACCGAGAATGTGGGAGCGCTCGTCTTCAGGATGGTCGTGGAGGCAGGATTTGGAACGCCCCACACATAGGTGAGCGACGGCTTGCGGTGCGACATCATGCCGCCAAAAATATTTCCTGCTTCCTGCACCGAAGAGCCGGCGACGCTTGAGTTCATGTGCATCGCCGCCCCAGTTGTGGCCGTATTGATGCCTGACTGCATTCCCTGAGTAACGACGGAGTCTTTTGCCAGGCTCCCCATCGACGAAGGCTTCGTCTTGGTTTGTGCGAGCTGGGTCTTTTCGAGCGGCAATGGTTGAGACGCGGCGCCCTGGATCAGGGCTACTCTCGGCAAATGCCCGTGGATCGCGGTATTTGCCGCCGCGTTCGCAGCCGACGGGTTTGCGGTTACAGCCGCAGATGTTGGAGCTGCAACCGTGCCTGGCACCTTGCCGGATGCCAGGATCGCGTCCATCTCTCCCTGAGTGACTCCCGCCGTGTGCAGGGCGATCAAGCCATCGGGCGACGTATTGTACTTTCCGGAACGGGATTGAATGGAGCTGATGACGACTGACTCAGGCAGCCCGCCTTTCACCATCTTGATCACATCAGCGTTGGTCAGCGGTCGTTGCTGGGCAAGCAAGGAGCTGGCAAGGATTCCTAGTATGAAGGCTACAAGTCTGAAAGTTCGTCCCATCATTTTGTTTCTCCTCACTTCGAATTCGACCACAATGGCTCTTTCGTTTGACTTATGGTTGACCCGTTATCGGGTCGATGCCCAGCGGGCCGTTGACCCATACCTTCAACGCGTAGTAGGAACCGGTCGAGTTCTGATAGTTAATCCATGGGGTTGGTGGGAGGACGCCGGAGCAAGTCGTGTCGGACAGGAAGATATAAATGTTGTTAGGGTTGTCTGTGCCCCAATACGCGTGCCACGTACCGAAGTCTTGTTTATAGGTGACTACGTACGGGCAATTCTGGGGATACGTGATCAACTGCATTGAATCCGTCGTGAAGCCGGGGGCTAGGTGGGTGAAATTGTAGAAGTCAGGGTTCTGCCCGGTTGGATCGAACTTCGCGCCGTTGAAAGACCGGCTCACGTACGCCGTCCCCGCTCCTGGCCCCGGAGATGAGGTAGGTGGCGAGGAATACTGAGCATCCATCGTCTTGTTGCCGTATGTAGAGCCAGAGCCTAACGCGGCCAATGTGACCCAGGAGGATGGAATTGCACTGAGCTGCACCGTCTGGCGGGCGGCATAGAAGCTGAATCCTCCTTTTTGCGCTTGCTGCCCATCGCCGCGCTGGACCACCAGCGTTAACTTGTTCAGATCGGGGAGCCCGGCCAAACCAGGGTTCAGACAAACCGCGATCGAATTGTCGCTCCAGAACTGGATCAGGAAATCAACGTTGAGATTGTTGGCGCCGTAGAGATACACCTTGTCTTTTGAATCGGGATTTCCGAACGAGCAGCCCGTGATGGTGTAGAGGTTGTACTGGTCAATCGGTGTGAACGTCACCGTGGACTGACTGCCGCTGACGGTAAGAATCCGGAACTGGGGATTGTTCGTGCATACCAGCGCAGTTGAGTTCGCCATTATTGGGTGCGTCATCGAAGACGGAGGATTCACCGGCGGCTTGGAAGTGCCGGTTCGCGGCAGCAGCAAGCCACTGTCGCTGCCCGCCTGCGAAGGACTGGAAGACCCCGGACCGCCGCTTAGGAGCGGGCTGGAGGGACCTGACTTGCCTACTAGTTGCGTTTGCGAAGCGAGCATCGCCGAATTGCTGGGAGCGCTGGTAGTTTGCTCAAGCCCGACAGTTCCTACTGCGACAGCCTTTTGTGTTGCTGGCGTCGAGGCCGCGGCCGCCCGGTTTTTCTGGGGTTGAGCGGTCAGGCCTGGTTTCAATCCGTTCTTTGTCACAACCGCCGAAGGTGATTGCACGATTGGCAATGGTGTCTGGCTCGCCGCGGCCGCAGACATCGGCTTCGGTTGCCTCGTGAGTAATCCGACAGGAGCTTGAGCAGGGATTGCGGCCCTCATCTGCGCCGCCTCGGCATCCGCTATGCTCCTCTGTTTTTGCAGCACGGCGATAATTGCTGCGCCAGCTTGGGCGGCGTGCTGGTTTCTTAGCTGGGCTCGAGGCTTGGCGGCTGCCAGATTGGGTCGAGGTTTGAGTTCCGTGGCCGCAACCCCCGTGCGAGCAACAGCACCCCCGTCTGCCGTCACGGAGGTGGTGGTGGCTGTCGCCGGGCGGGATTGGGCGCCCTGACTGGCGATCATGGTTTCGAGGATCTTCTGGTTTACTCCCGCCCGGTGCAAGGCAAGCAGGCCGTCGGCCGATAAATCAAATTCTCCGCGACTCGATTGAATCGAAGAGACGATGGCTGACTCCGGGACACCCGCCTTGACCATCCGGATCACTTGAGCGTTCGTGATCTTCGTCGAAGACGCCGTGGGACTCTGCGGTCGGCCGGAAGGTGGCTGCTGCTGCCGAGGTTGCGGTGCGGTTGGCTGAACTGGCGCCGCTGTGGTGGACTGCTGGGCTGTGCTTGCCAGGCAAAACAACGCGATCAGTAGACAAGTCCAACCCGAATCTCTATATATGTTGGTCCTGGTGTAGCACACATTTGCCTCCGTTACATTCCCTAACAGCCAGCTGCCAATTCATGCGTCCGGTGCCACGCGAGCGGAGAATGCAGGAAATCCATGCGGCCGTCAAAGGACATAGGCGTGATACGTGTGTGACAAGGCAAATACTTGTTGTTACAACACTTTGCCAAGACTTGTGACGGACATGGCGGGCTGTGCTAGACTTGCGTCCCAACGGGGCGACTACCGCGGGGTATGGGAACGCCGGTTCTGCTTAAGCGTGGGTATCGATTCGGTCTGTTTCAGATAGATCCAGATACTGGAAGATTGCTGCGTCAAGGTGTGCCCGTCCGACTTCACGAACAGTCACTGCGCGTGCTTGGCCTGCTGTTGGAGCGTGCGGGCGATATTGTAACCCGCGAGGAATTGCGGCAATCCCTCTGGCCCGACGGCACCTACGTCGAATTCGAGGGCAGTCTCAATGCCATACTGAAGCGGTTGCGCTTTGCGTTGGGCGACGACGCTGATAATCCCGTCTTTATCGAAACCGTTCCGCGACGTGGCTACCGGTTCATTGCGCCGGTCGAGCGTGAGCAACCTTCCATAAACGAAACACCCGCGAAGGCGCCTGGCTTGGGACCTTCGGAGCTGCAGACTGTGGCTGGCGGGGCTTTGCCCACCTCGGCTTCGCGGACGTGGACGAGTTGGGTGATCGGGTGGGCGGCCGGTTTAGCACTGCTCGGACTGTTCGCCTGGCGATTGGCGCCGAAGCGCCCATCGAGTCCCCCGAATCCACCGGTTGCCCGAAAAGTAATCGCCGTTTTGCCGTTCTCCAACGAAGGGGCGGGCTCCGACTTCGATTACCTGCGCTACGCCATTGCCAACGATTTGGTGACGGACCTGACGTACGGGCACTCGATAAACGTGCGCCCATTCGCTTCCACCAGCAAGTACGCCGCGCAACCAGCCGATCCGGCCAGTGTGGGAAAAGAGCTACGGGTCCCCATGTGGTGACGGGTGGTTTCCTGATGGACAAGCAGAACCTGCGGGTCAACCTGGAACTGGTGGACGTGGCGCAGAACCTGGCAGTCTGGCGAGAAGAGATCACGGTATCTCCGCAAGACTTAGTGGCTTTGCATGAGCGGCTCGCAGCCCGCACTGCCGGCGGACTTCTGCCAGCCATGAACGTCGTCGGCACTTTCCCCGACGGATTACCCGTTCCAAAGAATGAGCAAGCCTTTGAACTGTTTCAGCACAGCTTAAGTATTCCTCTCGATCCGGAATCCAATCTGCTTGGCATCAAGAAGTTGGAAGAGTCGATTTCCCTCGACGGCAGTTACGCGCCTGCCTGGGGGGAACTGGGCGGGCGTTATTACGTTGACTTTCACTACGGGAGCGGGCGGGAGGAGTCTGTGGCCAAGTCGCTGCAAGCGTTTCGGCGTCAATCCGAACTCGACCCGAACGCGGCTCCGGTGTGGACGATCACACGCGTCGAGCAGGGAGATTTGAATGGGGCTTACGATCAGGTCGCAAGGTTTCTCCACCAACACCCGGATTCGAGGCTGGCGCATTACGAAATGAGTTACGTACTGCGCTATGCGGGCCTTCTGGACGAAGCCGGCAGAGAATGCGATGCCGCTCTTGCCCTCGATCCGGGATATTTCGGACTCCGCTCCTGCGCGGTTCCGTTTATTTTGCGGGGCGACTATGCCCATGCACAGCGATATATCAGTCTGGACGAGAAGGGGTTCGGCGCGTTGATGGGCGTAAGGATCGCCCTCCGGAACCGAGACGGTGCAGCGGCTTTGGCAGGGTACGATACGGCAGTGCAATTCGGCTACCTGGGCCATGACAACGTTGTGCGAACACTGCTTCGCGCCTGCCTGAATCACGTTCCCGAGACGGAGTTACGCCAGGCCGTAGCGCCGGTCGAAACCGAACCCATAGCGGCGCATGACCCAGAATTGTTCTACCAGAATGCTGAGTTGCTGGCTTTCTGCGGACAAGGGGATGGCGCACTCAGGCTGCTTGCGAAAGCGATCAGGGGAGGGCATTGCTCATACCCATCTATGGACAACGACCCGTCGTTCGATCCGATCCGTCAGCGCCCCGAGTTCGGAGCACTGCGGCAAGCAGGGGTCCAGTGCCAGGAACAATTCTTGGTCCATCGGCAGCAGGCCGATGGCGCGCTCGCAGTCAGCCAATTCTGAAAAGCCCATTTTTCTGAGGCTTGTGACATCGGGAACTGGTCAGGCTTCTATTGACCGCCCTTCGCTCGCTCCAACTTCCACGGCTTAGGAGCGGGGACGTCGGGCGGAGCGAGTAAACGAAGCTCTGCCTGATCAGTTCCAGTGAGCTTCATATCACATTGAATCGTGTCCTGCGAGGTTTCTTCCTCCGTGGTGATGTGAAGGATTCCGTTCGTGAGCTTGGCTTCCACGATAGGGTTGCTACCCTCCTGTTCCTCCGCACTTGTAAGTTCCCCGTCTTTGTCCACTTGGATCTCGGCATGACTCACGGTTCCGGTCAGCTTGCCTTGTTGCTTCTCCAAAATGAGTGTCAGGAAGGTCCGGCCTTTGAATTGGGCGTGCCAAGTGCCAACAAATTGCTGCAGATCGGCGTCGGTGCTGGTGGGTTGAATGACTTGAATAGAAACGCCGGACACTCCGAGACACGTTGTGATTAGTAAAGCTAACGTGGCAAGAACCAAGGCCCGCGCCCTGTTCTTGCGCACTCGATCAGCTCTTTCGAGTACATTCATGATGCGATCCTCCAGTGTATTTGTGTCGAATAGTCCCAGAGCGTATCCAGCGTTCGCTGGGAGCCGCTTCGCGGCCATGGCCTGCGCGATGCGCAAAAGGGAGCGGGCGTATTGAGTGTGCGTCGGGAGGCTTTCTGCGGCAATCTCGTCGCAGGCCAATTCCCGCGTCTGATCGATTCGTGACTTGATCAGCGTGGCGGCGGGGTGAAACGAGATAGGCAACAAGAAAAGCTCGTAAACCAGATTCAAAAGGAAATCGTATCGGCGGATGTGTGCCAGTTCATGGCTGAGGGTAGAAGAGATCTCATCCTCTGATGCTTGCGACAATAGCCATTCCGGCAGCACCAGGACAGGATTGCGGATTCCCAGTGTCGCTGGCCCTTTTCCTTCCCGGGACAACAATATGGGTACGGGTTTCATACCCAGCAGGGAGTGGCATCGCTCGACCACAACTTGCATCACCGGCGGTATCTGCCTCTCGCTTGACCGATGTAGCATTGCCCGCAGTGACCGCCATCCGCAATAGAGGCGAACTGCTCGATAGACCATAAAGGCGGAATAGAGCAGTGCGACAAGCCCGGTGATGAGCGGGCCGAATATTACTGGTTGACCAGCATGCCGCATTCGTTGCCAAACTGCCCAAGAGGAGGTGCCGCTGAGGGCGGTTTGTGCCGACGGGACCGTGTCCGCCGCCGCGACAGGATCGGGCCTTGGTTTGTCATTATTGCGAGAACCACGCAAGCTGGCAAAGGGAAGCGACACCGCAAGCAGCAAGGCTGCGACCCACAAAGCATGTCGATACGAAGAAGGGCAACGACGTAGTGCTCGCGAGAGGAGGGATGTGGCTGCCGCGATGACGAATATCATCCATAAGGCATTCGTCACATAGGTGACAACAATCTCATTAATCGGATTCATGGTCTTTTCCCTTCTTGCCGCGCTCATGCTCCTCGATCAAGCCGCTCAACTCCTGAAGCCTTTTGGGATCGAGTTGCCGGCTCTTGACAAGGCTCATGAGGAGACCGTCCACCGACCCACCAAAAAGGCGATCGACCATGTCGCCTATGGCGCTGCTCGCTGCCTTCTCTCTGGTCAATACTGGCGCGTAGTCGTACGCCCTGCCCCGCAATCTCCGCCGTACCCTTCCTTTACGATGAAGAACGTTGAGCATGGTCTGCACCGTGGTGTACGCCAGCTTCGGTGATGCAGTCAGTTTCTCTTGGACCGATTGCACATTAGAGGGACCGCAGTCCCACAGAACGTTCATGATCTGCAGCTCCAAAGGGGTGAGCTGCTGTTGGAGTTTTCCTCTGCCGCCCATGGCGATACCTCCTAACGTGTTAGGAGATTAGCTCCAGGAAACCGGGCTTGTCAACTAAAACGTTAGGAGATGCGGATGAGCGGGCATCATGGGACAGGATTCTGAGAACGAGCGCTGACCGAAGGACCTGGGGCTTTTTCTGCGGGACGATGCCAAGGCCGCGCCCGGCTTCATTCCGAAGGTCTCACTTCTTCAAAACTGAACTGCTTGTCTAGTTTTTCGTAGGGCTTGCCGTCAACCTCGACATAGGGGTAGACGAAGTAGTTCAGCGCCGGGCCATCCTGCTTAGGAGAAAGTGTGACATCGCGGCCAGTAGAGAACTGCACGCGGTTGGCGTCAACGCTGCCGAAGAAATAATCCTGCTTCTCCTTCGCCTTCCATGCCTCCGAGATATCAACGGGAATCCAGCCGCTTTTGCGCGCATAGAATTCAGCCCAACAGTGATAGCCGGGGATATCTCCTTTGTCCTTTTTCTCGGGCAGCGGGAAGCCGATATCGAAGCGGGCCGGAATTCCATCAGCCCGCAGCATCCCGATGAACGGAGAATGGAAGTCGGTACAGTTGCCGCGCTTGGCGTCGCAGGCCCACACCGCGTCCCCGCGTCCCCAGCCCGATCCCGTTTTGTCGTAGCGCATATTGGTGAAGAGGTAGTCGTAGGCGGCCTTGGCCTTGGCGACGGTGCCGCTCTGGGATCCGGTCACCGCGACGGCGATCTCCTTGATCTTTCCGTCCGTAGGGATCAAATTGTCAGGCGCGATGAACCGGTTCATCGACGCAGGCACAATGCCGGGCTGCTGATCGGCTCGCCTGAGTTGCGCGTAATCGCCCCGCGAGTATTCGCGGCGGGTGATCTTGTACTCGACCGTGAACTCCACTTTGTCCGCAGCAGAATCCTGGGCTGCAGGATTCTCGATCTCGGCATACATCATGCGATTGCCGTACTCAGTCTCCTGCGTCATGTGCGTTTTCACTGGAGACTTGACCGCCAGAATGCGCACGGTTTGATGCCGGTCAGTCTGCGGGACCGGAATCCAGACGCGCACTCGCTTCGCTGCGGGGGGAATGTCTTTTACGGTGAAGTGGTAGCTGAAGCGAAAGGTGCGGTTGGGCAAGCTGAATTTCTGTGCATTCGAGGTGGTTTGGGCGGCTGACTGGCAGGCAGGAAGCTGATCTGTCAGTAAAAAGAGCAGCAGCAACGATGCGAGAACTTTCAGGCGCACAGAGATACTCCTCAATTGGCGGACATGATCGGGGACATCGATATCGCGGACATCGATCGAAATTCTACCAGCAGCCACTGCGGGCTGTCAGGGGCTTGGACCGAGGCAGCTGCAGAGATATTCGTCCCAACCGATTCGCTTAGACAAAGACTTGCGCCTGTTGAAACTTTGCTATCTCGTATAGCATCCACTGGACGAGGCTTATCATGACAGCGAACCCGACGAAAGCGAACCCGACCCCACTGCGAGATGAAACGACCAGAGAGGTCCACCAACCGCAAGCAGCCAACGGTCTGGCCATTGTGCGAGTGACGATTGGGGCGCTATTCGTGTCGGTCTTTTTTGAGAATCTGGGGAAAGGCCTTTACCGTCCCGCTGGCTACGCAGGCCTCATTAACTATTACATCACGCAGGGCCATGCGCCGGCGGCGTGGAAAGCGGTCATGGGGCTGGCTGCGAGCCATGCCGCAATGGCGGCTCCCATGCAGGCCATGACCGAGATCGGTCTCGGTATCCTGCTGGTGATCGGACTGCTGACCCGTCCGGCAGCATCGGTGGCGTTTCTGTATCTAGGCAGCCTCTGGATGTCGGAGTGGGGAACGGCGTGGATCTGGGAACTGCTGGTTCCGGTTCTGGCATCGCTGGGGCTCGCGGTCGGATGCGCCGGCCGCAAATGGGGCGTGGACGCGTGGCTGTCGCAACGCTGGCCATCTGCTCCGTGGTGGCTGATTTAAGCTGACGCCCTGTGCGAGTGTCCGTCATCATCCCTACCCACAATGAAGCGCAGGCGATCGAGCGCGTTTTAGCTGACCTCCCGTCCGACCTCACGACGGAGGTCATCGTTGTCGACAGCAACTCGAGTGACGGGACGCCCGAGATCGCCGCAAGAATGGGAGCCCGCGTGGTTGAGGAACCGCGACGCGGATACGGGCGAGCATGCCTCACAGGTCTGGCCACGGCAAATTCTCCGGACGTGGTTGTGTTCCTGGATGGCGACTACAGCGATCGGCCCTCGGAACTGCCGATTCTACTGGCTCCGATCATTGAGGGGCGTGCGGACATCACGCTCGGTTCGCGGCTGCATGACCGGCGTTCTGCTGGAGCGCTGCCTTGGCATCAGGTGTTTGGGAACCGTCTTGCCGCTAACCTGATCCGGCTTCTGTATGGCCTGAAGATCAGTGATCTCGGCCCGTTTCGCGCTGGGCGCGCAGATGTACTGCGGGAGCTAGCCCTCGAAGAGACCACCTATGGCTGGGCGGTGGAAATGATTCTGAAAGGCGCCACCGCTGGATTCCACGTGGTGGAAGTTCCGGTGAGCTACTACCCGCGTATCGGAAAATCGAAGATCAGCGGGACAGTGAAGGGCACAGTCGGCGCTGCCTGGTTCATTCTGAGCTTGATCGTGCGCTATTATTTCCGGCGGCGAAAGGCCGGGACGCGTACAGACTGAGTATTAGGACGGTGGACGGCTGGCCCAGCCTCAGTTGGCTTGATGCGAGGGTGGGCCAGCCCACCAGCCTCAGTTGGCTTGAAGGAAAGGTCGGCCAGCCCACTACTCCCATCTAAGCCGCGGCGGCAGCGGCTGTGAACGCCCGAGCCGCCTTGGGTTGAGGACGCACCAGCCAGTAGAGTGCGACGACGTGCGTGATCATCAGGATGGGGACGTAGATGATCGGGATTGCGTACGCGGCGCCCATCTGCCCCGCCATAGCAGGAAGCCCGACCCGGACGGCATGGTAATAGTCGAGGATGAGGTCGGCCGTCCCCACCAGGTTGAAGGCGGCTACGAAGAGCCAAAAGAGCGGGCGGATCCTTACCGTGAGGAGCGCAAGCATGGCCAGCACCCCCGTCGCCAGGTCCCAGTAGGCGGCGAAGGAGGCAAAACTAGCCGGCAGATTAGGGCCGACGATGCCGGGAAGGATGAAGACCAGCCCGAAGAAACGGAAGCTGTGCAGAGTAGCGATGGCGCGTTGAGCGTCGAACCGGTCCATCGACCTGAGTCTGGGCAGGATGTACACACCGAAGCAGAGCAGCCACGCTACATAGCCTAAAACGAGATGCAGTTGAAAGACGGTTTGCGTCGACATTTGGCCTCCTGTCCACATAGGATTATGTATATAATCCTACGGATGCAGAATTTCTTGTTCATTCCAGAAGTCAACGTATACACCGTGAGATGATCGTGAGCATCCTATAATGAGCCATGCGTTACCATCCGGAACATAAAGCCGAAGTCCATCGCAAGATTCTTAAAGACGCCTCGCGGCGTGTTCGCGCCGAAGGCATCGCTGGCGCCGCGGTTTCATCCGTTATGCGAGACGCCGGCCTGACCCACGGAGGTTTTTACAAGCATTTCGGCAGCAAGGATGACCTGCTTACGCACTCGTTGAGCGAGGCATTCCAAGAAATGGCCGATCGCCTAACTCAATTTGCCGGAAAGTCCCAACCAGGGACGGCGTGGAAGGCGATTGTGAAGGCCTACCTGAGTTTGGAACACTGCGATCACGCCGAGTGCGGATGCCCGCTGGCTGCACTTGCGCCCGAGTTGGCACGTGCCGACCACGCGGTGAAGGCCGTGACCCGCGGGGAGTTGATCAAATACAAAAATCGAATGCTTCCCTTGATGCCGGGCCGACGAGCCGCCGACAAAGAGCGCGCATTCTTTGCGATCTTTTCCACGATGATCGGGGCAGTTGCCATCGCCCGAATACTTCCAAATGATGCGGCACGAGCGAGAGTGCTCGCCAGCGCACGAGACTTTCTCTTGCGCAGCTTCTAAAGATCCATGAGACTATTACTCAGCCGTGACGCTGCGTATGTCCTTTGGGAACTCAATACTCTGGTCCGCAGAGAAACGCGCTTTGAACTGATCGACCGCCTGCCAAGAGCAATCTGCCATGGAATCCTCCGGCCAGAATAAAGCACAGTCGGCCAGCGAGAGTCGAGTGCTCGTTGTTATGGCGAAGGCGCCCAGGCCGGGCGCGGTCAAGACCCGATTGGCACCAACGCTTTCTCCCGCGGCCGTCGCCACTTTCTATTCCTGCCTTCTGGACGACACGCTGGCGCTGGCGCGATCGTTGGGCGATGTAGAAGTTGCCATCATGTGCCCCGGCTCGGACGTGAACGAGATGACGCAGTTGGCCGGCAGTGAAGTGCACGTAGTTGCGCAGCAAGGCGAGGGTCTGGCGGCAGGCCTCACTTCGGTGTTTGCGCGCTTCGCAATGTGTCATCAACGACGCATCATTGCCTTCAACAGCGACAGCCCACACCTGCCGCGTTCCATTCTCGAAGGCGCGTTCGAAACGCTGGCTGCGCATGACGTGGTCGTTGGGCCAACGCATGACGGAGGCTACTATCTCGTCGGGGCGAAGGCTTCTTACCCTACGCTCTTTGCCAACGACGGGATGGGGACCAGCAGCGCGCTGGAGAGACTCTTGTCGCGCGTACGGACTCTTGAGCTATCTGTTGGTTTCGCAGATTCTTTTTACGATATTGATGTCGCCGACGACCTGACTCGTCTGGCAGAGGAGTTGCGGTTGGTTCCGGCAAGGGCGCCACGCACGGCGCGATGGCTGAAAGAGTGGGAGAGATTGTGTGGAGCGGGCACTGCGTTCGACAAGCTCAGGGCAGGTTCTGCCCGCTTTGCTGGTGCGCGGCGAGAGCTAGCGGGCAAGAGTGCCCGCTCCACATAGGCACCGGAGAACTGTGAAGATCACCACCTCGTGGAGAGTGCTCCTACTCGGCGCGACGTTGTGCGTGGCGCTAACAATCTGCTCACGCCACTTCGGGGATCGGGGTGGGCCATACTTCATGGCCTCTTTGATGCCTGCGGGTGTGGTGTACCTGTTGGCGATCCGCGAGTTGCTCGCAGTGCCAAGATTTTCGCGGCGCGTGGTCGTCATTGGGCTCGTCCTGGCCGCTGTTTGGCACGTTGAATTTCTTCGGCTGCCCGCCGGCGCCGACGATGACATTCATCGCTATGTCTGGGATGGCCGCCTGCAGAGGCTTGGATACAACCCCTATCTTGTCGTGCCCAGCGATCCTGCCGTGAAGGGGCTGCATACCGCGGAAACCCGCGATCTGAACAACCCCGATCTACCCAGCCCATATCCACCGGGAGCCCAGCTTTTCTTCCGCGCAGTCACCGCGATTCGGGAGTCCACGTTCGCCTTGAAAGTGGCATTTGTGGTCTGCGATTTTGCCATCGCGTTTCTATTGCTCGATATCTTGCGCCGCAACGGGCAGGGAGCGCACCTGGTTCTGGCGTACGTGTGGAACCCGTTGCTGGCCATTGAGGTGGCGGGAAGCGGTCACATCGACATTGTTGGCGCGCTATTGCTGGTGGCGTCCGCCGCGGCGCTAGGGCGCCGATGGCGGGCGACTGCGGCTGTCGCACTTGGGCTGGCGGTCGCTGTGAAATTTCTGCCGATCGTACTCCTGCCCCTCTACTGGAAGCGGATTCGCATTCGTGATGTGGCGCTGGCTGTAGCCGTGGTCGCACTCTTGTACGTGCCATTTCTGAGTCACGGTCGCATTCCGACCGGCTCGCTGGGCACGTATGTGCAAAGCTTCCGCTTTAATGGTCCCGTGTTTGCGGCGCTTGCGCATGCGGCGCCTGCGCAGTTGCTGGCCGGGCTGGCAGTGCTTGCCGGATTCGCGACTGCAACGTGGCTCAGGCTAAGAAGCGCGGAGCCCGAGTGGTCTCCGGACGAAGGAACCGTAACCACAGAGGACACAGATTCACACAGAGGTAAGGCCCCGGCATCTCCTCTGTGTGCCTCTGTGCGCTCTGGGGTTCAAGGGCTTGAATTTGCCTGGCCAATGGCTGCATCGCTCTTATGTGCTCCCGTCGTATTCCCCTGGTATCTTCTGTGGCTGCTGCCCTTTCTGACGTCCGCCTCGACGCTTCCGCTGATGGTCTGGACTGTGAGCATCATCCCGACCTACGTCCAATGGCACCTGCGCGCGCTCGGGCGTCCGTGGGGCGCGCTTCCAGGCTGGGTCATGCTGCTGGAATACGGATGCGTGGCGATCGCCGCCGCGATTCTCGCTTTGCGCCGGAACCGGCAGCTGCCCAGTCCCCAAGACTCAACGGAGTAGATCGTTAGCAGGACACCGCGCCGAAAATCATAAATGTATCCGGGAGCTTTACGCCGTCATCCTAGACAACATCGGTTCAACTCACCCGAGGAGCGACTCTATGAAAAATACCCGCTGTTTGACCATGATGGGTCTTCTGCTTTGCGGAGTGCTGTTCCTTGCTTCACCCTCCGGGGCGCAGCAACGCGCCCCAATTCTCGATCAAGTCGCGAAGGCCTACGGAATCGATTCGTGGGACAAGATCGAGGCCATCCGCTACACCTGGAACGGAGAAATTACCGGACTCTTCAAAGCTGCTCACAAGTGGGAGTGGGAGCCCAAGACCGGCAAAATCAGCTACGAAGGAACGGATAAAGCCGGCAAGCCGGTCAAGGTCACCTACGACAGTTCTCACCTCAGCAGTCAATCCGACCAAGTGAAGAATGAAGTGGAACGGCCTTTCGTCAACGATAATTATTGGCTCCTGTTCGTTTTCCACGCTTACTGGGACAAGAGCGCGATGGTTACCGATGAAGGTATGAAGAAACTGCCGATGGGCGCCGGTTCGGCCGAACTTGTCTCAGTAAAGTATCCCCCGGAAGCCGGCGGTTACACGCCCGGCGACACCTGGGACCTCTACGTTGGCAAAGACAACCGCGTCGAGTACCTTGTTTTCCGCCACGGCGGGACCGCGAAGCCCAGCCTCGTCAACGCCTCCTGGGTAGGCTACAAAAAGGCAGGTCCTTTGCTCATCTCAACCGAACACCGCGGCACCGCCGATGGCAAGCCGTTGCACATCTCCATTACGGATCTGGCAGTTAAGGTGGCGGGATCGGATACCTGGGTGAAAGCGGAATGATGAAGGCGGGATAAGAGAAAGCAATTCGAAGCGCTCGTGCCGTTTCTCCACGATCAGACTACCGGGCGATCACGACGGTGGTGCACGAACTGCTCAGCTTGGGCAGATCGCGGTTTGCGGCCATGCGGATCTCGAGTCGTGGGCGCTCGCCGCGAATGATCGGACAATAAGAATCGGGCTCGAGCAGCGCACCCTGCAAGCGCCGCCGTCCGGCACAGCCGCCGTGGCACGACTCGCGGAACTCGCAGGGATTGCAGGCTTCAGGAATCGTCCGTGCCTGCTCGAAAGGGGTCGAGCTCAGAATGTCGACGCCGGCAGAGATCAAATCCGAAAGCGGCTCTCCCGATCCTGGCCAATAAACGCAGGGTTGAGTGGTGGCCCGGGGCGTAACTCGCACGGTGCTCACACCGCAACCAGCGCGGAGCGGTGGGAGCCCCGCCATCGCGCGAACCAGCGGCTCGCCTATCGCGACTACGTCGGTCTCCGCAAAAAGTCGCCGAAACCCTTCCCAGTACTCTCCATAGCTCAGGGCATAGATGTCGGAGCGCACGGCCTGGTACACATTCACTCGCAAGGGAGCGCCAAACTCTTTGGCGACTCGCGCCACATCCGCCAGACGCAGGTAGTTGGACTTCATCATGACGGCGATGATGGTTACAGGAATATCAAGCCCCACGCATCGTTTTGCCTGTTGATGGATGAGCGCCCAATTGCCGGGCCCGCGCTGCGCATCCTGTTCGGCTTGCGTGGGGTAATCGAGCGAGAACTCGATGTCGTGGAAAGCTCGCAGTTCTTTGTCTTTCAGAACCGCAACACTATGACCGTTGGACGTGATGGTGAGCTTGACCGGCTTCGTCTGCAGGTAGGCCACGATTGCCTTGAAGTCGGGATGCATGCCGTTCTCACCGGTGCCCAGATTCACCGAGCGCACGGGCAGCCGCTCCATGACTGTCGTTACTTGATCGAGAGACAGACGATCGGCGCGCGTCGGATCGCGGTAGCAGAAGGCGCAGGCGAGATTACACTCGTTGGTGAGCCCGAGCCCGAGCGCAATCCCTGTCTCCGGCGCTTTCACCGGAGATGAGGACGAAGAAGCCTGGGCTGTGGTGTTGTTCATGCAATGCCCTTCATCCTCGGACCTGCGCGATGTGCCAGGCAATGCGTGTAGCGGGCAACTGCGGCAAACTCCGGTCGCCTGCCCAGCTTGCACTCTAGCTCAAAAATCCGCTGGTAGTCATGGTTTCGGGAAACTTTTGGTGGCAAGTAATCTGCCATGACCCGAACACCACGCTCGGCAGTTACCGCGAGTGACGATTCGAGCAGCATGGCTTGCAGGCTCCCCGCCGCAAACAGCCGCACTTTGCCGCCGTACAGGGACTCGTCTCCCCACTCAGCGGTGAGGTTAGACTCAGCCGCGGCCAGGTCTCCGTTTACCAGCGCGGCTTTTAACACTTCGCCTGGCTGATTACGCACCAATACCGAGAATATGCTGGACGGATCTCGCAAGGCGCGAGCTGATGCGCGCAACACGCTGCCTGGGTCGTCGACAAATTCCAGGAGGTTGTGGCAAAGAATTACATCGAACGCTCCGGCGTCGAACAAGGTTGCCAGTTGCACTGCATCGCCGTGTCTCAGTGCAACCTTCTCTTCAACTCCAGCTTCGTGCGCGGCGCGCTTCGCCAAATCCAGCATCGGCGGCGAGGAATCCAGCAACGTGACATGAAACCCAAGTCGCGCCAGGCGCACACCGATGGCGCCGGTACCGCACCCAAGGTCCAGAGCGCGCATAGACCCTGCGGCCTGCCGGAGAAATTCCTGCAGGTTGGCAAAGGCAAGATCGAGGCGCAGTCGGCCCTCGGGGGTCTCGAGGTAGGCGGCGTACTTTTCCGCGCCGCCCTGGAAGCGTTCGGCGTCGGGATTGGTGGTCATCTTCTCCATACGCAACTCACATGAGTGGCCCACCGATCCAGCCGCTAGCGAGTGGTCTGTCCGTCGACCAGGCGCCAGATTCCCAGAGGATTCGCGTTCTGCAATTCTCGAGGCAACGCGTCATCGGGAAATCCTTGATAGCAGACCGGCCGCGTAAAACGGAAAATAGCCCGAGTTCCCACGGAGGTGGAACGTCCGTCGGAGGTTGAAGGATACGGGCCTCCGTGAACCATGGCATGGCAAACCTCAACCCCGGTGGGAAAACCGTTGAATACCAGGCGCCCGACTTTGTTTTCCAGAATTGCCACAAGATCGGCAAAGTCATGGAGATCCTGCGCGGTACCGTGAATCGTCGCCGTAAGATGGCCTTCGAGAGAGCGGGCAATCTGGAGAACTTGATCGCGGTCCGAGTGACGCACCAGCAATGTTGTAGGGCCGAATATTTCAGCATCCAGATCGGATGCCAGAAAAGTGGCCGCGTCTGTTTCAAAAAGAACGGAATGCACCGCGAATCCGGCCTGCCGCTCCGCCTTCGGAGCCTCAGCGACGAACGTGACTGCGGACTCTTTCTTCCGTTCTGCGAGCGCCGAATCGTATGAGGAATGGATGGCTCTGGTCAGGAGATGGAATGGCGGTGATCCGACAACCAGTTGGCGAAGCTTGTCGGCGAACAAGGCAGCTTCGCCTCCATGGGGTAGAAATACCATTCCAGGCTTGGTACAGAACTGGCCGGCACCTAACGTGAATGAAGCATGCAGCCCCGTCGCGATGCTCTCACCACGTTCCCGCAGGGCGCCCGGCAAGATGAACACCGGGTTCGTGCTGCTCATTTCGGCGTAAATGGGAATCGGCTCGGGCCGGGCCGCGGCTATGTCCATCAGCAATCTTCCGGCGGCGCGCGATCCAGTGAATCCACCTGCTTTCACCAGAGGATGTTTCATCAGTGCCGTCCCGATCTGAGCGCCACTGCCAAACAGGAGCGAGAAAACGCCCTCGGGCAAACCGCATTCCCGAACGCCGTCTCGCACCATTTGTCCCACGAGTTCGCTGGTTCCAGGATGCGCCGCGTGGGCTTTCACGATCACAGGATTTCCAGACGCCAACGCCGATGCGGTATCTCCGCCCGCCACGGAAAAAGCCAATGGAAAGTTGCTGGCGCCGAATACGACTACGGGCCCCAGGGGACGGAGCATCGAGCGAACATCCTGCTTAGGAGCAGGCTTGCGCTCTGGTTCAGCATGGTTAATCCGTGCCGCTACCCACGATCCCTCCTCGGCCACGTCCGCGAAGAGGCGAAGTTGAGCACAAGTGCGGGCGGTTTCTCCCTGTAGACGCGCCTGAGGCAGCGCAGTCTCCTTCTGCGCGCGCTCCACGATGTCTGCGGCGATGGATTCAATTCTCTCGGCAATCCGGCGCAGGAAAGCGCCCCTATGCTTTCCTGGAAGGTGGCTGAAAGTGGCAAATGATTCGGAGGCCAGCTGGACGGCCTGATCCACTTCTGCGGAAGTGGCGGGGATGAAGCCAGGGGAGAGAGGTTGCCCGGTGGTCGGATCCGTAGCGTAGAAAGGCTCTCCGGAGCCATGACCCTCTCCAAACCCGACAATCGATCGACCTGAGACGTTTGTCATTTCCTGGAACTAGCTGGTGTGGGTCACGCTTTAAATACTCGGAGTGGGTACTCGAACCTGCGACTTCGCCAGCGAGAGACCACGACCGCCCTCTAAAGTGTATACAATATCGGGGTTCGACCTGGCGCATCCCCCATTTTCGAGAGAACGATTACCATGGCGCATTCGCGGCACTTTTCTCGCAGGCACTTCATCGGGTCCCTGGCCGCTTCCGCAGGATACGCGCTGCTTCCAGGTGTCTTGCGGGCCGGTCCAGTGCAGGACCCTGTTGTGAATACGACATCGAGAGACGGGAAGCCCTTCAGCTACGAAAAAGTTCCCTGGAAGGCGCGCCCCTTCCCCATAAAACAAGTGAGACTGGGGGAGGGCCCGTGCAAAGTCGCGATGGAAGCTGACCGTCAGTGCTTGCACTCGCTGCCACCGGAGCGCCTTCTGCACACCTTCCGGATCAACGCGGGAACTCCGTCCTCGGCGCAACCCCTGGGAGGCTGGGAAGCCCCGGACTGTGAGCTCCGCGGACACTACGCCGGTGGGCATTACCTTTCGGCGTGCGCCCTGATGTATGCCAGCACCGGAGATGAAGATCTCAGGAACAAGGCTAAGGTGGTTGTAGCCGAACTTGGCAGGTGCCAAAGCGCGTTGAAGAGCGGGTACCTCAGTGCGTTCCCGGTTGATTTCTTCGATCGCCTTCGCGAGGGACAACGGGTTTGGGCTCCTTTCTACACCATTCACAAGATCATGGCCGGCCTTTTGGATATGTACGTTTACTGTGGCGACGAGCAAGCGCTCGATATGGTTCAGAAAATGGCAGGCTGGGTTGCAGGCTACACCGGCCCACTCAGTTATGAACACATGCAGCGAGTGCTGGGCACGGAATTTGGCGGGATGGGTGAAGTACTGGCGAATCTGTATGCGGTGACGGGCAAGGATTATTACCTCCATGTCGCACAGCGCTTTGACAAGAAGCAGTTCCTCGATCCGCTGGCGGCTCACCGCGACGAACTGAAAGGACTGCACGTCAACACGCATATTCCGCAGGTGATCGCTGCCGCCCGGCAGTATGAACTCACCGGCGACCGCCGCTATCGTGACATCGCCGAGTATTTCTGGAACGAAGTGGTCAGCGAGCGCTCCTATTGCACCGGCGGCACCAGCAACGGCGAATCATGGAACACAGAGCCGGGCAAGCTTGCTACCCAGCTCAGCACCAACACCACGGAATGCTGCTGCGCCTACAACATGATGAAGTTGACGCGGCACTTGTTCGGCTGGGCGCCCGGCGCCCGGCTCATGGACTACTACGAGCGCGCGTTGTTCAACCACCGGCTGGGCACAATCAATCCAGAAGACGGAACGATGATGTACTACCTGCCGCTGGCGGCAGGTTACTGGAAGACCTTTGGCAAGCCCTTTGACTCTTTGTGGTGCTGCACCGGCACCGGTTCCGAAGAGTATGGCAAGCTCACCGATACTATCTACTTCCACGACGACGATTCCCTGTATGTGAATCTCTACATCGATTCGCAACTCGACTGGCCCGAAAAGGGTCTTGGCGTGAAACAAAGTACACGTTTCCCGGAGGAGCAAGGGACCACGCTCACGATCACTGGAAAGAGTCCTGCCCAGCTTGCAATCAACCTGCGCATTCCGTATTGGACACAGGGCGGCAGCGTGAAGATCAACGGCGAGACTCTGCCTGCGTTTTCGAGCCCGAGTAGCTACCTCACGCTCAATCGTGTATGGAAATCGGGAGACAAGATTGAGCTTAGCTTGCCGATGGGACTGCACATCGACAGCATGCCCGACGATGAGACGATCCAGGCGGCCATGTATGGGCCGTTAGTGCTCGCCGGGTGCTTCGAACCGGTCACGAAAGAAATGACCTACGGTGACTATGAGCCCAAAGCGAGCGACCAGAGAAGGGTGGCAAATATTTCGGCCAACCCCCAACAGCCGACGGCATGGATCGCGCCAGACGCCCGACAGCCCCTGACATTTCACACTGTGGGACAAACGGAAACCTCGACTCTGGTACCTCTCTATCAGATCATTCACGAGCGGTACGCGGTTTACTGGAAGGTGGACAAGAAATCTACGTAAGGGTTCTGTCTGGTGGGTTGTGGCAACTGGCCCGGTCAGTCAGATCCCCACAGGCTGGGGCATCGATGAAATTTACTGTTCGGCTATCCGCGAGTTGTTGCGTGCAGACCTGTGTTCTGGCTGGAATGCTGCTTCCATCATGCTGTGCTCAAGACACTGGTTCGACTTCCAGGTCAGCCGAAAACCGGCAACAACTTCTCTCCCTGTGTGAAGAGGAGTGGCAATACGAGTTGCGGACCAGTCCAGAATTCGCAACCATACTGGGCGATCCCCGCTACAACGATCGCCTGAGCGACAACTCTCCAGAATTCTTCCGATCCGATCTCCAGCAGAGGCAGGGCTTCCTAAGTCGCTTCCAGGCCATCGATCCTGCAGGCCTTCCGCACCAGGACCAGCTCAGCCGGGAGTTAATGATCCGCCAGTTGAATCGGGAGATCGAAGGCGCGCAGTTCAAGGACTGGGAGATGCCCGTAAACCAGATGGGCGGAATCCATCTCGAATTGCCTGAAGTGGTCGAGTTAACTCCATTCAACACGGTCACGGATTACGAGAACTACCTGGCGCGCCTGCGCCAGATCCCCCGTGCGTTCGACCAGGTAACGGCGAACATGAGGCAAGGCGTACGCGATGGACTGATGCCGCCGCGCTACCTGCTGGAGAAGGTGGCCGCCGAAGCCGAGGAGGTGGCGAAGGCCGGCGAGAGCAGCCCGTTCGCCAAGCCGGTGAGAACATTTCCGGCAAGCGTGAGCGCGGCTGACCAGAAGAGATTGCGAGACGCGATTCTGGCGGCGATTGCGGAGCAGATTGCTCCTGCCTACCATCGCTTTGCCGTGTTCATCCGGGACGAATACGCACCGCACGGCCGCACCGACCCGGGAGTGTGGTCACTTCCCGACGGAGCGGCGCGCTATCGCTTCGCCATCCGGCGCATGACCACCACGGATAGGACTGCGGCGGAGATTCACGCCCTCGGCCTGCAGCAGGTGGATGAGATCGAAGCCGAGATGCTGGCTGTCGCCCACAAGCTTGGCTTCAAGGATGTGACTGCCCTTAACGATCACATCAAGAGCGAGCGCAGTTTTTATGCGAGCTCGGGGCAGCAATTGCTCGACCTCTATACGAACTACGCCCGCAACATGGAGCCTGAACTTCCCAAGCTCTTTGGCCATCTTCCCAAGAGCAAGCTGACGGTTATTCCGATGGAGGCTTCCCGGTCCAAGGACGCTGTGCCCGCCGACTACACAGACGGCGCCGCGGATGGCTCGCGGCCCGGGCATATCAATGTAAACGAATGGGACCCTGAGCATCGTCTGGTGTTGAACATCGAGGCCATCGCGTACCACGAAGGCATTCCCGGACACCATCTGCAACTTTCGCTGGCGCAGGAAATGCAGGATCTGCCGCAGTTCCGCCGCCGCGCCGATTACACGGCGTTTGTGGAAGGCTGGGCGCTCTACGCGGAACGGCTCGGGAAAGAAGTGGGACACTATCAGGATCCATACAGCGACTACGGCCGCCTGGAAAACGAAATGTGGCGCGCCATCCGGCTCGTGGTCGACACCGGCGTCCACGACATGCACTGGACGCGGCAGCAGATGGTGGATTACTTCCATCGCTACACGGCGATGGACGAACCGAACGTGCAAAGTGAGGTCGATCGCTATATTGCGTGGCCCGGGCAGGCCCTGGCCTACAAACTCGGGCAACTGGAGATTCTGAAACTGCGTGAAACGGCCCGCCAGAAGCTGGGCGACAAGTTCGACATTCGCTCGTTTCATGACGAGGTACTGGGCAACGGAGCCTTGCCTCTGGATGCGCTGGACTCGGAAGTGAATGTCTGGATCGAGACACAAGCCAAACAGTAGTTTCCCCCCCGTCATCTCAACTGAGCGCCGGGAGTCAAGGAGCGACGCTATGGATCGAAGAGAGTTTCTGAAGAATGCTGCGGCCGCTACGGTGGTTACATCGCTGGGCAGCAAGGCGTCGTTTGGCGCTGCCGATTCCTTTCCCTACCGCACGCTGGGCCACACCGGTGAAAAGGTATCGCTCATCGGACTGGGCGGTTATCACATTGGCAAGCAGTCGGACGAACAGGAGAGCATCCGCATCATCCGGACTGGGCTCGACAACGGAGTCAACTTCCTCGACAACTGCTGGGACTATAACTCCGGGGTCAGTGAAATCCGCATGGGCAAAGCGCTGCGCGACGGGTATCGGCAGAAAGCATTCCTCATGACCAAGATCGATGGACAAACAAAGAAAGCTGCTGAGCAGCAACTTGAGGAGTCACTCCGCCGGTTGCAGACCGATCATGTTGATCTTTTGCAGTTCCATGAAGTCATCCGCGAATCGGATCCTGCCCGAATTTTCGGCGAAGGCGGCGGCATGGAAGCGGCGCTGGCAGCCGAGAAGCAAGGCAAGATCCGTTACATCGGCTTCACCGGTCACAAGAGTCCCGACATCCATCTGAAAATGCTCGAGACCGGCTTCGCTCACCAGTTCACCTTCGATGCCGTGCAGATGCCGCTGAACGTGATGGACGCGCACTATGACAGCTTCGAAAAGAAAGTCCTGCCCGTGCTGGTAAAACATGACATCGGCGTGCTGGGGATGAAGCCCATGGGCGATGCCATTATTCTTCGCAGCAAGACGGCGTCGGCCATCGAATGTTTGCACTATGCCATGAATCTACCGACCAGCGTGGTCATTACCGGCTGCGATTCTTTGCCAATTCTGCAGCAGGCCCTGGATGCAGCCCGCAGCTTCAAGCCAATGGGCAAGGAAGAAGTCGCACAACTGCTCGCCAGAACCGCGTCCGCGGCCACTAAGGGCGAGTACGAACTCTATAAGACCACGCACAACTTCGACGGCACATTTATGAACCCGCAGTGGCTGGGGTAGCGCGCCGCTCGCGTTGTTGAGGTCAGTGCGAGTCGCGAGCGACCGGCGCGCCGCTGTGCCCTACCAGGAAGTCTAGGTCGGCACCCTTGTCCGCCTGCTGAACATGCTCAACATATAGCTTCACCCAGCCGCGAGGCGGCGGCGGCGGCGGCGTCCACTTAGCCCGCCGGGCGGCCAGAGTCGCGTCGTCAACTTCCAGACGCAACCCGCGCTGGGGAACGTCGAGTGTAATCATGTCTCCGGGCTGCACCAGCGCGATCGGGCCGCCGGCCGCCGCTTCCGGGCAAGCGTGCAGGACAACCGTTCCGTAGGCCGTGCCGCTCATGCGCGCATCCGAAATACGGACCATATCGGTCACACCTCTGCGGAGAACCTTCGGCGGCAGCATCATGTTGCCGACTTCCGCCATCCCCGGATAGCCGCGCGGGCCGCAGTTCTTCAAGACCAGAACGCAGTTCTCGTCGACATCGAGAGTCTCGTCGTCGATGCGGGCGTGATACTCCTCGATGGTTTCAAACACGACCGCCCGCCCGCGATGCTGCAACAGGCGTGGACTCGCGGCGGAGGGCTTGATCACGGCTCCATCCGGCGCTAGATTGCCGTGCAGGACGGCAATTCCGGCGTCGGCTTTGAACGGCTCTTTGAAACCATGAATCACATCGCGATTCCAGCATGGCGCGCTGGCCACGTTGTCCCAGATCGATTTCCCATTCGCAGTCAGCGCGTCGCGATTCAAGACTCCGGCTTCGCCGAGTTCGCGCAGAATCCCGGGCAGTCCGCCGGCGTAGAAGAAATCTTCCATGAGATGCGTTCCCGAAGGTTGAATATTCAGCAGGCAGGGCAAAGCCGATCCGAGCCGGTCGAAATCGTCGAGACACAAAGGCACACCGATCCGGCCCGCAATCGCGATCAGATGAATCACCGCGTTGGTCGATCCTCCAATCGCCGCGTTGGCACGGATTGCGTTTTCAAAGGCTTCGCGTGTCAGTATCCGCGACATGCGGAGGTCGTCGTGGACCATTTGCACGATGCGCCGTCCTGTCATTTGCGCCAGGGTGTTGCGGCGGGCGTCGACGGCAGGAATGGCGGCGTTGCCCGGCAAGCTCATGCCCAGCGCCTCAACCATGCTGGCCATGGTGGAGGCCGTGCCCATCGTCATGCAGTGCCCCTTGGAGCGATGCATGCAACTTTCGGCTGCAAAGAATTCGTCACTCGTCACCTCGCCGCGCCGCACCTGATCGGTCATTTGCCACAGACCAGTGCCCGATCCCAGATCGTGGCCGCGGAATTTGCCGGAAAGCATGGGCCCGCCGGAAAGTCCGATCGTGGGCAAATCGCACGATGCGGCTCCCATCAGCAGCGACGGCGTTGTCTTGTCGCAACCCATCAACAGAACGACGCCATCGATCGGATTCCCACGAATCGACTCTTCGACGTCCATGCTGGCCAGGTTCCGGAACAACATGGCAGTTGGGCGCAGTTGGGTTTCGCCCAGCGACATCACGGGAAATTCCAGAGGAAAGCCGCCCGCTTCCCACACCCCTCGTTTCACAAATTCTGCCAGCTCGCGAAAATGGGCGTTGCACGGGGTTAGCTCCGACCAGGTATTGCAAATGCCAATGACCGGCCGCCCATCGAACAAGTCATGGGGCCAGCCCTGGTTCTTCATCCAACTCCGGTAGAGGAAACCATCCCGATCCTTCCGCCCAAACCATGCCTGACTGCGTAGTTTTTTCATTTCCTGTCCTTAGTTCCGCGCTGGAGGCGGCGCTGTTGGCTGCCCTTCGCTGCTCGCAAATGATAGCGCAAATTCAATAGGTAAACGTAATCTCAAAACAGGTTTTTCTTGACGAATCGCGCAGACTGGAAGATGATCTCGGTGCTCCTGATCCGCACGAAAAGGTTTCGATCATGTCCCGCACTCGACGATTTCCGCAAGTTCGATTCGACGTGTTCAAGCTTCGCCAGGTGCCACGAGTAATCGTTGTACTTGCGCTGCTTTGCTCGGCCGGGGTGTGGGCCGCGCGCGGCCCTCAAAAAGCTCTGCAGATATTTTTCGTGGACGTCGAAGGAGGGCAGGCAACTCTGTTCGTGACGCCGGCGCACCAGGCCCTGCTGATCGACACCGGATGGCCCGGAAATGACGGACGAGACGCGGACCGCATCGTTGCGGCGGCGAAGAAGGCCGGCGTCAGCAAGATTGACTACGTCTTGATCACTCATTTTCACAACGACCACGTGGGTGGGCTGCCCCAACTGGTGGCACGCATTCCCGTGGAAACGGTCATCGACCACGGTGACAATCGAGAGAGCACCGACGCTCCCACTGTCCAAGTTTGGCAGGCTTACCAGCAGTTGTTGGCCGCGAACAAGTTCAAGCGCCTGACCGTGAAACCCGGCGATAGTCTCCCGATTCGCGGCATTGAGACCACGGTCATCAGCTCTGACGGTACTGTCATAAACAACCCCTTGCCCGGCGCCGGGCAGGAGAATGCCAGTTGCAAAGGCGCGGAATCATACCCCGCCGACCAAACTGAAAATCGGCGCTCGCTGGGGACTCTCATCACATTCGGCAAGCTGAGAATTCTGGATCTCGGTGACCTTACGCGCGACAAGGAAATGGAGCTGGTGTGCCCGACCAACAAGCTCGGCGCGATTGACGTTTATATCGTTTCCCATCACGGCTGGTATCAGAGCAGCAGCCCACCATTTCTGAATGCAATCGCTCCTCGCGTCGCGATTATGGACAATGGAGCCAAGAAGGGCGGCACTCCGTCCGCCTGGGACATTATTGAGAAGTCCCCCCGCCTCGAGGATATGTGGCAGTTACATTTCTCCGATGAGGGCGGCGCAGCGCACAATGTTGCCTCAGATTTCATCGCCAACCCGGAGGGCCCGGACGCGGCTAACTATCTGCAGTTGACCGCATGGCTGGACGGAAGCTTCGAAGTCTTCAATTCCAGAACTGCCAAAACCAAGCGGTATCCGGCGCGACATTAGAGGCGCTCAGCAAAGCGCGAATCCGGGCTGAGCTCTCCGAGTTTTGTCCGAACCGGCCAATGACGGTGGGGGTTTGTGAATCGTTATCAGATTGCAGTTCTCGAAGGGGACGGGATCGGGCGCGAGGTTGTGCCCGAAGGCCTTCGTGTTCTGGAAGCTGTAGGGCGCGCCCACCACATAGATTTCTCCTGGCAGCACTTCGATTGGTGCTGCGAAACCTATCGCAAGACCGGCCGCATGATGCCAGAGGATGGTCTCGACCAGTTGCGCAGCTTCGACGCCATCTATTTGGGCGCAGTGGGATATCCCGGCGTTCCGGACCATGTTTCGCTTTGGGGATTGCTGATCCCGATCCGGCGCGCCTTTCAGCAGTATGTCAATCTTCGACCGGTGCGCCTGCTCCGCGGGGTCGATTCTCCGCTGAAAGGGTACCCGCCTGGAGAAATCGATTTCTGCATTGTTCGCGAAAACAACGAAGGCGAGTACTCGGAAGTGGGAGGGCGGCTCTACCGCAACACTGCCGCCGAACTGGCCATGCAAGAGGCCGTTTTCACTCGCGCCGGATGTGATCGTGTTATGCGTTACGCGTTCGACCTGGCGCGAACACGCAAGTCCCATGTCACGTCCGCCACTAAGTCCAACGGCATCATTCACAGCATGCCCTTCTGGGATGAACGGTTTGCTTCCGTCAAGGAGTCCTTCCCCGAGGTACGAACCGAGCAATATCACATTGACATTTTGAGCGCGCATCTCGTGCAGCGCCCCGACCGGTTTGACGTGATCGTCGCGTCGAACTTGTTTGGGGACATTCTGTCTGACCTGGGCGCCGCAGTCGCCGGTTCTATTGGCTTGGCGCCCTCAGCCAACCTCAATCCAGAACGTACGAGCCCCTCGATGTTTGAGCCGGTGCATGGTTCCGCTCCAGATATCGCAGGGAAGGGAATCGCAAACCCCATCGCACAAATCTGGTCGGGCGCCATGATGTTGCAGCACCTGGGAGAAACCACGGCCGCGCAAGCCCTCGAAAGCGCGATGGAATCCGTGGTGGCAAGACCCGAGTTCCACACGCCCGACCTCGGGGGGAAGGCCAGCACTCGCGCCGTTGGCGAAGCGATCGCACACGAGATCTCGACGGGCGCAGGGCCGCAATGAGGCCTACCACGGCGACTATGGCCGTCGAGTATCGTGCCCGGCGCAGAATTGCTCTTCACATCCTTCCGTTCCTCTGGCTGCTCTACGTCGTTGCCTTCCTTGACCGGGTAAACGTTGCCTACGCGGCCCTGGAAATGTCGCACGATTTGCAGTTCTCTGACCGGGTGTTTGGACTGGGCGCAGGGATTTTCTTTATCGGCTACGTTCTGCTGGAAATCCCCGGCGCGCTGATCGTCGAACGCTGGAGCGCGCGCCGTTGGATCGCGCGCATCATGGTCTCGTGGGGGATCATTACCGCGCTGGTGGGGTTCGTCCATACGTCCCGGCAGTTTTATGCGGTCAGATTCCTGTTGGGAGCTGCTGAAGCCGGTTTCTTCCCAGGCGTCATCGTGTACCTGACCCATTGGTTTTGCCGGCGCGATCTGGCAAAGGCTGTGGCTTCGTTCATGGCGGCGCTGCCGCTGTCCAATTTTCTGGGCTCGCCACTGGCGGGCCGGATCCTGCGGGTTCACTGGTACGGGCTGGAGGGCTGGCGGTGGCTGTTTATTCTGGAAGGAATTCCAGCGGTGATTCTGGGAGTGATCACGTTCTTCTATCTGACCGACTGGCCCGGCCAGGCGGCATGGCTACTCCCCGATGAGCGGGAATGGATTGCGGCAGAACTCGAGCGTGAGAAGAGAGAGAAATCGGCGGCCCATTCCTACACGATTGCACAGGCGCTGCGGCAGCGAGAAGTGTTGTTGCTGACTTTGATTTTCTTTCTGGGTGTGACCGGATTTTATGGGTTCACGATGTGGTTTCCGACCATTCTGAAGCGCGCATCCGGATTCTCGACCGGCACCGTGACACTGCTCGCCGCACTTCCTTACTGGGTGGCTCTGACCGCGACTTTGTTGAACGCGTGGCATTCCGATCGCACGCAAGAGCGTCGCTGGCACGCGGCCGGATTGCTTTTCCTTGGTTCGGGATCAATGGCGCTTGGTCTACTTTCGGGAGCTCACCTGTGGATCCAGCTGGGTTTCTTTACGATTTTTGCGGCTTGCGTACATGCGTTTCAACCTCCATTCTGGGCGCTGCCTACGCTCACGCTCGGGGAGTCGGCAGCAGCAGCATCCATCGGGTTAATCAACTCGCTGGGGAATCTGGGCGGGTTTGTTGGACCATACATTGTGGGCTACCTGGTGACGCGGACCGGCAGTTTCAATTCTGGGCTGGTGTGGCTGATGCTGAGCCTGTTGGGCGCGGGTGTGCTGGTGTTGTGTCTGCGCAGCGTGGCACCGCAGCCGCGCGACGCGCAACCGTGATGGCAGTCGTTTCACCAACGATGATGAACCAGCGGGCGCACCTTCTCGTCGTAGATACGCTTGACCTGGGCCATGGTCTCGGGCGATAGAGCCCGCAAGTCAGACGCACGGCAGTTCTCTGCCACCTGTTCCGGGCGCTTTCCACCGGGGATCGCGCAGGTGACGGCATCGAACATGAGAATCCATCGCAGCGCGAACTGGGTCATGGACATTTCAGCAGGCAGGACGTGGCGGAGGTCGCCGACCCCTTGCAGGCCGAGATCGTAGTCGACGCCCGAAAATGTTTCACCCATGTCGAAGGCCTCGCCGTGGCGGTTGAAGTTGCGATGGTCGTCGGCGGCGAAGGTCGAGGCAGGCTGAAGTTTGCCGGTCAGCAAGCCGCTGGCCAGGGGCACGCGAGCCAGAATGCCGACGCGCTTTTCCTTCGCCCTCGCGAAGAAATGTTCGGCGGGCCGCTGTCGGAAACAATTGAAGATGATCTGCACGCTCTGAACATTTGGCCACTCGAGCGCCTGGAGAGCCTCTTCGATTTTTTCGACGCTGACGCCGTAGGATCGGATTTTGCCGGCTTTCACGAAGTCATCTAGCATCGCGAAAATGTCGGGCTGGTAATAGAGCTCGGTGGGCGGGCAATGAAGTTGCAGCAGGTCGAGCGCATCGGTGGAAAGGTTGCGCAGACTGTCTTCGATCCATGTAGTCAGGTTTTCACGGCTGTAACCCGGCACGGTCTGGCGAGGCAAGCGGCGGCCTGCCTTGGTGGCAACCACGATTTCTTCAGTGCGTTCGCGCTTGAGTTGAGCGATCAGTCGCTCGCTGCGGCCGTCGCCGTAGACATCGGCCGCGTCGATGAAGTTGACTCCGCAATCAATGGCCTGATGCAACGCGGCGAGCGCGTCGTGGTCGGAGACGTGGCCCCACGAGCCGCCAATGGCCCAGGCTCCGAAGCTGATATCGGAGACATCCCAATCGGTTTTGCCGAGCGGGCGATAGTTCATGCGGGCTCACTTTTCGAGAACAGGTTCAATCATCCTTAGAACGAGAGATCGATGCGCTTTCCTTCGAAGGCGGCACTCCGCTTGGTTTCGCCCAATTGCACGGCGATGGTTCTGGGGCTCGGCGGCAACATTCGTGATCCCGGCGCCAGTTGCATGGTCAACTTCTTGCTGGCATTTTCCCACGACATCTGGATGCCCAGCCAATCTCCTTTGCGGTGGTTGAAGGAGATGCCATCGTCTTCGTAAAGCAAGAAAGAAGCGTCGGAGCCGGGATAGACCGTTACGGAGAGCGGTTCGTCGACTTTCTCGCCGGTGAATTGCTTGACGGGGCCCAGCGGCAGGATCGAGCCCGCGCGCACGTACAGGGGGATGGTTTCGAGATCGACCGGACGATCAATCACGCGGCCGCCCTCGAGCCGCTCGCCGGTCCAGAAGTCGTACCAGGTCGCGCTCGGGAGATAAATGCGGCGCGACGTCGCGCCTTTTTCTACTACGGGAGCAACCAGAATGTTCTTTCCCCAGAGATATTGATCTGCGCACGCGACCGCCTTCGGATCGTCGGGAAAATGCAGCCACAGCGCGCGCATGATCGGCATGCCTGTCGTCGCGCACTCATGCACCGCGCTGTAAAGATAGGGCAACATGCGATAGTGGAGCTCCAGGTATTTCCGGCAGATGGGCTCGACGCGCGCGTCGTGCAACTGGCTAGGGTCAGGGACTGCGGCGCCGGTGTAGTTATTGATCTCGACGGGCCCGGGATCGCCCGTGTTCCAACCCCAAGGGAGGCGCAGTTTCCAGGTGCGTCCGTGGCAACGGAAAAGCGGGCAGAACGCGCCAAACTGAAACCAGCGGAGGTACAACTCGGCGGTGAATTCAGGCGTGGGGACGAAGCCTCCGATGTCGGTGCCCCAGTAAGGAATGCCGCTGAGTCCGGTGTTGAGCGCGATGGGGATATGCGTCTTCAGTGTTTCCCAGGCGGAATAAACGTCGCCCGACCACAAAAAAGAGCCATAGCGCTGCATGCCGGCGTATCCATTGCGGTGCAACGCATAGGGACGTTCATTCGGGCGATCGATTTGCGGGCCCTCCCAGTACAAACGATTGCGGACCAAGCGCGATGCGATGTCGAGCGGATCGCCCTCGTCGGGCCACCAGCCGTCGACGCCGAGAGCAAAATCTTTGCGATGCGCGTCCCAGTGGCAGCTGGCTTGTTCCTCATCAAAGCGCGAAGGATCGCAGGGATCGTGAACCGTGCCGCGAAGCCGGTCGGTAAGGATCACGACGTGCAGGACGGCGCGAAAATTCTTCTGGTGCAACTGGTCGAGCACGTCCTTGGGATCGGGGAAGACACGGGGATTCCAGGCGAACGAACCGTTCGCGGTGTTCCATCCCGACGGACAGAATCCGGTGCCCAGGTAAATCAGCGCGTCGCAGGGAAGTTTCTTTTCGCGGAAAGTGTCTGCTTCGGCGAGCACCTCCTCGCGGCTGGCCAGCGTGCGGTGGGATTGCTGGTATCCGAAGCTCCACAGCGGAGGCAACTCAGCATGGCCGGTGATGCGGGCATACTCAGACATGATTGTCGCGGGATCGGTGGACGCAACAAAGAACAGGTCGATGGGCGACGCGTTTGCGGGATCTGCCGGTTGGAACTTGCAGGTCGGAGTGGTGAAGTCGAAGGTTCCGAACGGTTGGTGGATGAACATCGCCCATCCCGCGGTGCCGACCATCCATGGAATGGGCACTCTTCCGCCGTGCGTTGCGAGTTTGTACCCGCCTTGTCCGCTCTTCATGCGGTCTACGGACCCGCGACGGTCGAATTGCGGTCCGCCTTCACCCATGCCAAGGAGCGGGGCATCTCCGCTGAGGAACGAGAGTTGCCCGGTGCTCGCGTCCCAGTCGAGTTGCTGCAACGCCGACCCGTGCGCGTTTGCGATCATGATGCGGACCGGGTTGAGGGAAATTTTCAGATGGCAGCCAGCGATCTCGAAATCGTTCTTGGGCGAAGTTCGAAACCTGGTCGCAGATCCCCAGGAGTCCTGCACCAGAGAGCCATTGGTGGGGATGGCCGAAGCCTCTCCATTGTTTAAATTGTTCAAAGGGAGGATGCTGAAACGAAAAGTGTGAGGACTGACTTCGGATACTTGCAGTTCGACAGGCGACGCTGAGCTTGCGTCACCGCTCAAGGCGGGGGGGATGATCCCGACGGCCGAGGCCGCAGCCAGCCCTTTCAGGACCTCACGGCGATTCCAGTTTGAAGCCATAGACAGCCGACCTGAAAAAGCGGTTTGCGGAAGAACTCCTTCGCCGAGACCGCGGGCAGTGTTGGAGTGGAGTGATTGTAGCGGAAGCGAGGTTGACAGTAAACGTTTACCATTTTCGCGTATAATGCCGCCCACGCGCGTTCACGATACATCATCCCAGACGGAGGAAATCCACTTGCGATGGCGGATCGCCATCCTGATCAGTGCTGCGATCGCGATCAGCTACTTGGATCGCCAGACCCTGCCGGTCGCGATTCAGGCGATCAGCAAGGACATCCCGTTGAACAACCGGCAATTTTCGGCGCTGCAGTCCGCATTCCTGTTTGCCTATGCGCTGATGTACGCCGGAGGCGGGAGACTGGTGGACTTGCTGGGGACGCGGCGCGCGTTTACCGCGATCATGGTGTTCTGGTCTCTGGCCTGCGCGAGCCACGCCCTGGCGACCGGCTTCTTCATGCTGGCGGTCACCCGATTCCTGCTCGGGATGGGAGAAGGTGGAGGATTCCCGGCTGCGAGCCGCGCGGTGTCGGAGTGCTTTCGCGCGGAAGAGCGGGCGACGGCGATGGGTATCATCAATGCGGGCACGGCCGTGGGCGCAGTGGCCGCGCCACCGTTGATCGCAGCGGTCCTCGGGTTCACCAATTGGCGATGGATCTTCGTTCTGACCGGTGCAATCGGTCTTGCCTGGTCGGTATGGTGGATTTTTTCTTACGGTGATCCCAGTTTGACTTCTGGCCGCAAAGACATTTCATCCGCGGACCCGGGCGCGCCGATTCCGTGGCTGCAACTGATTCGCGTGCCAGAAATCTGGGGACTGGTGAGCGCAAAATTCCTGAGCGATGCCGCCTGGTTTTTTCTGCTTTTCTGGCTCCCCAAGTACCTGTACGACGCTCGCGGCTTCGATATCAAAGGCGTCGGCGCACTGGCATGGATACCGAGCGCGGCGGCGGGTGCGGGCTGCCTGCTGGGGGGAGGGTTTTCGAGCTTCCTGCTGCGGCGCGGGCTCCCGATCGGGGTGGCGCGTAAAGTTGCGCTGGGATTGAGCGCCGCGGTCATGCCATTCATTGTTCTAGTTCCTCATGTTGGCGTGCCCAGCGCGATCGCGCTGTTCTGTCTCGGGTATTTCGGGCAGCAATCGTGGTCGACGTTGGTAATGGTCTTACCCGTGGATCTGTTTCCCGCGCGGGCCGTGGGTTCGGTCGCCGGACTCGTAGGTTTTGGCGGGGCCATGGGCGGCATTCTGTTCGGAGAACTGGTGGGATATTTGCTGGATCACAATTTCGGCTATGGCACGGTGTTTGACATTGCCGGTGCGCTGCATGTGGCGGCTTTTCTGATCATTCTGGTTGCGGTTCCGGTTTTGCTGCCAGTGGCCGAACGGCGAAAGCTGAGCTGGGGATAGATGAAAATCACTGAAATTCGAACGCGGGTTGTGCGCTGGCGCGGCAAGACGGTTCCGCTTCCGCCTCATTTCTGCACCAATCCGATGGATGTGCTGGAACTGCCTGACGCCTCGATGCGGACCTTCACGTTCCATGGCTGGCTGCTGGTGGAGGTGTTTGCGGACAACGGCATGGTGGGATTGGGCAATGCCGCGCTCGCACCCCAGGTCGCGAAGCAAGTGATCGATCTCTATCTCAAACCTCTGCTGATCGGCGAGGATCCGTGGGACGTCGAACGCTTGTGGCAGCACATGTATCGCAAGACGATGGCCTATGGGCGGAAGGGAATCGGCATGGTCGCGATCAGCGCGGTGGATATCGCGCTGTGGGATCTGCTCGGCAAATCGGCGGGGCAGCCGGTCTATCGCCTGCTCGGCGGCAGAACGAAGACGCGCATTCCCGTGTACGCCTCCCGGCTTTACAGCGTCGAATTGAGCGCACTGGCGGCGGAGGCCAAGCGATACAAAGAGGAAGGCTACCAGGCGATGAAACTCCGCTTTGGGTGGGGCCCGGCGGACGGCGCCCGCGGCATGCAGCAGAATGTTGCTTTGGTGCGAACGGTGCGTGAAGCGATCGGCGACGAGATCGATCTGATGGCCGACGCCTACATGGGATGGAGCCTCGACTATGCCAAGCGGATGCTGCCCTTGCTTGAGCCGTTTTATTTGCGATGGCTGGAAGAGCCGGTCATCCCCGACGATATTCAGGGCTACGCCGAACTCAAGTCTTACGGGCGAATTCCAATCGCGGGCGGGGAGCATGAGGTTACGCTGCACGGCTTCCGGGATCTGCTCGAGGCGCGCGCGCTGGACTACATCCAGTTCGACACCAATCGGGTTGGCGGCATCAGCCAGGCGCGCAAGATCGCGGCGCTGGCGGAGGCGTATTCCGTGCCGGTGATTCCGCATGCCGGCCAAATGCACAACTACCATGTGGTCATGGCGAGCCTGAATTCTCCGATGGCGGAGTACTTCCCGATGGTCGATGTGGAAGTGGGCAACGAATTGTTCTGGTACATCTTCCGGGGCGAGCCGAAGGCAAAACACGGTTCCATCGATCTTGACGACAACACTCCCGGCCTTGGACTCAGCATCGACGAATCGGGACTCAAGCAGTTCGAGGTCATTGAGTAAGCGATGACGATTAAAAGTGCACGATGACCCGACTGGTTCAAATCAAGAAGGGTAGCGTGCGGCGGGCGGCGCTGGTCGAGGAGCCCAGGCTGCGCCTGCTGGACAACTGCTCCTCTATTTACGAGCTTGCGCAGGTAGCGATTGCGGCCGGGTTGAAGCTCAGCGATGTAGCGCGACAGCGAGCGCGGCAAGAAACGCTCGACTACGATGCAGTGTATAGCGGATGCTCGGAGTGGCGGCTGCTTCCGGCCATCGACCATCCGCATGAATCCTCCTGCTGCCTGATTTCCGGAACCGGGCTGACTCATCTGGGCAGTGCGCGCGGCCGGCAGTCGATGCATGAGATCGCCCCCGAACAATTGACCGACAGCATGAGGATTTTTCGCTGGGGGCTCGAGGGCGGCCGGCCGGCGGCGGGATGCATTGGGGTGCCTCCGGAGTGGTTCTACAAAGGCACGCGCGGTGCGCTGCGCGCGCACGGCGAACCGCTCGACATTCCGGCGTATGCCGAAGACGGCGGAGAAGAGGCGGAGGTCGCGGGCATCTACGTGATTGGGCAGGACGGGCAACCTTATCGAATCGGCCTGGCTCCGGGCAATGAATTTTCCGATCATCAGTTCGAGAAGAAGAACTATCTCAACCTGGCGGCGTCGAAACTGCGCACCTGTTCGCTGGGGCCGGAACTGGTGGTGGATCCGGCGTTTGAATCGGTGCCCGTTGCGGTCACGATCGAAAGAGAAGGGAAGGTTCACTGGAGCAAGACGTTCTCGACCGGGGAGGCCGAGATGTGCCACAGCCTGCAGAATATTGAGCATCACCATTTCAAGTTTGAAGCGCACCGTCGTCCGGGCGACGTGCACGTGCATTTTTTCGGCACCGACTATCTCAGCTTCAGCGATCAGATCCGCCTGCGAGACGGAGACGTGATGCAGGTTGCCGTCGAAGGTTACGGGCGCCCGCTGCGCAATCCGGTGCGGGCGGCGACGGCGAAAGCTAATTTGATCAAGACAATTCCTTTGCTGTGAGTGAGTGCTATGGGTGAAGCGATTATGAGTGAAGCGATGGCGAAACCAAATGTTGCAGTTCTGGGACTTGGAATCATGGGTTCGGGGATGGCCAGCCGGCTGCTCGCGGCGGGCTTTCCGGTCACCGTCTACAATCGCACGCCCGAGCGAGCAGAGCGCTTGGCGGGCGCGGGCGCGCATGTTGCCGGTACGCCGCGCGAAGCGGCTGCGCGAGCCCAGATTGTCATCAGCATGGTGGCGAACGACGGCGCATCGAAAGATGTTTGGCTGGGCGAGAGCGGAGCATTGCACGGGGCGCAGGCGAACTCGGTCCTGATTGAATCGAGCACGCTGAGTCCCGGCTGGATTCACGATCTGGCGACAGCAGCTGCGCGGCGCGGATTTCGATTTCTCGATGCCCCGGTCACCGGAACCAAGCCCCATGCCGCATCCGGCGAGCTGGTCTTTCTGGTCGGAGGCTCTGCGGACGTAGTCGAAGCTGCGCGCCCGGTGTTTTCTGTGCTGGGGCGCGAGACGATTCACCTGGGCCCGGTGGGAAGCGGCGCGCGCATGAAACTGGCCAACAATTTCGTCTGTGGGGTGCAGGCTGCTTCGTTTGCCGAGGCCCTGTCGATGATCGACGCCTGGGGACTCGATCGGGGCAAGGCGGTTTCCATCTTGACCGGAGGCGCGCCGGGAAGCGGCATCGTCAAACGAGTGGCCGAACGAGCGGGGACGGGCGATTTCACGCCAAACTTTGCCCTGCGATGGATGGCCAAAGATCTGTCGTACGCGGTGGGCGGAGCCTCGGAAAAGAAGATTGCGCTGCAAACGGCGTCAGCCGCGCTTTCGCTGTTCCAGCGCGCGATTGCCGAGGGCTATGGCGACGAAGATTTTTCCGCGGTAACGAAGGTGTCAGCAAGTGGAGCGAAATCGTAGACGATTGATGGAAGAGCGTCACTGTGCATCTGACACGCTACATTCGCGAAGCTGTGGTGCCGGCTGTTGTACTGCTTTTGGCCGCGACCTCTGCCGGCGCCGGCGCTCAGCAAAGCCAGCCCAAGGCCGTGCCCGCGCCTGGCCCTATGCTTGACCAGGGCCTGAACACGTACAAGACTCCAGACTTCACGCTAACCCTGGTGCGTTCCTCGCAGACCGTCGCCGCCCTGCAACCAAATGGAGGCGGCGATGACTTCGACTTTACTCCCGGCGACCTGCTGCGCGCGCGCTCGCAGAACGGATACTTCCACCTCGGCGATCTCACCCTTCGTTTGCGCACGGAAGGCGCGTCGAACTGGGCGAACTATTCCACTGCGACCGCGCGTGCTCCGGTTCATGTTCTTTCCGCTGAGGGAAATGCACTCGCCGCTGCGGACCTTGGCCCCACACTGCCCGCGGACATTCCGCTTCGGGTCATAAGAACGTGGGCCGTGGACGAAGGCAGGCTTGTTCTGCGGTTTACGCTGACGAACCGATCTGCGGGTCCGGTCCAGATTGGCGCGCTGGGCATTCCCATGATCTTCAACAATGTGCTCAACGATCGAACGCTCGATCAAGCGCATGCCGCGTGCTCGTTTTACGATCCTTACATCGGGGAAGACGCCGGGTATCTGCAGGTGACGCGATTGAACGGGCATGGTCCGGCGCTGCTGGTGGTGCCTGATGGCAAGACGCCGTTTGAGGCCTATAACCCCATCCTCGACAAGCCGGGGACATGGGGCGCAGCACCGGTGTTCACGGATGCCACGCCGCGAGGCATCACCTTTGAGGGTTTTTACGAGTGGCTGGTCTACAGCCAGGCGTACGCAGAAAAAGAATGGAAGGATGCGCAGCCGTGGAACGTTGCTACTGGTGTGGCGCTGGCGCCGGGCGAGTCGAGAACCTATGGTCTGAAGTTTCTCGTCTCCGATTCGATCCCGGAGATCGAGAGGACTCTCGCGGCTAATCGGCGGCCCGTGGCCGTCGGCGTGCCGGGCTACATTTTGCCGCAGGACATCCAGGGGCGGCTGTTTCTCAAGTATGACAAGGCGATCACTTCGGTGAAGGTAGAACCGCCGTCGGCCATCGAGATCCACGCAGATTCCACGAAGCACGGCGATTGGCGCTCGTATGTCCTGCAGGCGAAGACCTGGGGACGGTCGCGGATCACGGTTGTCTATGCCGACGGGACCGTGCAAACGATCTACTATTTTGTGATCAAGCCCGCCGCTCAAGTGGTCGCGGATATGGGACACTTCCTGACCACGCGGCAGTGGTTTACCGATTCTCAGGACTTGTTCCATCGCGCGCCGTCGGTGATTACATACGATCGAGAAACGAATCAGCCTGTCTTGCAGGACAGCCGAGTCTGGATTGCAGGGCTTGGCGATGAGGGCGGCGCCGGATCCTGGCTGGCGGCGATCATGAAGCAACTGGTGCAGCCCGACAAAGAAGAAATCGACAAGCTGCAGCAGTTTGTCGACGAGGTGCTATGGGGACGATTGCAATTCCGGGAAGGGCCGCGCGCTTACGCCGTGCGCAAGAGCTTGTTCTACTACCAGCCCGATCAGATGCCGGCGCACTTCTACGACGATACATTTGACTGGAAGACCTGGACCAGCTGGAACAAGCAGGCTTCGGAAGCTGTCGACCGTTCCTACGACTATCCGCATGTCGCGGCGGCGTACTGGGTGTTCTATCGCCTCGCGCGCAATCACCCGGGACTCGTTACCAACCATCCCTGGGATTGGTATTTGAACCAGGCGTACGAGACATCAGTGGCCATGACGAACTACGCGGCCGATCTGACGGTATTCGGCCAGATGGAGGGCTCGATTTTTGTGCAGATACTGGACGATCTTAAACGCGAAGGCATGAATCGCCAGGCTTCTGCGCTGGAGAGCAAGATGCGCAAACGCGCCGATCATTGGAGAGAACAAGCCTATCCGTTCGGCAGCGAAATGCCCTGGGATTCCACCGGGCAGGAGGAAGTCTACGCCTGGACCAAGTACTTCGGTTATGAAGGCAAGGCGGAGGTGACGCTCAACGCAATCCTGGCGTACGATCCAGCAATTCCGCACTGGGGGTACAACGGCAGCGCGCGGCGTTACTGGGATTTCATTTTCGCGGCCAAGGACCGGAGGCTGGAGCGCCAGTTGCATCATTATGGCTCCGGACTCAACGCCATTCCTTTGCTGGCGGAATATCGCGAGCATCCCGAGGATTTCTATCTCCTTCGGGTTGGCTACGCAGGAATGATGGGAGCGCTGACCGACATCGACCAGGAGGGATTTGCCTCGGCCGCCTTCCACAGCTTCCCCGACATGCTGAAGCACGATCCGTTCAGCGGCGACTACGGGCCAAACTTTTTCGGTCACGCATGGAATACAGCCACTTACATCGTGAATCACCCGGAATTCGGGTGGATCGCGTTTGGCGGAAATCTGACGGAGCGCCACGGGACGGTCACCGTTGTGCCGCGCGATTCGTTCCGGAGCCGCATGTATCTTGCTTCGCTGGGACTTTGGCTGACGCTCGACGCGGGCGCGGTGGATGCCATTGAGTTCGATGTCCGCAGCGGCAATGTCCGCCTCGGCCTGAGCGCCGCCACGGACACCACCCCGGCGGCGCGATTGAGGGTGGAGCAGCCAGCGGAGGTTCATGGCGTGGGAACGTACCACCCGACGACAACACTGAGTTTCGAACGCGGTGCCTATGTGGTTCCGCTGCAGAAAGAAACGACCTGGGTGGAGCTCAAAGCGGGGCAGTGACGGGCTGGGGCCGAAAGGAAAACGTTTGCTATGACGAGCTCTCATGGCCTGGAAATGCCTATGGTAAGATGACCGCTTTGGCTGCTGTCCACGCAAACCAATGGACATTCGTGAAATCGCTCGTCGAGCGAAAGTTTCCACCGCTACCGTATCCCGCGCCATCAATCGGGTCCCCACAGTGGATCCGCAACTGGCCAAGCGCGTGTGGAAGGTGGTGGATGAGCTTGGGTATTACCCCAACACCCAGGCGCGCGCGCTGGTCATGGGCCGGAGCCGCATCTTTGGCCTGATCGTCTCGGAGTTCACGAATCCATTCTTCCCGGAGATCGTGCAGACGTTCGAGAATCTGGCGGTCGAGAACAACTACGAGATCCTGCTGACTTCGACGGCGCACGATCCGAGGCGGATGGAATCGTCGGTGCGGCGGATGATCGAGCGCCGAGTGGACGGCGTGGCCATCCTCACCTTCGGAATGGAAGAGTCGCTGATCGAACATCTTCGTTTCCGTAAGGTGCCCCTGGTGTTCGTTGACGTGGGTCCGCAGGTTCCGGGGGTGGCGAACATCCGCATCAACTATCAGCACGGAATCCGCCAGGCGGTGCAGCACCTGGCCGCGCTCCGGCACACGCGGATCGCGTTTATTGCGGGGCCGGTGCATTTGAAATCGGCGATGGCCAGACGCGAGGCGTTCAAGGCGTGCATGACCGAGATCGGCCTCCCTTCTGACTTGATCGTGGTGGGAGATCACCGCATGGAGGGGGGGATGCGGGCCTTGGCGGAACTGAACCAGTTCAGCGAAAGGCCCACGGCCGTGCTCTGCTCCAACGATATGACCGCCATCGGGTTGATGAGGGAGGCCTACAACGAGAACATCCAGATCCCCGATGCTCTCTCGGTCGTGGGTTTCGACGATATCCGGATGGCCGAGTTCATTACGCCTCCGTTGACTACAGTGCAAATGTCGCAAAAGGATTTGGCCAGAATTGCGTTCCAGGCTTTGTTGAATGAAGTGGAACGGCCCACTCCTTCCCGCGAACACCATACCTACGAACTGACCACGAATCTGGTTCTGCGGCGTTCGACGGCGCTGGCTCCCAGTGAAAGCCACGCCGCTGGGTCTGGAAAGAAGGAACCCCGGCGGCGGATTCCCTAGGGGGTTCCCGGAGGGTCGTCCGGCATCACCCAAGCCGGTTGCCGCTTCCCGCTTTCCCTGCTTCACTCCACAACGCAATGAGCCGGCCACGGGAAGCCTGGGCTGCATACGGGGGGCAAAATTGACAAGCCCCCACAGATGGGCTAGATTCTGTGGTAAACGATTACTCTGTTATCTCGCCGATTGGGGTCATTAGATAAAGGCATGCTTCAACATTTGCGGGAGCAGGTGCTCGAAGCCAATCTGGAACTGGTCCGAAAAGGCTTAGTTCTGTTCACCTTTGGCAATGCGAGCGGGATCTCTCGCGAGGAGGGCCTGGTGGTGATCAAGCCCAGCGGCGTCCCTTATGAGGACATGAAGTCGGAGCACCTGGTGGTGACAGACATGACAGGCAAAGTGGTAGAGGGAAAACTCAGGCCGTCGTCAGATCTCCCCACTCATCTTGTGCTCTACGAGGCTTTCCCCGAGATTGGTGGAATCGCCCACACTCATTCCGAGTACGCTACCTCATGGGCCCAGGCGCGGAAGCCGATCCCATGTTTCGGCACCACGCATGCAGACTACTTTCACGGTCCAGTACCGGTCACCTCGGAAATGACCGACGAGGAGATTGCCGGCGACTATGAGAAGAATACGGGACATGCCATCGTTCGCTGTTTGCAGCGACACGGCGCGGGGACGACTCCGGGCGTGCTGGTAGCGAACCACGGACCTTTTGCCTGGGGAAAAGATGCCGCGAGCGCGGCTCACAATGCCGTCATCCTCGAAGCGGTGGCGCGAATGGCGTACTTCACGCTTGGCATCAATGCCGCGGCACAACCGGTGGGGCGCGGGCTGCACGACAAACACTACCTCCGAAAACACGGCGCGGCCGCATATTACGGACAGCCCAAGGACTCGAAATGATGCCCTTGACGGCTCTCGCAGTGCCCACGCGGCTGGTCAACCTCTCCCCCATCGACGGCGCCATTGTCGCTTTCTATTTCATCCTGGTGCTCTCGATTGGCTGGTATCTGAAGGGGCAAGCGAATACCGGCGAAGATTTCTTCATGGCGGGCCGGGAGATGACGGCGTGGGTCGCCGGTCTGAGCTTTCTCTCGGCCAATCTGGGCGCTCTGGAATTGATGGGCTGGGCGGGCTCGGCTTACCAGTACGGCATCATGGCGACGAACGCATATTGGATCGGCGCCATCCCCGCCATGCTGTTCCTGGCGCTGGTGATGATGCCGTTCTACTACATTTCGAAGACCCACTCTGTGCCGGGATACCTGAGGCTGCGATTCGGCGAGCCCAGCCGCGCCTTGTCGGCGATTTCTTTTGCCTTCATGACTGTGCTGATGAGCGGCGTCAACATGTTCGCCATGGCCAAGGTCATGCAGATCGTCCTGGGATGGGACATCAACTTCAGCATCTGGGTCTCATCGCTCACGGTGGCCATCTATGTAACGCTGGGCGGGCTGCGCTCGGCCATCTTCAATGAAGTGCTGCAGTTCTTTCTTATCTGGGCCGGGGCGTTGCTCATACCGATCCTGGGGCTGTATGAAGCCGGTGGTTGGAGCAATCTCAAGCTGCAGATCGCCCAGCGCGCGTCGGAACAGTACGTCCATGTCTGGGCAGGCGTAGGCTCCTTCTCCAACAATCCAATGGGAATCAATTGGGTGGGGGTTGTGTTCGGGCTGGGAGCTGTCCTTTCCATGGGCTACTGGACCACCGACTTTTTGGTGGTGCAGAGAATTCTGGCGGCAAAGGATATTCGCAGCGCAGAAATGGCTCCCATCATCGGCGCTGGGTTCAAGATGATGGTCCCCATCATCGTGATCCTGCCCGGCCTGTTGGGCTTGGCGGTGCTGCCCGAGAAACTGGTTCCGGAGTCGGTGGCCACGGTTACCGGAGCCCACAGCTACAACGACGTGTTGCCGCTGATGCTCGCGCGCTATTGCGGCCCGGGCCTGCTCGGCCTGGGAGTCACGGCGCTGATTGCCGGTTTCATGTCGGGTATGGCGGGGAATGTGAGCGCGTTTACAACCGTCTGGACCTACGACATTTACCGGCCGCTGATTAACAGCAAGGGCAGCGACCATCACTACGTGAACATGGGGCGCTGGACCACCGTGATCGGCGTGCTGATCAGCGTGGGCACTGCGTACCTGGTAATGCAGTTCGCCAGCATCATGGACTACGTACAAGCCTTGTTCAGCTTCTTTATCGCTCCGCTGTTCGGCACGGTTGTGCTGGGAATGTTGTGGAAGCGAGCCACGGGACCGGCGGGTTTCTGGGGATTGCTTTGCGGGACGCTGAGCTCAATCGGCATGTGGGCGTGGGTCAAAGTGGATCCCACGGCGCTGCGCTATGTCGCACTCTCTCCCCATGCCAAGGGACTGGCGCAGGACTATTTTCAAGCGCTGTGGTCGTTCATCGTGTGCGTTACGGTGACCGTGGGAGTGAGTCTTGCAACCAAGCCGATGCCCGATAGCGAGCTGACGGGACTGGTGTACGGACTGACAGAGGTGCCATCTGTGGGAGAGGTTCCGCTCTATCAGAAGCCTCTCTTCTGGGCGGCGGTGATCTCGGTTGTGTTCGTCGTACTGAACATTATTTTCTGGTAGGTGGATTTTCCGACCGGCAGGTCCGGGGATCCAAGGAGAACACGTGGTTTCAATCTGGTTCTTCATTGGAATTTCGTTGGCGGTGAATGGCGCGCTGATTCTGGCCGCGGGGATCTATCAGTTGGTGAATCCGCCGGCGAATCCGGGGATAGTCCTGTTTGAATTACACGCCAATGTGTGGTGGGGTGCGCTGTTGCTCGTGTGCGGGCTTGTCTATTGCTTCAAATTCGCCCCGAGGCGTCAGCACTAGAGCAAAGCGAGGCGGCGAAAGGGATTCTTATGGCGGCGAAACCAATGACCATGGGCCTGATCGTAGGCAACCGGGGTTTCTTTCCTGACCACTTGGCGAAAAGCGGCCGGGAAGAAATGCTGGGAGCGCTCAAAGCGGCCGGGGTCGACGCCGTGGCCCTCACGCCCGAACAGAGCAAGTATGGAGCAGTGGAGACGCGGGAAGAATCGCGGCGCTGCGCCGAGTTGTTTAAGAAAAATCGTGAGCGCATCGATGGAGTCATCGTTACGTTGCCAAATTTCGGCGACGAGCGCGCGATCGCCGATACCCTGAGACTGGCAGATCTCGGCGTGCCGGTATTAGTTCAAGCCACGCCCGACGATCCGAAGAAGATGACTATTGCCGCCCGCCGTGACAGCTTCTGCGGCAAGATGTCGGCCTGCAACAATCTTCGGCAGTATGGCATTCCGTATTCGATCACCACGCTGCACACGGAAAGCCCCAATTCCCCCGAGTTCGCCCAAGATCTTGAATGGTTCGCCGCGGTCTGCCGCGTGGTGAAGGGATTTCGCAACCTGCGAGTCGGCGCCATTGGAGCGCGTCCGGCCGCGTTCAACACCGTTCGCTACAGCGAGAAGATTCTGGAGGCGCACGGTATCTCCATCGAGACGCTTGATCTTTCTGAGGTGCTGGGACGCATCGAGCGCATGAAAGACAATGACGAACTTGCCCAGGCCAAACTTGCGGCGATCAGGAAGTATGTGGATGTCGGGAGCGTTCCGGCGCCGGCTCTGATGAAGATGGCGAAGCTTGGAGCCGTGGTGGAACAGTGGATGGCCGCGACCGAGGTCGCGATCAGCGCGGTTCAGTGCTGGACCTCCATTGAAGAAAACCTGGGCGTGGTTCCGTGCACCATCATGAGCATGATGAGCAACGAACTGCTCTCCAGTGCCTGTGAAGTGGACATCTGTGGAGTGTTGGGCATGCACGCTCTGCAGTTGGCCTCGGGTAGTCCTTCCGCGCTGCTCGATTGGAACAACAATTACGGTGCGGACCCGAACAAGGCAGTCTGTTTCCATTGCTCGAACCTGCCGAAGCATTTCTTCCGCTCGGTGAAGATGGACTTTCAGGAAATTATTGCCGGAGCCGTGGGCAAAGAAAATACGTTCGGGACGTGCGTGGGGCTGATTAAGCCGGAGAGGATGAGCTTTGCGCGCTTCTCGACCGACGATACCGCGGGGAAAATGCGCGGCTACGTCGGCGAAGGCCGATTTACCGACGACCCGTTGAACACGTTCGGCGGCGCGGGTGTGGTCGAGATTCCCAATCTGCAGCGATTACTGCATTTCATTTGTGAGCAGGGCTTTGAGCATCACGTGGCGGCGAATCTTTCCAGCGTTGCGGCGCCGGTGCACGAAGCCGCGACCCGCTACCTGGGCTGGGACATGCATTGGCACGGCCGCGATAACGGAGCGTGCTGATGGCCATCGTCGCCGGAGTCGACTTCGGGACTTTGAGCGTGCGCGTCTCGCTGGTCGACAGCGAATGCGGCCTGCTCGAGTCCGCCGTTGCCGAGTATCCCTTACACCGCAAGCGCGAGGATCCGGAGTACGCCACCCAGTCGCACGACGACCACATGCGGGCGCTGGCTGCGGCGACGCGCGACGCTCTCGCCCAAGCCGGCGTTCGCGGGGATCAAGTGCAGGCCATCGCTCTCGACACCACGGGGTCTTCGGTCATTCCTGTCGGCAAGAATCTTCAGCCTCTCGGGGAGTACTACTTGTGGTGCGATCATCGGGCCAAAGGTGAGGCCGCCGAAATCACCGAGGCGGCGCACCGCGAAGGTTTGGAAGCCATTCAATGGTGCGGCGGCGTCTACTCCTCGGAGTGGGGCTTTTCGAAGCTGCTGCACTGGCTTCGCCACAATCCGGAGAAGCGGCCCGAGTTTGTGTCCGCATTCGAGCATTGCGACATGGTGGCGGCCACGCTTTGCGGCATCACCGATCCCAGGAAGGTGAAGCGCAGCGTTTGTGCGATGGGACACAAGTGGCTGTGGAATCCGCAGCTCGGCGGGCTTCCGCCGGAGAGTTTCCTGGCTAAAGTTGATCCTCTATTCAAAGGCGTGCGGGAAAAACTGGATGGCGAGTTCGCCACCTCTGACCAAATTGCCGGCAAGCTCTCTCCAGCCTGGGCTGAGAAGCTGGGGCTGAAGGCTGGTATTCCGATTCCGGTGGGAGCGTTCGATGCGCACTGGGACGCGATTGGCGCTGGCTGCCGCACCGACGACATGGTCAACGTGGTCGGCACTTCGACGTGCATCATTGGAATCACGCCTTTAGCAAATCTGGTGCCGGGAGTTTGCGGCGTGGTGCAGGGGAGCGTTCACCCTTCGCGCACCGGAATTGAAGCCGGACTGTCGGCGGTGGGAGACATCTTCGGCGCGATCGCGTCTCGCGCGGGAACCGATGTGGCCACGTTGAGCGCCGGGTTGGAGAAATACCGGGCGGGCCAGACCGGCCTGCTGCGAATGTCGTGGGACAACGGCGATCGCACGGTGCTCGTGAACCCCAACTTGCGCGGCGTCACGCTGGGATGGAACCTGCAGAGCACAGCGCAAGATGAACTGTTCGCCGCGATCGAGGGAACAGCCTTTCACACGCGCGTGATTCTGGACCGAATGGCGAAGCACGGCGTGCACATCAAGCGGGTCATCAACGCGGGGGGGATTCCTCAGAAAAACGATGTTCTGAACCAGGTCTATGCCAGCGTGCTGGCGCGACCCGTATTGGTGCCGAGCAAGAGTGTCGTCAGTCTGGGATCGGCGATTTTCGCCTTTCTGGCTGCCGGAACATTCAAGAGCGTCGAAGAGGCACAAGATAAGATGTGTCCTCCCACTCGGACGTTCACTCCGAATGAATCGGCGCGGCGCACATATGAAACTCTCTATCCTTTGTATAGCAAGTTGTATTTCACTTTGGGGCAGCCCGGTGGGGACGGCCTGGGCCGCATTCTTCCAACCTTGATTGCGGTGGCGGGCCAGTCTGTGCAATAGCAGCGGAGGCAAGATCGGCATGGGGATCAAAGAAATTTTGCGAGGGATCATCGTCTGCGGGTTGTGGATCGTGTTCTTCAGCATCGCCATGGAGGCCAAGACAACGGTGACTAGTCAACCCTTTGGCAAGATGCCGGACGGAACCGCAGTGGAGATTTTCACACTGAGCGACGGCGCTTATGAAGCCAGGGTCGCCACCTACGGCGGGGTCCTGGTTTCCTTCAAAGCCCCGGATCGTAGCGGCAAAGTTGCCGATGTCGTGCTTGGATTCGACAATCTCGATGGATACGTTGCCAACTTTAACGGTGCGTCCGACGCGTATTTCGGCGCGCTCATCGGGCGGTACGCGAATCGCATCGCGCACGGGACCTTCATGCTCGACGGCCACAAATATTCTCTGCCGTTGAACAACGGCGAGAATTCCCTGCACGGCGGGCCGCACGGCTTCAACAACGTCGTTTGGAAGGCCAAGGCAATTGCGAACGGCGTGGAATTGACCTATGTGAGCAAAGACGGCGAGGCCGGCTACCCGGGCAACTTGACGGCTACGGTTCGCTACACGCTGATGAAAGGCGATCTGCGCATCGAGTATTCGGCGACGACCGACAAAGACACCGTCGTCAACCTGACAAACCACTCTTACTTCAATCTGGCTGGCGGGGGCGACATTCTGAATCATCAGCTCACGCTGCACGCTTCGCGTTTCACTCCGGTGGATGCTGGATTGATTCCCACCGGCGAGTTGAAGGCGGTGGAGGGAACGCCGTTCGATTTTCGCAAGCCCACCGCGATTGGAGCGCGAATCCAGGCCGATGATCAGCAACTGCACCTGGGGCACGGCTACGACCATAACTGGGTGCTCGATCGCAAGGGCGCGGAGCTGGAAGAAGCGGCTGAGCTCTACGATGCGGGCAGCGGGCGCGTGCTCAAAGTTCTCACCGATCAACCCGGGATTCAGTTTTACAGTGGGAATTTTCTGGATGGGTCGATCAAGGGCAAGGGAGGCACGGCTTACGGACTTCATGCCGGACTGTGCCTGGAAACCCAGCATTTCCCGGACTCACCGAATCATCCCGATTTTCCGAGCGCGGAGTTGAAGCCGGGCGAGCGCTACCACACGATCACGATCTTCAGTTTTTCGGCGCGCTGAGGAAGAATGTCGCGTCTCAGCGAACACAACTTCGGTTTTCGCTCCTGCGCTGTTTTTTTCTTGCTCGCCAGTCAACTCGGCTGGCCGCAACCGGCGTCGCCTCCGGTCAATATCCAGGTGCATTTTGATCAGGTTGAGGGACCGCTCTCGCCAGTCTGGAACTACTTCGGGTACGACGAGCCCAATTACACTTACGCCAACAATGGTAAACAATTGCTGGGAGAACTGGCTGGCATAGGAGCCGCGCCGGTTTACGTCCGCGTTCACAATTTGTTCACCAGCGGCGATGGATCCGCTTCGCTGAAATGGGGGTCGACCAACGTCTATACGGAGGACGCGTCGGGGAATCCAATGTACAGCTGGACGATTCTCGACCGCATCTTCGACACATTTCATGCCGCAGGAATCAGGCCGCTGGTCGAGATTGGGTTCATGCCCAAGGCGCTCTCGACGCACCCCGAGCCCTACCGTCACGACTTTCCGCGGACTCCGGTCGGCGAGATCTATACCGGATGGGCCTACCCGCCAAAGGACTATCAGAAATGGTCGGAACTTGTATTTCAGTTCGCGGACCACCTTCGCAAGCGATATGGCGATGCCGAAGTGAAAACCTGGCTGTGGGAAGTGTGGAACGAGCCCGATATTGGCTATTGGAAAGGCACGCGAGAAGAATATTTCAAGCTCTACGACTTTTCGGTGGAGGCGGTGCTGCGCGCGCTTCCCGAAGCAACCGTCGGAGGGCCGGATACGACCGGTCCCGGCAGTTCGACTGCCGTCGATTTTCTTAGGGCTTTTCTGGAACATTGCGTGCGCGGCAAGAACTACGCGACAGGCAAGACGGGCTCGCATCTCGACTTCATCAGCTTCCATCCCAAAGGCTCACCGGCATGGCAGAGCGACCACGTGCAGATGGGAATCACACGCCAGCTTGCAGCCATCCAACGGGGATTCCAGATCGTTGCTTCCTTCCCGGAGTGGAAGAATACGCCCATCATTCTTGGCGAGTCGGACCCGGAGGGTTGCGCAGCCTGTTCGGCCAAGGAGAACCCGCGGAATCTCTATCGCAACGGACCTTTATACGGAGCCTATACCGTCGAGGTTCTCAAGAATGCGCTGGCACTGGCTCGTGAGGAGCGAATCAATTTTCGCGGCGCTGTGACCTGGGCTTTTGAATTCGAAGACCAACCTTATTTCGCTGGATTTCGTGAGCTGGCCACGAATGGCGTCGACAAGCCCGTCTTAAGCGCGTTTCGGATGCTGGGCATGCTGGGCTCAGAGCGCATCCGCGCGACGAGCTCCGGGGAACTGGCGAAAGAAACTGTGCTCCGCGAAGGCGTACACGGGCAGCCCGACATCAATGCCATTGCTGCCCGCAAAGAGCGCGAGTTGGAAGTTCTGGTCTGGAACTATCACGACGACGATCTTCCAGTTCCAGCCGCAACCATCGATCTGGCGACCACCGGATTGCCTGCAGACGCGAAGCGAGGTCTGCTGGAACACTGTCGCGTCGATTCAAACCACAGCAACGCGTTCGCCGCGTGGAAAGAAATGGGATCGCCCCAATCCCCCTCCGCGAGCGAGTACAAACAACTGGAGAGTGCCGGGCAACTGCAACTGCTGACCTCGCCCCGATGGGTTGAGATCGAACAGGGCAGCGTCCACCTCCAGTTCGATTTGCCACGACAGGGCATTTCGCTTTTGCGATTGACGTGGTAGTGATCCGGCACGGCTATGCCCTCAGCAACAGATTCCACACTTGCATCGACGTCGCCTGCCGGTTCGCCCACGCGTAGTACGGAATGAAAGTCAGGGGCACCTTACGCGTTCTCACTGGCCCACTGACGTAGCGCGGGTAAAGAGCGTTCTCCGATTGTCCGCGGTCGTAGACGGCGCCAGTGTGATGCAGCACCACCATCCCGCCCAGCAGGTCGCTCGTGAACTCAGCCTGAAATTGGTCGGCAGGGCGGCGTCCGGGATCGATCGCGACATCGCTCAGCGAGAGGCCGCTCGGTTGATCGATTTCTTCCAGGCAATAAATCAGGGGGCCTCTCTGGATCGCGACCCTGCCGCTGTCTTCGGCGATGCGCGGGTTCGCCTCGATGACCTGGGGCACGACCTCCAACGTCATGTGGATGACGTCGCCGGCAGACCAGCGGCGCTGGATGGGAAGATATTGTCCCGGCGTTGCTCCCGCGACGGGCTTTCCATTCACCGAAACCTGCGCATGATCGGTCCAACCCGGAATGCGGACATGGAATGTGAAGTCGGAGGGCTGGGCGGGTGTGACGGCAATCTCTACGCCGCCCTCCCACGGGTAGTTTGCCTTCTGTGTAATCTTGAGGCCGGTGCCGTTTTCCAAATGCCAGTTGAGTTCTGAATTGTCGTAGAGATGCACGTAGATTCCGTCAGCACTCGTGCTGTAGAAATATCCCGGCAGTGATCCGAACGTGCGCTCCAGATTGGGAGGACAGCAGGTCACGTCGTACCAGGGATTGCGAATCTTGTCCCCGGTTGACGGATCAAACGCCAGCGGATTGCGATAGCAGTAGAGCGTGCCGTCGAGCGACATGCCGGAATTGATTCCGTTGTACAGGGCACGTTCAATCACGTCGGTAAACTTGGCATCTCCCGTCACGGCCAGCATGCGCCAGTTCCACATCATGTTGCCGATGGCGGCGCAGCTTTCTCCATAGGCCCGGAAGTTGGGCAGCTCATAAGCGTCGCCGAACGCCTCGCCGTCGGACCGTGAGCCCACGCCGCCAGTCACGTACATCTTGGTGGTGGTCATGTCGTTCCACAGCGTGTTCAGCGTCTTCACATAGGTGTCGTCGCCGGTCTCCATGTAGTAGTCGGTGGCACCGCAGCAGGCGTACATGGCGCGAACCGCGTGGCCTTCGAGCTTGGTGCGCGCGGTGAAGGGCGTTCCGCTGAACATGTAAATAGTGCGGCGCTCGGGCAACTGCAGGCGGTCGTCGCCGCCGAGGATGTAGCCGGCAAGGTCGAGCAGGCGCTTGTCGCCGGTGATGCGGTACAGCTCGATCAGCTCCATTTCGATCTCGGGATGGCCGGAGACGATCGGCTTCTTCGGCGCCGGACCGTAATCGGGAATCATAAAATCGTCGACGAATCGAATGCCGGCGTCGAGCAGCCTGCGATCGCCCGTTGCCCGGTAATAGGCGATCGCGCCCTGCAGCATGTGGCCAATGTTGTACAGCTCGTGGCCGGTTGTCTGCGTCTGGACCGTCATGCGCAGGGACTTGCGGTCGTCCTGGTAATAGGTGTTCAGATAGCCGCTGGGCTCCTGAACCGCGATCACTTCGTCGATCATCTTGCTCGCCGTCTCGCGCAGTTCGGGACGATCGCCGGACTGCAGCACAAATCCGACCGCCTCGGTCCATTTGTAAATGTCGGAGTCGGCGAACACCGGACCGATCTGCGGGGCAGTGCTCTTGCCCACCAGCCGGCGGAAATTGTTCATGCGGCCGTTCGATTCGAGCAGGTCGTGCATGCTCGGAATGCTCTTGCTCACGTTAATCTCGCGGCGGCGCGCCCAGAAGTCTCCGGTGATCGTCACGGCGTGAACCGGGATGTCGCGCAGCTTCGCATGCGGCGACTTGGCCAGATTCTCGACCCCTTGGTCCTTCCAGGCGGGAGAGTCCGTGAGCGGAACGGAAGTCTGCGACGCGCCAGTTGCGCCAATGACCCCGGCAAAAGCCCGCCGGGAAGACAACGATGACACTGCAGCGGTCGAGACCGCCGCCGCTACGAATTCTCTGCGCGTGATGCTTCGTGTCTTCCTCATGGGCTCATCCTCATGAATAAGTTCTTCCCTCTACAATGACCATTGCACGGCCGTGTAGGAACGCGCCGGCACTTCAAACGTGGTTCGGCTTCGACTGCTGGCTGGCACCGCGAACGGATGCGGTGTTACTCGTTGAGGAGCGGAGAAGCTGTTCGAAGCCTTCAGGTCTTCGCCCGTCAGCACCGACGCTGAAACTACCTGGGCCGGGGCCGCGTCTTCCCACACCAGTTCGATGTCGTGGGCTCTTGCGAGATCGCGATTCAGGATGAAAAGGCAGAGCTTGCCTGCGCTGCGGTCGAGCGATCCCGCCACATCGATGTGGGCCACAGGATCCATGCCGGAAACCGGGTAGGTTGACGATTCCACCAGCAACTCCAGCACAGAACCTTTGGCGAACTGAAGCGCCCAGCTATAAGGATAGTAGATGGTCTGGCGAAGAAGTCCGTCCGCGTTCGTCATGAGCGGAGCGATGACGTTCACCAGTTGCGCCAGACAGGCGAGCTTCACCCGATCGGCGTTGCGCAGCAGAGAATTGATCAAGCCTCCGACCAGCAACGCATCCTCGAGGTTGTAGACCTCCTCCAGCAGATGGGGCGCTTCCTTTCGGTGTCCATCGGTGTCGTCCCCGCCCGTGGTGCGATACCAGACGTTCCATTCGTCGAACGACAGCCACAACTTCTTTTGCGAGCGCTTGTGCCCGCGCACCAGATCACAGACCGCAACCGTTTCGGCGATCTGCTTCTCCATGCTCAAGTTCAGCGCCAGATACTTGGCCGTGTCGCCGCCGCTGTCGCGCTCCCAGTTGCCGAAGTAACGGTGCAGCGAAAGGCCATCGACGTAGTCGTAGCACTGCTCGAGCACTTCGCGGTCCCATTCAAGGTAGGTGCGCATGCCGGGTCCGCTCGACCCGCAGGCAATGAGCTTCAACGACGGATCGACATCGCGCATCTGCCGCGCGGCGTCCTCGGCTTTCTGGCCATATTCCGTTGCCGACATGTGGCCGATCTGCCAGGGGCCGTCCATCTCGTTACCCAGGCACCAGTGCTGCACTTTCCAGGGATCAGCCACACCGTGCTGGCGCCGCAGATCGCTCCAGCGCGTGCCTTTCTCCACGTTGCAGTACTCCACCAGCGCGGCTGCTTCTTCCGCCGTCCCGGTTCCAAGATTCAGCCCCATCAGCGCCTCGGTGCCGGCCGCCTTGCACCAGGCGAGGAATTCATTGGTCCCGAACTGGTTCGATTCGATCGTATTCCACGCCTTGTCGAGCACCCGCGGACGTTTTTCTTTCGGGCCCACGCCGTCGAGCCAGTTGTATCCCGAGACAAAATTCCCCCCGGGATAGCGAATGATCGGAACTCCCAGCTGGCGAATTTCGTTCAGAACGTCTTTGCGAAATCCATTGCCGTCGGAGAGCTTCGATCCCGGGTCGTAGATTCCCTCATAGATGGCGCGGCCGAGGTGCTCGAGGAAGGAGCCGAAGAGATTGCGGTCCAGAGGAGCGATGGTTCGGCGGGAATCAACGTACACGCGTGCCGACTGGGAAGCAGGGAGAGACTGCGCCGTCAGAGAACGCCGGGCAGCCAGGTCCGTGCAGCAAACCATACCAGCGCCCGCTGCGTGACGAAGGAAGCCTCGGCGTGAGATCGTAGACATAGATGTAGTTTCCCCAGAGTGGCCGGCTGAACGTCAATCAGACGGGTGCGGAAACTTCTTGAGTGCGATGCGACAGTTTTCGGGGATTGCTAACATTCCGCAGTCAGTGTTAAGCCAAACGCGCGGCACTGGCACGGCCAGCGAAGTAAACGATTGCTCCACGACTCAGACCTGCTTATAGTTCCCCGGCCAGCGAGTGTCAAGGAGTTTTTCCGCTTTCCATGCGCAGGTACACCACTCCTTAGATGAAGAGTATACGGGCGGTTTCGGAAGGAGCCAGTTGACAAAGTGGGACTGGCGGAGGAAGCTAGCGTGGTAAACGTTTGCTACCAGCCCCAGGAGCCCCCATGGCCGTCGTTAGCCGCAGAACCTTTCTCCAGACCGCTAGCGCCACCACCGCCGCAGCTTATGCTGCACGTGCCATCCCTTCCTGGGCTACACCGGCCCGCGGCAGCGTCGCCATCGACCTGCCCCTGGCCACCTTCCCCTATTCCGACGTCGAGTTGCTGGATAGTCCCATGAAACGGCAGTTCGAAGAGAACCATGCCCGCTTCCTCAATCTCGAGGATGACCGCCTGCTGAAAGTGTTTCGCCAGGTTGCCGGCTTGCCGGCGCCGGGCGAGGACATGGGAGGCTGGTACGACCTCACCGGCTTCAGCCTGGAGCGCAACGATTTCCACGGCTTCATCGCCGGCCACAGTTTCGGGCAGTACCTTTCAGGGCTTTCGCGCGCCTACGCCGTTACCGGATCGAAAGAGACGCAGGCAAAGATTAATCGCTTGGTGAAAGGCTACGCAGAGACGCTCGATCCCAAAGCCAGGTTTTTTGCTGGCTATCGCCTTCCCGCCTACACCTACGACAAGACGTCATGCGGCCTGATCGACGCCTATGAGTATGCGCACGACCCCATGGCGATGGATGTTCACGAAAAGCTGACCCGCGCTATCGTCGCTTACCTTCCTGAGAAGGCGCTGTCGCGGCAGGAGCAGCGCTCGCGCGCGCACAAAGATACTTCCTACACCTGGGACGAAACCTACACGCTTCCCGAAAATCTCTTCCTCGCCTACCAGCGGACTGGTAAGACCTTCTATCGCGACATGGCTAAGCAGTTCCTTGAAGACGACACGTACTTCAATCCACTCTCCGAAGGCAACAATGTGTTGCCCTTCGAACACGCCTACAGCCACGTCAATGCATTCAGTTCGGCGATGCAGGCCTACATCACGCTGGGCAGTGAAAAGCATCTGCGGGCGGCCACAAACGGCTTCGACATGCTGATCAAGACGCAGAGTTTCGCCACCGGTGGCTGGGGTCCCGACGAAGCCTTCGGCGAACCCGGCCGCGGACAGTTGGGCGACAGCCTGGCGCAGACCCACGCCAGTTTTGAAACGCCGTGCGGCGCGTATGGGCATTTCAAGATCACTCGCTACCTCTTGCGTGTTACCAAGGACGCGAGATACGGCGACAGCATGGAGCGCGTGCTCTACAACACGATTCTCGGCGCCTGGCCGATTCAACCCGATGGCACATCGTTCTACTACTCGGACTACGCGACTACCGGCAGGAAGGTCTGGTACCGCGACAAGTGGCCGTGCTGCTCAGGGACCTTCCCGCAGCTCGCGGCGGACTACCACATCAGCACCTATCTGCGATCTGCAGACGGTGTCTATGTGAATCTCTTCACACCCTCGCGCGTGCAGTGGAGTGACGGCAGCGGGCGCTACGGGCTGAAGCAGGAAACACAATATCCGTTCGACAATAAGATCCAGATCCAGGTGTCGGGTTCTCAGGACAAGGAGTACACACTCTACGTTCGCATTCCCAGCTGGGCCGCACCCGATCCCACGCTCTCGGTGAACGGAAAGCGCGTATCCGATTCTGTTCAACCCGGAAGCTTCGCCGCGGTCCGCCGCACGTGGAAAGACGGCGATCGCGTCGAACTCGAACTCCCAATGCCGCTTCGGCTGGAATTGGTCGACGCGAATCACCCCAATGTGGCGGCTCTTGTGCAGGGCCCGGTCGTGCTTCTTGCGGTCGCCGATTCGCAGCCGTCGTTCGACAGGAACGCGTTGCTGCGAGCCAAGCCGGCCAGCAATGCCAAGGGCGATTGGCTGGCGACGTCTACCGATGGCAGCAACGTCACGATGCGCCCGTTTATGAACATCGACAAAGAGAGCTACAGCACATACGTAGCGCTCAAGTCCTGACCGCGGTCTCTAACTTCCAGCAACAATCTGGGGAGCAAGAAATCTATGGATACGAAGCTTTCACGCCGCGAATTGCTGAAGGGCGCAGGCGCGTCCTGCCTGGCGCTCACTGGAATCCCAGCTCTGGCGGAAACAGCTGGCACTGACGCAACAATCGCCGCGCCGGCCGCGGCAACGCCTTCCCCAACTTCCAATCGCATCCTGCCTCTGACCTCGACCAGCGAAGTGACTATTCCTCCGCGCGGCGCCAGTTTCATGAAGTTTAGCTACGACTTTCCCGAGCCGGCCGTGGAATTCTCCGGATTGCGACTCTCATTCCGCCTGCACACCTTCGAAAACACCTACGGCCTTGACCAGAATTCAATGACGGTCGAGGACGTTCCCGGCGGCATCGACCTCACCTGCACGCAGCTGGTTTGGGCGGGCGGGCAGCAAACTGCTCCCGGGAAGTTGCAGGCGCGCATCCGCAAGAACGGCGATCAGATCGAGTGGAGCGCCGTCGCAGACATGGAGCAGCCGATCAAGTCGATCGTCACGATTGTGCGCGGCGTGCCGCGTGGAAAGATCTCCGCTGGAGGGCTGGCATTCAGGGATCACCACGACGACGAAGTTCTTCTGGGATATCCCTTCGGCGCCGGTGCGCTGTTTCTGGAGCGTGGTGTGGCTTCCTCTTTTAACTCGCCGCTGGTGGTCATCCAGAGCGGCGATGCCGAGTTCTTTTCTCTTTCCGCGCGATGCGACAGCGTCCGGGCAAATCGGTTTTACTTTCAGCCGGGAGAAAAAACCTATCGCGCCGAAATGGTCTATGAGCAGGCCGGCTGGGTGAAGAGTCCGAAGCTTGAGAGTTGCTGGTGGTGCGCCGGACCTGCCACCACAATGGAGGGCGCCTGTCGTCCGCACTTCGCCCACGTTGAGAAGGCGTTTCAGATTCCTGACTGGGAGGCGCGCACCGACGTTGCGCCCTGGTGCCGCGAAGCCGCTCTGGCGCTGAACCTTCACGGCGCGCACTGGACCGGATACATCTTCAATGACTATCCCAAGATGCTTAAGATTCTGCAATGGGTGTCAACGCAGATTCCCGCTAAGAATGTAATGATTCTGTTGATCGCCTGGGATGGCCGCTTCTATTGGAACTATCCGTTATACAAGACCGACCCGCGCATGGGAGGAGACGAAGCATTCAAGCGCCTGATCCAGGAGGGCCAGAAAATGGGCTTCCATTTCATGCCGATGTTTGGGATCAATTGCGCCAACAATCACCATCCGGAGTTTGCACAGTTTGCCGACGCCGCCATGTCGCAGATCGACGGCGACCACTTCGACTTGAACTGGGTCGATTGGGATAACGACCGCCACATGGAGGGCTGGAGTCCTTACATGAATGTCGGGGTCGACTCGTGGCGCAACTGGCTGTTCAACCGGATTTCGTATGTGATCGACACCTTCGGTCTCGACGCTTACTTCCTCGACATCGTTGGCGGCTGGGAGAACAACACCAAGGCCGACTCTCACGAGGGCACGCGGCGTTTGGTTGCGGATTTGAAGCAGAAATATCCCAAGGTGATGGTTTTTGGCGAAATGCACTATGACGCCCTGCTCTCGTTCATTCCAGTTTTTCATGTGCAAAGTGAATCTGCATACCGCCCGGCCTACACCAAATATGGACGAGCATTCGAACACACCAGCCATCCCGCGCCCGGCAGGGGTAGCCGAGGTGTTCATGAGTTCGGGTTTGGGCGCTTCGATCCGAAAATCGTCCCGGCGGAAACTTTGATCATTCCAACGATTACAGTTGTCGACGACACCTTCGACAGTTATCGCGACGTAATGGCGGACCTCATTCTGCAGGCGAAGCAGCGGGCGAAGATCGCGTGAGTTAGGGGTCGTGCTTTTAGGTTTGTCATCCTGAGCGAAGTTGCCTTGCGCGGAGCGCAAGGCAACGCAGTCGAAGGATCCCTAGCACCAAAATGCAGCATTGGCATGGCTGGGAATTCTCTCATGCGAACTCCCACCCGGGCCGGCGATTACTCGACACAAAGGGATCCTTCGACTGCGCGGCAACTTCGCTTCGCGAACTTCCCGCTCCGCTCAGGATGACATTCCGACAAGGATGACAAAGGAGCCCATGTGATCAGAAATCGAGTTCTGCCATCGTGTTCGTTGTTGGTTGCGTCATTGTTAATCGCTGCCCAGGCGCAGGAACAGGCTTCTACTCCGCCTCAATCGATCGTCGCGAACCTCGACGCCGGCAAAGTCGGCGACCCGATCTCCGGGTACGACTACGGCATGTTCATCGAGCACCTGGGCAACATCATCAACCATGGCCTGTGGAGTGAGATGCTTGACGACCGCAAGTTCTACTTTCCCGTGGACTCGGCTCCAGAGAAAGAGCCGGCCGGAAACCCGATGCGCGCGCGGTTCATGAAGCTGAAGAAGTGGCGACCCATCGGGCCGGACGAATTCGTCGTCATGGACCGCGATCATGCCTACGTCGGCGAGCAGAGTCCGGAAATCAAGCTGGAGGGCGGCACAACCCATGGAATTCAGCAATCGGGCCTCGCACTGCGCAAGGGAAAGGGATACGCCGGCAGAATTGTGCTGGCTGGATCGCCGCAAGCGCAGGTCAACGTCAGCCTGGTGTGGGGGCCCGATGCCAAAGATCGCCAGACAATTCCGCTGCATGCCTTGCACAGCGCCTACGCGACGTTCCCGCTGAAGTTCACAGCGCCAGCAGACACTGACGATGGGCGACTGGAAATTACCGGCACTGGCACTGGCTCGTTTCACGTGGGCGCGGTCTCGCTCATGCCCGCCGACAACGTTCATGGCTTCCGCGCCGACACGACAGCTCTTCTGCGCCAGCTGGATTCTGGCTTCTATCGTTTGCCGGGTGGCAACTACATCTCCGGCTATGACTGGCGTGACGCCATCGGCGACCCCGACAAGCGCCCGCCCACCTGGGACTTTGCGTGGAACGTCATGCAGCCGAACGATGTCGGCATGGACGAATTCATGGAGTTATGCCGGATTCTGAAAGTCGATCCTTACATCACCGTGAACGCTGGCTACGGCGACGATCGTTCGGCTGCCGATCAGGTTGAGTACATGAACGGCTCCGTCCGCACCCACATGGGAGCCCTGCGCGCCGCCAACGGACATCCCGAGCCCTACCACGTCAAGTATTGGAACGTGGGGAACGAGCCCTACGGCAATTGGCAGCTGGGCCGCACTGCGCTTCGTTATTTCTTGATCAAGCACAACGCCTTTGTGAAAGCCATGCGCAAGGTCGATCCTTCCATCGTGATCATCGCGTCCGGCGCTATGCCCGACCAGATGACCGTTACCAACAGCGCCCGCCGCGCTACCGGCAAAACTCAGGCCGAATACGGCACCGACGGCGACTGGACCGGCGGCCTGCTCGACAAATCGTGGGGATACTTCGAAGGCATCAGCGATCACTGGTACTGCTACAGCGGCAAGCGTTTCGATTGGGAAGCGGGTAAGGACAACCCGTTCCTCTACGACCAGAATCCGTTTACATCAGTCGACGAATCGCTCGTCGACTGGGCGCGCCGGCCCTCCAATCGAGTGCGCGAAAAAGCGGAAGCATGGGAGGAATACAAGAAGCGCTTTCCGGCAATCGAAGACAAGAAGATATTTCTGGCGATTGACGAGTGGGCCGAGAGCGGCATGCCTCCCAACATGAAGTTGGCGGTGAGCTACGCCATGGTCATGCATGAAATGTTCCGGCACACCCATTTCATCACCATGGGAGCTTTCACCTTCGCGACTTCGACGTTGGACTTCAACGCGACCGACGCGATCTATAACACGACCGGCCTGATGTTCAAGCTATATCGCGAGCACTACGGTACGTTGCCCGTCGAGGTTACGGGCAACTCTCCGCAACCCGCGCCCAAGTGGCCCGTGGGAGGCGATCAGCCAGCGGCGAACGCGGGGAGTCCGACATATCCTCTGGATGTGACCGCGGCCTTGACTGCCGACCGCAAGTTTCTGACGGTTGCCGTGGCGAATCCCACTGCGTCGGCTCAACGCATCGATCTCAAAGTGCAGGGTGTTCAGTTGGCCGGCAAATCGAAAACCTGGCAGATGGCCGGCCACGGCGAGGATGCCGCTAATTTGCTCGGCCAGAAACCGCAAGTGGAGATCGTTGCGGCTGAGCTGCCAGAGGTGCCGGCGACGCTGTCGGTTCCACCCGTAAGCATCACCATCTACGAGCTCCCGGTTCGATAACGCGTCGCGAGGCTACTTGTCCGTATCCCGGTCCACCAGAGTGAAGCGAAATGGCGGCTTGGCGCGCTCGTCGGCGTCCTGCTCATAGACTTGTTCCTTCTTCGCCGGCTCGTAGCCGCGCCACAGCCACTCAAGTTCCTCCGGCAACTCGACCGCGCCCTGAGCGCCGCTGTGAGATCCCTCGCCAAAGCTGTAATGAAAGTCATATCCGGCGAACTTCAGCGCGTTGGCCATGCGAAGATTCGCTGCGATCCAGCTGCCGTATTTCTGCTGCGCCGGACCAAACTCCATATCCCGGCTTCCATCCTGCAGCCACACACGGATGTTTCGCTTCGGCTCGCGCAGCACCTTGTCGGGATAGTCCTGCCCTCCCTCCGAGATCTCCGGATTCTCCTTCCACTGCAGGCTCACATAGCTGCCAATCCACGAGATGACCCGGCTGAATTGATCGTTGATCTGCCAGGCCGCGTTGAAGCTGCAGATCGCACCCGACGACAACCCCATAATGCCTCGCGAATACGCATCTTTGCGGATGTTGTACTTCGCCTCCACTTCGGGCAATGGCTCGTCGCGCAGAAAACGAGGATAGCGGTCGCTGACTGTGTCGTACAGGATGCTCCGCATCGCATCCTCGATTTGGCGATGCCATTTGTCAGCATAGGCCTTTGCGGCGGTGTAAGTCGGCGTACCGGGAGCATTCCCGATTTTCCCCGGCGATATGAAGATACAGATGATGACCGGAATTTTCTTCGCGGCAGTCAGGTTGTCGAGCACATTCAGAAACGGAAGATTGCTTTCACGATCGATGTAGTACTGGCCATCCTGAATGACCATCAGCGCAGCGGGAACTTTGGGATCATATTGGGCGGGAACGTAGGTCCAGTAAGTCGTCTGGAGGCCATCGTAGATTTTGCTGGTATGAACGATCGGCGGAGAGAGAGTTCCGGAAGGCACGCCAGCTTGCAGATAAGCCAGCGGCCCGAACCGTGGCAGGTCGTTGCTCCCTCCAAAATGCTTTCCGTCTTTGATGTAGAAAAACGAGTGGACTCCTGGCTTGGGGATCTCCGCAATTGCATACCAAAGTTTCGTGTCAGGAAGTCGACGAAGCTCCGGTCCCGTCGCGGCGTCAATCGTAAGCGTGGGTCTGAATTCAGCTTCGATGGCAAACACGAACGAGGAGAGATGTCCGCGGACTGCAGTTCCGTCCACCAGTTCGTTCGCCTTGAAAGTCTGGGCCAGGGCCCTCCTCAGGTCCGGGCCACCGCTGTTTGCTAACCGCAAAAGCTCGACCGCACTGATTTTCTCCTGGGCAAGGCCAGCCGTTGCGAGTATCGCAACGGACAAAGTACAAAGCCATAAACGACGAGCTGTGCGCATGCTAGTCCCCTATTTTTCTACGATCCCGACTCCCTCGCGAATCTTGACGATGCGGTTCCCCGGCACATTCCGCAGTTTCTGCGTCAGTCCGCTCGGCCATCGAATGTCGATCGAGTCGGCCTTCGTCGCATGGCCGAGGCCGAAGTGCAGACGAAAGTCGCTTTGCGAGATGTAGCCGCCGCCGCTGCGCACTTCGAGCGTCTGCTGATGGCCTCCGGTCCATACGGTAACGTGCGCGCCGACCGCGTCGCGGTTCGATTTGGTCCCGATCAGACTCAACAGAATCCAATTCCCGCGATCGCCGTAATTTTTCAGCAAGCTGGGACGATCGTGGCTGTTGTTGACCACGATTTCGACCGAACCGTCGTTGCCGAAATCGGCGGCAGCCACGCCATGGCTGTTCCACGGAGTCGTCATTCCGGGCCCGGCGTCGAGCGAGATGTCCTTGAACTTGCCGTTGTGCTCGTTCCAGTAGAGGCTCTTGCGCTCACGGAATGTGACGTTCAAGCCCTTGCTGTCGACCTCCGGATAGACGTGCCCGTTCGCCAGGAAAATGTCAGGCCAGCCGTCGTTATCCACATCCACGAAGAGCGCGCCCCAGCCCAGAAATTGCATGGCGTTGCCCAGACCTGCGCCGAGGGCGTTGTCGGAAAAGGTGCCATCCCTTTCGTTGTGGAAAAGGGTGGGCGTGTCATCGGAAAAATTGGTCTTTACAATGTCGAGCCAGCCGTCGCCGTCGTAGTCGGCGGCATCCGCGCCCATGCCGGCCTGCTCGTGACCTTCGCCGTTGAACGCCAGACCGGCGGTTACGGCACTTTCAGTAAACGTTCCATTGCGATTGTTGTGAAAGAACAGGCTTGGGGTCGAATCGCAGGCCACGAAAATGTCGGGCCAGCCGCTGTTGCCGAAATCGCCGGTGAGAACGGTGAAACCGAAGAACAACGGCGTCTTCGAGACTCCCGATTTCTCACTCACATCGGTGAAGGTGCCGTCTCCGTTGTTGCGGTAGAGCTGCATGTGTGTGCCCTTCAGCCCGCGCGGTCCGCACATGACCGGAATGCCCTTCCACTGGCAGGAATCTCCGCTTCCGGGCTGGGGCGTGTGCTCAAGGTCGAGATCGACGTAGTGCGCGATAAAAAGATCGAGATGGCCGTCGCGGTCGTAGTCGACGAATGCGCACCCGGTGGACCAGTTCGGCTTGTCCTCCCAAAGGCCGGCTTTCTTGGTGACGTCCGTAAAGGTGCCGTCGCCGTTGTTGTGCAGGAGCACGTTATGTCCCCAGAACGTGACGAACAAGTCGACGTACCCGTCGTTGTCGTAGTCACCGGCGCAAACCCCTTGCCCCCAACCTTTTAGCCCGACACCAGCTTTTTGGGTGACGTCGGTGAAGGTGCCGTCGTGGTTGTTGCGATAGAGGTGGCTGGTGGGCTCCTGGCCGGCGGGAAAACCCTCCAGCGTGCTGCCGTTGACCAGGAAGATGTCAGGCCAGCCGTCATTGTCGAAATCGATGACGGCGGCGCCCGACCCGGTGGTCTCGATGATGTATTTCTTGGTTCTTTCCCCTCCGGCTTCGGTTTTGACGGTCAGGCCGGCGCGGTCGGCAATATCTACGAAATTGACCTTGGGCGGGCTGGGCGCGGCATTCCTGGGGGACGGTTTTTCCCCTTCTTGCCATGCCGAGAGCGGCACAACGGCAGCTAAGAAGCAAACCGTCGTGGCTAGAGCCAAAGTTGTCTTGCCCTTAAAGCTCATATGCTCCCATGATGGCGGTTTCGGCGGTGCATAGTATAAAAAAATTAGGCCTTGACAAGCGCCTCCGTAAAAAAGTATACAAGTTCCCAGCTTCTGTGGGTAAACGTTTTCACAACGGAACGTTGGCGAGGAAATGCCGGAATTTCTCGCGAGGGGGGAAATTTGCGATGACTAGACTTCGCGTCTCGAATGGTTTGGTCTTGGCGGCGCTGGCCGGGGTTCTGCTGGCTTCCAGCCCGCTGTTTGCCCAGTTCCACAGCGCCATCGAGGGTACCGTCACAGATTCTTCTGGCGCAGCCGTGCCCGCCGCCCAAGTCGTCCTGACCAACCAGGACACCGGCGTCTCTCAGACTACGGTGAGCAACGACACCGGCGCGTATCACTTCCCCAGCCTCGGCCTGGGCAAGTACACGTTGACTGCGACCAAACAGGGATTCCAGACC
>DATFNR010000005.1:0-22059 GCA_035266285.1 Candidatus Sulfotelmatobacter sp.
TGGCAGAACTGCAGCGCCCTCCCCTCCGGTCTCGCTGAGCGGAGAGGGGTCGGGGGGAAGGGTTGCCGCGGTCCCGCTGGTTTGTGTTTGAGCGCCGATCAAGATACCTCCGGCTGCGACATCCTCATCCGGATTCGATAAACTAAAGACTATGAAACCGGGGTTGCGCAATGCTCTTCTCTTCCTGACGCTCTTAGGCTTCCTCACGTTCTTAGCTGCGAGCGCAGTCCCTGCCCTTGCCCAGGAGGGCCCTCTCGAAAACACTCCTCCGCAGGGCACAACGCCCGACGAGATCATCCAGCGCTTCGCGACCAAGGAGACCGATTTTGCCAAAGCCCGCGAACAGTACACCTATCGCCAGGATGTGAAAGTCGAGACTCTCGACGGGGACACGGTCGACGGCCAGTATCACGAAGTCTTCGACGTGCTTTTTGACGACAAGGGCCACCGGATCGAAAACGTTGTGTTTGCCCCGCAGTCGAACCTGACCAAGATCTACATGTCGCAGGAGGATTTCGCCGACATCCGGCACCGGCTGCCGTTCGTCCTGACCACCGAGGAGCTGCCCGAATACAACATCCTCTACGTCGGCCAGCAGCAGGAAGACGAACTGCACTGCTTCGTCTTCGACATTGCACCCAAGAAGATCGAAGGCAAAAAGCGCTATTTTCAGGGGCGCGTCTGGGTCGACGACCACGACTTCCAAATCGTCAAGACCTATGGCAAGACGGTGCCCGACCTGTGCGGTGGGCATCCCTGCAACACCTCCAAGAGGGACAGCGACAACCAGAATCTGTTTCCCAAGTTCACCACCTGGCGGCAGCAGATCGACGGCCTGTACTGGTTTCCCGTCTACACCAAGGCCGATGACGAACTGCACTTCAAAGCCGAAGACGTGCACATCAAGGAGATCGTGAAGTACGAGGACTACAAGCGCTTCGGCACGAACGTGAAGATCCTCTACGAAGGCAAGGAATTACCCAAAGATCAGCCCAAGCCAGACCAGAAGCCGCCCGACCAGAATCCGCCCCCGAAGCCGGATCAGAATCCGCCGCAGAAGTAGGAAGGATTAGTTAGGTTTGGCCCCCATCGGGGCCAAGAAGGCGCGGTTGAGTTCTTCGATGCGCCCCTTCGACAACGCGCCGGATTCAATCATGCGCTTCAGGAATGCAGGGAAGGCCTCACGGTCGTTGGGAAATCCCTGCTGCTTCATCAGGCTGTAGAGAGCCACTGCGAGTACGTGAATCCCATCATCCTGCTGCTGCCAATAGCGGTGGGGCTCGCCGCCCATCCCGAACCGTTCGGCGATGACCTGCTCCAGCGACTGCACGCAATCCTCTTCCTCCAGACCCTCCAGCGTGTTGTAACCGAAGGACCGGTTGTGATGTTCCACCTTGTCCATCAGGAACGAATCTGTATGCAGGGACTGCAAATCCGCGCGGAGTTGGGGATCATTCGCCAGGTCGTAGGGCGGGTGCATCATCTCGTGAATCGCGTTGCGCAGAACGATGCGGAACGGATACGAGTAGTGGGTCAGGAAGCGCGAGCCCGTGATCTTGATGCCGTGGGGCTGCGAATAATAGAGCATGTAAATCGTGATCGTGTTGGTGGGCCGTGGCGTACCGAGAACCTGTTCGACCTGCGGGATGACGTTGTACTTTGGCAGATCTTTCGCGATCGCGACGATGGCCTGCTCCACGGCGGGTCTGGCGTGCTTCTCCCAGTCGTCTTCGAAATGGATGCGCTCCAGCGCGCGGAATGCGGCTTGCAGATTGGGCCGGCTGGCCTCATAGATTTTCCACTGGTCATCGCTGTAGTAGGGCGTGGCTCTGAGGTTCCGCTGCATAGTCGAGCTGTCTTTGACCACGCGAATCATATCGTTGAGAGACTCGGCGTCGGTGGCCGAGAAATAAAGCGCAAGTTGAGCCGAGACGATGCCGCCATTCTCGTCTTTGATGCGGCGTTTCAGACCGGCAAACGCGGCCCGCTCTTCGGCGCGCAACTGCGGGGCGAGGCGGTCATAGTCGGACTTGTAGTACTCCAGATAATAGGGATCGCCGCTCAAGAAATTGAGCGCGCAAAGGACGTCGAACTTGAGCGAAGGCTGGACGTCCCAATCGGTGGTGCTGTGAAAAGAGGTGTTCTGAACAGAGGAAGATTGTTCTGCCGCCAGGCGTCCGGGCAGGCTCGCGAGCACCGCGCAGAGCGCGACCAGTACCTGCCCGGCCAGAGTAGTGTGCCGCTGGGTGCGTAGCATTCAGGTTGGACGGGTTGACTCGCTGAACGTGAGTGCGTTCCGTCGCCCCGCTAATAGAACAGGTACTTTCTCCACTTGTCGTCCGACCGGCCCATCAGCCGCATGATGTGGCGGCTGGTGTGGAGGTTGAAGGCGCGGGGTTCGCGCATCAGCTTCATCCCTGCTTCGCCGGGAGACTGGTTGCCCTTGCGGCGGTTGCAGGCATGGCAGCAGGCGACCAGGTTTTCCCAGGTGGACGAACCTCCGCGGGAGCGCGGAATCACGTGGTCGAGCGTCAGTTCGCTCGAGGGCAGCACCGTAGCGCAGTATTGGCAGGTGTTGCGGTCGCGCAGCAGGATGTTTTTCCGCGACAGAGCCCGGCTCTGGTGCGGAATGCGGCGATACTCGAGCAACCGGATCACCGACGGAACTCGCAGCGCCACTCGAGCCGAGTGCAGGAAATGTCCGTTTTCTTCCTCGGTCATGGCCACGCCCTTCAGCACCAGCACCAGGGCGCGCCGCGCGGCGCACACGTTGATCGGTTCATAGGAGGCGTTCAACACCAGGACGGGCGCAAGCAGAGCATGGCCATCGCCAGGCCGGTGCGCGACCGTCGGCGCGAACAACCCTGCGGCCACCCGGGGTGTCGATTCCGCTCCGTGTTCCATCCGGTAAGACATAAGTTCCAACTATGTTCCAACTAGCTGCCGACGGCTTTCGCCAGCGGGATTTCGACTTCCGCGCTGATGTTGTCCATTGCGTGAGACTTCAGCTGTATCTCGGCGTGTTTCGATGCCAGCTTCGGCGTGCGGGCAACCGTGGCAACCCATACTTGCGCCGCTCCCGCCCGGCGCAGCACCCGCGCGCATTCCGACGCCGTGGTCCCCGTGGTGTAAACATCATCCACCAGCAACACCTCGCGGCCAATGACTTCCGTGGCACGGGCCGCGGTAAACGCCCCGCGCATGTTTTCGCGGCGCTGATGGCTGGTCAGGCCGATTTGCGAGTGCGTGTCGCGGATGCGCAGCAAAATGTCAGCCGCCAGTTGCAGACGCTCGCCCGCAGGGTGGAACTTCAACGCTGCCCGCGCGATCAACTCCGCCTGGTTGAAGCCGCGCTGCCGCCGCTTGCCCTGGTACAGCGGGACCGGGATCACGATTACGTTCCTCTGCTCAAACGCTGGTTCGAGGCTGGTGATGGCCTCGGCTAGCATGCGTCCCAGAACGCTGGCTGCCGGGCGCACCCCGTTGTATTTCAGCAGGTGAATCAGTTCGCGCAACCCGCCCTCATAACTGCCGTAGGCGATCGCACGGCGATAGGGCCGATCAATCCGGCGGCAGACCGGACAGCGCAGATCATCGCCCAGGGCGTACGCCGACAGCACGCGCTCGCTGCAAATCGAGCAAACCTTGCCGTTCACCGGATGGATCTGCTCCAAACAGTCGGGGCAGACGGGCAGCCGGGAGATGTTCAGCAACGGTTCGCCGCAAATGCGGCAGTCAGAGGGGAACAGAACGCTAAAGAGGCTCTCGGCAGCGCGGTTCATCCACCATGGGGCTGGGCGCGGAACAATAGAAGACCCTGCTACTGCAGCAACGCTGGCCTCAGCAGCCCGGATTTGGTCCTCACTACTGCTGAAGACGGCCTCCTCGTCTCTCCGCGGGCACAGGTCCGCCGCGGATCCAACTTCTTGCTACCACTGCAGTATAGCGGTGACCGCCGTCACTAGGCAACGTTGCGGTTGGACGTGGTCGACTGCTTTCCCGGCATGATGCGGGTCGTGTCCGACAGCCGGTCACGCACCGGAGTAAATATCAGGCGGTAGTCGCGCCGGAAGCATTCTCCGCAGCGCACCGGCTGTAGAAGAAACAGCGGAAGGATGAAGCGCTCGCTGAAAGTACGCCGCCGCGAACGAAAACCGGTTTCACTGCCACAATCGCGACAACGATAGGTTTCAAACATCGGCCGCTCGGGGGAGTCGCTCATACGTTGCACCTCGGAATGGCAATCTGCGAAGGGGCGGAGACCAATTGCCCCTATTCTACACCTCAGGGCAGGATTGGGTGGATCCCGGATGGACCTGCTGTATCTCATTGATGGCAGGAGGATTCCTTTCATCTCCACCGGCGCCAAACTCGCCAGAGCGCAGCTCCACGCTGGCCAAACGGTCTTTCCCCTGGCGCAGAGTTCATTCTAGCGCGCCGGGCGGCGCGAGGCGTGCAAAATGCGGCCGGGGCGCTGGTGCTGTGGTCTGAGTCGGAAGACCTGGCAGGACCAGCAGCGGGTCATCGAGCGCAGCGCTGGTTCCTGCGGTGATCGCGACATTCACCTCGAGCGGGGCGCTGAATCCGCCGCTTGATGGGACGATGCTCGCCAACCCGTTCAGATCCGTGGTGGCGTTGCTCTGACTTGTGCTTAAGATCACCGGCATGGCGGGGTTGATAGAGTTGGTTTCTCCACCAACGCCTGGCGTGGGCGTTCCGATCGGCCGCAGTATCGTGATTTGAAAAGCGACTGGCGCCGCGATCACAGGGTTTGGTGGCGAGGAGGAATCCACCACCCGCACCACCACCGGCTGAAAGGCTTGGCCGGTGGACACTTGTCCGGCGCCCGACACCGGCTGCAAGTTCTGCAGGGAAGTAGGCACCGGATTCGCATAGATGACTGCACACGGGGCACTCGCTGGAGCGATGCAAGCACTTACCTGGGTTAATGCCACAACTTGTGTGAGCGCCAGTGAGACACTGGCATTGCCGCTGGAGTTGGTCTGCGCGCTCGGCGCGCTTAGAACGCCGGAGCCGGCTACTACGGTGAAGTTCACTCTCACATTATTTTGCGGCGTGCCGTTGCTGAGTACGCGTGCCGTGAGTGGAATGGTGACGGTGGCCCCCTGGGAGATCCACAAGTACGGCGTGAGCACCCCGATATCGGAGTTCGACTCGGTAGCATTGAGCGTGGCGCTGACTGACTTCGCCGGGTTATAGATGCCTGGAGCGAGCGTGGCCGTGATGTTCGCAACACCGGCGGTGGCTGGCGTCAGCCAAGTCGACGCATCTCCACTCTGGTCTGTCGTGACTGAGCAGGAGGATGCGCTGTTGCAGGCAGAAAGCTGCAAACCGTTGTTGGCGCTCCAGCCGATGGTTGCACCGCTGACCGGAGTAACGCCATCGGCCGCCACTACCCTCACGATCACCGGGTAAGTGGCCTGCGTGCCCACCGGGGTGGAGGGGTTAGTCCCCTTCAGCAGGACAATGTTATCGGTGGCCGCAGCACCGTAGGTCAAGGCGTTGGTCATGGTCGAGGAGCCGCCGGTTGTGGGATTGGAGATGGTGATGTTCTCGGGACCATCGGGCTGCGGAGGCGCAGCGATGATCATTTGCCCGGCACTTACCGCGAGTGGGGTTGCCGCGACGCTGCCGATAGTGACTGTCAGCCCGGGCGAGAAGCCGGTGCCCTGAATGGCAATGGCGCCGCCATTCACCCCGATGCGAGCGGGAGAAACGGAATCCGCGTAAAGCACTTGCGCGTGGTAGTGATAGTCGGGGCGCCCGTCTCCGCGCAGGTCGGCGATGCCGACAATGAAGTTGGTCGAAGTCGCTACCACGGCATCCAGCCGGGTCATGCCCGCCGGCACGGCATTGAACGGCGACGGCGTAGAGGCCGGAGGCGCTGTGCCCTGCGGGTCCGAGGCAGCCCACATACCGATCACTGGTTGGAGCTTGGCGTCGCTGGCTGCGCCGGACTCATCCAGAGCAGTGACCGCGACGGAAAGGCTGCGATTGGCCTGTGCCGGCAGCAAGAAGTACCCGACATCGCCATAGCTGCCGAGCGATCCCATCCAGTCGCCGGCCGCAGGAACCAGCGCCGGACGCGTCCATGTTTCTGACGAGGCCCACTGCGGCAACGGCTGCGCACTGGCGGTCATAACAATGTCCTGCTCGACATCCTCGCCCGCATTGACCGTCACGACGACCGGCTGAAACACACCCGAGGGCGCGACCTGATACGGCCCGTACGGCTGCACTCCAACCGACCAGGTGCGATCAATCGGTTCGACGCTAAACTGGTATTGCGCGCTGCCTCCCTTGGGCAGCGCCAATCCCCCGAGATCGAAGAAGCCCTCCAGGCTTGGGCTGGTGGAACCCCAGGTGTTCAGCGGGTTCCCCAAGGCGTCGTCGAAGCCGGTGACAGGATTGCCCGCGTTACCGGTGAACAGGAATCCAGAGACCGCAGACGCCGCGTACCGGCGCGAAGGCAAGCCGGTCGCCGGATTGATCCAGCGGGCCACGACGTTGACGCCCTGCATGGGCTGGGTGCGATTTCCCACACCATCTGTGAACCAAACCGAGCCATGGATGCGGGCTGTCGATGAGGCTAAGACCTGCTTGCCGGGGAAATTCGCCTGATTCTGGGCGGTGACCGGATAGAGGCGCGACAGGGCGGCTACGTCATCCGGCGCGAGCTGATAGGGGTTGGGATAGCAGCTTGTGATCGGCACACAGCCGGTTGGGTCGGTGTAGTGCATCACCGGGAACCCGGCGAGATCGTCAGCCGTGGGCGGCGGAGTACCCGTCACCACATTGAGATTGAGCTGCGACCACCCAATGCCCAGCACGTTACCGATGACGCGCACCAGGCGGTATTCCACCTCAACGAGTTGCGAGGACTCCTGCGCGCACTGGCCGTTGATAACGATGAGCGCGTGCTGGTAGATGGCGGCCGAACCGTAGTTGTCGTCGCCTCCATAGGCCGCGTTCGAGAAGCACTGGCTCGCGTCTCCGGCGCCGCTGCCCAGCAACGCGTCGGTCACTGTGCCGTCAGAGTCGTAGACCACGCCAACCGGCTTCTCAGTGGCCGAGGACTGAATGTCGGTGGGCATGGAAATCGTGCCGTCGGCATTTCGCGTGACATTGCTGCCGTTCACGTCTTCTGCGAGCTGGCCACCGCTGGCGGCAGCCACAGCCGCCGTCGCAACCGAGGTCCATTGGCTGAAGGAGTTGGCCACGAGGCTGTTGGCGGAAGCGTTGTCGACGATTGGGCTGAGATCGCCCTGATCGGTGAAGTACGAGATCTGTCCCTGAGCCCACACCAGCGGCTGGCCGGTCATGGTCGAGTCGAAATAGGCGGTTCCTGCGACGTCCTTTGGACCGCCCGCGCGCGACAAGACGGAGCAGAGGAAGATAATCGCCAGGGCCAGGACCAGCCTGAGGAGGAACGGGCGAGCGGTAAATGCCATGCTGTTTTTCATGGTCACATCCTTGCCGTGGAACTTCATTCCTCCTCAGTGGCCTGACGCACCGCCAAGGCGAAGTCTGAGAGACTGACACGCGACTTCCCACCAAGGACGGGATCTGTTCGAAAAGCCGAAAGATGTTGTGCCGTGAGCGTCACCCGGCCCTCAGGATCGAGAGCGAAGCGCCCCAAAGGCCCGGCGACGCAACTGGTAAGTCCGAGCTTGCTGGGCGGATAGAGAAAAAGCAGCAGATGTTCCCCGACCCGATAGCGCTGGCCGGCGGACCACACCGCGATCCACTGCGACACGGTCAGGTTTGCGCCGGCGGAGGTTCCGCGAATCGCATTCTCGACGTGAAATCTGACGGTGACGGTCGCAACCGCTTGGCCGCGAGTAGCAGGATGACGAGCGATGCTGGCCACGGTTCCCGAAAAGATGATTCCGGACGACCGGGCGAGCTGGGGGAAGCCGAACGTCCCGGGATGGACTGGCCTTGGCCAGATCCGGGGGAAAGTGGGTCCATGGCCCACAGGATCGGGTGCGGGAAGCGGAATCCTGTCGTACAGCGCCGCGAGATCATGCCCGAAATCGGGCTGGTCCAAATCCGCGCGACTTTGCGATTTCACGGCGGCTGGTGCGACGATCAACGACGAGAGGACGAGCAGACAGGGCCAACTTCTCCCACGCATGGGGAAGACCTCACGGTGTAATGTCTGCTCAGAGGGAACACCGGGAAACGAAATGATCCTAGATTCAAGCGCCCGACGGAATCTGTGACGGGCATCACATCGAGCTGTGATTTTCTGTCGATCCGGCAAATTCCTCTCTTGTTGATCACCCAGCACCCTGACGAAAAAGTAATCTCGCCCACCAGTCCGGCCTCAGCGGCTAAAGCCGGCGTTGAAAATAAGCTTGTTATCCGCAGCGCTGAAGCGCTGCGCCACCCAAAATCAAGCACCGAAGAATCAAGCACCCATGCGAGTTTTTCAGCAGCCTGCCAGGGCTTGCTCGACGGAGGATGTGATAGGGGCTATGCCCGCTTCCCTGCGGCGACCATGGCTTCGAATGGCCGACCATCAAAGGCCGACTGCACGCGGTAGATTTTTCCGTTCCGGGCCTTATGCCATTCGGCCACGAAGGTCACGGCTTCGACGGGGGCCTTGGTCTGCAATTCAAAGAAGACAGCGGCGTTCTCGCCCTCCGCGATGATGATCTTCACGTCCCATCGAACCGTAACCTGCAACAGGCCGGTTAGAGCTTTCAGGTATTCATTCGGGTTGTTGTACGTCTCAAATAACCCGACGAAAACGAGATCATCCGCCAGGAACTTGCGGGCTGACGCGGGATCCCGGTTTACGACGGCGGTGTAGAAGTCCTTGACGACTTGTCCGGTCGTTGCCATGCACGAATTCCTTTCTGATTTCCGAGGTCGAGTTTCGGCGATGCAGGGCCAAAGCTTCAGCGTTTGCCCGCGATCATTTCGTAGTCGGTAAAGACCACCTCTTTGCCCACCAACTCTGGAGAGTAGACGGCCTCGAAGCGCTTCACGGCCTCGGATTCACCATGACGAGCCTGGGCCGCTGCGTCTTCGAAGATAAAGAGATGCAGGAAGCGTGTGGGATCGTCTTTCTGCTGCCAGGCCAGGTACATTTGTGATCCCGGTTCATTCGCCTGCACATAGGCCACGAATTCCTTGATGGCTTGTTTGACCTTGTTCACGGCGGACGGCTTCACCTGGTAACCGCCGGTCTGATAGATAGGCATTCGGAAATCTCCTCTCCAACGAGTTCGTGATGTGACGCCGGTGACCTCGGAACCGCAAGTCGAGGCGGTGGTAGACAACGTTTGCCTTCCTGCCGGACTTACTAAGCTGCCCTGGGCAACGCCCCGATCTGCTGCAAGAGTTCCATCATGGCCATCTCAACCCAGTGCTCGCAGATCCTCCCGTTTTCCAGGCGGTAAATATGAATCTCGGTCCAGTGGATGCGCTGGTTCGTAGGCTTCTCTCCCATGAGCGATCCCTTGTGCGTGGCGACCGCTGAACTCCGCTCCACGACCTTGTCACCGCCGGCGATGAGGTCCTCCTCCGTTACCACGACATCGGGGAAAGCCCCGTTCATCATCCTGCCGATTTGTTTGAGGCCGGCGAGGCCGGGAGGCAACGCAGCCCGGAAGTGGTGGGTGAAACTCGGATCAAACAGTTGATCGATGCCGTCTACGTTGTGCTGCTTCTTGAAAATGGTGGTGAATTTCCTGACGACTTCTTTGTTCCGTTCTTCTTGCATACTGGCCCTTTCCTGGAATTGCGATGTACACACTTGTTCATCGTCAGAGCGCAGCTGCACGCTCCTGAAAAATTCTGTACTGCCGATCCACTTCAGAGTTTTGACGCGGCTTTCCCCAGATGCTCCGCGAATTTCTTCGCAATTGTGCCCCAACCCATTTCGTAGCGCTGAGCCACCGCCGGATCGGTGAAGCGTTCGTGGGTGATGACCAGGTCGCTTTCGTCCCCGTGAGCTATGAAGTCGACGGTGACCAGCGTGATCTCCGCGGGGTTCTCCAGGCCGGACCAGGTGAAGACGAGCTTGGAGGGGCGATCGATAACCTGATAGGTCCCCACGTGCTCATGCACCTTGGTCTCGCTCTTCATCGTGATGCGGAACGAGCCGCCCACGCGCACATCGAGTGTGGCCTCGGCCGAGATCACGTCGCCCGGACACATCCACTCGCGCAGGCCCTGCGGGTCAATCCATGCGTCGTAGACGATCTCGCGCGGAGCGGGCATACGGCGGCGGGCGACGATGCGATGCTTGCCATCAGCGGACTTTTCCATGGGCTTCTCTCTTTGCGGCTTTGAATTTTCGGCCGACATAGACTTCCAGCGCATCCAGGCGCAGCTCCCAGAACTCGCGGTAGTGTTCGAGCCAGGCGTTGGCTTCGCGCAAGGGGCGGGCATTGATGCGGCAATGATGCTCGCGGCCCTGGATGTTCCGGCGCAGCAAGCCGGCGCGCTCCAGCACCATCACATGCTTGGACACGGCGTTCAGCGAAACCGGGAACGGTCTGGCAATTTCGTTGATGGTGGCCGGGCCACTGGAAAGCGCGCGTAGAATGGCGCGCCGGGTCGGATCTGCCAGAGCCGAGAAGACGCCATCCAGTTCAGAGTTCGCATGTTCAACCATGCGGTTGAATATTATGAAGCCCCATCCGGCCTGTCAACACTTTCTTTGTAAAAAGATCTTCAGGCGATCGCCGGACCCAAGGCTCCCCCGCTGGGCTCCGCTCGTTGACATTGTTTCGCCACAAACCTAAGATGGCTTGCCTGAATCCGCGAGACTGCGGAGCGCTGCGCCAAGGCTGCACTCCGTTTTCTCACGACGTATTGCGGCCCGAGGGCCGCGCGCGCCATGATCGGCCAGAACATCTCTCACTACCGGGTGATCGAGAAGTTGGGTGGCGGAGGGATGGGCGTTGTCTACAAGGCCGAGGACACTCGTCTGCGGCGCTTTGTGGCCCTGAAGTTTCTTCCGGAAGATGTGACGCGAGACACGGCGGCGCTCAGCCGCTTCCGGCGCGAGGCGCAGGCGGCGTCGGCGTTGAATCACCCCAATATCTGCACCATCTATGACATCGGCGAGGAGGGCGATCAGGCCTTCATCGTCATGGAGTATCTGGAAGGCGAGACGCTGAAGCATATGATCGGCGACCGGCCGCTCGAAATCGAAAAAGCGCTGGCGATCGGAATTGACGTAGCCGATGCGCTCGATGCAGCGCACTCGAAAGGCATCGTGCACCGCGACATCAAGCCGGCGAATATTTTTGTGACCCTGCGCGGAGCGGCGAAGATTCTCGACTTTGGCCTGGCCAAGGTGACGCAGGAAGCGAGCCTGGCAGTGGATCCGACCGAAGCGACCAAGACCGAAGGGGTAAGCGCGCAACATTTGACCAGTCCGGGCTCGGCGCTGGGGACGGTCGCGTACATGTCGCCGGAGCAGGTGCGGGGTAAGCCGCTGGATGCGCGAACGGATCTGTTCTCGTTTGGGATTGTGCTCTACGAAATGGCGACCGGAGCGGTGCCGTTTCGCGGAGAAACCTCGGGAGTCATTTTTGACGCGATCATGAACCGGGCGCCGCTGGCGCCGGTGCGGCTGAATCCGAATTTGCCTCCGAAACTGGAAGACGTCATTAACCGGGCGCTCGAAAAAGACCGCGATCTGCGCTACCAGCACGCGGTGGATATTAAGTCGGAGTTGCTGCGGCTGAAGCGAGACCTCGACTCGACGCGCAGCGGAGCCGCAATCACGCCTGCCTCTTCTTCGGATGCGCATGTTGCCGCTCCAGCCGAACCGCTTCCCACTGCGGCACAGAAAACGAGCGGGTCGGCGCGAGTGGAGGCGGCGGCGTCCTCGGCAGGCGTCGTGCCGGCCGCGCAGCCTGCTCCGCGGTCCGCCGGGCGGAAATGGCTGGTGCCGGCAGCGATTGTCGTGGTGCTGGCGGTGATTGCCGGAGCCATCTACCTCCGCAAAAAACCGGTTGTCCAGCTGACCGACAAAGACCAGCTTATCCTCGCCGACTTCAATAATCAGACTGGCGATCCGGTATTCGATTCCACGCTGAAGGAGGCGCTGGCCATCCAGCTGGAGCAGTCGCCGCTGATTCAGCTGGTAAGCGATGCCGAGCTGCACGACAGCCTGCAGTATCTGGGGCAGCAGAAGAACCAGCGCATCACGCCGGAACTGGCACAGCAGATTGGCCAGCGCCTCGGCGTGAAGGCCTACCTGGCGGGAACCATCACACCCATCGGACAGGCGTATGTCATCTCGATTAACGCGGTGAATTGTGCGACCGGCGATGTGTTCGGGCGCGAACAAGTCACCGCGCCGGACAAGTCTGCGGTGCTGGCCGCAGTGTCCAGCGCGGCAACGGCGATGCGCGCGCGCCTGGGCGAGTCGCTGGCCTCGATTCAGAAGTTGTCGACTCCGTATCTGAGTAGCGTGACGACGGCTTCGCTGCAGGCGTTTCACGCGTTCTCGCTCGGCGAAGATGAGCACCGCATGGGCCGCGATTTTCCCGAAGCTGCTTCGTTCTATGAGCAGGCGGTGCAACTCGATCCCTCGTTCGCCATGGGCTGGGCGCGGCTGGGCGTGGTCTACGGAAACTCGGGCGCATCCTCTAAAGCCCAGGGATACTTGAAGAAGGCCTACGATCTGCGCGAGCGGGTGGCGGAGCGCGAGCGCATGTACATCGAGGCACAGTATGCTTTGCAGGGATACGATTTACCCAAGGCGCTGGAATCCTACGAGCTCTACGCTTCCACCTATCCTCGCGACGCTAACGCATTGAATAATCTGGGCTCGGTTTACGCTTTGGAAGGAAACAACGAGCAGGCTGCCACAGCGTTTGCCAAAACCTGGGAAGCGGCGAAGTGGGACAACACAGCGGCTACCAACGCAGCCGGCGCCTACCTCGCACTCGACCGTTTGCCCGACGCTGAGCGATATCAAAAGGAATCGGCCGAGCAGGGCGGCGGCGAGAACGTCTCGTATCATCTCAACGCCGCGTTGTACAGCTTCTTGGCGGGGCACTCGGACTGGGAGAAGGAAGTGCAATGGGCGCAGCCCCGGCCGGGGGGCTTCCAGGTTGAGGATGTGACGGCAAGCATCAACTTTTTCCTCGGCAAGACTCGCGCCGCCAGTCAGGAGTGGGAGCATGCCGCCCAGCGGGCGTCTCAGCAACACCTGACGGATTCTGCCGGGACCTACTACTCGCTCGAGGCGGTCCATCAGGCGCTGGCGTCGGATTGCAGCGGAGCCCGGGAGGCGGCGCACCGGGGCTTGGCGGTCGACCACTCCGAAGCCACCGTTCCGGATGCTGCGCTCGCCTTGGCACTTTGCGGCGAATCGGGGCCAGCTTTGCAGGAAATGCAGCGGCTCGCGGCTGCGCAACCGACCAACACGTTGGTTAATGAAGTCTACCTGCCGGAGGTGAAGGCCGCGATTGCTCTGGCGGAGCACCGTCCGCAGCAGATTGCGGAGTTGCTCACCCCGGCGGCGCCTTATGTGATGGCCTCCAAGGCTCCGCAGCTGGCGGGGCGCGCCTCGCTGGCGCTGGGGCAATGGCAGCAGGCGGTCAGCGACTTTGCGCCTGGGTTGAAATATCGCGGAGTCGGCTTGGAGGAAGGCTCTATCGGCAACCTGCAGGGACCGGACTATTCCATGTGCCTGCTGGGTACGGCGCGGGCGCAGGCACAATTCGACAGGGCCGCCGCCGTCAAGAGCTACCAGCAACTGCTGGATATCTGGAAGAACGCTGACGCAGATTTCATTCCCGCGCAGGAAGCCCGCCGCGAGTTGACGGCACTGACAGCGCCGGGGAAGTGATCCGTAGTCAGTAGTCAGTATTCAGTACTCAGTACTCAGTACCCAGTAAAGAACAATCGACTGACTCCTGACTCCTGACTACTTCTTCTAGGCGCTGCCGTTTGCCCAGCTCTCACTTCTAATGGGACAATGCAAGTCTATGCAGAATTCCTTCAAGACTCTGTTTCTGTTGTCGGTGGGAATGATTTTGGCCAGTCCTGCTTTGGCGCAGCAGCCTGCGACTACCAGCTCCCAGCCAACCACCCAGAATCAAACCAAGTCACCGGCGGGGGCCACGACGAAAAAGGTGCCGGCGACGACGAAGAGCGCCGCCGCACCCGCGCTCAACACCCAGAAAGAAAAGGCTAGCTATGCCCTGGGCATGAAGATTGGCACCGATCTTCAGCGCCAGGGGGTGACTCCGACGGTCGATCCCGCGCTTGTCGCTCGCGGATTGAGAGATGCGATGGCGGGCGGCAAGACGCTGATGACCGAGGACGAGGCGAGGGCCGCGCTCACGCAATTACGAAATGATGTTGAGCAGAAAGCGGAAGCTCACGCGCAGCAGGCGGGAGCGGCTAACCGGAAGACTGGCGAAGCATTCCTGGCGGCCAACAAGGCGAAGCAGGGAGTCGTCACGCTGCCCAGCGGCCTGCAATACAAGATTCTGACGGAGGGGAACGGGCCCAAGCCGACGGCCGCCGATACGGTTTCGTGCAACTATCGCGGGACGTTGATTGACGGCAAAGAATTCGACAGTTCTGCCAAGCACGGTGGGCCGGCATCGTTTCCGGTGAACCGGGTCATCAAGGGCTGGACCGAGGCGCTGCAGTTGATGCCCGTCGGATCGAAGTGGCAGCTGTTTATTCCTCCCGACCTGGCATACGGAGACCGCGGGGCGGCTCCGGATATCGGCCCGGGCGAAACCTTGATTTTTGAAGTGGAGTTGCTCTCTATTGGGGAGCCGAAGAAGTAGAGCTGCTGAAGGATTCCGATTGAGCCGGCCGCTTGCCATCGCGGGCGGCTTTTTTCTCCCTTCTGGTCGATCTAATGCCTCCAACCTCCGCCGCCGATGTTCAGAGCGGCGAGGCTGGCGGACGTGAAAATTCTCTTAGTTGAGGACAGCAAGCCGATCCGGCGGGAAAATGAGTCGGCTCTGCATCATGCGGGATACGAGGTGATTTGCGCCGAAGATGGGGAATCGGCCCTCGAACTGGCACGAGAGGAGAATCCGGATCTGATTCTGCTGGACTTGATCCTTCCCAAGATCAGCGGCCCGGAAGTGTTGAAACGTCTCAAGGGTGAGCATGCTACGGCCGGAATCCCTGTGGTCGTGCTCAGCAGCCTCAGCGAGAAGAACAAGCAAAAGCTGATGGATGCGGGTGCTGAGGATTACCTGGAGAAGGCCGCGCTGATGCCGGCGAAAGGAATCAATATGCTGCATAAGGCGCTGGAGAACATCATCTGCCGCATCAATCGCAAGCGCGGGATCGCCTTCTCCGACGTTCCCATTCACGACTGAAGCGAGAAAGCGTCAGAGCGAGTGTTGCAGATGCTCTTCGGCGGACAGGTTGGCGCCCGCCAGCAGCAGCAGGCCGGACAAGAACGCCCAGAACATCAAGCTCACCGACAGGGCGAAGGGGCCGTACACTTCCTGAAAATTCAACCAGGGCAAGGCCAGGATGTAGGCGTACTTCAGCGCCTCGGAGAGCAGTCCCATGATGATGGCCGCGGGCAGCACGGCGCGCGCCGGGACTTTGCCGTTGGGCAGCACCTTGTAAATCAAAAAGAAGATGGAGATGCTCGCCGCGACCGCGGTGACCTTCATCACCAGGAATCCAACCAGACGGATAAACCACATGGCATGTCCCCGGAACAGAAACTCAAAGGGCGCGACCGCGCCCGCGGTGATCGCGATCGAGAGCAGGGCCAGGACGCCGCAGGCCAGAGCCAGCCCGAGCGAGATCAGCTGATTTCCCAGGTATGAGCGGTTATTTTCGAAGCGCCAGACGCGGTTCAGTGCCACCTCCAGCGGCAGAAAGATTCCTGAAGAAGTAATCAACAGAATAACCAGCGAGACCGCCTGCACACGCTGGCGGGAGTTCACCATGGCGGTGAGATTGCGGATGACGAAATCCTGACCCGCCGGCAGGTAGTCGCGGAGGAGCTGCACCACCACGTCGTACATCACACGGGAGTGAAACACGCGCCGGATCAGGGTCATCATCAGCATGACGAAAGGAAAGAAAGACAAGATGGCGTTGGCGGCGACTGAGAATGCGAAGGTGTGCACGTCGGTTCGCATGAGGTACTTCACGGTGGAAAGCACCAGGCCTGGAGAGCGGGGCCGAGGGGAGCGTTGGGGCGGGGACGGCATAGCTGGGACGCGGGAAACGGTCGGGATGGAGGGGTCGGGCACGACGAATGGGTTAATCCTATCAGAGGCTGGCGGCCACGCTCGGACCGCGAAAGCCCATGCCTGGAAAGCGGTTACGGGAACGTTCCTTTATCTGTGTTAAAGTTATCTACGTCTGACCGGCGGTCACGTTACGATTTCTTTCTAATTCTTCTTGCGAATCGTTTTAATTGTGCATATGATCTGTGGCTTCACAACCGGGAATGGTCCGGTGGTGAGACCGTTAGGTCAGGTTGACGTTGAGCTGGGTGGTACAAAACGCGTCACAGATTTGGACTCCGAAGTTCCCACCGCGCCTTCCCAAACGCGGCGGAAACTTCAGGAGTCTTTTCCTTTTCTGCCGAGTGTTTGCTGCCGCACAGATCGGGGTCAGCCAACGTTCGTCCGGTTTCTTTGAGGGGGCTTCGGTCGACCGGGGCGAAACGATCGAGGATGCCGGGGGAACGATTCTTCGTGATAAGGCGAAAGGAGTTCTATCCGTGAGAGAGAAAGGTACAGTGAAGTGGTTCAACGGGGCGAAGGGGTATGGATTTATCCAGCGCTCCACGGGCGAAGATGTGTTTGTGCACTTCTCCGCGATCCAGGAGAACGGCTACCGCACCCTGAACGAGGGCGAGACCGTGGAGTTTGATCTGCTGAAGGGCCCCAAAGGCTTCCAGGCGGCAAACGTCGTCCGCGCGTAACACGCGAACCATTCCGGAACCCTTCCGCGCCAGCGGGAGGGTTTTTTGTTGAGAAGAGAGGGGGACTTCCTGTTATGGCCTCACTGAACGACGCCATGGTTCAACAGCTACTGGCGGGTCGACGTATCGCCGGGCTGGCGACAGAAAACCTGGATGGCTCTATACACATGGTTGCGGTCTGGTACTGGTTTGACGGCGCGCGCGTCTTCGTGGCCACGTCGACCAGGAGCCGCAAGGCCCGTAACCTGCAGGCACAGACAAAGGTTTCCCTGATGATCGATTCTCGCGATCCTGCGGCCTCGTTCGGCGTGACTATCGCCGGTACGGCGCAGATCCTGACTGGCGACGCGTCGCGAAAATGGAATTCACTGATTCATGGCAAGTATTTGAGCTCGGCGGCTCTGGCAGACCCGAGGATAGGTCCGGTGTTCGCGGCCTGGGATGACATCACGATCGAGATTGCGCCGGCATCCGTGATTGCCTGGGATATGCGCGAGGCGGACCGCCAGGTGTTCGGCGGCGCATTTGCTGCCAATCCCGCCTACCTGCTGCCTCTTGAACGCTGAATGCTGGTCTGCAAGTGCGCTCAAAATGTGCCGGCCGCGGCCGCGATGGTGGGATGTAAGCCGACGATCTGATCGACGCTGGTCAGCTTCAACATCTGCTCCACATGCTGGTTGGCGCCCGCGACGCGCAATCCCCCGCCTGCCTTCTTCATCTGGCCGGCCACCATCACAATGATGCCGATTCCGGTGCTGTCCACATGGCTGACGCCGGAGAGATCAAAGATGATCTTCTTCTTCTGCTCCGCCACCAGCTTGTTGGCGGTCCATTCCACTTGCTGGCAGTCATTGCCCAGCGTGATTCTCCCGGTCATCTCCAGAACCACAACGTCAGGCGGCACGTGCTTGGTGTGAATGGTCAGGGGCATGCCCAAGCTCCTTTTTCGCGCTTTAGACCAAATGAACGAACCAGGGAACATTATCACGTCTGGGCTGGCCCCGAGTTATCGCTTTTCATTCAGTGCACTTCCAGTGAGACCAAATCCCCGTCCGCGAGTCCGCCGGGCTTGTAGTTCACTGTGACCTGGCGATCTTGCCAGGCGCAGGAGAAGTCATCGGCGCCGATGAGAAGCAGCAATTTGTAGTCTGCGGCGCGAAGTTTGAGGACTACGCCTTGCGCCGCAACAGTCAGGATGGCTGCAGGAGCTTTGGAACAGTCAACGGCGATCAGGCGGCCTTTCAGGAATTTGGTAGGCCGCCGGTCGTCGATTCCACCGGACTGCGCGGCTTTCGCCTCCGCCGCGCGCCTGGCCGCATCTTCCTCGAGGACGTCGAACGGCGACTTCTGGGGAGCGAGCTTGGCCTGCGGGGCGGCTGCACCAGCCGACATGCCGTACTGGCGCTGGTTGGTGATCTGAGCCTGCGTTTCGCGCGCGAGCGCGGAGATTTGCGGGTTGCTGCTGCCGCGCAGGCGGTCGAGAAGGTCGTCTGCCGCTTCCCATTTCTTGGCCGACACATAGATTTGCGCCATGTGATACACGTAGCGTTCATCGCGCGGACTCAGACTCATGGCGGCGCGCTCAGCCTGCATCGCGGTCGCGGAGGTGCCGCCTTCATTCCGAGCAACGGCCAGCAGATCGTAGGCGTCGGCCATCTCGGGATACCACTCCAGGACGGCGCGCAGGTCGAACATCATATTGGCAAGTCCCTGGATGTCGCTGTGCTTGGCCTGCGCCATGCGGTACTTGAGCACGGAAAGGTAGTAGCGCAACCACAGGTCATTGCGGTTCAGGGCAGCTGCGTCGCCGAGTTCGGTCACAGCGGGCTCGAACTCGCCATGCTCGATGTGGTCCCAGGCCAGAATGCGATGAGCGAGCTCGTTTCCCACGGCGGCTGAGGGAAGTTGCTGCCCTGAATCGTCGTCCGACTGTTTTTGCGTCTTGTCGATCCTGGCTTGGGCCTTAATGTCGGCTGGAGTCGCAGTCGCAGCCAGGGCCTGCAGTTCCTTGAGCCCCATTTCGCGGCGTTCGGGGATGCGAACCTGAACCCCGGCATAGAACGCGCGAAAATCAGCTTCGAGCAGCGGCTTGGACGTGATCGCAGAATCGTCGGCTGCCACCGGCACGGGAAAGTGATACGCCTGGGCCTGATTCTCGCCGTTCCCCCCGTTCCTCTGCCGGGCTGCGTCGAGGGCTGAAATCAGCTCCGATTGCGAGTGGAAGTAATCCTTCACCGCTTGCTCCAGCTGTGCCGAACTCATGCCGTAGGCCTTTTGAATTGCCTCATCGACGGGCAGGCGCTGATTGAGCACCAGACCGAAGTACGTGCCCGTCTCCGGCAGCTTCTTTTCATGAATGAGGTAATGCATGACCATCCATGACTCGGCGTAGTAGAGCGTGTGGTGCGTGCCTTCGTTATATGTGGACGTGTCGTGCTTCATCGTGAACAGGTCGGGGATCGAGAGCCAGACGTTCGCTCCGAGTAACTCTGTCAGCGACTTGGGCGGATGTGCGTCCACCTCGTGCTGCAGCAGATCCGAGGTTACGGAGGGGCGAAGCTCGGGATCTCCTCCGATCTCGACTTCCTTGTTGTCGAGGCGAATGGAGCTGAAATATTCCGCCAGGCCTTCATCGAACCATCCCTGCGCGGGAGGATAGTTGTAGTTCAGCAGCATGTGGGCGAAGTCGTGGGCGACGGCGCGCCAGGATTCGTCCTCAAAGAGATTCAGCACGATGAAATCCTGATCGTCGCCGGGAAGAAAGAATCCGGGAACGTCAATCGGCTGTCCTTGGCGCAGGGGCGCTGCCTGGTAGAAGGTCTTGTCGTTCTTGAGCGCCAGGATGGTCAGAGGGATGGGCTGATTGAGCCGATCCTTCTCCAGCAAGGAGGCGAAGACCGCGCGCATCTGCTCGAAGCGCAACGCAACCTCGCGGCCTCGTTTTTCTCCGGCATCGGTGATAACCGTGAAGTGCGCAGAATGGACCTCGAGCCAGGCGAATTGATCGGCAGCGAGAGCGCAGTTCGATCGCAGAAGGATCGCGAAGATCGCGAGAGAGAAGAGCGCGAGAGAAAAGAGTCGTGACGAACTGGGAACGCCGCGGAGCATTGGGTCGCCGCCCGGAAGGAATGCCTCACGGAAATGCTAGCACGATGATTTACTCTATGGCGTTGTTTGAACCGTTTACGGAAGGGAAGGTCCTCATGAAGCGGAATCTTTGTCTGATCTTGGCGTGCAGTTCAGTCTTGAGCCTCTCGGGTCAATCCTTTGCCGGCGAAGCGAAGGTTCTGACCAACCATCTGGGGTACGAATCTGCCGGTCCCAAGCATGCGGTGATCCTGGGCAAGGCTGCTGACCATTTCTCGGATTGCGCCCTGAAAGACGATGCCACCGATCAGCAGGTCGGGTCGGTGCCGGCGAAATCGGCCGGTCCGGTCGAGAAATGGCGGGACTGGTACTTCTGGACTCTCGATTTCGACTCGTTTTCGACCGAGGGCAAATACTACCTGGAATGTGCGTCGGACGCGGGAAATGTGCGCTCGTCTCCGTTTCTCGTTCAGCGAAACCTGCTCCAGCGCAACACGATGCAGGACGTCATCTACTACTTCAAAGACGAGCGCAGCTCGGGCGAGTACGACAAGGCTGACAGCCACCTGAAATTTGAAGGCGCAAAGAAAGGCACGTGGGACGCGCACGGCGGATGGTGGGACGCCACGGGCGATTACGGCAAACACTTTTCGCATCTCTCATTCTCGACCTATTTCAATCCCCAACAGATTCCGCTGGTGGTCTACAGCCTGCTCAAAAGCTATGAGCAAAACAGGCTTAGCGGGCTGCCGGAGTTGGAGCGTTATCAGGCGCATTTGCTGGATGAGGCCATGTTCGGCGCGGATTACCTGGTTCGCATGAAGGTTCCGGGCGGATCGTTCTATCGTTCGGTTTCAACTGGAGGCGTGAAGCAAACTCCGGAGGGCCGCAAGATCGCCGGCGAGATGAAGCGGTTCGGCATTGAGGCAGCGCCGGGCCAGGGCGCGAAAGGCATGGTCGAGTCGGCGGAGAACGATCGCGAATACGAAGTCAGCTACCGCTCGGGAGGCGGAATCGCCGTTGCCGCGCTGGCTATGGCGAGCACGCAGCCGGCGTCGGGACAATTTACGGGCGCGGACTATCTCAAAGCTGCGGAGGAGGCCTTCGACTACCTGGAGAAAGAAAATCTGCAGCTCATCAACGACGGCAAAGAGAACATCGTCGACGACTACTGCGCGCTGGCTGCGGCTACGGAGCTCTATCGCGCTACGCACCGGGAGAAATACAAGCTGACCGCCGATCGCCGCGCCAAGAGCCTGATGAGCCGGCAGATCAGCGCGGGAAGCTATCAGAATTATTGGCGCGCGGATGACGGGGACCGCCCGTTCTTTCACGCTTCCGATGGCGGATTTCCGGTCGTCAGCCTGTTCTACTACGCCGAGATCGCAGACCGTGCGACCAAGCAGCGGGTGCTCGAAACAGTAAGGAAGTCGCTGGAGTTCGAGCTGGCCATCACGGCGGAAGTTAACAATCCTTTCGGCTACAGCCGCGAGTACGTGCAGGATAAGACCGGCGCGCGCCGCACCACCTTCTTTTTTCCGCACAACAGCGATGCTGCTCCGTGGTGGCAGGGCGAGAACGCGCGGCTGGCGTCGGTAGCGGCTGCAGCACGGCTGGCCGAGCGGGCTTTTTCAGGCGATACGGAGTTTCGAACGAAGCTCGAAGCCTTCGCCACCAACCAGCTGAACTGGATTCTGGGACTGAATCTGTTCGACTCCTGCATGCTGAACGGCGTGGGCCGCAACAATCCTCCGTACATGTATTTCGACTCGTGGGAGTTCACCAACACGCCGGGAGGGATTTCAAACGGCATCACCAGCGGATTCAAAGACGAGAGCGATATCGACTATCTTGTGCCCTACCGCGAAACCGGCGCCGACAACGACTGGCGCTGGGGTGAGCAATGGCTGCCGCACGCGTCGTGGTATTTGCTCGCGGTGGCGAGTGGAGAGGGAAAGTGATGTGGCTCGTGGAGGAAGGCCAGAGCAACCGTGGAAGAGCGGCGCTTCAGCGCCGCGTTGCGTGACCCAACAAGCCCAGGGCTT
>DATFNR010000006.1:0-33905 GCA_035266285.1 Candidatus Sulfotelmatobacter sp.
GGTCACGGTCAACGACTACCTGGCCAAGCGCGACTCGGAGTGGATGGGCAAGCTCTACCGCTTTCTCGGCCTGACCGTCGGTGTGATCGTGCACGATCTCGACGACGAGGAGCGCCGTGCCGCCTACGCTGCCGACGTGACCTACGGCACCAACAACGAGTTTGGCTTCGACTACCTGCGCGACAACATGAAGTTCGACCTTCGCGATTGTGTGCAGCGCGGGCATAACTACGCCATCGTCGACGAAGTCGACTCCATCCTGATCGACGAGGCCCGCACGCCGCTCATCATTTCCGGCGCCAGCGAAGAGTCCACCGATAAGTATTACAAGGTCAATCGCATTATCCCCAAGCTGGAAAAAGGTGAAGAGATCGAAGGCCCTCCGGGAGAGCCGCCGCAATACACGGGCGACTTTGTCATCGACGAGAAGCACCGCAACATTACCGTGACCGACGAAGGCTGGGAGAAAGTCGAGAGTTTGCTGGGAATCGGTAACGTTGCGGATCCCGAGAACTGGGGCTGGAAGCATCACGTTGAGACGGCAGTGAAAGCCCACGCGCTCTACCGCAAGGATGTGGAATACGTCATCAAAGACGGCGAAGTCATCATCGTCGACGAATTCACCGGTCGCATGATGCCCGGACGGCGCTGGTCCGACGGCCTGCATCAGGCGGTTGAAGCCAAAGAGAACGTCAAGATCGAGCGCGAGAATCAGACGCTGGCGACCATCACCTTCCAGAACTATTTCCGCATGTTCAAGAAGCTGGCGGGCATGACCGGCACGGCCGAGACCGAAGCAACCGAGTTCGACAAGATTTACAAGCTCGAAGTGACGGTGATTCCGACTAACAAGAAGCTGCTACGCGTCGAGAATCCTGACGTCATCTTCCGCACGGAGAAAGAAAAATACTTTGCCGTGGCCGATGAGATCCAGCAGCTGGCCGTGAAAGGCCAGCCGGTGCTGGTGGGCACGACGTCAGTCGAAAAGTCGGAGCGGCTTTCCGAACTGCTCAAGAAAAAGGGACTCAAGCACGTCGTGCTGAACGCCAAGTTCCACGAGCGCGAGGCGGAATTCGTTGCGCAGGCGGGGCGCAAGGGCATGGTCACGATCGCCACCAACATGGCGGGCCGCGGCACCGACATCCTGCTGGGCGGCAATTTCGAATTCATGGCCAAGCAGGAGATGGTGAAGAAGGGAATCGCGCAGCAGTTGCGCGTGGCCCAAGGCAAGATCGAAGGGCCGCAGGAAGACGGCCAGTCGTCGCTTTTCTACTACAACGGCAACGAGTACAGCGTTCCCACCGACAAGTGGACGGAAGCGCTGACGCGCTACAAGGCGCAGACCGACCAGGAGCATGACCAGGTCACCGCGGTCGGTGGCCTGCACATTCTGGGCACAGAGCGGCATGAGTCGCGGCGCATCGACAACCAGCTGCGCGGGCGCGCCGGGCGCCAGGGCGATCCCGGCTCGTCGCGTTTCTATCTCGCGCTCGAAGATGACCTGATGCGCATCTTCATTCCCAAAGAGTGGGTCTCGAAAATGCTGCAGCGGCTGGGCATGGAAGAAGGCGTGCCCATCGAATCGAAGATGATGACGCGGCGGGTCGAGACGGCGCAGAAGGCAGTCGAAGGGCAGCACTTCGAGTCGCGCAAACACCTGCTGGAATACGACGACGTGATGAACAAGCAGCGCGAGGCCGTCTATGGCCTGCGCCGCCGCCTGCTCGAAGGGACGGAACAGAAGGATCTGATCCTGGAAGATTACGTCTCGGCGCTGCTCGGCGAGCTGCTTAATCAGTATTGTCCAGAGAAGGCGCATGTCGACGACTGGGATATCAAGGGACTCAAAGACGCGATCTTTACCCGTTTCGGCGTCGATATTCTCGCCGAGGGCGTGAAACCGGAGACGCTGAACCGGCAGGAACTGGGCGACGCAATCTTTGCGAAGCTGCGGGAACGCTACGACGCCAAAGAGAAGCTGATCGGCCCCGACGCGATGCGCCACCACGAGCGCATGATCATGCTCAGCGTGGTCGACCAGCAGTGGAAGGATCACCTGCTCAGCATGGATCACCTCAAAGAGGGCATCGGCCTGCGCGGCTACGGCCAGCACGATCCGCTGGTCGAGTACAAGAAAGAATCGTTCGAGATGTTCGAAGCGATGATGCAGCGCTTCCAGGAAGACACCGTCCGGTATCTCTACCTGATGCAGATTCTGGAGCGGCCACGGGAAGCGCCTCCGCAGCCTGTCGCCGAGGCCGCGCCTACATCGGAAGCGGGCGGCGATGGCAACGGACACCGTCCGCCGCGCCTGGTTTCGACTTCAGCCGACGAACTGGAAGAAGCCTTCATGCGCCGCAAGCGGCGCGAGCTGGAGCAGGCGCGCATGGCCGGGGCGGGCGACGCCGCACCCGTGCAGCAAGTTGTGCGCTCGCAGGAAAAAGTGGGACGCAACGATCCCTGCCCCTGCGGATCGGGGAAGAAGTATAAGAAGTGCCACGGGGCGTGAGGCCTTGCCACCTGCCCGCGCTAGAGTATGACATTTGAGTACGAGATCTCAGGCGACGACTACGCGGCGGCCTCAGTTCTGCACTACCGATTGATTCGCAAGCCTCTGCAGAGTGCTGGTTGGTTTTTGGCAGGGCTCGTACTGTTCGTCATTGGATCCATTGAGAGAGACCGCGGCTTGTCTCCGGTCGTGCTCGTGGTGATCGGGATCTGGTGGATGTGGGCTGGCCTGGGAGGGATTTTCCCCGCCTTGTATCGCCGCTACTATCGAAAGTACTATCGCCGCCTCGGGCTTGAGGGCAAGAGATATCGGGCCACTCTCACCGAAGATGGATTCCTGGTGACTGGCGAAAACCGAACCTGGAACAATCGCTGGACGGAAGTGTCGCCTAAGGGCGAGGACAGCCGGGTCTTTATGCTCTTTTCCCAAGGCACTCTGTTCATCTTCGCGAAGCGATATTTAGCTGAGGAGCAGCAGGGAACGCTTCGCATTCTGGCAGGTCTTCCGGTGGCTTAGGTCTTCGACTCTCGCTTTCCGCCTGGAACGTCTGAGGGCCCTTGGGGGTACCCTACATCTAGCCGCTTTTGCGAGATGTGGGAGGGCGGGCGCAGCCGGGAAGATTTGGCCGAGCGGTTCGACTCCTGCAATGCCTCGCGCGGCACTTCTCGCAGCAGTGGAGGCGAGATCGGCCCCTCGCTCGATGGTCAGGATAGGGGCGATTTGCCGCGCGCTAGCGGCCAGCTAAATCGATTTGGTAATTATCCCTTGACCTCACGTCTGGTCGGGGCCATCATTAAGGCAGATGGCCTCCGGTCTAACATCGGCGAAAGTTAAACTCGTCCGGGCAGCGAAACAAATCCGCGCTCTCAAGAGACGCATCGCCGCTTATGCCAGAGCTAAGCCGCACAAAATCGTCAAAAAAGCGAAGGGCAAAAAGAAGTTGAATGTTCCGAAGTCCCCGCCTATCGAGATCGCGCTCTTGGCGGGCGAGATCGTCTACCACATGCGTTCGGCCTTGGATCATCTGGTATTCGATGTCATCAAGAGAAACCCGAACATTTCCACCATTGACCCCAATTGGGAGGAACGCAGCGAATTCCCCTTGTGGACTAAGCCGCTTAAAGCGGGACAAAGCACACCGCTGCCCAAGAGTAAATTCGCCCGGATGCTTCCGGGGATTGCCGATGCGCCTTTTGCATTCATTGAGAGCGTGCAACCGTACTATGGGGTGGGAGCCGTCAATAATGCTCTGCGTTTTCTTGCCCACTTGTCGAACATCGACAAGCACAGACGTTTGAACTTTACGCGCCCCAGAATCCGGCAGTATGAGAGTGTTCGATATGCCCATGGGCTCAGTTCGAGTGGCTATTCGACCCTGGATCGTGGCGCAGAAATCAATCCCGCACCTGCGATGCGCCCCCTTAGCGGCCCGATTGATGCCCAACCGCAGAAGCCCGTGTACGTGAAACGTCATTACCGACCGCTTGTAGCGTTCAACGAGAGGCCCTACATCGGGGAGGCGACCGGACTCACGATGGATCACCTGTTGGAGTTGATTCTTGAGCAAATTGAAACTGTCATTGTTCCGGCATTCGAGAAGTTCATCAAGAAACCGTAGGTAGGTTTTGGATGGCTGCACACACTCCCGCCATTTCTTCCCTCGTGTTATATTGAGGGAAGCATGGCGGGCATACGCTCATCCCGGCAAGGTAGCAGCGAACGACCCGTGGCGAATCGAGATTTGAAACCCACTCCTGAAACCCAATCTAAAATGGCTCCGTTGGCGCGGGCGTCATTTGAGCGGGTACTACAACGTGCGGCGAAGCCAGTTCAGCAACGCGGCGCAAAATCGAAGTGAAGATTAAATTCCCCTGATCCCTCCGGTTGTACCTAAACGAATACTCATTCAGGTAGCTCTGTAAATATTTCTGGCTGACTTGATGATACACGCCGCCGATTCCGCGCTTTACTAGCGACCAGAATCCTTCAATCGTGTTCGTGTGAACATTGCCTCGCACAAACACTTTGGCGCTGTGCTTAATGCGCTTGTGTTTCTTCACGCGGGGAGTCAGCCGATTGTAAGCTTTGTACTCATCGGTGAACACGATGCTCTTGGGCATAATGTATTCGCGGGCGATGCCGACAATCGTGTCCGAAGTGGTATCAGGCGTAGCAAGGGCCTTCACTCTGCCGATGCGTTCTTTCGTGGTTCGCTCCACCATGCCAATGACGGGCATTTTCTGCTTGTCGCCACGCATCGGCCTTCCGCGCTGCCCCTTGCGGACGCCGCCGTAATAAGTTTCATCCATCTCCACCGCTGATCCCTCCAGTTGCATGTCTGGTTCGGACAGCAACGATCTGATCTGGCGGAACATGCGCCAAGCGGTTTTATAGGTGACTCCGGTTTCACGTTGAATCTGTTTGGCGGAGATGCCGCAGCGAGTCGAGGCCATAAGGTACATGGCGTAGTACCAGAGGCGAAGCGAAGTGCTGGAGTGCTCAAAGATGGTGCCAGCCATCGGGGAAATCTGAGTGAGGCAAACATCGCAGGCATATACGGGACGACTGTTAACGCGATGTAGCTTGCGATCCTCGCGGCACTTCGGGCACAGAGCGATCCCGCCGGGGAAGCGCTGCTCTTTCAGGTGCTCTAAGCAAGCATCATCGGTCGGAAACTGCCGATTGAAATCGCTGATCGTATACCGCAGATGGGCTGGTATGGTTTGGAAGCGGTTCATAATGCAAAGAACTTTATCAAACTATTAACGTGATGTCAAGGGATAATTACCATCGATTTAACCGCACTATCTATGTCATTGATTATCAGGCAGATAGGAGATGTTATTTGCACAGCACTTTAAGTGCGGAAAGGCGCGCGAATCAATCGTTTGCAGCGAGGCTGCACCGTTCCTGGTGCATCGGGGATACGATCAAGGTCTTGACTTTTGCTTCCGCGGGAAACACGGTTCGCACCAGCGACTGGAACACGAGAGCCTGGAAAACCAGGGCCCGAATCGCTCATCGTTTCAGCGCCCTGAACGTCATCTCCCGCGCCGAACTTCTGGTCGACGCCTTCCATTCTGCAAAAAGGGCAGCGTAATTCTTCGTAATGTAGTCAGCTTGACTCACACCCAGCTTCTTCGCGGTCGCATCAATCCAGCGCGGCGGGCCTTCGATCTCGCAGAAATTGCCGATGGGCGTTTCATCTACGACGACCTGCCCCTTGCCACCGCGCGTTTTCTCTTCAACCCACTCAGCACGAAACTTTTCGTAGCGGAATGCGGGCGAGTACCCGAGGGCCCCGAGGATTGCGTCCATTTGCTTGCCGCTGCTGACCGAAGTTTCCCGCTCGATGCGGCTGCTGTGATGTCCACGCGTGGTGCCGCTCTTGTGGGTAAGAGTCCACTCTGAGCCGTAGTGGCGCAGCCGCAGCAACTCCCTGCGCTTGCGCAACGGTTCTCCCGGCAGATCGTAGAGCGTGTTCATCTCGTGCGTGCGCCGCGTGACCACCCGGAACCCCAACGCTCGCAGCCTGCGATTGAGCGCGCGCACATCTCGCACGCGAAATTTGATTTCGATTTCCCGTGTCATGAGAGCAGTGTATTACGGCAGCGAGGCGCCGGCGGCTGGCGCCGGTCCGGCCACTGCACGTCCGGCCACTAAGGGCGACGCTGTTTGTTCCCAGTCCACAGGTTCCACCGGTCCCACAATGAGCCCCCAGGCTAGCGCGCCCGTCCAGGCGACTGCCGCGGTGATGAAGAAGGCCCACTCAAATCGGCCAGTGCGGTCGACCAGATATCCGGTAAGCACAGGCGCCACCCATCCTGCCATGTTGCCTGCGAAGTTCTGCACGCCGGTCCAGCGCCCCGCGGCCAGCGGACCAGCCACGGTTTGGGTGACGGCCCAGGTGCTGCAGCAGCCAATCCCCAGAAACGCGCCGGTCAGCGCGAGCATGACGACAAAGACTGCACCATGCGTGAGCGCAGTCAGGACCAGGCAGATGCCAAAGCCGATCTGTCCGGCAACCAGCGTGCCTTTGCGCACATGGGTTGGAGTCGCACCCGCCTTGATCCATTGGTCGGAAAGCTTGCCGGCAACGATGGCCGCAATCGCCGACATCAGAAACAGCAGGCCGCCGTATCTTCCGACCTCAGCCAGCGAGAAGCCGCGCCCCCGCTTCAGATAGGAGGGCAGCCAGGTCACCAGGAAATACAGGAAATAGTTAACGCAGAATTGCCCCAGGCACGTTCCCCACGCCGAGCGTTGCCGCAAGATCGCCGGGATACCAATCAGGGCGGACGAAACGGGAACTCGGGGAGGTGTGCGCGGCATCCATGCCAGCCATGGAGCAATCCACAGCAGGCCTCCGAATCCCAGGACGAGAAAGAAGGGACGCCAGCCAAAGGCCTCCACGGCCGTTCCGCCCACCAGGATGCCCAGCGCGGGTCCGAGAGAAAGCCCGGCCATCAACAGCGCATTCGCAAAACCGCGGCGCGTTTCCGTGAAATATGTGGAAAGAATTTTGGAGCAGGAGGGAAAGACGATCGACTCTCCCAGCCCGAGGATCACGCGGATCGCAATCAGAGCCGCAAAGCCGTGCAAGATGCCGGTTATGGAGGTTGCGCTGCACCAGATGAAGAATCCAGCTGCGAAAACCCACTTCACATCCAGACGATCGACCAGCCACCCCGCCGGAATCTGCATCAGCCCATAGGTCCAGAAAAACGCCGCGAGCAGCGCTCCCAGCTGCGTGTTGGAGATGTGCAGCTCGTTCTGCAGCAGCGGCGCGGCAATCGAAAGATTGCTGCGGTCGATGTAGTTAATCAGAACGGCGAGAGCCAGCAGGAAGACGACGCGGTTCATGCCGGGGTGAACGTGGTTCGGAAGCACAGGCGCGGCAGCGGCGCGCGCTTCCTCGCGATGGACGGATAGGGTCAAACGGCAAAACCGAGCAATTGTACACTCGCTTCGCCGTATTCCGAGGGACATCTTTGAGTTTCGGCAGGCCGAGTTTCGGTCGGAGTTCGTCGGCTAGCTGAACGTCGGCAATTTTACGAGATCGTCCTTGGGCACCGATTCCAGCGGCTGCCCGGCTTTGCGCCAGGCGGTGAGGCCGCCCACGATGACGAACGTGTTGAATCCTTTTTCCCGCAGCAGATGCGCCACCCGGGCGCTGGTCGCTTCGCGCGCTCAAGTACAGTAGAGGTAGATGTCCTTGCCTTTGGGGAGGGTTTGAATCTCGACCTCGAGGTTGTTGGGCTCGATGCGGATCGAGCCGTGGATGCGCTCGGCTTCCGCATCGTAGTAACCGTGACTGCGCACGTCGACGATCTGGACTCGGGCGGCATCCTCCGACGTCAAACGCTGGGCAAGCTCCTGCACCTGCACTCGAGGCACAACGTCATACTCGCGATATTTGTGGAACTGTATCGCGCGGTAGATCGCGTACACCAGGAATGCTGCGATGAGCACGACTTCCATGGTGCGGCCGGCGGCGTGGAATCCGCTCAATGTCGCGGCTAGAAAGTCTCGCGACAGGTATCCCACAGAAAGATAGGTGACGGAGTAGAGCAGGGCGCCGGCGAAGTCGAGGCGCACGAACTGAGCGAAGCGCATCTTCATGCTGCCGGCCAAAGGAGCCGCCATGGTGTTGATGCCGGGAATGAACTTGGCAATGATCAGCGTTGTCTTGCCCCGCTTGTAGAAGGACTCGGCCGATCGCAGAATGCAGGTTTCGGGGTTCATCGACAGGCGGCAGAGGAATCCGAGCAGCGCCCAGCCGGCGGAGCGTCCCAGCCAGTACTGGACAGTGTCGCCGATCATCAGGCCGACCATTGCCGCCAATAGGACTGCGGGTGCAGCTAGAGTGTGCGAAGCCACAGCGGCGCCGGCCGCCACCAGCGCAATGGCTGCGGGAAAGGGAAGACCGACCGCTTCGGCAAGCAGCAGGGTAAACGTCAGAGCGTAGCCGTGGCGCGCCATCATGGAGAGAAGAGCGTTCATAGGCGGTCTGGGCCCTTGAGCCTAGGATCCGGCAATCTTCAAGGGATTCGCAAGTCCTGAAATTTGAACCGTTTTGATTCGTGAGATCGGGAAAGGGTTCAGTATAACCAAAGAGCCGGGCGGGTCCGAAGGACCAGCGCCCGGCTTGACCACGGGGAGTATGCCTTCAGGAGGCCGTCCCCGTTCAGGGTGAGCAAGCGGCGGCTTGCACTCGGAGTCCTTCCGGCCCTGCCAGGGCCGGCGCGTCGAAAAACCAAGGCGCTTTTCGTCTGAGGCTTCGACTGAAGCCGCCGTCCGTTGTTGAAGGGTTATCTGCGGCGGACAGGATCCTCGGCGACCTGCCTTTCTCAGGTGCCGGGGAGAGGTGAAACCGCGTTTTCTGCGGCTCATCGCATGCCAGTGCGTCTCGTTAGCCTTCCACTCTGGCAGACAATCCCAGCAACTGGCCACATTGTCGGAAGGTAAGCCAGAAAAGTCTGTGGCCTTCGTCACGGATTGCAGTGACCATGATCAACCGGGTGTGGAGCGCGCTTTTGTGCGCCCGCTCACAGCGTCCCAAGAAGCTGGAGTTACTTCTCGCGGGCCACGACAAATTCCGGAGCCCACAACAGAGCGCGCTTGATCTCGGAATCGGGGAAGGTACAAATCGCGGACCGCGCCGATTCGGCGTAGCGCGCGGCACGCGCAGTGGCCGCTTCGAGCGAGCCATAGCGCTGCAGGATCTGCAATATCTGCGCATGGGTTACGCCATTGAATGCCCGGTCGCGCAAGATGGTCTCAACCTTGGCCCGTTCTTCCGGCGTGCAACGTTCCAGGGCGTGAATCACCGACATCGTGACCTTGCCCTCGCGCAAATCGCTGGCCACGGGCTTTCCGAGTACGTCTTCGGACGCGGTCAGGTCGAGCACATCGTCGACGATCTGAAACGCCATGCCAAGATCGTGCCCGTACTTGCCCAGGGCGGCTTCCTGCGCCGCGGTCGCCCCGGCGAGAATCGCTCCCAACCGCATGCATACCGAGAACAGGCATGCCGTCTTGCGGAAGATGAGGTCGAAGTATTCGTCCAGGGTGATGAACCGGCCCAGTTTCTCCATCTGCAGAAGCTCGCCTTCCACCATTTGCTGGGTGAGTTCAATGAGTGTGTCAAGAATGCGGAAGTTGCGCTCCCGCACAGCGATCTTGAAGGCCTGCATATAGAGCCAGTCACCGGCGAGCACGCATCGTGAATTGCCCCATTGGGTGTTCGCCGCCGGGCGCCCGCGCCGGGTCATGGCTTCGTCGATGATGTCGTCGTGCACCAGGGTTGCAGTGTGAATGATTTCGACGACCGCGCCCAGGCGCACGGCTCCTGAGCCTTGATAGTTGAGGAGCTTGGCGGACAGCAATAACAGCGCGGGGCGGATTCGCTTGCCGCCGCCGGCGCGCAGGTATTCGCCAATTTCGGTAATCGCCCCGACGCCGGAGACCGTATCGCGGCCGAACTCTTCCTCCAGCGCGATCAGATCGTCACGCAACAGGTCGAAAACTTCCTTTCCGTTAATGGCGGCGGGCGCGCTCATATTTTCAGTACTCAGTTCTCAGTACTCAGTACTCGGTACCTAGTACCCACTTGTCGCTTCCGCGCGGCAAACTGAGTACCGGGTACTGAGTACTGAGTACTAGTTCGTGCGGTAGTTGGTAAACTGCATATCGATTCCAAAATCTTTTGCGCGCAGCAGGGTGATGATTTCCTGCAGTGTATCGCGATCCTTGCTCGATACCCGCACCAGGTCGCCCTGAATCGAAGCCTGCACCTTCTTCTTCGAATCCTTGATCGCTTTCACGATTTCGCGCGCCTTCTCGATCGGGATGCCTTGCTGCATCGTAATGCGGCGTTTGGCGGTGCCGCCGGCAGCCGGCTCCACCGCTCCGTAGGTCAAGCTCTTCAGGGGAACGTTGCGCTTCACCAGCTTCTGCTGCAGCACATCGTTGACCGCCTTCAGCTTATATTCGTCGGCGGAGTGCAGCACGATACCGTCTTTGTCCAGCTCGATGTTCGACTTGGAATCCTTCAGATCGAAGCGGGTATGAATCTCTTTCAGGGCCTGCTGGATGGCGTTCGAGACCTCCTGGAGATCGACCTTGCTCACGACATCGAACGTGTTATCGGGCATAGATTTCTAATCTTTCTGAAACAAAGGAATCTTCATGTGAGGTTAACAGAAAGGCTGGGTTAGCGGGCGGGAACTTTGCTTTCATCCATTTCAGCGAGTTTGAAAAATTTGTAGAAATTGCGGGCGGTTCGCTCGCCGATCTCCTCCATCGACAGCCCGCGCAATTCGCCCAGCCTGCGCGCGGTTTCCTTGACGAAGGCCGGTTCGTTGCGTTTGCCGCGGTGCGGGACCGGCGCCAGGTAAGGACAGTCGGTCTCAATGAGCAGCCGGTCCAGAGGAACCTCCAGGGCTGCGTCCCGAATCTGCTGGGCCTTGGGATAAGTGAGGTTGCCGGCGAACGAAATCATGAATCCCATGTCGAGCGCGCGCTTGGCCTGGGGCCAGTTTCCGGTGAAGCAGTGCAGAATCCCACCGAGGCCGGTGGGAGCCCAGTGCGATTCGATCATCCCCAGGCAATCTTCCCACGCGTTCTCGCTGCCATCGGAGGGCCGACAGTGAATGACGATGGGGAGTTTCGCCGCGGCTGCCAGTTCCATCTGCCGGGCAAAAACCTGCTCTTGAGTTTCGCGCGGGGAATGATCGTAGTGATAGTCAAGGCCGATCTCGCCCCACGCGATGACCTTCGGGTGCTGCGCCAGTTGCTCCATTGTCCGGTAAGCAGGTTCGTCGGCAAGCCTGGCTTCGTGAGGATGAATGCCGACGGTGGCATACATGAACTCGTGTTTTTCCGCCAGGCGAATGCCGGCATCGAGCGTGGGCGGACCATCGCCGTTGCCGATGGCCACCATCGTTCGCACTCCGGCCTCGCGAGCGCGAGCGATCACCTGCTCACGATCGGAGTCAAACTGCTTGCCATCGAGATGGGCGTGAGAATCGACGAACATGCTTGTGTGGGGACGGGCACTCTTGCCCGTCCAGGTCGAGCCAAAGCTCGACTGGGTTCTGACTTCCTCGCGTGGAGAATGTCGCTCCCTCTTACTTCAGCCTTGCTCCCACCGGCACATCCTCCAAAAAGGCCGCCAGTACGGGCCTTCCGCCTTCCAGAGATGCAGCCACAATCATCCCGTTCGATTCCAGGCCGCGCAGCTTGCGCGGGGCCAAGTTGGCCACGATCACAACTTTGCGGCCGACCAAGGTTTCCGGCGCGTAGGCTTCGGCGATTCCCGCCACGACCTGCCGGACTTCCGTTCCGATGTCAACCTCGAGGCGCAGCAATTTGTCAGCCTTGGGCACGCGCTCGGCGACCTTGACTACGCCCACGCGCAGCTCGATCTTGGCGAAGTCGTCGATGGAAATCTTGGCGCCGTCAGTCGCCGGGCCGGCCACGGCGGTAACTGGCACCGGTGCCTTCGCGGGCGCCTGAGCGGCCGCAGCCGGGGGTTCTGGAGCCTTCGGCTCGTCAACCGCGGGACCTCTTTGCTGATCTTCCATCTGCTGCATCCTTTCGATTGCGCTCTTGTCCGCCCGCGGAAAAACGGGATAGACGTCGCCCAGCCTGGTGCCGAGCGGCAACTGTCCCCAGGACAGATCGGCCAGGGCAAGTTTCTTGATGTCTCCTAATCCCATCTGCGCCCAGATTTTTGCAGTCGCATCCGGAATCACTGGGTGAGCCAGGGCCGTCGCGATCCGCAGCGCTTCGGCCGATGTATAGAGCACCGTGGCCAGGCGCGCCCGGCTTTCGTCATCTTGCTTCTCGCCCAGTGACCAGGGTTCGTTCTCGACAATGTATTTGTCGACCGCGGCCACCAGACCCCATGCGCTTTCGAGTGCGCGCGAAAATTGAAACTGATCAAACAGACTGCCAAAATCCCGGATCGATTTGCGCGCTGTTTCGGCAATCGCGTCATCCGCTGCTGTCTTTGACGCGCCAGGCGATGGATACGGCACCTCGCCTTTGAAATATCTGTTAATCATGGTTAACGTGCGGCTGGCGAGATTGCCCAGGCCGTTGGCCAGATCGGAGTTATAGCGCTGCACCAGCGCGTCGAAAGAAAACGATCCGTCCTGACCGAAGACCACTTCGCGCAGCAGGAAATAGCGCAGGGCATCGGCGCCGAGCACGTCGAGAATAGTCTCAGTTCGCACGATGTTGCCGCGCGACTTCGACATCTTGCTCTCTTCAAAGAGCAGCCAGCCATGCGCCACGATGGCCTTGGGCAAAGGCAACCCCGCAGCCAGCAGGAAGGCCGGCCAGTAGACGCAATGGAAGCGCACAATCTCTTTGCCGATCATGTGCACATCGGCGGGCCAGTATTTCTTGAACGCCTCTTGCGCGCCCGCGTGCGACGATCCGTAGCCGATGGCGGTGATGTAGTTGGCCAGCGCGTCGAGCCAGACGTAGATCACATGCCTGGGATCGTCCGGAACCGGAATGCCCCAGGAAAACGTCGAGCGGCTGATGGACAGGTCGCGCAAACCGGACTTTACGAACGAAATCACTTCGTTGCGGCGCGTCTCGGGACGAACGAACTCCGGATTCGCGTAGAGCTCCAGCAGCTTGTCTTGAAACTCGGATAGCTTAAAGAAATAGTTTTCTTCGTGCACAGTCTCGGTAATCCGCCCGCAAGTCGGGCAGGGATCGCCGGGCTGGGCGCCGTCGACGTACAGTTCGTCCGAGACGCAGTACTGCCCGGTGTAGGTGCCTTTGTAGATGTATCCATTGTCGCGGATGCGTTGAAACAGCACCTGCACGCGCTTCTTGTGCCGATCTTCAGTAGTGCGGATGAAGTCATCGTTTGAGATGCCCATCCGCTTCCACAGATTGCGGAACTCCGCGGAGATTTGATCGGCATACTGCTGCGGAGTCTTGCCTGCCGCTTGCGCTGCGCGCTCGATCTTCTGGCCGTGCTCGTCGGTTCCGGTGAGAAAGAATGTGTCCGCGCCGAGCAGTCGCTGCCGCCGCGCAATGGTGTCGCAGGCGATGGTCGTATAAGTGTGGCCAATGTGCGGACGCGCGTTCACGTAGTAGATCGGTGTCGTGATGTAAAACTTCCTGGTCATTGAGTCGTTGTTTTTGTCCTCGGCTATTTGCTGCCGCCGCTGGAGTACGCCCGCGCGGCTTCCAGCATCACCGTCTTCAAGGCCACGTGGTGCTCGGCCGCGATCCGCCGGCAATCTTCGTACTCTGGCGCGTAGTTGGTGACGGTTCCGTTCATGCTGGCAATCTTGATCCGCACTTCACCCCAGGGGGTACGCACATTCTCCCAACGGCGGGTGAGGACCTGTCGAACCTCATCGCGGCGGCGAACTCCCAGTGTAGTCGTCTCGGTGAAGATGAGCTGCGTCAGTTTGGCTGCATCTTCCGGCTTGCACAGCACCGTCAGCAGTGAGCCCGGACGATTCTTCTTCATCTGCACCGGCATGGTGAACGCATCGAGGGCGCCGTCTTCGAGCAGACGGTCCATGACGTAGCCGAAAACCTGGGGATTCAGGTCATCGAGATTCGCCTCAAGGATCGTGATTACCTCAGATGAGGTTTTGCCGGCCAAAGTCGCAATCGATTCGCCGATCGTCAAGCGCACGACGTTCGGGGTGCCCGGAAAATCCCGCGAGCCTGCGCCGTAGCCGGATTTCTCAATCTTCATTTCAGGGAAGGCGGCAAAGCGCCGCGCCAGCGTTTTGACGATCGCGGCTCCGGTGGGCGTGACCAACTCGGCTTGCACTCCCGACGAGTACACAGGCGCGCCCTGCAGCAATTCGACCGTCGCCGGAGCGGGAACGGGAAACGTGCCGTGTGCGCACTGGACGGTTCCTCCTCCCACGTTCAGCGGCGAGCAGACAATCTCATCGACTCCGAGCGCCTCGGCCCCGACGGCGGCGCAGACAATGTCGACCATGGCATCGACAGCGCCCACCTCATGAAAGTGTATTTCTTCGATCGGGACCTTGTGAATCTTCGCTTCGGCTGCACCTAGAGCTTCAAAGATCGCAATCGCCGTTTTCTTCGCGGACTCCCGGATGCCGGCCTTGGCGATGATCTCGCGTATTTCGGTCAGGCCTCTTCGGTGACTGTGATCGTGGGTGCGCGGCGCGGGCGCTGCCGGTCGGGCGCCGTGTTCGTGACGCGAATCGTCATGCTCGTGACCATGATGCTCGTGACCCTGATGTTCGTGACCAGGTCCGTGCTCGTGACGGTGTCGCTCCGCCCAGTATTCCTCCCGTGGCAGGTCTTTCTCTCCCTCGACCCAGACGTCCACCTTGGTCGCAGAAATGCCGCTGCGCGCGACTCGGGAAATGTCCAATCGTGCGCCGACTCCCAGAGCTGCGACAGTCTCCTCCAGCACCTTAGGCGGGACTCCGGCGTCCACCAGCGCGCCTAGGAACATGTCGCCGCTGACGCCCGAAAAACATTCTAGGTAGGCTATGCGCACGCACAAAACCCTTAACCACAGAGGACACAGAGGCACACAGGGTACTGCATCCCCTGTCTAATTCGGTGCCCTCTGTGGTTGAAAATTCTTAAAGCCAGAAACTTTCATCATAGGGAAGGGCACATCGCCCGTCAAACCTGCAATGCGGCTTTTGTCTGTTAAAATCACTGTTTCTTCAATGAGTTAGAGGGATCCTTGTATCGCTATCTCGAAGAGCGTTTGGCGCGCGGCGTACTGGTTTGTCTGCAACGTCTTTATCCGGGCGTGACCCTGCCGGCCGTGGTTGTCGAACAGCCACCCAAGGTCGAGATGGGAGATTTCGCGATCCCGACTTTTCCTTTTGCCAGACCTTTGCGGTCCGCTCCGTTGAAAATCGCGGAAGCGATACGCAGCGGGATCGGAGCGATCGAAGGCATTGCCGACCTGCAGGTCGCCCCTCCCGGCTATCTCAACGTCAGGATCGATCGGGCGTGGCTGGCTGCTGCCCTTGCCGCTGGTCAGAAACCAGCAAGCGGTATTTCCCCGGGCAAGATTCTGGTTGAGCACTCCAGCATCAATCCCAACAAAGCGGCGCACATCGGACACCTGCGCAATGCGATTCTCGGCGACACGTTTGTTCGTCTGCTGCGCTATGCGGGTCGGCACGTCGACATTCAGAACTACATTGACAACACGGGCGTTCAGGTTGCCGACGTGGTTGTCGGTTTCCTGCATCTGGAAAAGAAATCGCGCGCCGAAATCGAAGTCCTGACACGCCAGCCACGCTTTGACTACTACTGCTGGGACCTCTATGCGCGCGTCTCGCAGTGGTACGGGGAGGACAAGCAGAACCTGCAGGTGCGGCTCGAGACGCTCCATGCCATCGAAGATGCAGGAAGCGAAACTGCCGGCGTCGCCGATTTGATCTCGACCGCCGTGTTGCGCCGACATCTCGTGACCATGGACCGGCTCGACATTGAATACGACTTTCTTCCGCGCGAGAGCGAGATATTGCATCTTCATTTCTGGGATGCGGCTTTCACCAAGCTGAAAGAGAGCGGTGTGCTCACCTTCGAGAGCGAAGGCAAGAATAAGGGCTGCTGGATCATGCGGCGCGCGGGAACGGCAAAGGCCTCAACCACAGAGGCCACAGGGAACACAGAGGACGGCACGATTACCGAGGAAGACCAGAAAGTCATCGTCCGCTCCAATGGCACGGTGGGCTACGTGGGCAAAGACATTGCCTATCACATGTGGAAGTTTGGGCTGCTGGGACGCGACTTCGGCTACCGCAAGTTCTACCGCTATCCCAACCAGCACGACTGCTGGATTTCGACTGACCCAAATCAGGCAACCGCCGAGAAGGATCATCCCCACTTCGGCGACGTCGCCGAAATCTACAACGTCATCGACGCCCGGCAAGCCGAGGCGCAGAACACCGTCATCGAGGCCCTGCGCGGCCTGGGCCACGGCGAAGCGGCCGATCACTATACCCATTTTTCCTACGAGATGGTGGCGCTGACTCCGCGCTGTGCCGCTGAACTCGGATATACGCTGAGCGAAGAGGACAAGACGCGGCCCTATATCGAGGTCAGTGGCCGCAAGGGCTTCGGAGTGAAGGCCGACGACCTGCTCGACGCTCTCATCGCCGCGGCCAAAAATGAAGTGGACTCGCGTCATCCGCAGATTGCAGATGGCGAGCGCCTTCAGATCGCAACCCAGATTGCGATCGGCGCGCTGCGCTATTTCATGCTGAAGTACACCAAGTCGTCGGTGATTGCGTTTGACTTCAAGGATGCGCTTAGCTTTGAAGGTGAAACCGGACCGTACGCACAGTACGCCGTGGTGCGCGCCACGAGCATTTTCCGAAAGGCTGGGATCGATCCCGAGGCGTTTCGCGGGGAGGCCGCGGGCGCATTCTCCGGTGACGACTTCGCGAAATATCTAAACGGAGAGGCCGGCACCGAAATCTGGGAACTCTGGCTGGCGGCCTCCAAGACGTCGTACGTGATCCAGGAGTGCATCCGAACCACAGAACCGGCGTATCTCGCCAAGCACGTTTTTCAGCTGGCGCAGCTGTTTAACACTTTTTATCATCGCTATCCCATCCTCAGCGAGCCGGATGAAAAGCGAAAACAGTTTCTGCTGGCCAGCGTGCACGTAGTTCGTCGTGAGCTGATTCGCGCCCTTGCGGTGATGGGGATTACCGTGCCGTCCGTCATGTAAAGTGCCTGGTCGGCTGCTTCGAAATTGCCGATCTTCGAACCCGCCTCCGCTGCGCCAGCTTCGCCGCACTGTCGTTTCGAAACCTGCTAACCTTTCTTCCTCGCGCCACCCACGTCGAAACAGACGCCTTGGCTTCCGCACTCCATCGGAGCTCGTGATGACATCGTATCGGCCTGCTCTCATCCTGCTGCTTGTTCTTGTGAATGTGTGCCTCGCGCTTCCCGCGAGCGCTCAGGATGCGCCGGTGCCAGCGCAAGCGGCGTCCTTGCGCCCGCGCATCGGGCTGGCCCTTAGCGGCGGGGCGGCACTCGGCCTCGCCGAAATCGGAGTGATCCAGTGGCTCGACGAAAACCACATTCCCGTGGACCGGATCGCCGGAACCAGCATGGGATCGATCATCGGCGCGATGTATGCAACTGGCATGTCGCCGGCAGAGATGCAAAAGTTTGCCGAGGGAATCGATTGGGAACAGGCGTTCCTGCCGGAGCCGACCTATGCGCAGCTCTCTTATCGCCGGAAGCAGGACCGCCGCGACTTTCTGATCAATGCGCCGCTTGGCCTGAAGCACGGCCTCAGCGGCCCCAACGGATTTAATCCCGGCCAGGGAGTTGGGCTGTTGCTGGATCGCATTGCGTTCCGGGAATCGGGTATCGCTACCTTTGACGATCTGCCGATCCCGTTCCGTTGCGTGGCCACCGATATGCAGAGTGGAGACGCCATTGTGCTGCACGACGGTCCTCTGGCGCAGGCCATTCGAGCTTCGGTGGCGATCCCGGGAGTCTTCACTCCGGTCGAGATGGGCGGCCGCGTGTTGGCCGACGGCGGCATGGTGCAGAACATTCCGGTCGAGACCGTCCGCCAGATGGATGCCGACGTGGTCATCGCAGTGCAATTGCGCATTCCACCCGGCGACCGCGCCCAATTAGCAACGCTCACCGGGGTCCTGACCCGGGCTGTGGATGTCATGATTACGCAGAATGAGCAGCGCTCTCTGACGCTTGCCGATGCCAGCGTGAGCATTGATACCAGCGGATTTTCGGTGAGCGACTATTCGCGAGTCAAAGAACTTATCCGGCTCGGTCACCAGAGTGCAGCCAGCCAGTGGGCCAGCCTGCTGCCCTATGCCATTCAGGATTCAGCCGAGTGGGCAAACTATCTCGCGGCGCGTGCTGCGCGTAAACATTCCCAGCCCGAGAAGGTGCAGGCCATCGAAGTCACCGGGGCAGACCCGGCTGCCGATCGCAGAATCGAACATCAACTCGCAAAGGACCTGCGCGGGCCGCTTAATCTCAAAACGCTGGATGCGCAACTGACGCGCATTGCCGGCCAAGGCCAGTTTGACCGGCTGGGTTATGAAGGATTCTTACAAAATGGAGTTCCTGCTTTACGTGTGACCGCGCACGAAAAGTCCTACGGACCACCCTTTGTGGACCTGGCCGTCAATGTTGACGGTTCCGGCGTGGCTGCCTTTGATTTCTCTGCGGGCGCCCGCGTTACGTTCATGGATATCGCCCACCGCGGTGGCGAGTGGCGCAACGATCTTCTGTTCGGATCGAGCAACCTGGCGGCCACCGAGTATTATCAGCCGCTGGCGGGGTCGCGATTCTTCATGGCTCCCTATGCCTATGCCTCGAAAGTGGCGCGCAATTCATTTACCGGACTCACGCGCGTCGCGGTCTTCGGCGACGAGCGCGCCGGAGGCGGCTTCGACCTGGGATACGACTCCGGGCGACGCAGCGAGTTTCGCTTCGGCTATCAAACCTTCGCCGGCAAGCTCGCCCCGCTGGTGGGCAGTGTCGGCCTGCCGATCGTTCATGGCACGACCGGCGAATTTCGCGCGCGCTATGTGTGGGACGGCCAGGACAGCCCCGCAGTGCCAAGCACGGGCACACGAGTGATTGCCACGCTCTCGCGCGTTCTGCAGAGCCCTGGCTTGCCCCATCCGATCGGGCAGTTCGATGTGCAGACTTCCACGTTCGTTCCCGTAGTGACGAAGACCTCACTCTTTTTTGCGGCATCCGGCGGCACTACCTTTCACGGCTCGGCCGGGCCGTTCCAGGAGTTCGCTCTCGGCGGGCCATTCCGTCTGGGCGCTTATCTGCCGCAGGCATTTCTGGGCAACCACTATGCCTACGCCTCCCTGGGTTTCCGCCGCGAGCTGTATCGGCTGCCGCAGCCGGTCGGAAACAAAATCTACTGGGGAGCGTGGTATGAAGCTGGAAGCGCTTTCGGCACCACCGCCGGTGATCCCGGGCCAGTCGTGGTACGCGGCACGTTCAACCTGGGAGTGATTGCGGAAACTATCGTTGGACCGATCGCACTGGCTGGCAGTGTTAGTCCTACCGGCCAGAGCCGCGCGAATTTTTCGATTGGAAGACTGTTCTGATGAAGACTGGTCTGATAAAGACTGTTCTGATGTAGGGCTCGGGCACCAACTGCCGCAGCTTCAGGCGCGGGCTGCGACGGCGCCGTTCAGGATGGTCACGGCGCAGCGGTTGCTCCCGAACCAGTAAGGAATCTCGCGATAGTCCGCGACATCGAATAGGACCAGATCCGCGTCCTTGCCGGGCTCGATGCTGCCTTTGCGCTCCGCAAGCCGCAACGCCCAGGCTCCGTTGATGGTCGCCGCGGCGATTGCTTCGGCCGGCGACATCTTCATATGGGTGCAGGCCAGCGACATCGCCATCGGCATACTGAGCGTCGGAGACGTGCCGGGGTTGTAGTCCGTCGCCAGTGCGACCGGCACGCCGGCGTCGATCAACCGCCGCGCGTTCGGATATTCCTTTAGACCCAGAAAGTAATTCGCGCCAGGAACCAGCGTGGCAACCGTATCGCGCTTCGCCAACTGCGGGATGTCGTCTTCGTTCACGTGGTCCATGTGGTCGAAGGACGCTGGATTAAAGCGCAGGAACGGCCAGAGCACGGTCTCCGATAGCTGACCCATGTGCGCGCGCACGCTCAGCCCGTGTTTGGCCGCGGCTTCAAAGATTTGCTCGGTTTGCTCGGCAGAAAACGCGCCTTTGTCGCAGAAAACGTCGACAAAGGCAGCGAGCTTCCGCTTTGCCGCAAGCGGGATCATCTCGCTGCAGACCAGATCAACATATTTCTGCGGCCGTCCTTGAAATTCCTTCGGGACCACATGCGCGCCGAGCAGCGTGGCCACGACCGTTCCCGGCCAGCGCGAAGCGGCGGCGCGAATCGCTTCCAGTGACTTGAGCTCCGACTCTGCCGTCAGTCCGTAGCCGGACTTGGCTTCAACCGTGGTCGTGCCGTGCGCGGCCATGACGTGCAGCGTGGACAGGACTTTTGCGGAGAGCGCAGCCTGTGCGGCTTTCCGCACGGCGTCCAGGCTCGACCGGATGCCGCCGCCTGCCGTTGCAATCTCTTCGTAGGACGCGCCTTCGATGCGCTTCTCAAAATCCACCAGCCGCGGACTGACAAAAACCGGATGCGTGTGTGAATCGACGAAGCCGGGAAGAACCACTTTGCCGGCGCAGTCGATCTCCGCGACTTTCTTGCGATTCTTCTTCAGCCACGGGTCACGCAAAGCATCTTTGGTCGTGCCGACGGCGACGATCTTGCCGCCGATGCAGAGAACAGCGCCGTCTTCGATGATGCCGAGTTCCTTGAGGTCAGCAGCGCGCCGTGGGCCGGGCTTGCGTGATTCAGAGCGCAACGTGAGAAGCTGGCCGATGTTGGCCAGGAACAGCGAGGGCTCGATTCTCAGCGTCGGTTTTCGGGCCGGGATCACGTTAGAGCAGTTTAGCAGTCGGGCGAGAGGTGACAGCTCGTGCGTCTTGCCTGAATATCAGGCATACCGTATAATCAGACATTCAGACCTTGAGGGTGAAGTCATGCAATCGGCAAGAGTTGGAAAAAGAGGTGCAATTGTCGTACCCGCCAAGTTGCGCAAGCGCTTCGGCATTGAAGAAGGCAGCATCGTCATCGCCCAGGAAACCGAGGACGGCATCCTCATTCGTCCCGCCATGGTCATCCCAGTCGAGCGATACACGCCCGAGCGCAAGGCGGAATTCCTGCTGTCGAACGCGATCGACGAAGCCGATTACCGCAAAGCGCGAAAAGAGGTTCGGAAGCTCGGCCTCGACCCGGATTCGATTCGTCACCGTCGCCCCGCCTAAATGGACCGCCTGTTTCTCGACGCCAACGTTCTGTTTTCAGCCGCGTACAGGCCCGACGCAAGCCTGCTGCGCCTCTGGAAGCTCAAGAATGTCGTGCTGTGCAGTTCCCGCTACGCTATAGAGGAAGCAAGGATCAACCTCGCTGATGAAGAGCAGCAGGCGCGGCTGATGACGCTTTCAGGGCTGATTCATCTGTTCGAGCCAGGGTCCGGACGACTTCCACGGGGGATTTCTCTGCCAGAGAAAGATGCGCCAATCCTGCTGGCCGCAATCGCAGCTCACGCAACTCATCTGTTGACTGGAGACGTTCGCCACTTCGGCCCGTATTTCGGCAAGAGAATCGGAGGGATTGTCATCCTGCTGCCGGGAGAGTACTTGAGAATGCGGGCTACTAAGGACTAGCCCCCCATCGGCAGTCTTACGCCCTTCTTCTTCGCGAAGTCCTTCGCTTCTTCATACCCTGCATCGGCGTGGCGGATGATGCCCATGCCCGGATCGGTCGTGAGCACGCGCTCGATGCGCTTCGCCATCGCTTCCGTGCCGTCGGCGACTGTCACCTGCCCGGCGTGCAGCGAGTAGCCGATGCCGACTCCGCCGCCATTGTGAATCGAGACCCACGATGCGCCTGCGGCTGTATTGATCAGCGCATTCAGCAGCGGCCAATCGGCGACTGCGTCGGAACCGTCTTTCATGCTCTCGGTTTCGCGGAATGGAGAAGCTACCGAGCCACAATCGAGATGGTCGCGGCCCATCACGATCGGCGCCTTGAGCTTTCCTTTTTTCACCAGATCGTTCATGGCAAGGCCGAATTGTGCGCGCTCGCCGTAGCCCAGCCAGCAGATGCGGGCGGGCAGTCCCTGAAACTTGATGCGCTTGCGCGCCAGCTCAATCCAGCGACGCAGAATCCGGTTGTCAGGGAAGAGCTCGAGCACGAGATTGTCGGTCACGTGGATGTCCGACGGTTCGCCCGACAGCGCCACCCAGCGGAACGGCCCGCGGCCTTCGCAGAACAGCGGACGGATGTAGGCCGGCACGAATCCCGGAAAATCGTAAGCGTTCTTCACGCCGCGCTGGAAGGCGAAGGTGCGGATGTTGTTGCCGTAGTCAAACGTGACCGAGCCCATTTTCTGCAGGCGCAGCATGCCTTCCACATGACGCGCCATGGCATCGAGCGACTTCTCCTGATAAGCCTTCGGGTCCTTTTTCCGTAACTCGACCGCCTCCGGGAGCGTCATGCCATTCGGCACATATCCGTTCAGCGGATCGTGCGCTGAAGTCTGGTCGGTCAAAATGTCAGGTACAACGCCGCGCTCAGCCAGCTCTGGAATGATGTCTGCGCAGTTGCCCACCAACCCGACGGAGACATTCTCTTTCTTCCGCACTGCATTTTTCAGGATGCGCAGCGCCTCGTCGAGCGTCGTCACCATGAAGTCGCAATAGCCGGTTTTCAGACGCTTTTTGATGCGCTCCGGATCGACGTCAATGCCAAGAAACGCAGCGCCGGTCATGGTCGCGGCCAGAGGCTGCGCTCCCCCCATGCCGCCCATGCCGCCGGAGACAATCAGCTTGCCCGCCAGATCGCCGCCGAAATGTTTTTCACCCGCGGCGGAAAAAGTCTCGAATGTCCCTTCTACGATCCCCTGCGACCCAATGTAAATCCACGAGCCCGCGGTCATCTGTCCATACATCATCAGACCGGCGCGCTCCAGTTCGTTGAACTTCTCCCAATTCGACCAGTGACCGACAAGATTTGAATTCGCAATCAGCACGCGCGGCGCATATTCGTGCGTCTTGAAAACACCGACCGGCTTGCCCGACTGCACGAGCAAGGTCTCATCGTTTTCGAGATTTTTCAGCGTGGCGACGATGGCGTGATACGCCTCCCAACTCCGCGCTGCGCGGCCTGTCCCGCCGTAGACGACGAGGTCTTGCGGGCGTTCGGCCACCTCTTCGTCCAGGTTGTTCATGAGCATGCGCATAGCCGCTTCCTGCTGCCAGCCTTTGCATGTGATGGAATTGCCACGCGGCGCGCGGATGGACACGGGAGCTTGGATTTCGGTTTCAACCGGCATGAATAGATGTTAGTTCTTGAGGTGCGGCAGGCGCAAATGAGCCGGAACTCCAGTAGGGGCCTGTCACCACGAAGGACACGAAGGACACAAAGGAAGTCCGAGAAACTCTACCAGGTGCTGTACGCGGTTCCGTCGCTGGCAGTCGCGGTCGAGGCGGAGTGCACATCGGTGATGCCCGGTTCCTGTTGATCGACCGCCATCGTGACATCCTCCTGCACCACTTCCCAGTTCGGCAGGCGGGTCATGGGGTCCACGGGAATCTGTCTCAGGTAGCCGCCCTGTACCAGGTCGTCGAGCGACTGCGGAGCTTTCTGCTTGTCGAGGGTGTATTGCTGGATCACGTTGCGCAGGGTGTTCAGGTTCGACCGCAACACCGATTCCCGCGCCTGAACAATCGACTGGTTGTACATCGGGACCGCGACCGCCATCAGGATCATGATGATGCTGATCACGATCATCAGCTCCAGCAGAGTGAAGCCGCCGGCCCGACGCCGCTCGAGGGCAAACGCGCGCCTGCGCAACGCCTGCAGGGTACTCGGCCCAAACGCCTTAGGATCCAACTTGTTCACGCCCCTGAACATCTACCAGTCCTTGTATTTCGTTCCGTCGAGCCCGGTGCCTTCCGACTTGGTATACACGTCGAAGATATTCTGTCCGCCCCAGGAGTCGGAATCCACGTCGTCCTGCATCGAGCGCATTCCCCACTCTTTGCTGTTGGTCATGGGGTCCGTAGGGATAGAACGCAGAAACCGGACTTTCTTGCCCTGCACGTCGACGCCTTTGACCAACGTATCGAGGTCGGGCGGATAACCCTGAGTATCGACTTTGATCTGGAAGCCGCCGCGGTCCGCCGCGTCCTTGTAGCGATCGATGGCGTCCCGCATCTGCCACAGCGCCTGGCGCAGTTGCTTCTCCTTTTCCCGCTTAATGGTGAGTTGCGCCAGCGGCAGAGCCATCAGCGTGAGGATCGACAGGATCGTCGCCGCCACGATCAGCTCGAGGAGGGTAAAGCCGCGCTCGGACTCTAGCCCATGCTGGTGATGAAAGCTTCGCAACATCGTTATGCCATCAGTGTCGTGCCATCTGCCCTACTGAATCGTGATCGAGGCCTGCGTCCCGTTGACCGTGATGGGTTGCATACCGGGATCGCGGGCGCCGCCGCGCGTCACCGTCAGCGGCGTCTGTCCCTCCGTCTTGGCCTGGAAGGTCATCGTGACTACCGCGCCCTGGCCGGAAACTCCGCCGGAGTTGGGCGGCCGGGTCGCTGTGATCTGTACCTGCCCCACGGCCTCATCCTCGCGATGCACCAGCGCTACCGCCTGTCCATCCTGCGAAAGGAAGCCGCCATTGGACACATTGACCAGTTGCAGCAATTGCGGGTTGTAGTTCACCTGCACGGGCACCGAATACACGTTCTGCGCGCCCGTGATCAGCAGGTTCACCATAAATGTGCTTCCCTTCGCCGCCTGAATAGTCGGCGGATCGAACAGGAAACTGGCGTTGCCCGCGGGCGCCGGAGTTGCCTGCTGTACTGCCGCCGGCTGAGCCGAAGCCGGATTCGCCGCCGGCTGGCCGGCCGGAGCCGCATTGGCTGCCGGGGCGGCTGCAGCCTTGCTTACGTGGTGCAACTCGATCGTAGTCGACGTCCCGATATCAATCGCTCGCTGATTCAGTTCGTTTACGTCCGTCGCCCGGATGATGTGGGGCGTGATCGCGAAAACGGTTTCATCCGAAGAATGGTCCTGCGTGGTTTGCCCGAACAGATACTTCAAGATGGGAATCTGCGCCAGCCCGGGAATGCCGCTGAGCGCCCTGGTCTGGGAATCGTCCATGATTCCGCCGATGAGGCTGGTCTCACCATCCCGCAGCCGGATTTCGCCCAGGTCCACCTTCTTCTGTCCGATGATGGGCTGCGTAATGCCGCCAATGCTCGCCTGCCCAATCTCGGAGGAGATTTCCATCGAGATCTTCAGGGTCACATCACGATCCGCATGCACATGCGGAGTGACGTCGATGTTGACGCCGACGTCGATGTACTGGAACTGGGTGTTGACCAGCGGGTTAATACCCACACCGCCGATGCCGGGCTGAAATGAACCCGTCGCCACGGGCAGCCGTTCGCCGATCTTGAGAGATGCCTTCTGGTTGTCGAGCGCCCGAATCTGCGGACTCTGAATCAGCTTGGTGTCGCTGTTGCTCATCACCGCCGACAGGTTCGCCGACGGAATCGTCACCTGGAAGTTGGTTGCATTCAGGTTCGCCAGGCTGTTCAGGTTGATCCCGCCGCTTCCGGAACCAGCCGAAGGCGTGCTTACGCCATTGGTCGTGTTCGTAGGAGTGGTCGTGTTGATGTTGTCCTGCAGCTGCACCGTGGCGCTGGTCGGCGGGTTCAAGCCCAAGGTGCGCGACCGGTCTTTGCTGATCTGCATTACGTCGATATCGACAATGACCTCTGGGCGAGCCTTGTCCAGATCCTCGACCAGCTTCTCGGCCAGCGCAATCTGATCGGGAGTTCCGCGCACCACGATCGCGTTCTGGGAAAGCAGCTGCTGCACCCGCTGCACGTCCAGCACCGCGCGAATCGCATTCACTACATCCTGCAACTCTGTGGGCTGCGAAACATTCGAGAGATAGAAAGTCTTCAGGACGCTCTGTTCGAGTTCCTTGCGCTTGGCCGGTGTGTCCTGGGCCACAAAAATAGTATTCTGCGTGACTGGTCGCCAAAACGTTTTCGATTCCAGCGCGGTAATTTCCAGCGCTTCTTCCAGCGTCACGCCATTCAGTTCAACCTTGATCGGTCTGGGGGTGTAATCGGGATCAAGCAGCACATTGATGCCGGCCAGTTGCCCGATGGTGCGGAACACGGTATCGGACTTGTCGGTGAGTTTGACCGTGATGGGCACGTTCGAGATGGGCGCCAGCTCCACGGGCCCCGACGCCTCCTGCACCTTGCGCTCCAGGCTGGCCGGGGGGCCAACCGCCTGCGGAGGCGGATTCTTCTGATCGTTGATCATCTTCAACGTGCGATTCAATTCCTGCTTGGCGATGAACAACGAGGGATCGATGCCCAGCGCCTTCTGGAACTCGGCGGCCGCTTCCTCGAGTTTTCCATCCTCGCGCAGTTGCTGACCGTGATGCACAATCGAAGCCGCAGCCTCGAAACGGGTGCGCTCGAAAGCAGACCGGTAACGCAGGTCCTTAGGCTTAAGGTCGTGGGCCTGCCGGAAGAAATCGTAGGCCGCCACGTAGTTCTGGCGGGCCTCGGCATCCTGACCTTTGTTGTAGAAATCCTTGGCTTTGTCGGCGATGGCGGGGAGGGTGACTATCGCGACCAGCAGGAGCAATACCGCCGGGCGCATCAGGCGTCTCATTCGATGATCCTCACGAGAGGTGATCACTGCAAATTCAGTATTCGCCGCCGCCGCCGCAGTCTTTGCAAGCCTGCGCCGAGCTCTGCGGGCATTTCTTGGCGGGGGGGATCCGCTTGACACATGAACAGGAATACGACCCAAGCGATTATAACACCGGCCCTTTCAACTCCCGAAGTGCTTGTGTTCAAGGCAGTTACACTCCTTGGTTCTAGGCCTAACGGCGGGCCGCCGCCGGGCTCATCCGGGGGCGCTGCTAAGATGAATCAAAGCCCATGGCGCGCCAATCCACCCATCCGACCAAGCCCAATCCCGAGAAGTCGCCCCGCCGGGATCCGACCGCGGCTGGCCAGCGGGACGCCGCCGTTAATAGGATCGCTTCGCACAACTATTTCTTGCTGGAAAAATTTGAGGCTGGGGTCGCCCTGACCGGCACCGAGGTCAAGTCCATCCGGTCAGGCCGGGCCAACCTGAAGGATTCATACGGCTTAGTAAAGGATGGAGAGCTCTGGCTGCTCAATTGCCACATCAGCCCCTACGAGCACGGAAGCTACTCCAATCATGCCACCCTGCGCACCCGCAAGCTGCTCATGCATCGCGACGAAATCAGGAAGCTGATCGGGAAGACACAACAAAAGGGCCTGACACTCATCCCCACGCGCATGTATTTCAAGAACGGCAGAGTAAAGGTGGAGCTGGCTCTGGCCAAGGGCAAGCAACTTTGGGATAAGCGCGAGACCGAGCGCCGCCGCACCGCGGACAAGGAAGCGCGCGAAGCCATTGCGCGCGGAAGAAGCCGCAAATGACCGCGCGATCCACAAGAATCCAGCCTGTACAATCGTTCGCACGTCCATGAATTCGGTATGTGTGTTCTGTGGTTCGCGCTCCGGCAAAGACGGAGCCTACGCCGAGGCCGCGCGGGCGACCGGTTTGGCGATTGCGCATGCGGGGATTCGCCTCGTCTATGGTGGGGGAAAAGTCGGGCTGATGGGCGTGGTAGCCGATGCAGTTCTGTCTTCCGGTGGCCAGGTTACGGGAGTTTTGCCTCGCGCTCTGTTCGAGCGCGAGATTGCGCACAGCGGCGTGGCCGACATGCGTGTGGTCGCGAGCATGCACGAGCGCAAGGAACTGATGGCCGGTCTTGCCGATGCCTTTATCGCCCTGCCCGGGGGCGCGGGCACCATGGAAGAGATCTTCGAGCAGTGGACGTGGTCGCAGCTGGGCATCCACGCGAAACCCTGCGGCTTCCTGAACGTGAACGGCTATTTCAGCCCGCTGTTTGCCATGATTGAGCGGATGGTGACCGAGGGCTTCCTGGCGCAGTCGTTTGCTGCCATGCTTGCCATTGAAACTGAGCCGGAGCAACTGCTGCAGCGTTTTCGCGCCTACCAGCCGCCCACGAACAAGTGGTCGATCCCAGGGGGTCCGGCGGTTCAGGCATGACTGCGCGGAATTCTCCATCAAGTTCGTTTTCCTCAAACTTAGACGTTCCCGCACAGCTTGCGCAATTCCCCTGAAGCCGACGATACTGATGAGTTATTCCGCAGCCCGCAAAGAAAAATCATGAAGACGACTATTTCTCTCTCTACCCCGGCCGAGCAAGAAGCTGAAGCCCTGGTTGCCGTCGTTCTTGACCACGCCGAGCCGGCGCCCGGCGACAAGGATAAGGATAAGGACAAGGACGAGAACAAGGACAAGAAGCCGCAACTGAAAGTCGCGACTGCCGACGGAGCCGTGCAGTCGGCGGCAGCCGATCTGTTGGCCAGCGGCGAGGTTGCCGGAAAGCTCTTCGAGACCAACCTGCTGCACAAGCCCAACGGACTGAAAGCGAAGCGCCTGCTGCTGGTCAGCGGCGGCGGCGCCAGGAAGTTCTCCAGCTATGACCTGCGACGGCTGGCGGGAACGGCGGCTCGCACGTTGAAGTCGCGCGGAATCCGCAGCTTTGCGTTCGTCGCGCCCCCGGGCATTGCAGCGGAGGAGGCCGTCCGCGCCATTGTCGAAGGCGCGCACGTGGGGAACTTCGACCCGGACTACTACCGCAGCGACCGCAAAGACCAGAAAATTGACGCGCTCACGATCGTCGCCAGCGGCGATCAGTCCCGGCTGGAGAAAGCTGCGGGCGAAGCGCAAATCATCGGCGAATCCCAGAACTTCACGCGCGATCTGGTCAACGAGCCTTCCAATCGGATGACGCCCACGATCCTCGCCGACCGGGCCAAAAAAATGTGCGCCGAAGTCGGCATGGCGTGCGAAGTCTACGGCGCGGACAAGATCAAAGAAATGAAGATGGGCGCATTCTGGAGCGTCGCGCAGGGTTCGGATGAGCCGCCCGCCTTGATCGTCATGAAGTACGAGCCGGCTGGCGCTCCGGCAAAGCCCGTGCTGGGCCTGGTAGGGAAGGGAATTACCTTCGACACCGGCGGCATCTCGATCAAGCCGGCCGACGGCATGGAGAAAATGAAATACGACATGGCCGGGGGCGCCACGATGATTGGCGTCATGCGGGCCATCGCATTACTCAAGCCGAAAGTGAAAGTCATCGGCATCGTGTGCGCGACCGAAAACATGCCCTCCGGCAAGGCGCAGAAACCGGGCGACGTCCAGATCGCGATGTCGGGCAAGTCGATTGAGATCATTAATACCGACGCCGAGGGCCGCCTGGTTCTGGCGGATGGCCTTTACTACGCCCGCCAGCTCGGCTGCACGCATCTGGTCGACGCCGCGACGCTGACGGGCGCCGTCGTGGTCGCGCTGGGCTACAACAATGCTGGCATCTTCGCCAACGACGATGGCATGTACGAGCGCTTCCACTCCGCGAACGCGAAAGCCGGCGAAAAGATGTGGCGCATGCCGCTCGACGACGAATACAAGGAGCAGATTCGCTCTTCCATTGCCGACATCGTGAACTCGGGCGGGCGCTGGGGCGGCGCCATCACCGCTGCGATGTTTCTGAAAGAGTTCGCGGAAGACACGCCATGGATCCACCTCGACATCGCCGGCACGGCGTGGATGGAAGACCAGAAACCGTGGATCGCGAAGGGTCCATCAGGAATCGCCCTGCGCAGCCTGGTCGAGTTCGTGAAGAGTTTCCAATAACCTGCCGCTTCTCTTTTCCCGGCAGCCTTTTTGGGACAAACAGCGTCTTACATGCGCTGACGGCTCGGGAGACAGTGGTATGCCCTGGACCGTGCGCCCGGAGGCAGCTGATGAAGGCTCTCATGTTGGTGGGGATGATCGTTCTGGTCCTTGGGATTGTTTCCTTCCTCGTGCCGTTCCCGCACTATCATCATCACGGCTTCAAGGTCGGAGACTCCAGCGTTGGAATCACCACCGAACACGACGAAAAATTGCCGCCGGTGTTCGGGATACTTCTGGTTGTAGTGGGAGCAGGCTTGATGATAAGCGGCAAGAAGGCCTAGGCTCATTGTACTCGAATGCATTCTCCGATCCCGCCATCGCCTTTCTAAGAATTCGCCACCGCCCCTGCAATTATCGATTGCTCGGTGCGTCTTGCGCCTTCCATCCACGTTGAGCGAATCGCATGCGGTTGCTATAATCAACGACGTTCCGCACGCTGGCGTCGTTGATGCGTTTTGATCAGTCCGGTCATCCCGTCACAATCGAGCCGCCACAATCGAGCGAAGCGAAACGACCCTGGTAGCCCACACGGGTTTCGAAAATGTGGCCAGGTAGCTCAGGTGGTAGAGCGCAGCCCTGAAAAGGCTGGCGTCGGCGGTTCAACTCCGTCCCTGGCCACCACATTTCAAAGCCTTTAGCTCACTTCCGGCAAAACTGCTCAGTCCGCACCCAGTCCGCTTTCGCCGTTTCCGCTGCCCAAAATCGCCTGCAGCACGGACCCCTGTGCCAGCATCCGATCCTCGCTTACGCTGTGCGAGTACAGTTGCAGCGTGGTCTTCACATCGGAATGCCGGAGCAGAGCTTGTACGGTTTTCGGATCTGTCTTCGACCGCACAAGGTACGACGCGAGCGAATGGCGAAAATTGTGAAAGCCAAATCGGCCTGCCCAATTCGCTGGAATCACTCCCGCTTTCACTGCGGCAGGTCTGAGGTAATCGGACACGAGCATATTCGCAACACGTGGCTGCTTGCCTTTTAGCTTGGACGATGGGAAAACCCAATCGGTCGGTCGTCCGTATGGTGTCTGCTGCTTCCACCGCTGCACGAATGCTGCCAGCAGTGGATGCATCGGAACCGGAGCTTGTGAAGCTGTGCTCTTCGGAAGTCCCACCTTGCCCCAGGTCCACGTTCGTCGAACGCGGATGAGTGATTGCTCGAACTCGACGTCCTGCCATTGCAGACCCAATGCCTCAGAGATTCGCAGCCCCGTACCGGCGGCCAGCAAGGCCAAAACGCGCTCGCGTTCCGGCAAACGGACGAGAACTGCGAATGCCTGCTCTGGTGTCAGGATTAGCGCCTCGTAGTCGCTCTGAGTTTTGCAACGCACGAACAGCAGCGGATTCGATTCCTGGTTTCGTGGAACCAGTCCATACCGTTGTGCGTGCTTGTAAATCAAACTCATGACCCTACGAGCCTTATCGAGTGTGGGGTTTTCCAAGTTGTCCTCGCGCTTTACAGCCCGCAGCCAGTTTTCGATCTCCAGCGGCTCGATACTGAGAGCAACACGATCCCCCCAACGGGGAAAAAGACGACTGCGTATCACTCTGCGGTATGCGCCGATGGTTGTGTGCGACTTCGGGCTCACGGATTCGTTCTGCTCACCTAGCTCATGCTTGATGTAGTGATTGGCTAAGTCTGCAAACGTCACGCGTGCCTTGAAGTCTGTTTCGTTGATGTGAAGATGCTGCCGTTCCACCTCCCGCCATGCAGATGCCTTGCTGGGAAACTTCTTGACGAGCCCGATCGGAGTTTTGTTCTCGACCCGCTTGCCATCGGATTCCCGCAAGGTGCGGAAGTACAGCATCCAGGTTTCGCCTTCTTTGCGATACTCTTTCTTGAGCCAACCGCGCTGATGTCTCTGTGCCATTAAATTACCTCCGGCACGTGAGACCGCTGCCGGGAGTGTAGCATCGCGGTTGCCAACTCGGAGAGACGAAATCTCCACACCTTACGCACGCCGTCGCCAATGGGATATGCAGGAATTTTGCCTTGCCGGGCTAACTGAAGCACATGGCGGCGTTGCAGTTGCAAGAAATTCCCGGCCTGTTCGGCGTCTACGAAAGGCTCAGGTTGCGTGGCCTCACTCGGCTGCAAAAGAGGCTCAACTGTGCTGGTAATCCGAGGCGGCATTGGTCACAAACTCCCTTCTTTGAGCGCCTTCCCTGACCTTCCGAACACCATTTCCGACACCCGTCGAGTCCTAAGTGGCAGCTTGTTGTACTTCGAGGGGAAGGTCAAGAATTTTGGTGTATACACCACTGGGGAACACTAGTGTTAACACCAGGTGACACCACTCGAACACCAGCCAAACACCAACCAACACCAAAGTCTGTTTTGGAGGCATTTTGGACGGAAACTGCCACACAAGTGATTGTGTGTGCCTCCGCTGCCTACACAAGAGGAATTCATCTGGTCAGGGTCGGCCGCCTTAAGCCGCTTATGGATTTGTGGCGAAACCGGCGATCATCGAAGCAAAAAACCGGGGAAAAGCTTGGCTTAGATATTTGGTCAGCTCTTCTCGCAATGAACTGTGCTCAATCTAAAATCCTGGGCCGTGCGACAGGTGCAACATCGAGCCTGGCTGCGTAGGCTACCATTATCCAATCGATTGGCCGGAACCGCTCGAACTGGAAAAGTCGTGAGCGAAATTCCCGATGTCTGAATGCTGGCTGGGACCACTCTGGCTCGGCGAGAGTCCGCGATGGAAATCCTGCGAGAGGACACCTCACTTTAGAGGACACCTCACTTTTTGGAGACGAACTCTGAAGGTCGGCACGATCGACTAACCCCCGAGCAATAGCGATCACTCTCCGTAAGCCAACTTATCATTACTAATCCGGGCATGTCCGACTCTGATTACTTCCGGGTAGCCGACCGCTCGGAATCGTCGTCGGAACAGGTGCGCATCTGGACGGGATCAACAGGCAGTAACGCGAATACAGAGGCTGCAATTCGGCAACCAATCAAACTTGGTCCACGCAAATCCAACTCTGACGGAGAGTTACGGAAGTTGGAGGAACTCGGTGGACTCCCGCCCTGGAAGGCAGCCCGAGGCAAGAAAATCACGGATTAGGAACTTTCGTCCGAACCACACCCAGAACCCTGTCAATGAGTGCAAAGGGGACATTTCGCCAACTACGAGCTAGGTTCGCCGCACCTTGCACTGCGCGGGGACGTTAGCCGAGGGCGCAAACCCCGGCCCAATTACGCTACTGCACTTCGTTCAGCTTCTGGTAGAGCCACATCGCCACGAGCACCACCAGAAATACCCCAGACCCGATGCTCAACACGCGCACCGGGATGATGAGCCGGTTGACCTTGGCCAGCAGGTCCGTCTGCTCATCTTGCATGTGCGAACTCGCGTCATCCAGAAACAACTGGTCATCCCTGTGCATGGTGAGTGTGCTCTTGTAAATCAGGAGGACGATCAGACCAATTGCGAAAACTCCGAAGATCACCGCCACGACCGTCAGCGTCATAAGCCACCTCGGCCCGATTCCGACCCAAGTGCAGGCGGCTTTACCGCCTTAACGGAAACGATTATAGCCCGCTCAATGAGGCGTACTCGCGAGCCGCCACACTCCCTTCGCACGGGTCAATGAGTGTAATGGCCTCATTGTGATAAGGATCACTGACAGCAGAGGTGGAAAACGCGTGTAATTAGCTTAGGAGGAATGAAAACTGAATACCTCCCGAATTGGGCCCGGCCCCGCCAGATGCGAGCGTCGCATCGTTCAGCCGCCGCTCGGCGGCGAAGGGGCCGGGCTTCTATGATTGTCACCTGCTGAGCGTCCTAGTCATGAACGCAAAGACCGTTGGCATTCTGCGAGGAACAGTGTCCGGCCTTGCAGCTTTCGCCGTCTCTTTCTTCGCGCTGAGGTCAGTAGCCGAATGGTGCGCTGTTCTGATTCGCCAACAGTGGCCGGAGGCTTGGTTTTCCGGCTCAAT
>DATFNR010000007.1:0-7847 GCA_035266285.1 Candidatus Sulfotelmatobacter sp.
CGGCTGTGGCGAACCGGTGCCCATCGGGTTGTAGGCCGAGAGCGTCATCGGGTTGCCGGTCAGAGTGCCGCTGATCGATGTGGCGGAATTCACATTCCCGGTGGCCGTACTGGAGGTTACTTGGATGCCGTTCTCGATCGAGCTGTACACAGTCGCCGACGCCGAAAACGAGCAGGTCCCGGTCACGGGATTCATGATCACGATGTCGGCCAGGCTATCGAAGAACACGGCGTTGCCGCTGGAGTCGATGGTCCCAGCCACGTTGCCGCCGATCTCGCTGCCGCTGAAAAGCGATCCCTGCCAGTCCCCGACTACGTCGAGTCGCCCGGTGCACCCGGGCTTAATCATGGAGTTGGACGCGCCGCCACAGCTGATGATCAGCGAAGCCAACAGAACCATCGCGAGGAGACAGAGAAACAGAGCGCTCTGACGAATTTTCGATCTCGAATACAGAGCGCCGGAACCATCCTTCCGGAATACTGGATCCCAAATCTGCAAGCGTCCGTCAAACAGGCTACTGATGACGAGTGACCCGATTCTGTCCCGTGCCATGTGGACTTCCTTTCTTGGTTGAGCTAAATAGGCCTGACAAACGTAAAGGGTTGGGAGCCGATTCGTGTGAGCTTATAGGCACCCATACCGTAAACAAAGAACATCACTCCGTCACCGAAACGGAATGGTGCATTTCCTCCCTCGCTCGCTGTGTGCCGTAAAGGTTTCCTGCACCATCAAGCGACATAACGCTCCTCCGTTAACCGTGAGTGTCGTGGTTGTGGAATTCTGCAAAGAGCCGGATGCCGCGGTGCCTATCACGGGGATGGTGTAGATTCCGGCAGGGGTGCCAACCCTGCCGCGTGACCCATTAGCGCCGCCACAACCCATCCGCGTTGCTGTGTGACTGCAAATATCGGTCGCCCACACTTTCCATCGTCCAGGCCGGGTCTGGCAATGCAAAACAAGTCAAAATCAGATCATATGCAGGTCATATCAAGATCTCCTCTGTTTCAAACAACTTAGACCATTCGAGACGGCAGCCACGGCCGGGAGAAAGAGCGCTCGAAGCACTCTTCCCTTTCTCGCGAAAAGAAAGCAGAAAGGGTCTTCTGGTGCTAAAATCCCGGCATTCTTGGGGCGAACTGTGGACGATATAGCCAAACTCCGCCGCCTGGTTCGCTTCGATAATTTTGAGTTGGACCTTCGCGCCGGGGAGTTGCGCCGCCCTGACGCCAAGACCGTCCAACTATCCGACCAACCCTTTCGCATCTTGTCCATGCTTCTGGCTCGCCCCGGCGACGTGGTTACTCGCGACGAGATTCGAGAAAAGCTGTGGCCGAATGGCACTGTTGTGGAGTTCGAACACAGTATCAGTGCTGCCATGAATCGCTTGCGGCAGGTCCTCGGGGATTCGCCCGACACTCCGCGCTACATCGAGACACTGGCCCGGCGCGGTTATCGTTGGAGAGCTCCGGTGCAATGGGTGGAGTCTTCAGCTCCGGCCGCGCCGGATATCCGCTCATCCCAAGGAAATGCTGGCGGAGCGAGCACCCTCATCGGTAAGAAGGTTTCTCACTATCGCGTCCTTGAAGTCCTCGGCGGAGGAGGCATGGGGGTTGTGTACAAAGCGGAGGACCTCAGATTGGGGCGAAGGGTGGCACTGAAATTTCTGCCCGAAGAACTGGCCAGCTATCCTGACGCGTTGCAACGCTTTGAGCGCGAGGCGCGAGCCGCATCGGCTCTGAGCCATCCGAACATCTGCACCATCTATGAGATCGAGGACCACGAATCACAGCCCTTCATCGTGATGGAATTGCTGGAAGGCGAAACTCTACGCGAGCTCATCGCGCCGGCGCTGCAGTCGTCGCCAATGCCGATCGGGAGAGTCCTTGATCTGTCGATTCAAATCGCGCAGGGGCTGGAAGCGGCCCACGGCGAAGGAATTGTTCATCGCGATATCAAACCCGCCAATATTTTCGTTACGACGCGCGGTCAGGCAAAGATTCTCGATTTTGGACTGGCAAAGATTGGCGACGGAATGCCAGGTGAAGCATTGCGGCAAACGGATCGCGCATCCGGACCCGATCCAGTTATTCACACTTCCGAATCCCACGGTCCGGCGCTGCAGTTGAGTCGAGCGGGAGTGGCGATGGGCACCGCCGGTTACATGTCACCTGAGCAGGTGCGGGGAGAGAAACTCGACCAACGATCCGACCTTTTTTCGTTTGGTCTCGTTCTCTACGAAATGGCTGCCGGCCAGCGCCCGTTTAGCGGAGAGACGGCGTCTGAGCTGCACGAAGCGATTCTTCACGGCAGGCCAAAGCCAGCACGGGATGTGAATCCCGCGATCCCGGCAAGACTCGAGCAAATCATCAACCACGCGCTCGAAAAGGACCTGAACCAGCGCTATCAATCTGCGGGGTCCCTGCTTCAGGATCTAAAAGCCGTCGCCGGAGGGGCCGCGGCGGTTTCCGACGATAGAGTGATCGCGACTCACACTTCGGTCGCAGCGTCCGGCTGGTTGAACCGCAGGTTCTTGATCGCGGCTGGTCTTCTGATGTTGCTCGTTGTCACTGGTGTCGGGGTCCGACTCTATCTGCGTCATCTGCAGACCAGCCGACTAACAGACCAGGACACGATCATTTTGGCTGACTTCACCAATTCTACGGGCGATCCAATATTTGACTACACGGTGCGAAGCGGGTTCAATATCGCGCTGCGGCAGTCGCCTTTCTTCAACATTCTCTTTGGGGGCAAGATAAACTCAACTCTCCGGCTCATGGGCCAACCGGCAAACGCCCCCTTGGTTCCGGCGGTCGTCACCGAAGTTTGTCGACGTCTCGGCAGCAAGGTTTACATCACAGGCTCGATCATTTCGCGCGGCGACGCTTATTCTGTCGCCGTGAAAGTTGTGAACTGCCAGACCGGCAATGTTATCGCGCAAGAGCGGGCTGATGCCAAGGGCAAAGAAAACGTGCTCGACGCCGTCGGCGATACAGCGGCCCGCTTGCGCCTGGACCTAGGTGAGTCGCAGGCGTCAGTGCGGCAATTGAATGTTCCGCTCAAGCAAGCGGCCACTCCATCAATAGAAGCCTTTCGGGAATATGTCATCGGAATAAGGGCCCTCAGTGAAAAAGGCGAGGCGGCTAGCCTGCCTCACGAACTGCGTGCCATCGAGCTTGATCCCAATTTCGCGCTCGCCTACGTGTTGGCTGGGCAAGACTGCGCGAATGGCGCGTGTCCGGCGGAAAAAGCTACGGAATACCTCGGCCGAGCGTTCGAGTTGCAGGATCACGCGACCGTCAGTGGGAGATATGATATTGAGCAAAGCTATTACGTATTTGTCACCGGGGAACTGGACAAAGCAGCGGCGAGTTTTGAACGGGAGCTGAGCACGTATCCTCGTGATTTCAGTGCGTTGACCAATCTCAACCTTGTGTATTCTGAGCTGGGACGATACGAGAAAGCCGTCGAAATGGCGCGACAGGCCATCCCTTTAGATCCCTCTGACGGGCGCTTGTACGCAAATCTTGCCCATGCGTTTTTGGGGTTGCAGCGCTTTGACGAGGCGAAGGAAACGCTCAAAACGGCTGTGCAACAAAAACCGGACAACGACTCGAATCACGAACTGCTGTACGGCCTTGCATTCCTGGCACATGATGGTCAGGCAATGGCGGAACAGTCGGCCTGGTTCAAAAGGGTGCCGGACTACGAGCACCAGGCGTACACGCTGGATGCCGACACTGCGGCATATGCGGGTCGTCTTCATCAGGCGCGTGAACAGACGAGCCGTGCGGTCGACGCCGCCAAGCGCCTTGACAACGAAGTTGCCGGCACATGGCTGAACATTGCCGCCTTGCGCGAAGCAGCTTTTGGCAATTTCACCCAGGCGCGACTGGCTGCCAATCAGGCGCTGAAACTTGCGCCTGGCGCCGAGAGTATAGAACTCCAGGCCGCGCTTGCCCTGGCAACAGCCGGGGACGCCGCTCAGGCCGAGTCTCTGGCTCACGACCTTAGTAAGCGCTTTGCGCTCGACACCCAGGTTCAGTCTCTTTGGCTGCCAACGATTGAAGCACAGCTCGCGCTGAACAAGAAGAATCCCGCAGCCGCCATCGAGCGCCTCAGAGTTGCCGAGCCTGTGGAACTTGCTTTTGTCCCGTTTACCTTCAACACATGTCTCTATCCGGCCTACGTGCGCGGCCAAGCGAATCTGGGGGCGGGAAACGGCGAGGCAGCCGCTGCCAACTTTCAGAAAATCCTCGACCACAGCGGCATCGTGACAAACTGCCACACCGGAGCGCTCGCCCATCTTGGACTCGCGAGGGCGAATGCCTTGCAGGCGCAGACTCAGCAGGGAGCCGGCGCCAATGCCGCCCGCGCGAAATCTCGAGCTGCCTACCGGGACTTCCTCGCGCTATGGAAGAATGCCGATCCCGACATCCCCATTCTCAAAGAAGCAAAGGCCGAGTACGCACGGCTGAACTAGAAGTGCCGTCGCTCGACGGCATTTGTGGCGGATCGCAAGGTCCTCAACAGGCATCCATTATCCGGGGGAGATCGCGGCTAGCTTCTTCTCTTCCGCTTGTAGAACCGCTGCGCCTTGGCCCGGTTGCCGCACTTGGTCATGTCACACCAGCGGCGGCGATGATTCTTGCTGGTATCGAGAAACAGCCACTGGCAGGTTTGTGACTCGCACGCGCGCACATAGGCCAGCTCATCGGACGCGAGCAGCTCCGCCGCCGAGCGCGCGATCGGCCACAACGGCGCCTCGAAATTGAGCGGAGTCTCCTCGAAGCGCCACTCAAATATTCCAGAGACATTCTTGTTTTTCGGCGCCAGCTGCAAATGCTGCGCTGCCGCCTGCACGTACCCGTTCAGCGTGTAGAGCGCCGCGGCTGGCACAGGCTTTTTGTTGAGGATCGCCGCCAACACCGCGTACATCGTTTCGCGCATCTGGATCGCAGCCTCCAGCGCACGCCGCGACTCGCCGGGCATCATCGGACTCTTCTCCATCAACCGATCGACATAGGCGGCGCTGAGCGCTCCCGTGTCTTCGGCAAAGCGCGCCAGATCGACGTAATCCTTGAGCAGCTCTTTCGGTTCGTCGCTGAAGCGATCGTCAAGCGTGTTGACGAAATCCAGGCAGATCGCATCCCCGGAAAGTAGTTCGAACCGCAGTGCGCGGCGGCGCGCGGGTTTTTGGTCGTGGTGTGTATGGCGCATAGTACGGATCCGCTGTCTTTTGAAGCGCATCGCCATTATCTAACTATTAAAACGCACTTGACAAGTTAGAGTGCAATGCCTATTCTCATTATAACCTACAAACGATTATTAGGGGGTTAGTCTATGACCACCGAGCATGCCGCACAGATAATGGCTCTGGTCCGCAGCGGCAAGTTGAGGAATATTGGAGGCAGACCTGTAATCGTGCCCGAGCCGCGCCAACCCGTCGCTGATCACCATCGCTCCTACGCGGTCAAGCTGGCGCTGGCCTTTGCCGCCACCTATCTCATTTGGGGCTCGACGTACCTGGCCATTCGCTACGCGGTCGAAACCATTCCTCCGCTGGTGGCCGCGGGCGTGCGGCACACGATTGCCGGAACCGTTCTGCTGGCCTGGGCGTGGGCGCGCGGCTATCGGCCGAAACGCGAGCACTGGATCGCTGGCCTCGCAGTGGGCGGGTTCTACTTTCTGGGCGGCCACGGATCGCTGCACTGGGCCGAGCAGCACGTAGGCTCAGGCCTGGCCGCGCTGCTGATTGCGACCGAACCCATGTTCATCGTGGTGCTGGCGTGGGCGCTGGGTCAGCAGAAAATCAGCCGGATCAGCGCGCTGGGCCTGGGCTTGGGCGTCGTCGGCGTCGCGCTGCTGGTAGGCGCTGAACTGACCATGAAGGGATCGAGCCTGCTCGGTCTGCTGGCCGTGCTGGCGGGATCGTTGTCGTGGTCGGCAGGCGTGGTGTTTTCGCCTAAAGTCAAGCTGCCCGAGGACGCGGTGGCGCGCACGGCCGTGCCTTCGATCTGCGGCGCGATCATGCTCTTGATCGCGGCCGGCGCCGCCGGCGAGTTTCACACCGTGCATCTGGCGAGCATTTCGCTCAAGTCGGCGCTGGGCCTGGTATACCTGATCGTCTTCGGTTCGATCATCGCCTTCACCGCGTACACGTGGTTGCTGCAGCAGTGCCCGCCCGCGCTGGTCGCCACACATACGTATGCCAATCCGGTGGTGGCAGTGCTGCTGGGATGGCTGCTGGCAGGCGAGCCGGTGAGCCTGCGCCTGGTGCTGGCCTCGGTGGCGATTCTGGGAGCGATCGTGCTGATCCGCCGCGGCGAGCGCACGACGGCGCACCCTGCGCCCGTCGCGGTTGCAGAGGCGTCTTGCTCGATGACCGAATGCGCCTAGGATCTGCGCGGGGGTTCAAGGCCTGAAACCGAGGTACTGGGAAAAACCGGGGTACGTCCCGTCTGTCCCCGGGTTTCCCCAGTGGTGCTTCAAGCGTGGGCCACCCCGCCACGTTCATTTACCTGACGGCCAAACCCAAGTGCGCAGCTAAAAGGAAAAACTCTCTCTGAGCGCCCGTTCATCCACCTGCCGGTATTCCTTGCGAAGGGATGGCTTCGAGAAGCTGCTGTAGTCCTTTCCGGTACTCGGCAACGGTTCTTTCGTCCCCATAGGGTTTGTCGACCATGCCCGACCGAATGGCCCCAGACAGAATCCCCTTCGCCACATCCTTGATCGCAGTCGTGACTCTCGCTGCAAGGTCCGGGTGCAGCCTGTAGACCATGAGTTCGCTGAGGGCTTTCGCCTCCTCGAACTTTCCGGCGATCTCGGAATCGTCAGGATGCTGGGCTGCTATGTCATCAAGGATCTGGCGAAACGCCCACCCCGCGACAACCCAGCTTTCCTCCGGCTTTGTTGAAAACGCTATTGCTCCCATAGCATTCCTTTGCAAACCAGTTCTTATTGGACGTAGGTGATCTTCCTCTGCTGCGTTTTCGTAAGAGAAATATGGGAGAAATATGGGGACAGACGGGACGTTCCCCATTATTCCCGCCCGATGTGGGAAATGGGATCGATTCCCGGTGCCTCAGAGCGCCGAAAACCATCCCGCCCATTCGGTTCTTCTGCTATTTTTCTGCCCATGGCCCGATTCGCTCGCGTCGTCGTGGTTGACGTTGCCCATCATGTTACCCAGCGCGGAAATGCCCGGCAAGTCATTCTGCACCACGATGCCGACCGGGTCGCCTACTTGGAGTTGCTGCGGCAATATTCCGAGTTGCATCGTCTGTCGCTGCTGGGCTACTGCCTCATGTCGAATCACGTGCATTTGATCGTTGTTCCCGGCACCGACCAAGCCCTGGCCCAGGCACTCAAGCACACCCACGGACGCTACGCATCGTATTGGAACGCCCGCAACTCGTCCGGCGGCCACGTATGGCAGGGACGATTCTATTCCTGTCCGCTGGATGAAATTCACCTGTGGAGAGCCCTGCGCTATGTGGAACTGAATCCGGTGCGTGCCGCGCTGGTGGCGGCGGCCGAGCTGTGGCCATGGTCGAGCGCCGCTGCCCACTGTGGAACCGGCGCCCCCCACGCGCTGCTGGAACTGGAGCGCTGGCGAAAACGCTGGACAGTCGCGCAATGGCGCGAGCACCTGCGCGTCGGGCAACCGGAGACTGAGGTGCTGGCGTTGCGCCAATACACTCACACCGGCCGGCCGCTCGGGTCGGCTGAATTCGTCGCGGCTCTGGAACATGCCACCTTACGGCCGCTTCTTCCCCGAAAGCCGGGACGTCCGAAAAAGCCGTCAGCAGATTCCAGGCAAGATGCCCTCATCTTCGCTGCGTAGCGGA
>DATFNR010000008.1:0-20630 GCA_035266285.1 Candidatus Sulfotelmatobacter sp.
TGCGATCTATGATCTGCCGCTGAAACCGATTGCGCCACAGCTGCCCGCAGCGGCTAAAGCCGCGTCCAATAAGGCGTCTGACGGCGCGGCTGGAAGCCGCGCCCTTTCAAGGCGGGCCAAGGGTAAGACCGGAACTGGACCTTCCGACTCACACGACGCACCGTTTCCCATCATCGTCGAGGAGCCGGAACTTTGCCCTCGATTCTCGGGGCGGGTGATTCGCAACACGCGCGTTAAGCCGTCGCCGGACACGGTTGCCCATCGGTTGCAGCTACTCGAGAAGCGGCCGATTTCGAACGCCGTCGATGCGACCAATTACGTGTTGTGGGAGATCGGAAAGCCGACCCACGTTTTCGATCTGGATCTGCTCGACGGCGGGAAGATCGTGGTGCGCAAGGCGCGCAGAGGCGAGGTCTTGAAAACGCTCGATGGCGTTGAGCGCAAGCTGACCACGGAAGATCTCGTCGTTTGCGACGCCAAGAAGCCGGTGGGCCTCGCGGGCGTGATGGGCGGCTACGACACGATGATTACCGAGAAGACTCGGAATATTTTGATCGAGTCTGCCTGGTGGGATCCGATCACGGTCCGCAAGGCATCTCGGCGGCATGCGTTGCATACGGACGCTTCGCACCGGTTTGAGCGGGGGGCCGATTTCGAGTCGACGGTGTTGTCGTGCGATCTGGTCGCGCGCATGATTCTGGAATCGGGTGGTGGCGACCCGGCCGGCGATGTGGTCGACGTCGTCTCGAAGCACATGGAGCAGGCGCCCGTGCTGCTGCATGTGTCAGAGGTGCGGCGCATCTTGGGCGGGAGTCTCGATGCGGGGCAGATTTTCCGTCTGCTCAAAAGACTTGGATTCAGCCTGGTGCCGGAGGGGCAGGACGATGAGCAGTTCCGCGTGCATATCCCCAGCTGGCGTCTGGATGTGGAGCGCGAGATTGATGTGATCGAAGAAATCGCGCGGCTGCATGGGTATGACAAGTTCGAGAGCACGCTTCCGGCGTACAGCGGGGCGGTGGTAGAACTGCCGCATGCCGCGGTGGATGCGGCATTTCGCAGGCGGGCGCTGGCGCTGGGGTACAACGAGGCGCTGTCGCTGACGTTTATTTCGCACGACGATGCGGAGAAGTTCTCTGCCGGGACGAAGGTGCTGGAGTTGGAGAATCCGTTGAGCGAAGAGGCTTCGGTGATGCGCACCTCGCTCGTTCCCGGGATGCTCGATATGCTGGCGCGGAATTTGAATCGCGATGTGGCGGAGGCGCGGTTGTTCGAGATGGGCAGCGTGTACGAGACGCGCGATGGCGAGCGCATCGAACCGATGCGGGCGTGCCTGGGCGCGACGGCGGCGGCGGTGCGGGCGGCTTTGCCGGCGGGCGGAGCGCTCGATGCGAGCAAGGGCGAGCAGGCGGCTGCGGCGGAGGCGTTTCGCGGGTTCAAGGGTGATGTGGAGAATCTGTTGGCGGCCTTTGCGGGCGAGGCGAGCTTCGACCGGGAGACGGCGGAATATTTTCATCCTGGGAGGTCGGCGCAAGCGTGGCTCAATGGCGCGGTGGTGGCGCAGTTCGGGCAGGTTCATCCCGAGGTGGCGGCGGCGCGCAAGCTGCGGCAGGATGTGTTCCTGGCGGAGTTTGATTTCGAGCAGCTGTACAAGCGCGGACTGCGGCCGGTGCGGTTTGCGACGCTCGCGAAATATCCGGCGGTGGAGCGGGATTTCTCGTTCGTGTTTACCGACGAAGTTTCGTTCGTACAGATGTCGGCGGCCGCTAAGGGCGCAGGTGTGGCGGAGTTGCGCGAGTTCAAGCCGGTGGAGATTTTCCGCGGGGGGTCGATTGGCGCGGGGAAATATTCGATATTACTTCGCGTTACGTTTCAGTCGGCGGAACGGACGCTGCGCGAGGATGAGATTGCATTGTGGTCGGGGAAGATTGTGGCGGCTCTAGCTGCCTTGGGCGGCGCGCAAAGGGCGTAGTCGACTCCGGCGGTTAAGGAAAATCCCCACGTCTCGCAAAAGATGCGAGACATGGGGCACCCGCTAGCTATTCCTGGCTTATTCCTCGGAATCCAACCCATGTTCCGATCCGCGCGAGATCCCTCCGCCCGCTGGTAAAAGCGCGGGCATTCGGGATGACGACTCAGAAAAACAAGTTCTGGCGCTGTCGGGCTTCGCTTGACCGGAGAGCCGAGGACGGCTGTCCCTACATAATTATTGACTTCGCTTTATATTCGCCTACAATGAGGGCATGGCCATCACACGCAGACAGCGGGAAATGTACGACTTCATCTCACGCTTTGTGGCGGAGCACGGATACTCGCCTTCATTCGAGGAAATTGCCAAGGGAATGGAGTTGTCGTCGCTGGCGACGGTGCACAAGCACGTCACGAACCTGGAGAAAAAAGGGCTGCTCACGCGCGATTACAACCGCAGCCGGTCGATCGACCTGCTGCCTCCCAAAGGCCGGCTGAAGCAGGCGATGAGCGTCAACACGGCGGTGGTGCTGCCGCTGGTGGGGCGGATCGCGGCGGGCCAGCCGATCGAGGCGGTCGAGAATCCTGAGACGATTTCGCTGGCCGATTTCGTACGCTCGAAGGAAGTGTTTGTGCTGGAAGTGCGCGGGCAGTCGATGCAGGACGAAGCCATCCTCGACGGCGACTACGTGCTGGTGGAGAAGAGCAAGACGGCGCACAACGGGGACATTGTGGTGGCGCTGATCGATTCGAACGATGCCACGCTGAAGCGCTTTTACCGCGAGGGCGACAATATCCGCCTGCAGCCGTCGAATGCGACGATGAAGCCGATTGTTGTGCCGGCGGCGTCGGTGGAAGTGCAGGGGCGGGTGATTGGCGTGCTGAGGAAGTACTGAAGCTAGCTCCTAGCTTCTAGCTAACCCGCCGAACACCGGTCCCACTCCAAGGCTCAAAAGAAAAAGCACGCGTCTCGGATTGAGTCCGCGTGCTTAGTATTTTTTAGCTAGGAGCTAGCCGCTAACAGCTAGAAGCTGATTACCCGATGTGCTTGTTCAGGGCCTGGACAAGGACATCTTTGGGCTTGTAGCCCACGAGTTGTTCGACGACCTGTCCGCCTTTGAAGACCAGCAGCGTGGGGATGCCGGTGACTTTGTAGCGCATGGGAGTGGCGCTGTTGGAGTCGACATCCATCTTGCCGATTTTTACCTTACCCTGAAACTCGCTGGCCAGTTCTTCGACGATTGGCGCAATGGCGCGGCAGGGGCCGCACCATGTTGCCCAGAAATCCACCAGCACGGGCTTGTCCGATTTCAAAACATCCTGGTCGAAGTTCGCATCTGTGACTTCGACGATTCCGTTGCCTGCCATAGTTCTTTCCTCTCCTCGTGAAACGTCGCGCTTTCGGCGGACGCTGCATCGAGCGGCGCTGCCGGGGCCTGACGATCTGACTATGAGTGCATCCCTTGAAGGGAGCCCAGCTACCTGTATGGTAGCACCACAATTCGATGCTGGGGGAGGCGGGAAGGTCGCAAAACCGGGCCAGACTACCGGATCTGCGCCGGTTGGACCTGGGAGGCCTGAGCCGGTTGTGGAGTGGCTGGCGGCGAGAGTGATTTGAGGTAGGTGACGATCTGCCAGCGCTGCGGCTCCGGAAGTTTGGACCACACGGGCATGCCGCGGCGGACGACTCCGTTGGTCAGCAGCCAGAAGAGCGTACCGGGCGAAGCCAGTTGCACTTCCGGGGCGCGCAGACTGGGTCCCTTGTGTCCGCCATCTGCCGCAGAGCCGTGGCACTCGGCGCAATGTTGCCCGAACAGCTTGGCGCCGGCGAGGACGGCGTCGGGATCTTTTTCCAGCGGGTTCTGGCGCTGGATCGCTTTTCGCGGAGCTCGATTCAGCTCGGAATAGTCCGCATCGTTTTGCCGCACGCCGTTTGTTTGCGCGTCTGAGGGAAAGGAAAACACGAACAGAACCGCCAGCGTTGCGAATGAAAACGGCAAGAGATATCTCGCAGCGTTCGAGGAGATTGGGGTGGTCGAGGTTTGTGATTTCATCGCTTCCGGCCTCCGAACAGGCTGCTGATCGCTTCCCCGAGGCCGGAAAATTCGCGCGACAGTCCCCAGCGCAGCAGGAAGCGATGACTGTTGTCGTTCAGGCCGAAGCCGGGCGACAGGCGCAGGGTCCAATCGGAGGGGAGATTCCAGGCGACGACCGGGGCGAGGTAGTGCGACGTGTTGGGCAAACCGAAGTTGTAGCGTGTGCCGAGACCCCCGTACATCTCCACCCCGGCGATGAAATTCTCGGGGCAGAAATTGCAGCGATTGGCCGAAGCCTTCAGCGCGAGGGGGCGGCTGGCGCCGAGAGCGTAGCCGAACTCCCACGGGTTGCCGCCGCTGAGGTTTTTGGCGGCCAGTGGATTGAGCGCGATGTTCCAGCCGTTGCGCGTACTGGAGAGCAGCAGCTTGAACTCGAGTTCGTGATTGTGTTCCTGGCGGGCAAGAGCATTAGGCACGGCATAGTCGGATTCGCCGTCGTGGCCTTCGACCTCTTTCAGGATCTTGTCGGCGCCGCTGATCTGTTCGTATTCGAGGTAGAGCACGGGATTGATGAGGTGTTCGCGCTGGAGCAGGCGAAAGCGATTCTCCCAGCGGAAGCCGGTGAAGAGCGTGCTGTCGCCGAAAGTGGTCTGGCCGTCGATGTAAAACTCGGTGGTCCACCAGGCGGTGGCGCCGTATTCGAACTCGGTCCAGAAGGCGTGAAAATCGTTGCCCCCGCGCTGCGTGCCGAAAGTAGAGAAGTACTCGACCTCGAGGCTGCCGGGCTCTTCGAGATAGTGGTCGTAAGTGACGATGTAGGGGCTCTCCTGAGCGTGGGCCGGAAGGCTGATAGCGGCGGCGAGGAGTGCCAACACGACAAGCGCAGCGGCGAAAAGCTTCGCCTGAAAAACGGCTTCGCTCAGGATGACGCCATCAAACTGCAGGAGAAAGTTCAAATTGATGCCCGCCCTCTTGCGCTCTAGTTGCAACTCAGTCGCAACTACGAGTACAGTGGTGATTGTGCCGGAAGGTGTCGGCAGCGGGCAACTTTTTGCGAAAGAATTCGTCGCACCCGGATTGCGACCAGTTGCGACAAGCTAGTGGTCATAAACGAGGAGTCGTTAATGCCCTTACCCCAGACCGAAGTCCCCGGCCGCCTGCAGGCCCATCTTGCCGAGCGTGGAATCCGCATGACCGAGCAGCGGCGCGCCATTCTGAGCGTGATGGAGACGGCCAGCAAGCACCTGGACGCCAGCCAGATTCTTCGCAAAGCGCAGCGGCTCGACGCCAGCGTTGACCGCAGCACGGTCTACCGCACATTGCGTCTGCTGAAACGGCAGGGGCTGATCGACGAACTCGACCTGATGCACATCAACGGCGAGGGACACTACTATGAGCGCAAGCTGGGACGCGACCACATCCACATGGCCTGCCTGCGTTGCGGCAAGATCATGGAATTCGTGAGCGACGAATTCGACAAGCTCAAGCAGCAGGTGGAGAAGGACTGCCGCTTCCGCGTGCTCGTTTCGCGGCTGGAGATCGGCGGCTATTGCGCCGACTGCCGGCGGGCGCAGTAGTGTCAGTCGCAGTAGTGTTAGTCAGAGATTTTCCCACCCAACTGCCGAACTCTACGCCACGCGAACCGCGCCGGAAAGAACAGGATCGCTCCCCACAGCAGCAGGCTCGGTCCGTAGGAGAACAGAAAGAGCACGACGCCAATCGCACCATCGACCATGGCGCGATATCCGTCGACCGCGGCGTTGCGAATCCGCGTGGAGGTGGAAACCGGGACGACCTGCAGCTCGGCTTTGTAGTCCTCGCCGACGGTCGCGTTGATGGTCGCGAAATCGACCTGACCGGCGAGATTCTTGCGTTCCGCCTCCATGCTTTCGATTTCTCCGCGAACGCGGCCAATCTCGGTCTCGACCGCGAGCACGTCGGAGAGTTTGCCGGTGCGTTGGCGAAGCAAATCGGTGAGCCGTTGCTCGGTATTGCGGGCGTTGGCGAGCCGTGCCTGCAAGTCGACGTACTGTGCCGTCACTTCCTGCCCGCTTTGCGACTCGGACTCGACGCGGCCCAGCTTGCGCAGGTCTGCCATCGCGGTGTCGAGCTGATCGGCGGGGACGCGCAGGGTCGCGGTGACGCTGCGACCGGAGCCGGTGGGAGTGCTGACGTTCATCTCGCCAACGTAGCCGCGATGCCGCTTAAGGATCTGGTCGAGGGCCGCGCGGGCTCCGTCGAAATCCTTGGTCGTGATCGTGATGCCAGCGGTGCGCACGATCATGGGGCCGGAAGTCTGAGGCGCTGCGTACGAAGGCTCCAGCCCGTCGAGGGAGTCCGTGGGGAAGGAGTTCTCGGCGTGGTCGCCCTGCCCGTGGAAAAGGCCATTCGAGTCCGGCGTGAGTCGATTCTTTGCGGGAATGCGGGACTGTGTCTTTGCGGCGTAGCCGCCACCACCACCTCCAGGTTCGATGAGGCGGGTCGTTATTTTTTCCGGCGTGTAGTTATAGGTGGGGATAGTGAACTTGATGCCCAATCCCACAACCAAGCACACGACTGCGAAGGCAGCCGCGAAGGCCCAGCGGCGTCGCATCACTCGGCCAAGGAACGGGTGCGATCCTGGTTTGACCGCTTCCTGTTCGGGCTGCCGCTCCTTCAGCGCCGTAGCAAGCCTTGCCGGCATTTGCGCGTCGGGCGGCTCCAGTTCCCAGGTCAGCAGTTGACGAGAGATGTCCCGCAGCTCGGCGGCAAAGGCCTGGCAGTCGGGACAACGCTCCAGATGCGCCACGGCTGCGCTGGCGCGATCCGTGGGCAATTCGCCGTCGAGGTAGGCCATGAGTTCGTCGGGTTGAATGGGATGCTCAGTGGTCATGGCGTGCCTCGTCGATTCTGGTATGGCCCAGGGGTCTCATTCGCAAGGGCTGGCTGGGCTGCGCCTGCAGGTGATTTTTCAGAGCTAAACGCGCGCGGAATAGCCGGGAGCGAACCGTGTTCACCGGAATCCGCAACAAGTCGCCAATCTCGGCATAGCTAAGTTGTTCATACTCGCGCAGCATGACGATTTCGCGCTCCGTGGCATCGAGCTTCTGCAAAGCCTGTCGCACCCACATGACGACGTCGGGCGCGCTTTGGGCGGAAGGCTCGGCGGCGAATTCCGCGGCCGGCCCATCTCGAGCCTGTTTCCGCCGCTCTGCAGCTACCAACTTCAGCGCAATGCCGTACAGGTAGGTTCGGACCAGCGCCCGCGGCTCGTAGCGGGAGGCGGCTCGAATCACGGCCAGAAAAGTTTCCTGCGCGAGGTCTTCGGCGCGCTCGCGGTTGCTCAACCGACGGCGAAAGAAACCCGAAAGCGGCTCGTGGTAGCGGGCGAAGAGTTCGTCGAACGCTGGCCGTGATCCCGCCTGGAATTCCAGCATCAGGGCTTCATCGCTGGTCATGGTCGCGATCCCTGGCCGGACGTCGAATCTCTTTCATGCCTGTGTAATGCGGCGAGGAGGAGAAAGGTTCCCTGGTCGGCGAAAAATAGGCGGGAGGTGGAACGCGGGGCAAAAGAAAAGCGCCCTCGACTTTTCAGCCCAGGACGCCTCGGCAGCCCTCCCCCAGAACTGCCAACCACGAGATGCATGTTAAGTTTCCTCTCATGTTGTGTAAACGTCACTTTGGTAATGGGTTGCGAGGGATCGCCATCCCCGTTTTCGGCCCGCGCCTGAAGGCGCCTTGGTGTCGCGCCTTGCCGCGGCACGCATGAATACGGGCCCTGATACGAATCGCTCGATTGCGATGCGTCTGCAACGATGGGTCTGCAACGATGGGCCTGCAATGATGGTCCGGCAATGATGGTCCCGCAACGATAGTTCGGCGACGGCGGGTCGGCAACGGGGTCTGCAATTTAGCTATTGCTTCTGCCAGGTGGTGCCGTCGTTGGCGGTGGTCCAGACCTCGGAGGAACTGGTGGAGACTCTGCCATGCTGGGCGTCGGAAAATTCCAGGCTCACGATGTCGCCGGTCAGGGCCACGCCGGCGGCGTAAGGCACGACGCGCGTCCAGTGGTCGCCGCCATCGAAGGAATGATAGAGAGCGCCTCCGGAACCGCCGGCCCACACGTCCGCACCATTGGCAGCGACAGCTCGGAAGACAGGAGTCGCCGCGGGCTGTGCCGCAGCTTTCTTCGCCTCGGTGGTTTTAGCAGTGTAGGCCTTGGCCGCGAGAGCAAGGCTCGATGCGCCGGCGGCGTTCGCGGTCACATCCACATCCGCCCAAGTAGCGCCTTGATCGGAAGAACGCTGCAGAGTTCCCGCAGGAGTGATGTTCCAGCGCGCGTTCGTTTGTGCCGCAGTTCCGGGTGCAAGCGAGGCCAGCTGCATGACGTTGCGCCCCTGGATCGGAAGCTGCTGGACTTGGCTACCGCCGACCACGTTGCCGACCGCCGCTGAGTCCGTCTGCACTGTGGGTTGCGCCGACGCGACCTCGACCGTTTCTGAGACACTCCCGGGGCTGAGCGTGAGACTGTACATCGCGGGCTGCTTGGCGTCGTAGCTAAAGTTGAATGCGAGCTCCTTGAAACCTTGCGCCTGTGCCTCGGCTTTGTAGTCTCCCGAGGGAAGGCCAGGAACCGTCCATACCCCCTGCGAGTTGGTTACAGCCGTAGTGGTCGCTCCCGGGTTGGAGGGAGTGATCGTGATGCGCGCGTTGGGCAACACCGCTCCGGTCGGATCGACTACCAAACCACCGATCTGCCCAGGCATGGTCCGGACATTGAGTCTTCGGACCGATGGCTGGTCGGGGCCGTTGTTGGCCGCCACCTCCGCACTCGGAGGCTTCGCTTTGCCCACGGCGCCCGAGGCATAGTCGTTCTCCTCACCCTGAATCTCGACACCGGTCGCCGAGGATGCCGCCGCTGAGTGGTCCAGGGTTTGCGGGGCGGCTTGCGGGGCCGGGGGCATCCTCAGGTTCGAGGCCATGTCCGTCGCCTGTTGCTTCTCGGCGCCCAAAGGTAGCTGCCGTTGTCTTTGTTCCTGCGCCAATTGCTGCCCTGCCACGGCAGGACCACCACGCGAGGCGGAACCGTGGAAAGCGGGGCTTACCATACCGTTGACGACAGGCAGCTGATGCACTGCAGCCGGCGGAGCGTCCCGGCGGGCCATCTCCGTCGGTTCGCCCGACGCGGTAGTGCCCGGCTGCGAACTTGCCGGAGCAGCAGCGGAGGCCGCACCGTTCCTATCGTTCTTGTCCCGCATCGCGTTCTGAGGCAAGGACGAAGGCTCCTGCGGTCGGTTGTAAGTCGCAGCAGTCTCACTGCGAGGGGACAGCTTGGCGACCATTTCGCGCCGAGCGGTTCGCTGGTGTTGCAAGACTCCGATCGAGGCGATGGCGAGGACTCCGGCCGTGGCAAATCCCCAGCGCAGAGCAGGCCAAGTCAGCCAGCGGCTGGGGGAGGGGCTGACACCTGCCTGCATTACTTCCGCCTCTGGTAGCGCCAGAGCTACGACATCGCGACAATCGTCGCAACGGGCCAAATGCTCGAGCACGATGTCGCGTTCGAGATGGGGGAGGGCCTTCTCGGTGAATGCGACCAGCACGTTCGCGTCCGGATGGTTGGCCAGAGAGTCGTTGGCCAGAGACACTCCGGCCTGCAAGCGCTCGCGCACGATTTTGGGGAGGTGTTGCATTTTGGCTTCTAACTCTTAGCTCATGGCTCCTGGCTCACTGCTTTCGGCTTCAACCCGGACCATCGCGGACCCGGGCCTCTGCTCTCTTCTCAGAGAACGCCGGTGGTGCAGGTTCTTGCGTCAGGCTGCGGCGAATATCCAGCTGCAGGTCCCGAACATCGGTTTCGAGGGCCTCCTCGGCCTGGCGACGGGACATGCCGCGGCCAGTTAGGCTCGCTAAGATATGCTTGCGCAAGGCCTTAGCCAGCTTGTCGAGTTTACGGCTGATGGTGGACTCGTGGACACCCAACATACGGGCTATTTCGGCCAGAGTACGCCCATCGAGGTAATACGCGCTTAGCACCAGCCGGTCTTCGCCGGAAAGGAAGGCGAGAGCCTCATCGGTGGCCTGAGCGAGGCGAGGATCAGCCGGTGGAGCAGGCTGGGGATCGGGAGCCTGGAACTGGGCGCCTTCTTCGGATTCTTCGTCGAGGCTGACCAGGCGCTTGGTGCGGCGATAGCGGTTTACGTACTCCTGCGACAGGACGGTGCGCAGCCAGCCTTCGAGCGATCCGCGGCCGGAGTAAGAAGAGAGTTTCGAGACGCGCTGGCCGGCGCGGGTGGTAGTCCCGTAGAGGTCGGCGTAGAGCGTGTCGGCGAGTTCGCGGGCGGCGGAATCTTCGCGGGCAATGCGCAGGGCGGAGAGATAAAGTTTCTCGCGGTAGCGAGTCAGGAAAATTTCCCAGGCGGTGTTGTTGCCGTCGGCGCAGGCGCGGGCGAGCGCGAGTTCGTCGACGCGGAGACTTACGAAAAACGTTCGAATCTCGGTTTCGGAAGTCGCGGGCGTGGCGTGTTTTGCGCCGACCTCGTACAGGATCGCGGCGAAGGATTCGCGCGTGAGCCCGATCTTCTCGCAGCCGCTTTTGGCGTGAAGCTCCGCCAGCAGATCGTTCACCACGGACTGCACGGCGGAGATGGGTTGTGTCGAGCTCATCGGCGAGCGGAGTTTTTCTTCGCGAAGTTATTTTCTTTGAATCGTCAATTACTGCATTTGAAAAATCAGTGCCGTCCCTTCGGGACTCGCGTCCACTTTCTGGCTGACCCGGGGCTTACGCCCCGGGCTAATGAATGCCGTCGCTTCGCGACTGGTCTGATGCTACCAATTTATTAGACGTGCGGAGTGTGAATTTTGGCCGCAAGCGGAGCGGATATTTTCGTTCTCTCCTCGAAAGGCGATGTAGCGTCGCGAGCGTAGCTCGCAACACGAGACCCCACGTTTGGCAACGGGGACGCGGAACGTGGGGTGTCTCTATGCGTTCGCCTGGAGGGGCGGCTATGAGTCCGAAAGTCTTTTTGGGAGTGGTGGCGCTGGTGATTGTGGCCGGGCTGGTGGTGGCGGACCAGCGGCCGGCGCGGGCGGGTGAGACGACCACGGTGTCAGGGTACAAGGTGCTGGACCCGATCCGGCATGGCAATTTGACCGTGTTTCCGGTGGTCGCTTCCAAGACCTATCCGACCAGCGATTTTTTGACATTGGATGAAGGGTTGCGGTCTGGCGAAGTGGTGGTTACGGAAGCAGGCCAGGTGCAGGGATTGATTCGCAGGCAGGGCGTGCCGCAGTCGCATCACGATGGGGCGGAAGTAAATCGGCTGGTGCTGGTGAACAATTCGAAGCGGCCGCTGCTGCTGCTGGCGGGAGAAATCGTTACCGGAGGCAAGCAGGATCGCGTGATTGGGAAAGACCGCATTGTTCCGCCGGAGAGCGATCCGGTGGATTTGAATGTGTTCTGCGTCGAGCCCGGACGATGGGTCGCGACCAGCGAACATTTCGGAGCGTCGGAGGCGATGTACGGAGCCGTGGGCGGAGCAAAAGCAACGCCTCCGATGGCGATGATGGCGCAGCCTTCGGTGCGCGCCAGGGCCATGGCCGACAAGGATCAGAACCAGGTTTGGGCGGAGGTTCGCAAACAACAGTCGGCGATGCAGACGGTCGAGGTGACGGCCGAATCCCCCAGGGTGGCAACTGAAATCTCCGGGACCTCGTCCTACGCCAAAGTGATGGAGAACGAGGACGTCAAGAAGCAAGTGGACGCGGTGGCCAAGCCGATCGAGCAGAACTATCAGAGCCTGATCGGGCAATTGCGCGACCGGCATGCCGTAGGGGTGGTGGTAGCGGTGAACGGGCGCATCATTTGGGCCGACGTGTTTGCCAGCACGGATCTCCTGGCGAAGTACTGGCCCAAGCTGGTGCGCTCGTATGCGTCGGAGGCCGTTGTGACCCGCGCGAAAGATGTGGATGTGAGCGCCAGCCGCGCGCAGGCTTTCCTCGAAGATATGGAAGGGCGCCGGGAGACGATCGAGAGCGAGCCGGGAATCTATCGTCACACGGAGGTGACCGGCGATGGATTCAAGGCGTTCTCGCTGACCTCGCTGCTGCCGAAGACCGGTTTCGACGTGCATGTGGCGAAGATGGCAGAGTAGGTGAAACCCAGTGGTCAGTGATTAGTGGTCAGTAATCAGTGGTCAGACCGCCGCACCAGAAACTGACCACTGGCAACTGATTACTGGCAACTCATCACTGGCCACTGCTCTTTTGTTTGACCGATTTCTACACTACACGATAAAATAGTTGAGTTTGCCTGTACTCGCCGACCCGTTCTGGGGACGCCTGCCCTGGCTGCTGAAGCGCCGGGGGGAAAACACAGCAAGCACAGGAAAAGCAGCCGGCCCGTTCGTTGCGTCCGTGTGTGCTCCGGATTCCGGCCGCAGAGTTTCGCTTTGCAAGCCCAGGTTGCGGGCTGAAGCGCACGACATTTTGATGGAGGCTGACGTATGTACGCGGTTATCCGCGCCGGTGGGAAGCAGTACCGGGTGGCGCCCGGCGATGTGATTCGAGTGGAGAAGCTGGGCACCGGCACCGACGGTCAGGTGGAGTTCCCGGTGCTGGCGGTTTCCGGCGAGCAGGGCCAGGTAGCGAAGGAATCCGACGCGCGTGTGGTCGGCCACGTGGTCGAAGAAGGCCGGAGCGCGAAGATCCTGGTGTTTCATTACAAGCGCAAGAAGCAGTACAAGAAGCTGCGCGGGCATCGCCAGGCGTTCACCGCGGTGCGCATTTCTGAAATCGCGTTTGGCGGGCAAAGCTTCAAGGCGCCGGACCTTCCCAAGAAGGAAGCGAAACCGAGAAAGGTGAAGGCCGCCGAGGCGGAAGCACCCGAAGCGGAAACGAAGGCGGCAAAGAGCGCGGCCAAGAAAAAGGCTGCTCCGAAGAAGGCCGTGAAGAAAGCCGCACCGAAGAAGAAGTAGGGTCCGGGGCCGGGCTGCGCCCGGCGGACAGCCGAGGGCGGCTGTCCCTACAATGTGTTATTGGCAACTGGCCACTGGGTTTTCTATGGCGCATAAAAAAGGGCAAGGCACTTCACGAAATGGCCGCGATTCGAATTCGCAGCGGCTTGGATTCAAGGCATTCGGCGGGCAGCTCGTGCCCGGCGGAACGATCATCGTGCGGCAGCGTGGCACGCGCGTGAAACCAGGGCTAAATGTCGGCCGCGGCAAAGACGACACGCTTTTTGCCAAGATCACGGGCCGCATCAAGTTCGAGAACAAGGGCTCGATGGGGCGGTTTGTGATGGTCGAGCCGGTCGAAGTGAAGTAGTTTTTTTGCTGGAAGGCTCGCGGGCGAGAGCGCCCGCGCCACACAGCCTCGCCTTCGGGACGAGGCTTTTTGATTTGAAAAGCGATTCTATTGCCATCCCGCACTCCGTTGTCATCCCGAGCAAAAGCGAGGGATCTCGGTATTTGCTCGGGGCGACAACTCTGATCGTGCGAGCAAGAACCCAGGTCCCTCGCTGCGCTCGGGATGACAGTGGTTCTATGCACAGCATCCGTTTCTTGAACCATGTTCATCGATGAAGCGAAAATTCGCGTAAAAGCTGGCGATGGCGGGAACGGCTGTATGGCCTTCCGGCGGGAGAAATTTGTGCCGCGCGGCGGGCCCTCGGGCGGTGATGGAGGCAACGGCGGCGACGTGGTCATGGAATCGAGCGAACGGCACAACACGCTGGTGCATTTTCGCTTCAATCCGGAATACAAGGCTGAACGCGGGCGTCATGGCGAAGGCTCGAACAAGACGGGGCGCGAAGGCGGCGACGTCATGTTGAAGGTTCCGGTCGGGACCATCGTGTACGACGATGAGACCGGAGAGAAGGTCTTCGACTTCTCCGGGCCCGATCAGCGCATCGTGATCGCGCGCGGAGGGCGCGGCGGTCGCGGGAATGCGCGCTTTGCCACGTCGGTGCATCAGGCGCCGCGGGAGCACGAAGCGGGGCGGCCCGGGGAGGAACGCAGCTATCGCCTGGAACTCAAGCTGCTCGCCGATGTCGGGCTGGTGGGATATCCGAACGTCGGCAAGTCCACGCTGATCTCGCGCATCTCAGCGGCGCGGCCGAAGATTGCCGACTATCCGTTCACCACGCTCGAACCGAACCTGGGAGTGGTGGCGATGGGCGACGCAAAGAACGAAGTTAGCTTCGTGGTCGCGGATATTCCCGGCTTGATCGAAGGCGCGCACACCGGCTCCGGGCTGGGGACGCAGTTTCTGCGGCACATCGAGCGCACGCGGCTGCTGGTGCATCTGGTGGATGTTTCCGACTCCAGCGGACGCGAAGACGTGGCCAAGGATGTTGAAGTGATTCTGGGGGAACTCGGCAGCTTCGGTGCACACCTCGAGGAGAAGCCGATGCTCATGGTCGCGTCGAAGATCGATGCGGTCAACAAGGACAAGCTGGCGGCGCTCAAGAAATATTGCAAGAAGAAAAAACTGAAACTCTACGAAATCTCTGCCGTGACCGGCAAGGGGATCGAGGAATTGAAATACGCGATGGCGGAAGAAGTGCAGGAATTGCGCGAGAAGGATTTACAGGCGGTCGAAGGAAAACCTTAGCCAACAAAGGACGCAAAGGAACCTGCAGCGATCGCCAGGGAAACCAAAGGCGGCCCGATTGGGCCGCCTTTTTCACGGACATGAAAGATAAAAACCTACCCACGGAACCAGTTTATAAAAGCTATGCCCTGGGAAGCGGGCCGTGCTGGAAGTGATACTGCAGGATGCGTGCGGCCAGCGCGGAGTTGAGCGTAGTGCCTTGGGGCTCAACCGTACGCACGACTTCTCCCCGGCAAACCACTTCCGTCGAGGACAGGCCGGCGATCTCGGCTGGGAGCACGAGGTTGATTTCCAGTTGCGAGCTGGGCTGCAGGATTTCGTCGCCCTGGAACAACATTCCGGAGCGGCTGATGTTTTCGGTTTTGCCTTCGTGCCACTTGTTTTCGCCGAGCCGGCGATAACGCAAAGGCAAGTGCAGGTGGAATCGTTGCGCGCGCGAGGGCGGGTTTTCCCGCGACATCACGGCACGGCTGGGTTCGGCGAACTGTGCGGACATAGCGACCTCCGGGGGAGTTGGGCTTGCATCGAGCACTTCGCGCACTTTGCTTCTCAGGTCGCGAAGGTTGAAGGGCTTCTGGAGCAGGCGCACGCCCGCGTCCAGCATGCCGTTGTGTCCAACCACGTTTTCGGTGTAACCGGACATGTACAAAATCTTTATGTTGGGACGAATCTCGGAAATCCTCTGCGCCAGTTCGCGTCCATTCATGCCGGGCATGATGACGTCGGTGAGCAGCAGGTGGATCATTCCCTCGTGGGCCACGGCGATCTGCATGGCGACGGCGCCGTCGGCGGCTTCGATCACTTTGTAACCCTGCTTCTCCAGGAACTGGCGGGCAAGGTAGCGCAGGTTGGCCTCGTCTTCGACCACAAGAATGGTTTCCGTGCCGGGCTCGGCCTTGGAAATCTCGACCGGCTCGACCACCTGCGCGGCGGGCTCGCCTGCGGCCACAACGCGCGGCAGGTAGATCTTGAACGTGGTTCCCTTATCCAGTTCGCTATAAACCCAGATATACCCCCCGCTCTGCTTGATGATGCCGTAAACCGTCGACAGGCCGAGGCCGGTGCCTTTGGTTCCCTTGGTGGTGAAGAAGGGCTCGAAGATGTGCGACTGGGTTTCGGCGTCCATGCCGGCGCCGGTGTCGCTGATGGCGATCATCACGTACTCTCCCGGGCGCAGCGGAGCGTGGATGCGGACGTAGTCTTCGTCGAGGGTCACGTTGGAGGTTTCGATCGTCAGCTTTCCTCCGGAGGGCATCGCGTCCCGGGCGTTCACTGCGAGGTTCATAATGACCTGGTCAATTTGACCGGCATCCGCCCGTACCGCCCAGAGATTCTGTCCCGGAACCATCACCAGGTCGATGTCTTCGCCGATCATGCGGGTCAGCATCTTCAGGTTCTCGCCAGCCACATCATTGAGATTGACGATGCGGGGTGCGAGCATCTGCTTGCGGCTGAAAGCCAGCAACTGGCGGGTCAATGATGAAGCGCGCTCGGCGGCGCTGGCGATCTCCTGGGCCGGGCCGCGCAGTTGCGGTTCGGCGCCCAAACGCTCGAGCAGAAATTCCGAGTAACCGGAGATCACCATCAGCAGGTTGTTGAAGTCATGCGCAATGCCGCCGGCGAGGCGACCCACGGCTTCCATCTTCTGCGACTGTCGAAGTTGCTGTTCGAGAACGCGGCGTTCCGTGACGTCTTCGGTAAAAAGCTCGAACACCACTCCGCTTTCACGCCCGTTGGTCACCGAGCGTCCGGAGACGCGAACCGCCGTGGTCGAACCATTCTTCCGCTTCCACTCCGCACCCAGGCCCTTGAACGGAGTGGCCGAACGGAAGAAGTCGGCCAGGTCGAACCAGCGGTCGGTGTCGGCGTAGAGAGAGTAGATATGCTGGCCGATCAGTTCGTTGGCGGATGAATAGCCCAGCGTTTCGACGAGCGCTGGATTGACGTCGAGAATCTTGCCGGTGGAATCACAGCGGCAGATGCCGTAGGGAGCATTCGTCACCAGCGACCGGAAATTCAGTTCAGAGCGCCGCAGATTTTCCTGTGCCGCGCGCAGGGCGCCGTTGAGCCAGCAGATCAGCATGGCGATGAAAAAGAACAGTGAGAGGCGGACAATGGCGATACGCAATTGTGCCGGGCTGTGCTCGCCCGCCAGCGAAAAATAGGCGCTCACAGTAAGGGCGAAGGCAGTGGCGACCAGCCCAGGCTTCCAGCCGCCATACCAGGCGCTCATCATGACCGCGACGCCGAATATGGCCAGGCGGCTTTCCGACACGTCGGCCAGCATGACCGTGGGAATCAGGGCCAGCGCGGTGCTCAGCACCGCCACCCCATAGCGCAGAATGGGGGCGCGAGCGGGTGCGATGCGAAGTAGGGGGAGGGTTCCTCGCATGTGACGATCCTAGTTCCGAAACGGGAAACGTGATAGTTACAGGAGTTCATTTTGCGTCGGAGAAGGGGTCGTACCGGTAATCAGGTTGGTTCCTCTTTTCCAGGTGGCTCCTCGGCCTTCGGGACAGTGTCCCTTGGGACAATGACAAGCAGTTCGGGCTTGCATCCGGGACCGCGAATCTGGACACTAGGCGGGCAAGGACGTCTCATGAATATCGGACTCTTTGGCGGGACTTTCGACCCGGTCCATCGCGGACATCTGGCGCTGGCGCGAGCGGCGCTCGAGCACTACAAACTGCATCGTGTTTACTTCGTCCCGGCGAATATTCCGCCGCACAAACAGAAGCATCCGCTCACGCCCTTTCTCCACCGGTTTGCCATGCTGACTCTGGCCACGGCGCAGGAAAAAGCGTTCCTGCCCTCGCTGCTGGAGGCTCCGGATAACCGCGATTCCAGCGCTTACAAGAACCGGCAGGCCGGGCCGAACTACACAATCGATACCCTCCGACGGCTGAAGGAATCGCTGAAGGCCAGCGACAAGCTGTTTCTGCTGATCGGAATGGACGCCTTCGCCGACATCGCCACGTGGCATGAGGCCGAAGCGCTGTTTCGCGAGTGCGAATTCATTGTCGCCAGCCGGCCGGGATATTCGCTGGCCGACGTGGCGAACGCTCTGCCCGAAAGCCTGCGCCCGCGTCCGGAGGTGACCAGGCCATTTCACAAACAAGCGGCGACTGGCGATCTGATGCTCAAAGGGGCCAGCATTCATCTCATGGGAAATTTGAATCAGCCGGCAGCGGCCACCGCGATCCGTTCCGCAGCGGCCGGGGGCAAGGCCCTGGGCCGCTTTGTCGATCCCGCAGTCGCGGAGTACATCCGGAAGATGGGGCTGTACAAATAGTCGTTGGTCGATGGCTGTTGGTCGTCGGTCGTCAGTCTTTAGTCGTCAGTCCCAGGCCCAATTGGATTTCCTTCCGCTCGCCGCTCGCGACCTGAGGCCTCGGTTACAATGAAAAGCTGAGCCAGCGACTACGGACCAACGCACCAACGAACCACCCTGGCACTTACGAACCAACATTCAGGAGGCGAACCGAGCATGTCTCAAAACCACTATGTCACCAAGACCAAACGGCGGGCGAAGAGCGGCAAGCGCAAGGATCCGTCCGCCGCCACTATGGCAAAGTTGCGCCAACGCGCCGCGGCGGAAGCGAAACGATCGGGCAAGTGATCGCAGGTACTGGCGAGGGAAGAGGCCAGCCGAACCTCAGTTACAATGAACCGAGCCGATACCACCGATGGGGAACCGACCGACTAATCCTGAATGAAGAAGAAGAGCGAACTCAAGAAGCAAGTTTCCGCCGCGATCCAAGCCTGCCTGGAAAAGAAGGCCGAAGAACTCAGCATCCTGGAGATGGAAAAAGGGTCGGGAGCATTCACCGACTATTTTGTCCTGTGCAGCGGGACCAATCCGCGGCAAGTTCAGGCCATCGCCGATGAGGTGGAACTGCGCCTGAAAGCGGCGGGCCTGCGCCCCACGCATGTCGAAGGCTACAGACAGGCTGAGTGGGTGCTGGTCGACTATATCGACTTCGTGGTGCACGTGTTTTCCGAGAAAGCACGGAGATTCTACGATTTGGAGCGGCTGTGGAAGTCGGCGAAGCCCCTGGATCCGGCCGATTTGAAAGCGACGACGAGAAAGAGAAAAAGGGGCGCGCCGGCTTTATCTGCAAGAAAGAAGAAGAGAAAGACGGCTTAGCATTCATCCCCTGAATTGAACCCTGCTTTAAACAGAATTGCGACTCTGGCTCTCTCGTGAAAATCAGGATTCTGTGCATCGGCAAAACCAAGGAGCCTGCGATTCAGGCCCTCACCGAGGAGTATCTCAAGCGGATTTCACGCTTCGCCCAGGTGGAGGGTCGTGCTCTGCGCGACGAGGCGGCGCTACTGGCAATCTGCGGCCGGGCGGATCGAGCAGGGAAAGGCGCTAAGTCCACGCTGGTCTTGCTGGACTCGCGGGGCAAAGAGTTCACTTCCGAGCAGTTCGCCCGATTTTTGGGGGAGTATCAGGACCGAAATCCGTTGCCTTTGGTTTTTGCAATAGGTGGGGCCGATGGATTCGGAGCCGAGGCCAGGGCTGCGGCCCAGCAAGTGATTTCCCTGGGAAAGATGACTCTGGCGCACGAGTTGGCGCGCGTTGTGCTCCTGGAACAGGTCTACCGGGCGTTCACGATTCTGAAGGGGCACCCCTATCACTCGGGGCATCAAAGGCATGGTTGATTTTTGATTGATGATTGAAAGCCCACCCCGCAGTCAGCTTGGGTTCTCATACAACAGTCAATCATTCCACAATCAACAATGCTCTACTGCGTGACCGTAGCCTGATAGCTCACGGCTTGCCAGTGACCGCCGCGCCGCACCCAGACCCGGGTATAGCGGTAGGGTCCGCTGAAGTCCTCGCCCAGTTGGTGGCCTTTCACGTCAGCCCGAGCGGTCACGACGGCGGTGTCGCCGTAAATGCGAACCACCATGTCGGTTACATCAAGGGACTCGTAGCGCAACTGGCCGCTCTTGCGCGCGGACAACGTGTCCTGCTTGGTGGTGACCTGGCCTAGAGGGGTGATCGCCACATAGTCGTCGGCCAGGGTTCTTTGGGAGAAATCAGCGTCCCGGCGGAGGCTTGCTTCGCGGGCTTGGCGCTCCATGTCCACAATTTCCCGAATGGTGGCCTGCTCCACGGAATCGATGGGAGGTCTGGGATGAACCGCCACATGCTGGGCTGAGAAGGCAGGAAGGGCCCCGCACGTTAGCAACAATAACGCTGCGCACTTGTTGAACACCGAGACCTCCGCGTTTTGCGAGGGGACAGAGATCCGCCTGACCGAGTTACGCACTCTTGGATGCAGGAGTTCCGTGGAAAAGTTCCCCACGGCCAATATTTCCCCAAGTCGATTCGTAACAGCATGCCATAACCTGCTGAAAAACACGCTGTAAATCGTGTGACCGGTAAATGGCGTGCTCTGTTTGAGTTTTTGCGTATGGGAACTTCTCTGCTCGCGCATTGATCTCGTCTGTCTCAATTTGAGTCGTAGAGCGCATTTGCGGACTCGTTCCGCCAGCTTCTAGTAGAATCAAACCTCCGATTGGCATGGCTGACGTCCGTCGTGGTCTGATCATCGTGAATACCGGGCCGGGGAAAGGCAAGACCACGGCGGCTATGGGGACCGCGCTTCGCGCCGTCGGTCAGGGAATGCGGGTGCTGATGCTGCAGTTCCTGAAGGGCTCCTGGCACTACGGCGAGCTCGACGCCGTGCAGGCTTTCGGCGACAGGTTCGTGATGAAGCAGATGGGCCGGGGCTTCGTCAAGGTCGGAAGCGAGAAGCCGGACCCGGAAGATGTGCGCCTGGTCGAAGAGGCCTGGGCGGAGGCGGACAAGGCAATTCAGTCCGGCGAGTGGGGCTTAGTGGTGCTGGACGAGATCAACTATGCCATCAGTTACGGCATGCTCGATCCGGCCAAGGTCGTCGAGAGCCTGAAGAAGCGGCCGGAGATGGTGCACGTCATCTTGACCGGCCGCAACGCCCACCCCACAATCGTCGAAGTTGCCGACACGGTCACCGAGATGCGCCAGGTCAAGCACGCCTACGAGAAGGG
>DATFNR010000009.1:0-15846 GCA_035266285.1 Candidatus Sulfotelmatobacter sp.
GAGGGACCAATGCAATCATCCAGGAGTTACACAGGTCCTTCGCTTCGGTCAGGATGACAATGCTCAGTCCTGTTCTCGTGCGTGGAGCCCTTTATAATCACTGCCTATGGTCACCACGCCGGCCGATTCCATTGCCGCCCACGCCACCTATGAGCCGGTCATCGGCCTCGAAGTCCACGTTCAGCTGCTGACGGCGACCAAGATTTTCTGTTCATGCTCGACGCGATTCGGCGCGCCTCCGAATTCGAATGTCTGCCCGGTGTGCCTGGGGATGCCCGGGGCGCTGCCTGTGCTGAACAAGAAGGTCGTGGAGTTCGCCACGCTGGCGGCGATGGCGCTCGAGTGCCGCATCAACGAGACATCTATTTTTGCGCGCAAGAATTATTTCTATCCCGACCTGCCCAAGGGCTACCAGATTTCGCAGTATGACAAGCCGCTGGCCGAGTTTGGCTTCATCGAATTCCCAACTGCCGGGAAGAACACCGGCGAGAAAAAAAAGATTGGAATCACGCGCGTCCACCTTGAAGAGGACGCCGGCAAAAGCCTGCACGAGGGCTTCCCCGACGCGGACGAGAAGACCGCCATTGACCTCAACCGCACCGGCGTGCCGCTGATCGAAATCGTCAGCGAGCCTGAGATCGCCTCCCCTGCCGAAGCTTACGAATATCTGACGAGGCTGAAAGAGATCATCCTGTACACCGGCGTCAGCGACTGCAACATGGAGGAAGGCTCGCTGCGCTGCGATGCCAATGTCAGCGTGCGGCCGCGGGGACAGAAGGAATTGGGCACGAAAACCGAAATCAAGAATGTCAATTCATTCCGCTTCATCCGCGAGGCGCTGGAGTATGAGATCGCCCGCCAGATCGATATACTCGAGTCCGGCGGCGCCATCACGCAGGAGACCCGGCTCTACAACGCCAACGAAGGCAAGACCTACAGCATGCGCTCCAAAGAGGAGGCGCACGACTACCGCTACTTTCCTGAGCCGGACCTGCTCCCGTTAGTGGTGGATGAGAAGTGGAATGCGGAGATCGCGCGTGCGCTGCCCGAGCTTCCCGAAGCGCGGCGCGCGCGCATGGTGAAGGAATACACCATCACCGAGTATGACGCGCAGGTGCTGACCTTCTCCAAAATGCTGGCCGACCAGTTCGAAGAGGCAGCGCGAGCCACCCAGAATCCCAAGCGCGTGGCTAACCTCGTGCAGGGCGAACTGCTGGGCCGGCTGAAGGCAAAGGGAATTTCGATCGAGCAGTCTCCCATTTCAATGAAGGGCATTGCCGCCTCAGCCGATCTGGTCGAGGCGGGTACGATCTCGGGCAAAATGCTTAAAGACCTCTACGATCTGTGTTTCGAGCGAGGCAAAGATTTCTCCGTTGTGTATGAGGACGAAGGCCGGCCACAGCAGTCCACCGACACCTCGACCCTGGAGAAGATCATCGACGAGATTCTGGCGGCCAATCCCAAGCAACTCGAGCAGTACCGCGCCGGGAAGAAAACCATGCTCGGCTTCTTCGTTGGCCAGGTGATGAAAGCCTCCAAAGGCCAAGCCAGCCCGCAGATTGTCAATGAACTGCTGGTCAAGAAGCTGGAGTAGATTTTGATTGTGAGGGACGGACACTCCTGTCCGTCGCCCTTGACGTTGTTCTCCCAGGCGGCCAGGACTGTCCACCCCACACAGTCATCCCCCAACCATCACTTTGGTCATCTAATTCGCCCCGTGTATTCCCGCTACCATGACACTGGGCGAGCCTGTCGTGGGCCGACCGCGGGAGTTGCCATGAAGAAACTCAAGCTCGACCGCATCATCAGCATTACTACGCTAGTGGCGTCGCTGGTGGCCATTTTTCTCGTCCTGAAGAAGCCGGCGCCAGTGGCGCAGCCGCTGCCTGCCGCGGCCATCGCCCAGCACGCCCAGTCGTTCGAGCAGAAGATGGCGCAATTTGACCAGGCCACTCAGCAGTCCGCGCCCAGCGGATTGCCGGCTCCCGCCAAGCCCGACGCCGGGCCGGCTTCATCGCCGCCGAAGGCCGAAGTACACATCAACTCCGACGAAATCAGCGCCGTATTGGCGCAGTCCCTGGGCACTGCGGGAGGCGCCAGCCTGACTCCGGACTCCAACATCGGCGGCGCCGCGCCTACCATCAAGGACCAGCACGTCAGCTTTGACGGCGACCTCGTGCACGGACAGTTCTTGACCGAAGTCGCCGGCAAGGACGTCTGGATCACGGTCTCCGGCCACATCAGCGAGAAGGACGGATATGCCGCGTTCGATCCCACCGAATTCAAGGTCGGAGATCTCAACGTTCCGGTCTCGCTCGTCAACCCCGCGCTGCAGAAGAAGCTCGGGGAAGAGCGCGACCGGCTGAAGCTTCCCGACAACGTCGGCGGCGTGAAAGTCGAAAACGGCGAACTGGTGATGCAGCAGAAATAGCTGAGCGTCTGTGTGGGACCGGGTCTCTGACCCGGTCAGGCCGCGAAGCGGCCTTGCGGTAGATGACCGGGTCAAAGATCCGATCCCCCAATCTCAGGACGGCCCCACGCGGTTCCCCGCCGCCACCTTCCCGTACCATCGCCCCGAGTCCTTGATCGTCCGCGTCTGCGTCTTGAAGTCCGTATACGCCAGCCCGAAACGCTGGCTGAAACCCTCCGCCCACTCGAAGTTGTCCATCAGGCTCCAGGCGTGATAGCCGCGCACGTCGGCGCCTTCGCCGATCGCACGCGCCAGCGCGGACAGATATTCGCGATGGTAAGCCACGCGGCGCGCATCACGAATCACTCCCCTCGCATCGGGTTCATCATTGTACGAACACCCGCTCTCGGTAATTTCGATCACCGGCCGGTTGTAGTCGCGGGTGATGCGCGTGACTATATCGTAGAGCGCTTTCGGCCAGACCTCCCAGCCCATGTCGGTCTTCGGGCCTTCATGGGCGGCGCTCATCTTCACGGGAAAGAGCCAATCCTGGGCGTGCGCGAAGCGCTCCATCGTACCCGGCGCTGATGCGATGGTGCGGTAATAGAGATTGATGCCGATGAAATCCAGCGGCGCGCGCGTTTTCTCCATGTCATCCGACTTCACGCCCATGGCCGTCTCCGGCAAAAACGTCAGCGCTTCGGGATAGCGCGCGCGCAGCGCCGGCTCCAGAAACCAGATGTTGGTGATGGCGTGGGCGCGCTCGGCCGCCAGCTTGTCTTCCTCAGAATCGGTCGCAGGCTCGCATGGCGACATGCTGAACGCCGTACCTGCGCGCGCCGCAGGCCGGACTGCCTTGAGCGCGCGGAACGCCGCTCCCTGCGCCAGATTGACCACGTGCGTCGCGCGCAAAAACTCGAGCAGGCTCTTATGCCCGGGCGCGTGTGTGCCTTCGAGATAGCCCAGATCGACGAATGCGTCCGGTTCGTTGAAGATAATCCAGTCGGAGACGCGATCGCCCAACGCCTGCGCCACCAGTTGCACATAGTCGGCAAAGCGAGCCGCGGTGTCGCGGTTGGGCCATCCTCCGGCATCTTCGAGCGCCTGCGGCAGGTCCCAGTGATAGAGCGTGACCAGGGGGCGGACGTGGGCTTCCAGCAGCGCATCCACGAGGCGGCTATAGTAGTCGACGCCCTTAGCATTCGCCCCGCCCGATCCCGAAGGCTGCACGCGCGGCCAGGAAATCGAAAAGCGGTAGCTGTTCAGGTTCATCGCCCGCAGTAACGCAATGTCCTCACGCCAGCGGTGGTAGGAATCGCAAGCCACGTCGCCAGTGTCGCCGTTCTTGATCTTGCCCGGAGTGTGCGCGAAGCGGTCCCAGATGGATTCACCCTTGCCGTCTTCGTTCCACGCGCCTTCAATCTGGTAGGAGGCAGTCGCCGCGCCCCAGAAAAATCCCTTGGGAAACGCTGCCTCGGCGCCGCTGAACTGTCGCGCCGCAACGCTTGAGGCCGCAGCCGTCCCCGCCTTGGACGACCCGTTGCAAGCGGAAAACAACGTGGGCAGTCCAGCCGCAGCGCCGGCTCCCAGAATCGATCGAACAAACCTGCGGCGTGTCAGTCGCAAAACAGAATCGAATCTCCTTCGAGAGTTGTGGCCGCTCGCGGAGCGTGAGGCCCGTCAGTTGTGCTTGATGAACTTTCCGTTCGGCTGCCCGGTCAGTGAGTTGTACAGTGTTTCCAGAAATGCATCTTCGCTGATGAAATCACCGGAGAATTTCTTCCACGGATCGAGCAGCTTCGCCTGCTTCATCTGGGCGAGCGTCTGGTGCTTCTCCAGTGCGGCAGCGACCGCAGCCCGCGTCTCCTTGAGCATCTTAAGATAGGCGCGCACGTCATCGAGATTCGACAAGGGCCCGTGCCCCGGGATGACCTTCACATCCGGACGTACCTGCGCGATGACCTTCTCCACGCCGTCGATCATGCCGTCGATACTGCCGCCGCTGTCGACGTCAATGAACGGAAAACCATACGTCACGAAATCGTCGCCCATGTGCACCACGTTCGACTTCGGGAAGAAGATCACGGAGTCGCCGTCGGTGTGGCCGGCAGGGAAGTGGAGCGCCCGAATGTCCTCTCCGTTCAGATGCACGGTCACGTCATGATCGAAGGTGATGATGGGCAACGCTTCCTTCGGCTGCGGCTTGGCCTCGAAGTGCACCGATCCGCCCGGACCGACGCCCGCCGTGCCCCCGCTCTCCAGCCGCGTGCGCACGTTGTCATGGGCGATGATCGGCGCCTGCTTCTGGAAATATGCATTCCCGCCCGTGTGGTCTTCGTGATAGTGCGTGTTGATGATGAAGCGCACCGGCTTGTCCGTAATGCCCTTGAGCGCAGCCTGAATCTTTTCCGCCAGCGGCGCGTACTGGTCGTCGACCACGACGATGCCGTCGTCGCCCACCGAGGTGCCAATGTTTCCACCGGCGCCCTCGATCATGTACACGCTGCCGGCCACCTTGGTGACCTTCATCTGCACTTTGCTGAAATCCTGGTCCTGGGCTGCAGCCAGGCCGGAGATGAGTAATACAGCCAGGAGAAATGGAGTCTTGCGCATCGCTTCGTTGCCCCTTTCAATCACGCCGGGACATTCTAGCGAAAAAACTGGACCCGTGGAGAGAGGAAGCTTCCATGCCCAACGGCGCCAGCTTCATTAGCGAGGGAGGAAAGAAAGAGAGGGTCCTAGAGCCCCTATGATCTTGTGGGACTCGGACTGGTTCTGGAGGGTCCGGGGCGCTACTACTCGCAACGGAGCGCAATCATCGGATCGACTTTGGAGGCGCGATGAGCCGGTATTGCGCAGGCCAACCCAGACACCAAGGCCAGCAGAATCGTTCCGGCCAAAAGAATAACGGGATCGCGCGAGTTCCATTGTGCCCATTTCGCAATGACCTGGCCCAGGGCCAGCGACAGGGCGACACCCGCGAAGATTCCAGCGCCCAGGCTTCCCAACGCCGATCTAAAAACCATTCGCAGCAAGTCTCCGCGTCGCGCTCCCAGCGCCCTACGAATCCCGAACTCGTTGGTCCGTTGTGCCACCGTATAGGACACCACGCTGTGCAGTCCTACGGCGGCGAGGGCCAGTGCGAGCCAGGCAAAAACGCCAAAGATCCACGCCGCGAGATGCTCCTGCTGCCATTCGGGCTCATAGGTGAGCCGAGTTTCGAGATCACCGGCAAAGGTCGGCTGATCCGGGTTAATTGTCCTCAACTGCTCGCGCACGGCATGTAACAGCGTAAGGGGCGGAACCCGAGAGCGAACCAGAATCTCCATGCCCTCGGCCATGCTGAAAGTGTAGGGCACGTACACTGCAGGCCTGGCGACACTTCGCAGCCCATCATTGCGCGCGTCCTCGACAATGCCCACAATTTGTAACCAGGAATTGCCGATGTTTGGCGGAGACAAGATCGTAGCCGGATTGCCTTCAATACCCGGCAATTTCAGCGAGTGCCCGATGGCATCGCCATTTGGGAAGTACCGTTGCGCCAGGGTATGGTTGATCACGGCTACGTGGGCGCCGTTGGAGTTCTCGGCGTCGCTCCAAATCCGTCCTTGCAGCAGGGGAATGCCCAGAGCCGCAAAGTACTGCGGGCTAATCAGGTTAGCCGATCCCATGGGAGGGTTAGTGGCGGGTTTGCCCAGGATTTCAAACCCGATGATCCATCCATTCCGTGGTGGTGTCGCATCGGTTGAAATCGCGGCCGCGGTCACGCCAGATGTTGCCGCCACCTTCTCTCGCAGTTGCTCAAAATAGGCTGCACGAGCCGCCCAAGTGCGGTACGAGTTTTCGCGTAAAGGTATTCCTAGCGCCATCACATTGTGCGGGTCGTAACCGAGGGGCTGGTGGATCAGCTGGGCGAACCCTTTCATCGACGACCCAGCGCCTGCGAGCAGCAACAATGTCAGTGCCACCTGCGCAGCGATCAGCATGCTATGGGCCCTACGTCCGCGGATGCTGCCGGCTACCCGACGCGCGCCGGCCTGCATGAGTTCGCCGGTGTGCGTATGCGAAAGCTGCAGCGCTGGCCAAAGCCCGAACAGCACGCCCGTTCCCAGCGCCACAGCGACGCTGAAAAAGAGTACTGGCAGGTTGATACGAATCACGGCCTCGGAGGCGAACGGAGATCGGGGCAGCAGGCTATGAATCAGCGCCAGAGCGCCGTAAGAAGTGAGAACGCCAACCATTGCTCCAGTCGCCGCAAGAAGGAGAGACTCTGTGAGCAACTGACGAATGATCCGGATGCGGCCCGCGCCGATGGCGGTTCTCACAGCCAATTCATGCTGCCGCGCGGTGCCCCGCGCCAGCAGTAGAATCGAGACATTTCCGCATCCGATCGCGAGCAGCAACATCACTGCTCCAAAGAGCAGGTATAGTGTGCCGCCCATGGAACTCACGACCCAGTCGTTCAACCCTTCCACATGGACCCTGAAGACGTCGGGAAAATCCTGCGGCATGTAGCTTGCGAACTGTTCCAAGAGCGGCTGTAGCGCGGCGTCGGCCGAGGCCCTGCTGACGCCGGGCCGCAGGAGCAGATTGACGATAACTGTGCGCCCCGGGTCCCGCATCAGCTTCAGCGGGAGGTAGACATCGCCGCCACCCCAGGTGAAGCGCGGCGCCGCAACTCCCACGATCTCAAAGTTCTTGTGATCGAGTTGCAGCGTGCGGCCCAATACGTCTGGGTTGGACAGGTAATGTTCGCGCCAAAACCGGTATGAAAGAAGGGCAACAGGTTGCGGCTCCTGGCCGTCCACCGCGTCGGAGGGCCAAAGTCCGCGTCCCAGCACGGGGGGCACGCCGAGATCCTGAAAGCCATTCGAGATTAAGCTCACGGTGTCGACGTTCTCCGGAAGATCTTGCCCCGTAAGCATCATCGTCTGGAAGTCCAATGCCAGAACGCTTTCGACCACCGGCGATTGCCGCAGAGTCTGAATCTCGGCGCCGTTCAGATAGACGGGATCCCCGGAACCGGCTACGCTCTGCGTCGTGAGCCGTACAATTCGATCCGCTGCAGGGTAGGGATAAGGACTCATCAGCACGGCGTAGATCACGCTGAATACAGCGGTGGCTGCTCCAATGCCGAGCGCCAGCGAGATCACTGCCGTCAGCGTGAATCCGGGGCTTTTGATGAGCTGCCGCGCGGAATAGCGGAGGTCCTGAAGCAAAGTGTGCATGGCTCGCTCCTGGCGAGGCTCATTCCGGATTCAAACTGTCAAACATCTTCCACAGCTTGTCGGCGGTCGCGCGATAAATCACCCATCCGCCGCCGGCATCCGTCGTTTCTCGGAACAACAGCTCGCCACGGCCGTCACCGTCTGCGTCCACTGCATCCACCAGCTGCAGCCGCGGAGTCAGGTCGAGGTGATACTTGTCGGTCACTCCGACGTAGAGCTTGTGCAGATTGTTATAGATGTCCGGGTAAGCGACCAGCAGGATCGAATACTTCATTTCCGATTCTGGCGAGGCCTGTCCGCTGGCGGGCGGCGGCAGGTGCGCTTCTGCACTGAATACGATGACCGGCTGATTGCTCAGCCACAAGTCGTAGGTGTTCATCTGCACGTTGTCAAGAATGGGCTCACGAGGCTTCGGCGCAGGCGCATGGCGGGAGGTCTTCTTCTCCTCCGCAACGGGACTGATTCTTGCCTTGGCCTGTGCCTGCAGGTAGGCGCGAAGTTGTTCCTTAGCCAGGGCCGTCACCTGCTGGCGGCGCTCGTCCTCTTCGCCCTTCAGCCATTCGAAGGCGAACGAATGTGGCTCAGGCCCCTTGGCGTCAGAGATCGCAGGAATCAATTGAAACTGGCCCTGATCCGCGGGTGCCGCTGCTTTTCCAGCGCTGACCGCGGGCTCGCTGCCGGGCTTGCCGTAGCCCGGCACTTCTTCGTCGGGCACGGACGTAGTGGGCCTGCCACGCCGCAATCTGGGCCGATTGGCATCGGTGGCGCCGCTGTCGGATGCCGGGGGCTTTGGACCCTCCTCCGGCTTGGCGGCAGGCTTAGATCCTGCGGGGGACGTGGTTGAGCGCGGCGATGGGTTGCTTGGCGGGGCCGATCCCGTGGTTGATGGAGATCCTGCAGGACTTGCTCCGGTAGAAGGTGCTGGCGCAGCTGCTGGCTGCGAAGGCGATGAGTCTGCGGGCTTGGTCAAACGTGGCGGCTCGTCGCCGGACCCCGAACCGCTGGACGGAGCCGGCCCCGAAGCTGGCTTCGTATTCGCTGCCGAAGTTTGCTCCGGCAGATGCTCGCGTGACGGATCCCGGGTCAGGCGCGGCGGCTGGTCGCTGCTGTCGATCCCTACCGGCACGATCGCAGCCGTGTGCTCCGTGTCCGCCTTTTCGCTTCCCGCCGGAGCCCACGCGCCGGTTGCGAGCCACGGACTGAGAACGTTCGGCGCCTTGCTGTGCAGTGCGCTCCCCACCGTGAACAGACCAAGCGACGTGCCCGTGCGCTCAGCCTCATATACCGTGCCTGATTCCAGCGCCATAGGCACCGGATCGGCCTTGTAAGCCGTCGCATCCCAGAACTTGTCGTTGATCAGAATGGTGATCGGCAAAAGCGACGTTTTGCCGTCGGGCGTGAGCTTGAGCAAGGCCAGAGCCCGCGGCCCCAGATCCTTCTTTTGGGGAATCTTGCGCTCCCCCGGATTGATCTGCGGAAGCTCCTCTTGCGCCGCGGCAATTCGCGTCGAGAACGCGGTTCCAGCGACGAGCGCAATCAAACCGGCGCCTAGGTATAAAATCCAACGGAGAGACGACCGTCTGGGTATGACCTCGGCGATCAGCGCCAGGCCGGAGTTCGGTTTCCCCTGAGAGATTTCCATGAATATCAATGATAAAGCGCCCGACTTTACTTTACAGGATGAGAACGGAAAAGACCTTGCGCTGAAGGACTTGCGCGGCAAAACGGTCATCCTGTTCTTTTACCCGCGGGCCAACACGCCCGGTTGAACCGTCGAAGCTCGCGGGTTCCGCGACACATATAAACAGATTCAAAAAACCGGCGCCGCGCTGCTTGGCATCTCGCCCGACACGACCGGTGCGCAGAAAAAATTTGCACAGCAGCACAATCTTCCCTTCACGTTGCTGGCCGATGCCGACAAGAAGGTCGCCATCGCCTTCGGCGTTCTGCGCGAGAAGAACATGTATGGGAGAAAAGTGATGGGCATCGCCCGGACCACATTCGTGATCGGCCCCGACGGCAAGATTCAGCACATCTTCGAGAAGGTCAAGCCCGAAGGCCATGCTGAGGAAGTGCTGGCCCATTTGAAGGAATCGGGCAAGGGCTAGGCTGGCATGCGGAAGTCGCAAGCCTTAGCGCAATCTCCTCCCATTCGTCCACTGACTCGCGCTTTCTTCGCCCGGGATGCGCGCCGTGTCGCGCGCGAACTTCTCGGCAAGGTGCTGGTGCGATCTGAAGCTAAGACGCGTCTTACCGCCCGCATCGTCGAAGTCGAAGCCTACCTGGGAGAAAAAGACCCCGCTGCGCACGCCTTTGCCGGCCAAACGATGCGCAATGCCGTGCTGTTCGGGCCGCCCGGCCACGCCTATGTCTACTTCATTTATGGCAACCACTATTGCCTGAACGTCTCCTGCGAGCCGGAAGGCCGTGCCGGAGGCGTGCTCTTCCGCGCGCTGGAGCCGCTGGAAGGCATTGAGGCGATGGCGCGCGCCCGAAAAGTCCAGATTGGCACCCCCCACGACTTGCCAAAACTGACCAGTGGTCCCGGCAGACTGTCCGAAGCCTTTGGGATAACCCGCGCCCGCGACAATGGATGCGACCTGACCTCGCCCACCAGCAGCCTCTGGATCGGAGATGACGGATATCGCCCCGGGGCGATCCGCCTTACTCCTCGCATCGGCATCACGAAAGCAGGGGACAAAAAGCTTCGCTATATCCTTGCCGGCAACCGGTTCGTGTCAGGACCGAAAAGCCTGAGGTAGGCGAGCGTCCCCTGCCGGGAATCGGCCAGCCCACCCGGCAGAGGCAGATTTCTCTGCCCGACGGTTGACAAACGGGTGTAAACTAACCCCCGGCTCGAATGAGCCAAAAGCCCTGCTGGACCGGGCTTTTCGGCTACCCTCTGCGAGCCCCGGAGAGCGTGCAGCGCTGTCCGGGAAAGTTTTTGACGCATCCCCCAGGTTGCGTAATTCATCTACTTATTGAGGAGCCCGCGTGCCTCGCCTCACGCGATTTCGAATTCTGTCTGCGATGTTGCTCGCTCTCGCCGCGACCCCTCTGCTCCTCGCTGCCGAGGGTGCCCCCATCGGTCACGCGCAGACGCCGCCAAGTTTCATCGTCATAGGATTTGTCGGTGGATTTATCCACCACGACAACCCGCACCAGATGTCAGTCCAGCTTGCACAGAGCATTCAGAGAAGCTCGCCCAAGGGCACCTACGTTCAGGTATTTGAGAACCGTCGCAGGAGCAACGCCTACAAAACCGTCCTGCAGTTGCTCGACAGCGATCACGACGGCGATCTCAGCCCCGGTGAAAAGGCGCGGGCGCACATCATCCTGTTCGGCCACAGTTGGGGCGCCTCTGCTGCGGTGCTGCTGGCTCGCGAACTGGATCGCGCCGGCATTCCCGTGCTTCTGACCGTGCAGGTCGACAGCGTGCACAAGCCCTGGCAACAGGATGAATTCATCCCCGCCAACGTGGCTGCCGCAGCCAACCTCTATCAGCCGCATGGACTCGTCCACGGCCGACCCCGGATCGCCGCCGTCGATCCGGCGAAAACCGAGATCCTCGGCAACTATCGCTTCGACTATCAGAAAGATCCGGTGAAGTGCGAAGCCACCTCCTGGTTCGACCGCCTTACCCCCAGTCATGCGCAGAGCCAGTGCGACCCCCGCCTGTGGTCGCAGGTAGAAAATCTCGTCCGTCAGCGACTGCAGCCGCAACCCGGCACAGCGGCGGCAATGCCGAACCCGTAATGCAACTTGCGCTGTTTCGTGTGCTATTTCTCGTGCCTTGGAAGCGGATATAGGGATAGTGCCTTCCCGACTTTCGAAAACTCCGGATCGGCGGTCACCAGCCATGCTCCGCGCTCAATGGCCAACTCGGCGGCGAAGGCGTCGGCGTAGCCCAGGTTATGCTTCTGTTTGAGGGCGGCGGCGCGGGTGGCGCGATCCAGGTCAGCAGCGATGACCGCAATCGGTAGGCGATGCAGATTCGTTTCCGCCTCGCGAGCTTTGGCTTCTCCATGGCAGCGCCAGGAAATATAGAAAACTTCTCCCCAGTTGACGGCAGACAAAAGGAGGGGAAGATCGTGCCGGAAGGCTTCCAGCATCAGATGCCGGACTCGGGCTGCAATGACCGTGCGATCCTCCAGGAAACCAACCAATGCATTGGCATCAAGGACGTACCGCCGAGGTTTCCCCGTGGACACCGTCACCGATTTTCTCGTTTACGTTCGCGCTCCCGCTCCTCGAACAACGCCTCGAACACCGAGGGTTCCCCTGGACCAGGCCTGAGAGATCCCTGGATCTCGTCGAGCAGGCGCTCGGTGATCGGGGTCAGCACCAGGCGGCCATTTTCCTCGGTCCAGGTCGCTGGAGTGCCTTTCTCCAGGCCTAGCTGTTCGCGCAATTCTGCGGGAATCACGACCTGGCCCTTGGAACTGATCACGGTGCGGTAGGTGGCCATGGCTGTATCTTACCATAGTGTAAGACGACATACACATCGTCTTACCGAAGTGCGGGGCTGCAATACCGCAGCGGAAGAAGCTGTCGACTCCGAGCTGTCTTGCCGCTACAATAGTCATGCAGTCGTTGGAAAGACTGTAAGCATCGAAGATGTATACAGGCTCTATCCGGCCCAGCCGGAGGGGCACTGGAGGACATCATGAGTCTCACCCCGATCGGCGTTCGTCGTCTGGACGAATCGCACCCAAAGATCACGACCGCATCTCTGCGGGAACAGAAACTCCGTCACGAACCCATCACCTGCCTCACCGCCTATGACTATGCCACCGCGCGCCTGATCGACGAGGCCGGCGTCGAAATGGTCCTGGTGGGCGATTCTCTAGCCCAAACCATGCTGGGCTACGAGAACACGCTCTCCGTCACCATGGACGAGATGCTGCACCACGTAAAGGCTGTGCGGCGGGGTCTGAAGAACGCTCTGCTGGTCGCCGACATGCCCTACGGTTCATATCAGATCGACCCCAAAGCTGCGGTCGGCAATGCCGCTCGTTTCGTCAAGGAGGGCGGCGCGGAGGTGGTAAAGATCGAAGGCGGAGAGAAGCGCGCCGACCTGATCCGCCAGATCATCGATGCCGAGATTCCCGTCGCCGGCCACATCGGCCTGACGCCGCAGTCGGTCCATGTGATGGGCGGTTACAAGGTCCAGGGCAAGAGCCTGAGCGGAATCGAGCAGCTGATGCGAGATGCGACTGCCCTCGATCGCGCCGGCGTGGCCTGCCTCTATCTCGAAGGCATTCCGCGCGAAGTGGCGGCGATGATTACCGCGGAGGTCGGGGCCCCCACGATTGGCATTGGCGCAGGTCCGGACTGCGACGGTCAGGTGCTGGTCTTCCACGACATCCTGAACCTGACGTTTGGATCTCCGGCAAAGTTCGTGCGCCGTTACGGCGATGCCGCCGCGCTAATCACCAGCGCGGTGCAGGCCTTTCGCGGCGACGTGCGCTCGCATCGGTATCCGGCGGACGAGGAGTCATATCACCTGCCCAAGGAGACGAAGGCAGGGTTCGATACAGTGCTGGAGCGAAAGCAGGCCATGCGGGGAAGGGCCTAGGCGACATTTCCGATTGCCGATTTTCGATTTTGGATTGAAGGGCGCGGCGACCCATCGGAAGGTGCGATCCGCGATTGCAAATCGCAAATCGGCAATCGCAAATCGGCAATGCCCCCGTGGCACCTGACTGCACATCCTGTCGGATGGTGCTACGCTATGTTTAGCAGGGAGGTATGACCATGCATCCCTTGGCGTTCTTCTTTTTTCACTTCTTCGGTATCGGTTTCGCGCTGTATTTCCTGCCCTCGATCATCGCGGCGATCAAGAGCAAACGCGACACGCTGGCTATCTTCCTGCTCAATTTTCTCCTGGGCTGGACGGTGATCGGATGGTTTGTGGCCCTGATCTGGGCGGCCAAGCACGACGTTCCTGTGGCGGTGAGGTAAAGGCCCGCCGTGGCGTTTCGCTTCATTCGGATTGTCTTCGTTCTTGGGTTGAGCGCCTGCGCCCTGGCTTGTTCGTCGCATTCGACTTCAACCCAGGCGCCGGATCCTGCGGCTTTGCTGCAGGCCATCCCCGCCGCCGACGCCGCGCAATACGACCACCTTCAGGACATGAAGAAGTGGCGCAATCCATATCTAATTGTCCGCGCCGACGGCGTGGCCCTGTTCGACACAGCCGACAGCGCCGAGATCATCCTCAAGCCCGACCAGGTTCTACCAGCTCTGGCTCACCTGCCTTCGTCCAACTGGCCCTACGGCCGCGTGGTCGCGGCAGCGGAGAGCACGCGAAGTTCCGAGGAAGATGCCGTGGCGATCCGCCGCAACAAAGGCATTGTCGGCGGCATTCTCGAGGGCGCTCACGTCGCCATTAAGTGGGTCCCTTCCGCGTGAAGATCGCCCGGTGAAAATCCTCACCACAATCGACGAAATGCGCTCGGCTTCTCGCACCGCCCGCCGCGAGAGTAAACGCCTCGGATTCGTCCCCACCATGGGAGCGCTCCACGAGGGGCACCTGTCTCTGGTTCGCGCAGCCCGCAGTTGCTGCAACGCCGCGGCAGCTTCAATCTTCGTCAACCCCGCGCAATTCGGCCCCAACGAAGACCTGGCCAAATATCCGCGCTCGTTCGAGCACGACCGCGAATTGCTGGAGCGCGAAGGCGTCGACTTCCTGTTCGCGCCCACGGTGGAAGAAATGTATCCCGCCGGCGCCGTTACGTGGGTCGTGGTTGAGGATCTCAGCGGCAAGCTCGACGGCCGCTCCCGTCCCGCGCACTTCCGCGGCGTCACGACCGTTGTCGCGAAGCTGTTTCACATTGTCGAGCCTGACGCCGCCTTCTTTGGGCAGAAGGACGCCGCCCAGGTTGCGATCATCCGCCGCATGGTGCGCGACCTGAACCTGCCGGTGGAGATTGTCGCCTGCTCCACCGTGCGCGAAGCCGATGGCCTGGCCATGAGCTCGCGCAATGCCTATCTCGATCCCCGGCAGCGCCAGCAGGCGCTGCTGCTGCACCGTTCGCTGATGCGTGTGAAGCAGCTCGCAGAAGCGGGCGAGCGGAGCGTGGCCAAGCTCCTGGCTGCCGCGCGCGATGAATTCGCGCAGGAGAAGTCGGTTCGTCTCGATTACCTGGAAATTGTGAACCCAGAAACACTCGATCCGCTCGAGGAGATTTCCACGGGCGCGCTCGTCGCAGTTGCCGCCTATGTCGGTACCACGCGCCTGATTGACAACATCGTGCTCGGCAGGTAAACAGACCTCACTGCCGGTTCAACCGGTCCGCTAATCGCTCGGGTAAATGTAGGCCGGCGAATCCCAACTCCACCACGGGCTGTACCCGTAGGGTGGCCAGTACCAGAACGGATCCCACCATCCCCAGCCAAGTCCCCATCCCCAACCTCCCCAGCCCCATCCCCAACCGCAGCAACCCCAGCCGAATCCGCCAAAGCGGTCAAATCCGCCGAAGCGTCCGAATCGGTCGAAATCTCCGTGAAAACCATTGCCGAAGCCGCCTCGATTGAAACCGGAGTTGCCGCCGAACCTGGAGTTCGCGGCTGGCGACCTTGCGCCGCGGGCTCCGCCAAAGGAGTGCCACGCGCCATCGGCAATTCCCCCACGATTTGACGCCGTCAAATTGCCTGACCTTCCACCAGCATTTCCAAAGCCCGATCTCCCGGCAGTCCCACTGAATGATCTGCCGCCCGATCGCGCCATGCTCGCGCCATTCCCGGATCCGAAAGAATGCCAGCCGGGCGAAGTATTGCGCGAGCCTCCGCGTCCCTCCCAGGACCAGGCTCGCGATGCGCCGGAGCTTCTGCCTGAGGGTGACGATCCACGCATGCCGCCAAAAGAGCCGCGGCTACCGGAGAAGCCGGAACGTCCACTGTAGCCGCCAGATCCACCGTGGTAGCCGCCGTAACCACCGCCGTGATAGCCACCGCCGTGATACCCACCGCCATACCCACCGCCATGGTATCCGCCGCCGTGGAAGCCGCCACCACCGCCACCGTGAAAGCCACCACCACCGCCGCCACCATGAAAGCCGCCGCCTCCACCTCCTCCGCCATGGCCACCGCCGCCGTGCTGGGCCAAAGCAGGCACCGGCAGGCAAGCGAGCGCGCAGGAAGCGATTCCGGTAAGAAGAGTGTTCCGCAAGGTGGATTTCCGCATGTTAGTACTCCTTCCACCCGAAC
>DATFNR010000010.1:0-124017 GCA_035266285.1 Candidatus Sulfotelmatobacter sp.
GGAGGCCCACGGGCGAAGCCTCCTCGGACGGCTGCCTAAACTAGTTAGGCTGCGTATGCCATCTGTTGATTGGCAATTATCATTTTGCCCACGATTACGGGTGTGTGCACCCCGGCATGCCTCTTGGCCGCAAGCATCTCCGTCGAAGCCGTGACGCCCCCACTGGTGGGATTAGCCATTCAAAGAACAAAGCCCAAACGGGCTACCTCCAGACTAGGGTCCAGCCCGCTGGAAGTCAAACACACGATTAGATGCCGAAGGACATTGCCCGGACGCGGCCCAGTGGCGGGCGAATGCTACAACTCCTCACATATATGATTTTGGGAAGGGACGACTTCAGAGGCTGCGGAAAAACTCAAGGACCGCAACCAAACGGGAAGGGCGCGAGTTCACTCGTGCCGTTAAGTCGTTGAAAATGTGTCCGCGCTTTAGCACCTGAGGTGCGCGGCTCTGCTCCCCGGGCCCTATTTGTGAGACGAGTCCTAGCACTCTCCCGGCACCAGGTATGCGCAAAAAAGCCGAGTTGGAAATTCCCTTGACGAAAATGCGTAGGAGATGCAATATTATGTCTAGTCAGACTAGTCAGCAGATCGGGGGGTGTCCGACGGCTAAATCCCTGAAAAAGCCCAATCGCGGAGTTACTCCCGTCCCGCCTGCCAGTCTCAAGGCCGCTGGCGAGTCCTGGCAGGTCCAGACGGCGAAGGCTCGCTTCAGCGAAGTCTTTCGCAGGGCGCGAAGCGAGGGGCCGCAGCGCATCACCCGGCAGGGCAGGGAGGGTGTAGTGATGGTGGCTGAGGAGCAATACAACCGGCTAATCGGCAAGTCTCATCAGCCGAAGAATCTGGTGCAGTTCTTCCGCCAATCGCCGTTGGCAGGCGTCGACCTCGACCTGGAGCGCGACCGCGACCCGGGACGCGATCCTGATCTGACATAGGTTTCGTAGCTATGAGCGGATTCCTGCTGGACACGAATTGCATTTCCGAGGTTGTTCGCAGCAAGCCCGAGCCGCGCGTGCTGGACTGGATGGAGGCAGCGGACGAGAGCATCCTTTACCTCAGCGTCCTCACCTTGGGAGAGATTCGGAAAGGCGCAGCGGGATTGCCGCAAGGCAAACGTCGGACGCAACTGGAGAGCTGGCTGGAACTGGATCTGCAAGCCCGCTTCTCCGGGCGGATTCTGCCCGTCGATCCGCCCGTCGCCGATCGCTGGGGCCTGCTTGCCGCTGAAGCCAAACGAAAGGGGAGAATGCTGTCGGTCGTCGATGGCCTGCTGGCAGCCACCGCACTTCACCACAATCTCACGATCGTCTCTCGCAATGTCAGCGACTTCGCCAACACCCAGGTACCGGTTCTAAATCCCTGGGAAGTATGACATTGATAGGCCTTCCCGAAGTCGGCACCGGCTTGAAGAGTGGATCATCGCCCTTCATGCGGCCTGCGCCACTTTCTCCGCCTCTTCCCGGATCCTCTTCCACGCCCTCGCCACATGCCTCTCTTCGGTGTGCGTCTGCCCGATGCTCATCCGCAGCGTCAGCTTCCAATTCAGCTTGGTGTGTGTGAGGTAGAGATCGCCGCTGCGGTTCAGCCGGTCCATGATGCTCTGATTGATGGCGTCCTGATTCCCTGCATCTCCTGCCTTGTGGCGAAAGCACACCAGATTCAGCGGCACGGGCGCAGCCAGTTCGAAACGATCGTCTTTCCTCACCCACTCTGCAAACTGCTGCGCCAGCTTGACGTGCTGGCGCGCGTGATGCTGCAGCCCCTCAACTCCATAGTGCCGGATCACGAACCATAGCTTCAGCGACCGAAACCGGCGTCCCAGCTGGATGTGCCAGTCGCGGTAGTCAATCACCGCTCCCGACTCCGTAGCCTGATTGCGCAGGTATTCCGGCAGCACGCTCAGGGTCTGGATCAGCGCCTTGCGGTCGGCCACCCAGAAGCAGCTGCAATCAAAATTTGCCCCCATCCACTTATGCGGATTGAAATTGTAGCTGTCGGCTAGTTCGACGCCGTTCTGCAGATGGCGAAATTCCGGGCACAGCATCGCCGTGCCCGACATGGCCGCGTCCACGTGCAGCCAGAGCCCGTGCCGTCGGCAGATTTCTCCGATTCCGGCCACAGGATCCATCGCGTTCGACGACGTCGTGCCCACCGTCGCGCACACAAAACACGGAGCCAACCCGGCGCGTGTGTCAGCTTCGATTCTTTGCGCAAGAGCCTCGGGCCTCATGGCGAAGTTTTCGTCGACATCAATCAGCCGTAGATTTTCCCGGCCAATCCCCGCGATCATCGCCGCCTTCTCCAGCGAAGAATGCGCATGCGCCGAGGTATAGGCAACCAGCCGCCCGTCGCATCCTTTCTTGTTGCTGGCATAATTCGTCGCGCGTTCGCGCCCCGCCAGCAGCGCGCACAGTGCCGCGCTCGATGCCGTGTCCTGAATCACTCCGCCCCCGGTCTTACACGACAAGAATTTCTCTGGCAGCCCCAGCATTCCGACCAGCCAGTCCATCACGTGCGTTTCCAGTTCGGTGCAGGCCGGGCTGGTTGACCACAGCATCCCCTGCACGCCCAGCCCCGACGAAAGCAGATCACCCAGAATCCCCGGCCCGGAGGCGTTGCAGGGAAAGTAAGCGAAGAAATTCGGCGACTGCCAATGGGTGACGCCGGGCAGGATCAGCTTCTCGACGTCTTTCAGCAGCACATCAAACGACTCTCCCTTCACCGGCGGCCCGGCAGGAAGCGAAGTCCGAATCTCTCCCGGCTTGACCCGCGACAGCACGGGAAACGACTCCAAGCGCGCTTGATAGTCGGCGATCCAGTCCACCACGGCGTGGCCGTAGCGCCGGAATTCGTCAGGCGTCATGTGAAAGGATTTCTCGGTAGCCAAAGGGTTCTCCAAGTCACTGCTACAGCGAAACTACTTCACGCTTTACGTCACGAAGGTCGGCCTGCTCGCGAAGAATGTCTTCAATCGTCGAGAGGATAGGCTCGGTTTCAACCATGTTGTTCTTGCCGCGAAGCTTTTCCCAGATCGAGCGCCTCTTTTCCACCATGATCCGCCACTCCCCATCGTTCTTATAAACCGCGCCTTCTTTGTGGTATCCGCCAACCCCTAGGAAATAGCCCTGAGAGCCCTGTCGGGCCAGCATCTCCCAACCCCAGTCCTCCTGGTAAGGCGCGCCTGCACTGACTCCCTTTTTGGCGAGTTGCTGCCGCAACCATTCGGCCAGGTCTTCTCCGAAGCAACACGGATTAGTGAAGTGTTCCTTCACTTCCGATACGTTGAAGCGATTTGTCTCGAACAGAATGTCGAAGTGCGTCATGGGACGCTACGGGTGCCGTAGGCGTCCATAGTACAACCGTGTGTTGTATTCGAAGGTCACATGGCCGCCAGCTTGGTAGGTGTCGAAGATCTGCCGCAACTGGTGCAGCATCGGCTCATGTTTGGGATGTCCCGTCCCCGGCGCATAGGACGACGACAGCAACCGGCCCTCCAGCCCTGCATAGTCGAATTCCTGGCGCATCGAAAACCCCCGCTCCTGGTACGGTGCCGGATCGAAGAACTCATTCACCGCGTCCGTCGTACGTTCATGCCGGACCTGTTCGTAGTCGGTGCCGTAGTCGAGCAGCAACTGCTCATAGTCGCGCAGAAAAGGTGTAGCGTCTGTGAGGCGCTCGTTCCAGAGCAGCACCAGCCATCCCCCTGGCCTGAGAATGCGCGCGAACTCGCGTCTCGCCTTCGCCCGATCAAACCAGTGCGCCGCCTGCGCCGCACTCACGAAATGCACCGCCTCGTCAGGCAACGTCGTGACCTCCGCGGTTCCCGCAATACTGGTGAACCGCGGAAAATCCGCCAGCAATCCCTCCCCCGCCTGTCGCATCTCCGCATTCGGCTCGACGCCGAACACCGGGTTGCCGTGCTCGAGCAACACGCGAGTCCAGATCCCGGTTCCCGAAGCAATGTCGGCAATCACGTGCTCCCGTGTCAGGCCGCACTCTTTTTCGAGCACCCCCAACACCTCCGTCGGATATCCCGGACGGTAGCGAACGTAATTTTCGACGCGGTCGGAAAAGCGGCTGGTGGCATTTGTTGCAGGCATAGGAGCAATCTCTGCTGGTTTCGATCTGGCCAGCTCAGCTTCCGTTCATCTTCACTTCTGAGGTTGCCCCGTCCTTGTCTCTGCGTAGTTTGCAGAGAAAGGGCGGGGATTTTGATCTCCGAACGGCCGCAAAGAACGCGATACCGCTTTGCTCTTCCTTGCCAGAAAACAATTCTACCGGCAGGATAGAGATATTCGCCATGCGCGTAGTGATCAAAGTCGGCACCAGCCTCATCGCCCCCGCCGGGCAGATTGACGTCAATTTGTTGCGCAGCATAGTTGATCAGTTCGATCTCTCGAAGAACGAATATCTGATCGTAACCTCGGGCGCCATCGCCGCGGGCATGTCGGGTCTGGGAGTCCGGCGCCCGAAAAGCGTTCGCGGCATGCAGGCCTGCGCCGCTGTCGGTCAAAGCAAGCTGATGCACACTTACGAGCGCCTGTTTTTTGGCAAGAAGGTTGTAGCGCAGTTGCTGCTCTCAAGCGACGACTTCACTTCCCCGGTGCGTTACCACAACCTGCAGAACACTCTCGCCGAATTGCTTTCGCTCGGCGTCGTGCCCATCGTCAACGAAAACGACAGCGTCTCCGTGCGCGAGTTGGAAGGCGCCTTCGGCGACAACGACGAATTGAGCTCGCTGCTCGCTCGGGCCGTGAAGGCCGACTGGCTGCTGCTCCTGACCAACGTTGACGGTTTCTTGCTTCCCAACGGACGCAAGAAACCGCGCCTGCAGCGCGTGATCCGCCAACTCACTCCCGCGCTCGAAGCGCAATGCAACGGCAAAAGTCCTCTCGGCCGTGGCGGCATGGTGTCGAAGCTGCGCGCGGCGAAGCTGGCGAGCCAGTCCGGCGTGCGCGTCGCGATTTTGAATGGCCGCCATCCCCAGGCCATCAAACTGGGGATGGAACGCAAGATCGGAACGTACTTTCCGCCGCACAGGGGCAGATAGTGAAGAGGGCAAATAGGACCAAAATGCCTGCCGCCACCAGCACGCCTTCCACGCACGAAAAGCTGCTGCGCGCTCGCGCCGCCTCGACCAGGCTGGCTCTACTCTCGACAGAAGAAAAGAACACACTGCTCCTGGCGATTGCCGATGCGATCGAGAGCCACGAGAAAAGCATTCTGGCCGCGAACCGGAAGGACCTGGGAACCTCACGGCTCGATGGCGCCATGCGCGACCGCTTGCTGCTAACCCCCGAGCGCGTTCAGGATATGGCTCGTGGCGTGCGCGAAGTCGCGGCGTTGCCCGGCCCCATCGGCGAGACCCTGGCCGAGTGGACCAGGCCAAACGGCTTGCGCATCCGCAAAGTACGCGCTCCGCTGGGAGTGGTAGGAATCATCTACGAGTCGCGTCCGAATGTCACTGTCGATACCGCGGTGCTCGCTCTCAAGACCGGAAACGCCATCGTGCTGCGCGGCGGCAAAGAAGCAGCCCAAAGCAGCCGGCGGCTGGTCGAGATCATGACCGCAGTGCCCGGATTGCCCGAAGGCGCCATCGAGTTGCTCGACTCGAGTTCGCGCCAGTCCGTACAGGAGCTGATCAAGGCGCGCGGGTTCGTCGACGTGATCATCCCCCGGGGAGGCGCAGGCCTGATCACCTACGTTACCGAAAACTCCGTCGTGCCCGTGATCGAAACCGGGGCAGGGAACTGCCACATCTTCGTCGATGAATCCGCCGACTTCGACATGGCCGACCGCATTGTCCTCAACGCCAAAACCCAGCGCCCGTCGGTGTGCAACGCTGCCGAGAAGTTGCTGGTGCACGAACGCATCGCGGCCGCCTACATTCCTCGCATCGTAAAGAAGTTGATCGCTGCGGATGTGGAAGTGCGTGGTGACGGCAAAGCGCGCTCGCTCGCCGCGGGATTGCCCGTCAACCCTGCCGCCGAGCCCGACTGGTACGAGGAATATCTGCGATTGTGTATAGCCGTCGCCGTCGTCCCCAACCTCGACGAGGCCATCGCGCACATCAACAAATACTCCACCAAGCACTCCGACGCGATCATCACGCGCGACGAGGCCAACGCCCGCCAGTTCCTCCGCGGCGTCGACTCTGCTGCTGTCTACTGGAATGCCTCCACGCGCTTCACCGACGGCGGTGAATTCGGCTTCGGCGCCGAAATGGGCATCAGCACCCAGAAACTCCACTGCCGCGGCCCCTTCGCGCTGGCCGAACTGACTTCTTCAAAGTACGAGATCGTAGGGACGGGCCAGGTGCGGTAGGCCTCGTGCCCAGTACTTTGCGAGCATAAGTAAACTCCGCCAGATACTTGTCGTGATTGATGCTCGCGTCACTGCAGCGGCTTTCCCCGAGCGGTGTAAGCCTCAGAGGTTTGAACGGTCGTTTCACAATACCTTCCGGGCACTACGCTTGGTCGCTTCTGTGCTACCTTACTACGTTTACGCGATGACCCCCATGAAACTTTTCTCAGCCGCCCTTCTTTTTTCTTTCACGTTGCTGCCCTCATCATCCACGAATTCCGCAGGCCCACCCGCGACCTCACCCATCTTCGGTTTCCGCGACGCCGTAGCAGAATCCGCCACCGAAGCGCGCTTTCTCGCCGTCCCCGATGCCAAGCTCGCCGAAGAACATCTGCGCACACTCACCAAAGCTCCGCACATGGCAGGGACGGTCGAGGACAAAGCGACCGCCGACTACGTCGCCCAGAAATTCCGCGACGCCGGGCTCGATACTGAAATCGTCGAATACAAAGTCTGGATCAACTATCCCTCCGAGATCAGCGTCGACCTGACCGCACCCGCAGGCGTCGAAATGCATGGCCCGACGCGCGAACACGTCGACAACGATCCTTACCAGGACGATCCGCGTGTGGTCATGCCCTTTAACGGCATGTCGCCCTCCGGCGATGTCGAAGCCGACGTCGTCTACGCGAACTATGGCACCCCGGATGACTTCGACAAGCTCGACAAGCTGAAAGTCGATGTCCACGGCAAGATCGTGCTGGTGCGCTACGGCCAGAATTTCCGCGGCGTGAAAGTCTTCGTGGCGCAGGAGCACGGTGCTGCCGGCGTGATCATCTACTCCGACCCGGCCGACGACGGCTGGCGCCGCGGGGACAAGTATCCCGTCGGCCCCTGGCGTCCCGACACCGGCGTGCAGCGCGGCTCGGTCGGTTACATGTTCGAGTTCCCCGGTGATCCCACCACGCCCGGCATCGCATCCGTCCCGTCGTTGCCCGACTCGCAACGCATCTCGCCGCAGCAATCGGCGCAGATGCCGAAGATCCCGGTCACTCCACTCTCCTACCACGACGCCTGGCCCGTGCTGCAGCACCTGGGCGGCCCCGAGTCGCCGCGCGAATGGCAAGGCGCGCTGCCTTTCACCTATCACGTCGGTCCGGGGGCGGCGCGGCTCAAAATGCACCTGGTGCAGGACTACAAATTCCGCACGCTGTGGGACGTAATCGGCCGCGTGCGCGGCAGCGATTCGCCCAATGAGTGGGTGGTCGCCGGCAATCATCGCGATGCTTGGGTCTACGGCGCCGTCGATCCCAACAGCGGCACCGCCGCCATGCTGGAAGCCGTTCACGGCGTCGGCGAATTGCTGAAGTCGGGCTGGAAGCCCAAGCGCACCATGGTCTTTTGCAGCTGGGACGGCGAAGAAGAAGGCCTCATCGGATCCACCGAATGGGTCGAACAACATGAATCCGATCTCGCCAACGCTCCCGCCTACTTCAACATCGACGTTGCCGTCTCCGGTCCTAAGTTCGGCGCGTCGTCTGTGCCCAGCCTGAAGCAATTCTTGCGCGACATCGCAAAAGTGGTCCCCAGCCCCAAGGGCGGCACCGTCTACGAAGCCTGGGACAAGGCGAATCAGCCAGCCGCTCCCTCCACGCAATCGCCGACGGAAGCGATTGGCGATACCCACCGCACTCCCGCCGCGAAAGTCACGAACGATGTCCCCGTCGGAGACCTCGGCAGCGGCTCCGATTACACTGCATTCCTGCAGCACCTGGGAGTGCCTTCCACGGACGTCAGCTCAACTGGCTCCTATGGCGTCTATCACTCCGCTTTCGACGATTTTACCTGGTTCCAGAAGTTCGGCGATCCCGATTTCACCTACGAGCAGCAGATGGCTCGCGTCTTCGGCCTGGAATCCTTGCGCATGGCCGACGCCGACGTTCTGCCCTACGACTACGAGGACTATGGCAAGGAAATCGCCGCCTATCTCGAGACGGCACGCAACCGGGCGGATGGCAAGTTCGGCGACCATGCCCTCGATTTCGGCGCGGTCATGGCCGCTGCCAAGCATTTTGAGGCTGCCGGCGCGAAGATCCTCGCCAAACAAAAAAATCCGCCCCGCGACGCCGCCCGGCTCAATCAGGCTCTCCGCGCCGCTGAGCGCGCCCTGCTCGTTCCTGAGGGACTGCCGCATCGTCCCTGGTTTCGTCACGCCATCTATGCTCCGGGGGAATATACCGGCTACGCCGCCGTCGTGATTCCCGGCGTCAACGAAGCGCTCGACAAAGGCGACAGCGCCCGCGCTCGCGAGCAATTAGCCGCGCTCACCGCCGCCCTCGACCGCGCCGCCAAAACGCTGGAAGGCTATCGATGACTAGTTGACTAGTCAGCTGGCTAGTCATATAATAAAGCCTCCAAGGAGACTCTCCATGAACAGCTGGCAGCTCCAGGACGCCAAAGCCCGCTTCAGCGAGTTCCTCGAAGCGGCGCTCGCAAAAGGTCCGCAGATCGTAACCCGCCGTGGCGTCGAAAAGGCCGTCCTGGTTCCCATCGAAGAATGGCGCCGCCTGCAGCAGACACGTCGGCCAAATATCAAGGAACTGCTTTTGGGGGAAGGCCCTCGATTCGATTTCAAGCTCCCAAAGCGCACCAATGGGAAAGTTAGGCCTCCCATCGACTTCAGCGGTTCTGAATTCAAGTGACTCGCTACCTGCTCGACACCAACGTCGTTTCGGAACTGCGAAAGATCAAGCCGCACGGAGCGGTCGTAGCCTGGTTGGTATCGCTGCACCATGATCAGATATCCATCTCGGCTGTCACCATGGGAGAATTGCAAACCGGCGTAGAGTTGACTCGTCGCCAGGATGCGGCCAAGGCACGCGAAATCGAACTATGGTTGGAATTGGTTGAAATGTCGTATGCAGTGGTGCCGATGGATTCGGCTTGCTTTCGCGAGTGGGCGCGCTTGATCATAAACAGGCCGCAGGCTCTGCGGCAGGATGCCATGATCGCAGCAACAGCCCGGATTCATAGTTTTGAAGTTGCCACGCGCGACGAAGGCGACTTCAAGCACCTGGGTGTAAAGCTCGTAAATCCCTTCAAGATTCACCTGACATGAACTCCGCCCACGTGCTCGGCCACTTCTTGCGCACCCTGCCGGCTTCGGCGGTAGCAACTTTTCTTGCTCTGTTTCCGATTGTCGATCCGCCGGGTGGCGTGCCGATCTTCTTCACCATGACCACGTCGTGGACGCCGCGGGAGCGAAGCCACACCGCATTCAAGACCGGCTTGTGGGTTTTCGTCATCCTGGTGACATTTCTCTTCTTCGGCCGCTTCGTCCTCTACTTCTTCGGCATCTCGCTGCCCGTGCTCAAAATTGCCGGCGGCCTGATCGTCGCCAACACCGCCTGGGGCATGGTCACGTCGCACTCGCGCATCACGCCGGAAGAAACCTACGAGGCCCAGGACAAAGAAGACATCTCGCTCACCCCGCTGGCCATGCCGCTGATGTCAGGTCCGGGCGCGATCGGCGTCGTCATGGCCCTCGCCGCGCATGTCGACAACACCGCTGCGTACATCGGTATGGTCATCGGCATCGCCGCCGTCGCCCTCAGCGTGGCCCTGTTCTTCTGCCTGGGAGGCCCGCTGGTCCGCCGCCTCGGCCCCGGCGCGGTTGGCGCCATCAACAAGATCTTCGGCTTCCTGATTCTAGCCATCGCCGTCCAGCTAGTCTGGAACGGAGTAGCCGACTTCAAGAACTAAGCGTGTGGGGCGGGCACTCCTGCCCGCCGCTTTTTTGCGGGCAGCGACGGTTACCTGGGTGCCCCAAGCCTGGATACCCCATACTTTCGCGCACGCGGCGAAAGGGTGGGACCTCGGAACCCTCAGTCCCTGTGGATTGATTCCGCTCGCGCTCCGCGAGAATCTCCCGCAGACGCTTCCGCTGAAAGGCTAAGCTAGCGCGAACGTTTCGTGCCATCTCCTGTGCGATTGCGACCACGTGCTCGCGTACCTGGGGCTGCGATGGCGCACATCCACGGCTTGCACGTGGCCACGCGCAACGAGCGCGACTTCAAGCAGTTTCAAGTAGGAGCGTTCAATCCGTTTCGGTTCGAGGAGTAGTTCTCAAAATCTCAAAGTCAAACTCCCCACCCTGCCGCAAAGAACGCGGCCAGAATGGAGCACCCAGCTGGTTCGAAGTTGTATATAGTTCTGCCCGTGGACCTTGCAGACATTCGCCGTTTGGTCATCGTCGCGATGTTTTCAGACGACGTACTGTTCGGGAAGCTCGTCTTGAAAGGTGGAAATGCAATAAGCCTAGTTTACAAGTTCGGAGCGAGGGGTTCACTAGATGTAGATTTTTCGATCGAAGGGGAGTTCGAGAACATCGAGGACGCGGCGAAGAGAATTAGGAGGGCCTTGACAGATCGCTTTGATGCCGCTGGCTATATTGTTTTCGACTGCGCCTTTGGGCCGAGACCCCTCGTACCGCCTGTGGACAACCCCAAGTGGGGTGGCTACCGAATCCAGTTCAAAATAATCGAGAGAGACAAACACCACGGGTTTAACGGCGATCTCGAGGCAATCCGACGCAACGCAACGGTAGTCGGCCCTTTGCAGCAGCGGGTATTCACGATCGACATAAGCAGATGGGAATTCTGCGAAGGGAAAGTGGAGACTCAACTAGACAAGTTCGCGATCTACGTCTACACCCCGCAAATGCTCGCGATTGAAAAAATCCGCGCAATCTGTCAGCAAATGACCGAATACCCCATTCGGGTGGCGAAAACTGCGAGAGCCAGAGACTTTTATGACGTGCACGTAATCATCGAGGAGTCCAAGATTCATCTAGCCGACCCGCAGAACCTGGAGCTGATAAGGCAGATATTCGCCGCGAAAGAAGTGCCTTTCGCGCTAATGGGGTTAATCGAGACGTATCGAGAGTTTCACCGACAGGACTGGCCATCAGTCGAGGCGACGGTGGGCCGGGAACTGAAACCGTTCGACTTTTATTTTGACTACGTTATTCGTGTCGTCAAGCAACTAGAATCCCTTTGGATAGAATAGCCGCCACTTGGAATCGTACTCGCGATCTTTAATTCCATGAGCTAGATAGAAATCAAGCGAAGTCCCCAGCTGCAAGAGCCTGCGGGTTCTGCTCTCCCCGTAACCCGCTTTTTCCATATAGAAACCTATTGCCTGATGGTAAGGGTAAACATAGTCCAGCTTTTTAAGAGTAGCTATTAGCGTGTTAACCGACATGCGCTCTTTTGCGGCCTTGTAGGCCTCGAGAACTTGATAGATTCCACCCGCATATGCGGGTCGGACGGTGATGTCAATCAGCGTTCTCTCTATGCGCGTCACGTCTATCGCCTCGCCCGAATCTGCAGCGATTGGCCCAACCTCAAGCCGTTCTGTGTTCTTTCCGCTCAGGAGCACAATGGCCCAGTTTTCATAGTTGAAGGTATAGACCGATCGACGCTGTTGGCCCGAGAACGCGCGAGCGAGGGATTCCGGTGTCAATGGCGAAGTCGGGCGCGGCTTTGTGCTTTGCTCCTTGTTGACGTAGATCGTCTTTGGAATTTGATCCGTCAGGCCGTGCAGGAAAACAGCCGTTCCATGAGACAAGTACGCGGAAGAACGTAACGAAAGGGCAACAGAAAAAGGGGACGCTCTGCCCCAGATAAAACGTGTCGCAGAGCGATAGTGCTCGGACGCAACCTCCGCCACTGTGAGTTTGCCAGTGTCAAGGAGAAAGCGGATAAATTGGGCTGTATTGATGTGGTCAGGCAATTTCCATGTAGCGCGATTCTGACCGAGGATTCCACTCAGTTCACTTTCCAGGTACACATGCTTGTTTGATCTGTCGAAGAAGCTGGAGACGGCGGGCTCGGCCACGAGCATGCGAGGTGGTTTTCGGGGCATGTTTAATGTTCCGGTATATATACCAGAACAGTGCCGAATGACAAGGAGATTGTCGTACGGGAGTAGGTATATATACCTTCTCCCGGCCGACAAAGGCAACGGTAGACGATCTGCATTGAAGTAAAGGACTTAACGGTAAGAGTGAATGTTTATCGCTGATGGTATATATACCATCAGCCCAGTGAAAGCAGCAGCAGGCATAATTCGCAAATAGCCCCGCAAGACTCCTACTTCAGCGTCACCAGCCTCTCCACCAACTCCGAATAATCCTTCTTCTCGATCCCATGCACTTGCTTGTTGTACTCGTCCACCTTCGACGAATAGTTCATCGAGCAGAATTTCGGCCCGCACATGGAGCAGAACGCGGCTTCCTTGTAGTAGTCGTCAGGCAGGGTTTCGTCGTGCATCGAGCGCGCGGTCTCTGGGTCGAGCGACAGCGCAAACTGTTTTTCCCAATCGAATTTATACCGCGCGTAACTCAAAGCATCGTCGCGATCGCGCGCCCCGGGACGCCCGCGCGCGATGTCGGCGGCGTGCGCGGAAATCTTGTAGGCGATGATCCCGTCCTTCACGTCTTTCTCGTTCGGCAGTCCCAGATGCTCTTTCGGCGTCACATAGCAGAGCATGGCGGCGCCGTACCATCCAATCATCGCCGCGCCAATCGCCGATGTAATATGGTCATAGCCCGGAGCTATATCCGTCACCAGCGGCCCCAGCGTGTAAAACGGCGCCTCGTAGCAGTACTCGATTTCCTTCTCCACCTGCTCCTTGATCTTGTCCATCGAGACGTGGCCCGGGCCCTCGATCATCACCTGCACATCGTGCTCCCAGGCCTTCTTCGTCAGTTCGCCCAGAGTCTTCAGTTCGGCAAACTGCGCTTCGTCGCTCGCGTCAGCCACGCATCCCGGCCGCAGCCCGTCGCCTAAAGAAAAGCTGACGTCATACTTCTTAAAAATCTTCACGATGTCGTCGAAGCGCTCATACAAAAAATTCTGCTTGTGGTTGTAAGCCATCCACTGCGCCAGAATCGCCCCCCCGCGGCTCACAATCCCGGTGATGCGCTTCGAAATCAGCGGCAAGTATTGAATCAGCACGCCCGCGTGAATCGTCATGTAATCCACGCCCTGCGCGGCCTGTTCTTCAATCACTTCCAGCATGACCGACGCGTTTAAATCCTCCACGCGCTTCACCCGCGAAATCGCCTCGTAAATCGGCACTGTCCCAATCGGCACCGGCGAATGCCGCAGAATCGCTTCCCGAATCTCATGAATGTCGCCGCCCGTCGAGAGGTCCATCACCGTATCGGCGCCGTAGTGCACCGCCGTGTGCAGCTTCTTCAACTCTTCGTCAATGTTCGAGGTCACCGCCGAGTTGCCGATGTTGGCGTTGATTTTGCACAACGACGCCACGCCAATCGCCATCGGCTCCAGCTCAGGATGGTGAATGTTCGCGGGAATGATCATGCGCCCGCGAGCCACCTCGTCGCGCACCAGTTCGGGCGTCAGCTTTTCGCGGTGCGCAATGTAGCCCATCTCCTCGGTGATCACGCCCTGCCGCGCATAGTGCATCTGCGAGAAGTTGCCGTCCGCGTTCTGCGCCTTGCGCCGAGCGACCCACTCCGCGCGCGGTTTGGGGACGCTATGCCCATTGCCCTGACCATTACCGTTGCCGCCCTTGACGGAAGCCATAACGCACCAATCCTTGTAGAAGGTTTTCTTGCGTCGATTATACCCGCCTGTGGAGCACGAATCGCGCCTCACACTCCAGTGCGCTACCTTTCGGCCGCAATTGCCGGAAAGTTTTCACCGCCAAACACTCGCCGCTTTTCTGCATCTTAGCCCTACCGGGATTTCTGGTTCGCGAAGCCGGGTTGCGAAAAATCATTTTGGAGGGAGTTATGGCGCGTTACGGCACATTAGGGGATTATCGTTTTTCCGATACGCAGGAGGCGGCGCTCGACATCCGCGGCGCCTCGCTCTATGGCCCGAAAGATCAGGAGCTGGGCGTGATCGACGATGTGATTTTCGATCAGGCGACCGGCGCCATCGCCTTCGTCGTCGTCGATACCGGCGGCTGGCTGTCCAGCAGGCGCTTCATCGTTCCGCCCGATGAGATTCGCCCCTCGCTGCAGCATGAAGACGATTTCCTCGTCGATCTGACCAAAGAACAAATCGAAAGTTTTCCGCCGTACGACAGCGATGATCTTTCTTCCGAAGACAAGTGGGCCGACTACGAACGCCGTTATCGCTCCAAATGGGTGGAAAAGCCGGTCATGCACCGCGAAGCCACCGATCGCAACATCACTCCCACCACCAAACAGCAGCTGGACGCCGGTTCCGGTACGCTCCCGGCCTCGGACGCAGACACGGCCGAATTGGATCTCGAAACCGAACTTACTCCGGTTCACCCCGAGGCCACGATGGATGTGAGTCCCAGCGGGCCGACGCTTCGTTGGATATCCTTCGAAGATTCGCTGCACCGGCGTCGCGAAGAGGTGCTGCAGTCTTCCATCGAAAACTTGAAAAGAGCTTCGGGAGAGAAGTCCCCTGAGCCCGGGCGCATCGAGCGGCGAAAGGCGAGCTAAACGCACATCACCACAACGCATGTAGGGACGGGCGCCTCGCCCGTCCAGCGAAGCGAAGCGAGCGCCCCCGGCACCGCCTCAACCATGCCCGGCGGCGCTAGCCGCGGCGGCACACCAAATTGTTATGTCTCCTAATTTCTCTCCGATGGTTGCTCATCCGGCGAACCGGGCATAAAATCACCCGTTGCCCGTCATCCCTTCGCCATCGATTCCCGAGGAGAGATTTCTATGCGCGCGTTTCGTTTCTTGCCTGTTTTTCTGCTGCTCGTGACCGTCTGCGGTTTCTCACAGACCGCATCTTCTTCCAAGCCCAGCGCCCACTTCAGCATCGACAACATCGATAAGAGCGCGGACCCGTGCGTCGACTTCTATCAGTACGCCTGCGGCAACTGGCTCAAGAACACAGAGATCCCCGCCGACCAGTCGACCTGGGTGAGTTTCACGGAGCTGAACGAGAACAATCGCGAGATCGAGCACGGCATTCTTGAGAAAGCCGCGGCAGGAGGCGCCGCCCGCGACCCGCTCGACCAGAAAATCGGCGATCTCTACGGCGCGTGCATGGACGAAAAGACAGCCAACGCCAAAGGTATTTCCGCGATCCAGCCCGAACTCGATCGTGTTTCCGCCGTGCAGGATAAAGGCGCGCTCATCGGAGAAATCGCGCACGTGCACCTGGTCGGTCCCAATCCTCTGTTCAACTTTTATTCCCAGTCTGACCTGCACAATGCCGGCCAGGTCATCGCCTACATCGACCAGGGAGGTCTCACCCTGCCCGATCGCGACTACTACATCAAGAATGATCCCGACCACACGCAGAAACGCCAGCGCATGGTCGACTACGCCACCGAGCTGTTCACCCTGGCCGGCAAAACTCCGCAGCAGGCCGCCGATTCAGCCCAGACTGTCCTGCGCATCGAAACCATGCTGGCCTTCGACTCCATGGACCGCACCCAGCGCCGCGATCCCAAGAATCGTGATCACAAGATGACGCGCGACGAAGCCATCGCCCTGGGGCCGAACTTCGATCTCGATCGCTACTTCAAGGCGTCAGGCGCGCCCGATTTCAAGGACCTCAACGTCGTCAATCCCGAGTTCTTCAAGCAGGTGAACGGTGTGTTGCAGGCCGAGTCCCTCGACGCCCTCAAGACCTACGTGAGCTGGCATGTTCTGAACGCGGCTGCGCCCTGGCTCTCGCAGCCGTTTGTCGACGCTCAATTCAAACTGCAGCACGACCTTACCGGGCAAAAGGAAATTCAGGCCCGCTGGAAGCGCTGCGTCGGTCTCACCGATCGCGAACTCGGCGAAGCGCTGGGGCAGAAGTTCGTCGACCTCACCTTCGGAGCCGACGGCAAAGCCCGCATGTTGAAAATGGTCGACGCTCTCGAGAAATCTCTGGGCGACGACATCCACGGCCTCGACTGGATGAGCGACGACACCAAGAAGCAAGCCAAGGTCAAACTCGACGCCATCCGCAACAAAATCGGCTATCCCGACGTTTGGCGCGACTACAGCTCGATCGTGATCAACTCTGACGATCTCATCGGCGATATTTCCCGCGCCAACGACTTCGAGAGCAAGCGCCAGATTGCGAAAATCGACAAGCCCCTTGATCGCAGGGAGTGGGGCATGACTCCGCCCACCGTCAACGCCTACTACAGCGGCTCGTACAACGAGATCGTTTTTCCTGCGGGCATTCTGCAGCCGCCGTTCTTCGACAAGACCATGGACGACGCCGTCAACTTCGGCGGCATCGGCCTGGTCATCGGACACGAACTGACCCACGGCTTTGACGACCAGGGCCGCAAGTTCGATCCGCAGGGCAACCTGCGCGATTGGTGGACCGATCAGGATGGCAAGGAATTCGAGAAGCGCGTCAGTTGCGTCGCCGACGAGTACTCGAACTTCGTTGCCATCGACGATCTCAAGCTCAACGGCCGGCTCACCTTAGGCGAAAACACCGCCGACAACGGCGGCGCGCGCGTCGCCCTGGCCGCACTCGAGCACATGATCGCCGACGACAAAACCGGCAAAGAAGGCCGCAAGATCGATGGTTACACACCCGAGCAGCGCTTCTTCCTCGGATTCGGCCGCGTGTGGTGCGAAAAGCGCCGTCCGGAAATCTCGCGCATGCTCGTCACCGTCGATCCGCACTCGCCCGGCAAGTACCGCGTCGATGGCGTAGTGCAGAATATGCCGGAGTTTCAGAAAGCCTGGGGATGCAAAGCCGGCCAGCCCATGGTGGCCGAAAACGCTTGCCACGTGTGGTGAGCGTCGTGCGACGCAAATTGAGACTCGTGTATTGAGACTCGTGTAGGGACAGCCGCCCTCGGCTGTCCGGCGGGCGCAGCCCGCCATCTGAGGCACGAAAGAACGGGACTTCACAGGCTGCTGAAAAAACTACAGGCTGCTGAAAAAACCAGCGTCCGTGCTTGATTTTGGGTGGCGCAGCGCTTTCAGCGCTGCGATAACTGGCTTATTTTCAGGGTCGGCTTTAGCCGCTGCGGTCGGACTGGCACGCAGAAATTACTTCTTCAGCAGCCTGGTCAGTCGCGGCAGCAAGCGGAACGCCAGGGACGCGGGCTTCAGCCCCCAAAGGGCACCCGTCTCCATTTTCTCTGAAACAGCCTACCCGGTCAGATCCACCAGCCTCTGCTTGATCTGATCGGCCGTCTTGAGCGTTGCCAGATCTGCTTCAACCGACGCTTTCGTCGTGGTCAGCGCCACCATTTCCTTGCTCAGATCCGCAGTGTCCAAATTGGCGCCGTCCGGTGACGCCGCCCCCGCGCCCGCGATCTTGGCGGCGGTGGTATTCAGCTGAGCGTCGGCTTGTTGCAATCCGTGTAACGCAATCGAGGAAGCATCCATGCTTGTGCTATCGGCAATTCACGGCAGGAACTTTACCTGCAGAAGGCTCTGGTGGTAATCGTTACCTTCGTGCGCGTGCGCGAATGCAAGCACGGAACACGTAGCCCCGGACGCATTCGTCCGGGGCCCCGTACAGCGTTCTTTCGAATCTTGCTTCTACCCTGACCAGCGCGTACAGTCTGAACGTGGGGTTTTCCCCGTCGGGGCTCGTATGTCGACCGTTCCTATGTCCAATCAGGCCAAGACCTATCTAAGATTCGGTGCAGCCACCGTTTTCATCTTCTTGCTGCTCGGCTACCTCGCCTACACCGGCGTTCAGGACAGCAAAAGCTACTACGTCACCATCGCCGAACTCCACAAGATGGGCGACACCGCCTACACGAAGCGCCTGCGCGTAGCCGGTAACGTGCAACCGGGTTCCATCCATCGCACCGGCACGCACGTCCAATTCGTGCTGATTGAGCAGGACCAGAACCTCCAGGTCGACTACACCGGCACCGAAGCTCCGCCGGACACTTTCAAGGACGACTCGCAGGCTCTCGCCGACGGCAGCTTCGGCCGCGACGGCGTCTTCCACGCCAAGGCCCTGCAAGCCAAGTGCGCCTCAAAGTACGCGCCGCAGCCCGGCCAGCCCGGCAACCAGATGCAGGCCGAGCCCGCCAAGAGCACAACCTAGTTCCAGATTGCCGTCCGGATCGCTAGCGGAAATTCTCCACCAGCATGATGTCACTCTGGACTGAGTCCGCGCGCGTGTAGATCAGCCACCGCCCATCGCGAGAGATGTCGATCCCGAACGAGGCGTCAGCCCGGGCGCCGACGTCGAGCGGCCTCGTCTCCCGGCGTTTGCTCGCCGGGTCATAGCGGATCAACCGGCCAGCCGGCGCCGACGATTTGTCGACAACGCAAATCTCCTTGCCGCAAAACCGCCAGTCCTGAAAACTTCCGGCATCGATCATGCGCGTTTCATTCTCGCCCTTCAGGTTACTTCTCCACACGGCGCCATCACGATAGTAGTAAAGCGTGCTCCCATCCCAGCCCTCCGCCACTCCCGTCCCCATTATCGTGCCCACCCGGACCGGTTCGCCTCCACCCGCCGCAACCTTCCAAATCTGGCCATTGGGAGCATCGACGCCGAAGTAGATCCAGCGTCCATCCCGCGACCAGTTCGGTACGGATTTATCGCCCGGCCCGTTGGTCAGCCGGCGCGCCGATCCCCCATCGCTTCCGATGACGTAGATATCCCCGTGTCCCTCCGCGCGCGAATCGAAAGCGATCTGCTTCCCATCGGGAGACCAGACGGGAGAACCCGTCGTGCTGGTTTTCAGCGAGGTAAGCTGCACCGGGTTGGAGCCGTCGGCCCCGCACACGTAAAGCTCCGAATTGCCCGAGCGTGTGGAGCGGAACGCGATGTGCTGCGCATCGGGCGAGAATGCCGGATCGGAGTCCTCCTGCGTGGACACAACGGTTCGCGTTGCTGGCGCGTGATCCTTCGGACCGATCGCCGCCTTCCAGAGATTCGTATCGACGACGTATCGCACGAATGCGAGCCGGCCTTCGTGCGCGGCAATCGCCGGCTGACGAGCGTTGTCCGCCGAAGCGCTGACCCCTTCGGCATCGCCACCGGAGAACGGAACCCTCCACAGCGTTGCCAGGCCTTGTTGCGTGGAGTCAAAGACCAGTTGCTGCCCATCCGTTGTCCAGGCCACCCCGCTCATAATCGCGTGCACCGAAGTCAGCGCCCGCGCTTTGCCGCCGCTGACCGGCGCCACGTAGAGATCGTTCGACAAAAACCCTGCCCCGCCGATAAACGCCAGATGCTTGCCGTCGGGTGAGAACCTGGGGCACAGAATGTACGGCCCCGGAAGCTCAATCCTCGGGTCCGCCCTTTCGCCGCTTTCCACCGAAATGAAAAAGATTCTGGCGCTCGCACCCGGCTCTAACTTCCCCCCGAGATCCGCAACCGCAAGATATTTCCCGTCTGGGGACCAAGTCACGCCTCCCCCGAACGCTTCGACATAGCCATCAGCCAGTTTGCGCTCCGGACCGCCCAGCCCCGGAACCACGTAATAGGCGCCCCCACCCTCCTCGGTCGCATTCGTGCTGCGCCAAAAAGCGATAAAGCGTCCGTCGGGCGACCATGCCGGATAATCCTCGGCGGCCGTCCCGTGGGTCAGTTGCAGCGGCGTGCCCGCCCCCACCAGTTGCACAAAGATGTTGTAGACGTTCTGAACTTTGGGGCTTTCTCCCTGCCAGCTGAACGCGATTTCGTTGCCGTCCGGAGAAAAGGCCGGAGACCCTTTGTCGCCCGGAGAACTGGTGAAGGGCACCAGTCTCGGTGGCGGGCCGGAATACTTGGCCGGCGCCGACAGGTACATTCTTCCCGCGATCACCACAGCCGCGAGCACGAACACCGCGCCTGCCGCCCACATCCAGAGCTGAGGCTTCCGCTTCGGCGCGACCGCCTCCACTGCCGCGCTGTGCGCCGCCGTGTGCCCGGAAGTCGTGTCCCGATGCAGCCGCTTCAGATCCGAGCGCAAGTCCGCCGCGGTCTGGTAGCGCAGATCCGGATCCTTCTCCAGCAATTTGCCGATCACGCGGTCGAGTTCGGCCGGAAGCGAAGGGCTTAACCGCCCCGCGGGCAGCGGCGTCCCGTGCAGGATCGCGTCAAAAATGGCCGCCGACGTGTTTCCTGAAAATGCTTGCTTCCCGGTCGCCATCTCATAAAGCGTCAGCCCCAGCGAAAAAAGATCGCTGCGCGCATCGATCGGCTTGCCCAAGGCCTGCTCGGGCGACATATAAGCGACCGTGCCCAGAGCTGTGCCCGGGCTGGTCAGGTTGGGATTGTCCATCGTCGCCTGCGCCGTCGCTTCCAACGAAGCCGCCATCCGGTCTGAAATCTTCGCCAGCCCAAAATCCAGCACCTTGGCGTGGCCGCGCTTGGTCACAAAAATGTTCGCTGGCTTGATGTCGCGATGCGTGATCCCGGCAGCATGTGCCACGTCCAGCGCATCCGCAATTTCGATCGCCAGCGCCAGCAGCCGTTCCGTTTCGAGCGGCCGGTCCACCACCAGGTGCTTCAGCGTGGCGCCCTCCAGATACTCCATGGCGATGAACGCCTGCCCGCGCTCTTCGCCGATGTCGTAAATGGTGCAGATATTGGGATGGTTCAGCGCCGAGGCCGCCTGCGCCTCGCGCTGAAACCGCGCCAGCGACGCCGGGTCCCGCGCCAATTCCGGAGGCAGGAATTTCAACGCGACAAAGCGGTGCAGCCGCGTGTCTTCCGCCTTGAAGACCACTCCCATCCCGCCGCCGCCCAGCTTCTCGACGATGCGGTAGTGCGAAATGGTCTCAGCGTTCACATTGTTCCCGTTGGACGCAACGCTAGAAGAGGACGTTGGACGAGGATGTTAAGCTGAATCCGGGACCCCGTCAACGCGCGCTCATCAGCCGCGTAGCGGCGAAATTCATTAGCCCCGGGTAAGGCAACGAAGAACGGCGCGAGTCCCGAGGGGACTCTTGTGTCGTAGCCAACAGTCCTCGGAAAAAGTGGAGCGCCAAATGGCTTAGTAGCCGCGAAGCGGCGCAAGAATGCAGCCCACAGCTTGCCCTGAGCTTGTCGAAGGGGCGTAAGCCGTGGGTCAGAAGTGGGAAGAATATAAGCCCCGAAGGGGCGTAAGACCGGCTACGATACAGATTCCCGAAGGGGACGGAACGGTTCCCAAAATCCCCGGATCCATCGTGACTGACACGACCGCGCCCGCCATCTCCGTCCACAACCTCATCAAGCAGTTCGGCCGCTTCGCCGCCCTGCGCGGCGTGACCGCTGAATTTGACGTGGGACGCTTTCACGCCATCCTCGGCGACAACGGCGCCGGCAAGACCACTCTGCTGCGCGCTCTCGCCGGCCTCGCCCAGCCCACGCAAGGCGAAATCTCAATCTTCGGCAAGCCGCCGGAAGATTCCTCCTACGACCTCGGCTACATGGCTCACCCCTCGCTGCTCTACGACGAGATGAGCGGCATGGAGAACCTCCGCTACTTCGCCCGCCTCTACGCCATTGCCGGCGACAGCCGATGCGAAGACGCCATCCGCGCCGTCGGCCTCGATCCCGGCCTGACCCGCCCCGTCGGCCAGTATTCGCAAGGCATGCGCCAGCGTATGTCGCTGGCCCGCGCCATCCTCCACGACCCCAAAGTCCTGCTGCTCGACGAGCCTTTCTCCAACGTCGACCTGCACTCCGGGCGTGAAATGGTTGGCCTGTTGAAAAGCATGCGCGACGCCGGCAAAACGATTTTCGTAGTCACCCATCAGGCGCGTCTGCTCGAAGGCGCAGCCGACGAATTCATCTGGATGCAAGCCGGCCAAATCATCGACCGTACGGCCAATCTAGCGGGCCGGCTCGAATGAGGCCGCCTCGAGTGAAAGTTCGGTCCGGGCAGCTTCGTATCAGGCAGGTTCGTATCAAGGCACGGCCTTCAAGCGTGCCAGAAGGAAGATGAAGCTTCGTATCAGGGCACGGCCTTCAAGCGTGCCAGAAGGAAAGTGAAGCTTCGTATCAGGGCACGCCTTCAGGCGTGCCAGAAGGAAGATGACATGAGTGCGCCTTCAGGCGCTGCGTTTCACCAACCGGCCGGGTGCCCCATTTCTCGCGCGTTTTTCGCGCGAGAAAGCCTGCCCCGAGCTTGCCGAGGGGTGGGGATTTTCGCCGCTCAAGCACCCAACCACCCCAGCGGAGAAGCCCAGTGAACTCTCTCTGGTCCATCACCCTCGCCACGCTGAAAAAAGACATCCGCCTGGAGTGGCGCTCCAAAGACGCCCTCAACTCCATGCTGTTTTTCTCTCTGCTCGTAGTCGTGATTTTCAGCTTCTCGTTCGATCCCACCGCCGAAGAATCCCGCCAGATCGCCGGAGGCCTGGTCTGGGTCGCATTCCTCTTCGCCGCCGTCGTCGCGCTCAACCAGACCTGGGCCCGCGAGCTGCGCAACCAAGTGCTCGACGCCTACCGCGTCTCTCCCGCCCCAGCGAACTCGCTGTTCCTGGCCAAGGCGCTGGGCAATTTCATTTTCGTTGTCGTGCTCGAAGCCCTGATGACGCCGCTCTTCATCGTCTTCTACAACCTGCGCGCTCTGGGTCCTGCTTGGCAACTGATCCCGGTAGGCATCCTCGGAACCTGGGCGTTGGTGGTCAACGGAACCTTCTTCGCCGCACTTTCCCTGCGCACCCGCAGCCGCGAGATCATGCTGCCACTCCTGTTGTTCCCCATCTCCATCCCGGCAATTCAGGCCATGGTCGAAGCCACACGCATTCTGCTCGCCGGCGACGGCTCCGCCCGCTTCTGGATCGTGTTGCTTCTCACCTACGATGTGGTGTTTACTACTGCTTGTCTGGGCTTATTCGAAACGGTCTTGCAAGCGGAATGAAACGCCTTTTTTCCCTGCTCTCGGTCCTCACGGCAATCCTGCTCGTCTATGCCCTGTATCAGGCGCTAGTCGCGGCTCCCACCGAGCGCACCATGGGCGACGTGCAGCGCATCTTCTATTACCACGTCCCTTCGGCCTGGACCGCGTTTCTGCTGTTCTTCACCAACCTCATCGCGTCGATCATCTATCTCATCTGGAAAAACGCCAAAGCCGACGCTCTCGCTTTCGCCTCCGCCGAAGTCGGCGTGGTTTTCTGCACCATTGTTCTCGTGACCGGCCCCATCTGGGCGCGCCCGGTCTGGGGCATCTGGTGGACCTGGGATGTCCGCCTCACCACAACTCTGGTTCTCTGGCTGATCTACGTCAGCTATCTGGTCTTGCGCCGATTCTCTGACAGCGCCCAGACCCCAGTCCTCGCCGCCGTCCTCGCTATCTTCGGCGCGCTCGATGTCCCGCTGGTTTATTTTTCCATCTGGTTCTTCCGCACCCAGCACCCGCAACCCGTGATGGGCAAAGGCGGCTCGCTCGATCCGCGCATGCTGCACGCCCTACTGATCAACTGGCTAGCCTTCTCCTGCTTTGCGATTCTGGTCTGCTGGTCGCGGTATCGCCTGGAAATTCTCCGCCGCGAAGTCGACCAAGCTCATGCCATGGAGTCGCTCGGAGCCGCGCCGGCCGCAGCCAGCCTCCCTCTGAACCGGAGTCGAAGATGAACGCGATCAAATTCCTCTACGCCGCCTACATCGCCACCTGGCTGATTCACTCCCTCTATCTAGGCACGCTGGTAACCCGCTTCCGCCGCCTGCGCCAGCAGTTGAAGGAACTGGGCAAGTAGGTTGTGTGGGGCGGACACTCCTGTCCGCCGCTCTTGACGCTGTTCTTGTTTTTGAGCTTCGTAGCGTTCGCCAGGCGGTCAGCGGCAGGAAATCAGAAGAACAAAATCAGCAGCAAGATCAACAGCAACTGCGGCGGACAGGAGTGTCCGCCCCACATTTTGAGATGTGTCTAATTGTGAGTCGCCGTAACCGCGCAAGTCCCCATGAAGCCTGGCCCAAAATCCACCACAGCCTGCGTCGGTCCAGTTCCCTGCGAGGGTCCGCAATCTCCTCCGAATTGGTAGGTAAAGTTCCCCGGTCCAACCACGCTCACCATATGGGGACCGCGTTCGTTGGGATCGGCCGGAGTGATCGCAATAGGTCCAACCGACAGTCCGTTTTGAAGTTGGCCAATTTGACTGTTATTCACGATCGTTCGGTTCGCAATATCCTGGTCACCCAGCCAGATGGCGAACGCAGTCATATCCGTCGACGGAACCACCGTCATAGTCACCGTAAGCCCCGCTCTGGCCGGCGGTGCAGGACAGCTCTGCAGGCAGTTGGTGTAATCGACGGTGCACTGCTGCGGAGTCTCCGAGTTGGGTTGCGCGAAGCAACTCCTCTCGGCTGCGAGACACGATGCCTGGCAGGCTCCGGCCGCCGTGGCGTGAGTAATCACACAGTTCAGCGGGGAACCGATCGTGGAAAAGCTCACCTGTCCCGAACTGTTGCAATCTCCTGCGAAGGTCGTCGCGTAGTCGCTCATCAAAACGCCGTTGGCAGATGAGTCCTGCACCTGGTGCGTACCGGGCGCGAGCGGAACCGGCCCTGAAGACTGCTGATTACCCAGATTTGCTGCCACTTGCTGGCCATCGATTTGAACGTTGAACAATCCTCCGTCGTTGGCCGGTTGCGTCACTTCCGTGACCGACAACAACCTCGAGTCGGGAACTGGAATGGTGTTGGCAAACACGCTGGCAAATATTCGGCCGCTCGGAGTCGTATTCGAGGCCCAGGCCGTGAAGACCTTTCCGGCCGCGCAAGCAATGCCGTTGTAGTCGCCGTACATCGGGAGCCCACCACCCCACGTGCCGCAGTGCAGCACACCCGTGCACCCGGAACCGCTGGAGAGATCGCAGGTCGAACCGGGCGTACCAAGATTGATGTCAATTCCGAGTACGTTGTAGCAGTGGCCGGCAATTTGTGGTTGCGTGGAACAGGATGTGGAATCGTCGTCCGCGTCGGAGCCAAACGGCCAGCCGTTGGCGCATTGCGCATCGGTCGCGCTGCTGAGTCGTGTTTCCAAAAAACTCAGAGGACTGTCGGCCGACACCGCGCCCAGAAAGAAATCTGTAAGGTCGTTCGTGGGTGGGCTGCCTGCCGGTGCACTGGAACGCCGGTCGTACCAGGAAGTAAACGCCACGCCTTTGGTGGAACATACCCAGGGCATAAAGCGTCTGGTTGGCGGTCCCGCATTGGCGACCCCCCTCACAGTAAAAGACAGGCCGCCGTTGAAAGATTGCTGCACGATAATGCTGTCGGCTCCCAAAAAACTTTGAGCATAAGCCACGTAGACGTGCAGCGGATTGGTGTCATCCACCGCGACCGTCGCGCTGGCCACGTCGGCAGATTTGAAGCGGTCCAGGCCCGGAAGCGGACGCACCGGGTCGAGACTCCTTTCCACGAGCACGGGAAAGCCGGGCACCGGCGTAAGGCCCGAAATGCAGGAGCTAAACTTGTGCAACATCACGTTGAGATCGTCGCGGAAAACGACATACACAAAGCCATCCGGTCCCACGGTGACGCGGGGCCGGTCTCCCGATCCGATGACGGTTGGAGCACCCCAACCCAGGCCGCCGTTCACCGAACAAGAGATCATTGGCGTTTCCGAACCTAGGCCCCCCGTTATCCCCGTACACGCGCCTGGGCTCCCGAAAATCCGAAAAGCCGTCATATTGCGCCACACTGCATACAATTGGTCGCTACCGGCTGGGGTAGCGGGATTGACGCTATCGGCGGTCAGGAATGGCTGGTCGGGCCTGCACAGGGCAGTCCGCGGCGGCGCGATGAGCGGGCAGAATGCGGCGTTGCTCTTGAACGCGAAAGTCGCGCCCAGGTTGCTTGATACGAAAACGCTTTGCGTGCATCCGGCCGGTCCCCCCGGTGCAGGCGGACCCGCCGGAGCTCCCAAAGCTGAAATGTAAAAATTCCCGCTCTTTCCGAACGTGGCGGAGGGATCACCGCTCGTAGCCGGGGCGGGCACGGCGGCCAGCCCTGAGTACGTCACGCCGCCGTTCTGAGAAGAATAGAACCCCACGGTTCCCGGTAGTATCGGAGCATTGGTAGCAATTACAACGTTCTGCCCATCCGAAGACGCAGTGACCGCGATTTCACTGCCCGGTCCCAGGACCGGATCGTGGCTGGGCGATGGGGGCGAGAGCTTGCCTTGGATAGGCTGCGCCAATACGATCCTCCCCGCCTTGATTGCCCCAAGACCGGGAGGAGCGACCGGGCCCAGTGGCCGCTCCGCCCAAGTTTTCTGCAGCTTTCCGATTTCCTGGCGAATCTCGGCGGGATTGCCTCGCCGCGCGAACGCGGCGGTTCGGCCGATACCTTCCGCTTGCTTCGCCAGCCCGGCATCTTCCAGCGACAAGTCCAAGTCCATCCGCAGCAGCACATCTCCGGCCGCCACCACTGTGGTCACGCGCCATTGCATGCTTTGGTAAGGGTCGGTCGGACGTTCTTTCTTGTCACTCTCCCGCCCCATCTCGGGCCTTTGGACTATCGCCCTGCGCTGGATCGCGGGCCATCCCCCAACCTCCAGGAAAATCGGTTCGGCATCTGAGGCTGCCGCGATTTCACCCAGACGGCGCAGCGCCTCTTCGTGACTGCGGCGCTTCTCCGCCGTCACCAGCATTTGAGCGCGGGCGACATGAGTCGCACCAACAAAGGGAGGAGTGACTATCGCAAGCGCATTTCTGAATCCGGATTCCGCCGCGGCCCAATGCGTGGGCGCGGTAAGGGTCACCCCTTCCGGGCCTTTGATCCGATGCATCGGTGATTCGCTTGATGCGGCGAAGAGAGGGGAAACAAATACACAAAGGACGAGCGTAATAACCCGAGGGTGGCAGAGCATGGTGGAACCTCCGTATGCTCAGGGCCCCGTTCTTGTTTGGTAAGTTGTAGTCCGATTGCAACCGGAAGGCAACTGCTTAGTTCGTCGCTTTCCATTCCTTCTGCAGCGCGCTCATCAGATCCGGGCTGCCGTTCGACCGCAGAAACTCGTAGCTCTCGATCATTGCCGCCGTGCCCACGCGCGCCGAAGGCAAAGGACTGTCCACCCGAATCACGCGCGCGCTGAACCGCACTCGCACCGAGTCCGTGAGCGTTATATGAGGAGGAAACGTGAGCGTGACTTCGAGCTTCGTCCCCTCCACCACCGCGCGATCCAGATAGAAGAAAACCCCGCGCGCGCTCACATTCTGGGTTTCGGTCGCAACTTCGCCCAAGCCCTCCAGGCGCACCAGGGCGGGCAGACGCATATCGAAGCGCCGCATCATCCGCCGTTCCTGGGAGTTCAGTTGCATGGCCAGAGTACCGCCCCGAGCATCCACTTCAAACTGTGCTGCAGCACCCAACGTGCCCCGCGCCCAACTCAGGGCTTGAGCTTCGACACAAAACATGGCCCGGAAGCCCCAATGTATTAAATAATCAGCAGTTTGCAACAACAAAACGCGCCCCGGAACTGATTCGTCAATGATCCACAATTCCGGAACACGCACACCGGGACACGAGTGTCGGGGAGGAAAACTGCAGGGACATGGCTGCAGCGTGCAATCCGGCTGCCATCATTTTTTCCCGGGCGGCGCGAGTTTTCCCGCGAAGAATCAGCAGCTTCCGGCCAACATCGGGGCCGCCGCCGCACTCCAATGCAAGCTCTTGCGCCATGCGACCACTCCCCTGCAACCACTTTTGTGCCATGGCATCTTTCCCCTCGCTCCCGCGCATCTGACGAATCTTGGAGCAACCCGCAGAAGTAAGCAAGGAAGAATGACCTCGGGCGCGGCTTGCCTCCCAGATCCCGGATTCAACTTTGCGGACTTAGCGAATCTCTTTGGACAGATCGTGATCAGGTGGTGACGCTTGATTTCGGCCAGCTCAAGGTTCGACGGGCGTGGTCCCTTCGACAAGGACACGAAGTTGCACCAAGGCACAAGGTGTCGCTGACCTCCTTCGTGTCCTTTGTGTCCTTCGTGGTGAGATCAGGACACCCCCCCGGCAGGAGGCTGGCTTGACTTGTCTATCCGTCAGATGTTTAAGTAGTTATTTATTTTTTCCGCCAGTTCCAGTGACTAGCAGCCGCGGGCAGGCCCGCCTATCGCACGACGCAGGTGTCGTGCCCGGGGAGTGACTCGCGCGCCGATCCCAGTCTCTCCACTGATCTGTGCGCAGAACGATGTGCTGAGCGGGAAAACGAACTGTGCAACCACGATTCGAAATGCAGCGGAGGAACGCGTGATGGGGTATCGGGTAATAGGGAATCGGGTGACGGCGAATCGGCTTAAGTCAGTAACTTCCAGTGTGCGAGTTTGCGTTCCGGCCGCCCGCCCGGCATTGCTCGCCTTGGCATTGCTGGCGGCTGGAAGTCTGCTTCTCGCGTCAGGTTCCCACCTCCGCCCCGCTCCCGCAACTGCCGCCGCCCCGGCGCTGCTGGCCCAGGGCGCCACGCCGGCGAATCCTTTGGCTACAGCGCCTGCTCCTCAAGTCGCAAGCGACTATGCGAAACGCCATGCTCTTTCAATGTTCTCAGGTCTGCCTCTAATCTTCGAGCCCAACCGCGGCCAGGCGAATCTCGATCCCTCCGACCGCCGCGCGAAGTTTCTGGCTCACGGATCAGACTACGGTCTCTACTTCGGTCCTGACGGCGCGATTCTCACTCTGCGCTCTCGCACTTCGCAGCACCAGGTTTCGCAGCCGCAGGCTGCCTCCGCGCACTCCAAGCCGGCTCGCATTCCATCCACCCGCCTCGATCTGATCGAAATGAAGCTGGCCGGCGCGAATCCCAACGCTACCTTGACCCCTGCCGATCCGCTTCCCGGTAAGACGAACTATCTCATCGGCAACGATCCAGCCCAGTGGCGCCGCGGCCTTCCCCAATTCGCCCGCCTGCGCTACGACAATGTTTATCCCGGAATCAATCTGGTCTTCTACGGAAATCAGGGACACCTCGAATACGACTTCCAGGTCGCGCCCGGCGCCGATCCTGCCCAGGCCGAGCTCGAATTCCGCGGCGCCCGGCAGCTCCAATTGCAGGACGGCGCCCTGGTCATCCAAAGCGCCGGCGGCAGCGTGCAGTTCGCCGCTCCCCGCGTCTATCAGCAGATCGCCGGCCGCCAACAGCCAGTTGATGGCCGCTTCGTTCTTCGCGGCCACAACCGCGCCGGATTCGCCCTCGGCCCCTACGATCACTCGCGCGAGCTGGTCATCGACCCCGTCCTCAGTTTCTCGACGTTCTTCGGAGGCAGCGGCGACGAGCTCAACTCCTTTGTGGCCGTCGACGCCGGAGGCAACATCTATCTCACTGGCTCAACCAAATCCCAGAATCTGCCCGCCCTCGGCGTCTTCCAGACCACTCTCAAAGGTACGCAAAACGTCTACATCGCCAAGATTGCTCCCCAGCAGGGCACGATTCCTTCTTCGCTCGTCTACGTAACCTATCTCGGCGGCACTGGCATGGAGAGCCCAGTCGGAATCGTCGTCGACGCCGGCCTCAGTCCCATGGTGGCGGGAACCACGACTTCCCAGAATTTCCCCACCTCGTCCACCAATGCATATGAGTCTGTGCCGGAACCCCTCAGCACGGGCCCGCATCATGTCTTCGTCACCCGGCTCGACCCCGCGGCCCAGAACCTCGAGTACTCTTCCTACCTCTCGGGCAATGGCGACGACATCGCCAGCGGCGTGGCCCTCGACAACAATGAAGACGTTTTCGTGACCGGAACCACGACCTCGACCGATCAAGGAGTGAGCGGTTCCCCATTTCCCCAATTCCCGTCGAGCGCCAGCCCCAACATACCGGCCTTCCAGACCGCATCCATCGCCGCCAAGCAGTTCTTTGTCACCGAGGTCCGAACCTCCAGTTCCGGTCCCGGCAGCATCGGGTTCTCCACCTATTTCGGCGGCGGAGCCACCGCCAGTGCCACCACTGCGATCGTCGCCAACGGCGGCGGCATCACCGTCGACCCCCAAGGCGCCAACATCTACTTCGACGGCACCACCAACTTCATCTTCAGCGGAAACTCGCCCTTCGACTTCCCCATCAAGAACGCCTATCAGCCCTGTCTCGACACGCCGCCGCCCGCGCAGATCATCAACCCGGTGACTTGCCCCAATACCCCGGCGCCGGTTAACCCTGACGCCTTCGTCGCCAAGCTGACGCTCACTGCCGGGCAGCAGGCGCAGCTGCAGTGGTCCACTTACGTTGGCGGCGTAGGGACCGACTCCGCTTCCGGCATTGCCATTGACGCGGGAGCGGCCAACGTCTATATCGTCGGCACTACCAATTCCCAGGTCTTCACTATTCCCACCACCATCGCGCCCTACCAGCGCTGCCTGAACAATCTTCCGCCCACGCTGCCGAGCGGCACGGTCACGTGCACGACGCAAACTGACCCGGCTCCCTTCGATGCCTTCGTCGCGCGCTTCAACAATCCCTCTGCCACGATCACCAACCCCGCGTTCAACCTGGCCCTGACGTACTTTTCCTACCTTGGCGGGAGCACCGCCACGGACGCCAATCACCGCAACCCCACCAGCGGCAACGACGAAGGAGCGGCCATCACGGTCGACAGTACCGCCGGAGCCTTGGTCACCGGATTTACCGAGTGCACCGATTTCCCCATCTTCCCCACTCCCAACGACGGCATTCAAAACACTCTGAACGGTCCGCGGGACGCTTTCCTCGCCCGCATCAACACCAACTCCGTGATCGGGCAGAACCAGAATGGATCTTTCGCCACCTACTTTGGCGGCGCCGGCACCGACGAGGGCACCAGCATCACGCTCGATGGCAACCTGAACACTTATTTCGCCGGTGATACCAATTCCACCGCCGCGACCTTCCGCGTGGCCAGTCCGATTCAGCCCAACAACAATGGCGGCTTCGACGCTTTCGTCACCAAGTTCGGGACGGCCTCCACTCTGTCCCTCACCGGACAGCTCCAACTCGGCACCAATCAGACCTTCATCAGTGCCGGCAACCCTGCGACTTTCATTTACACCCTGATCAACAACGGTCCCGACCCGGCCGTAAACGTTACCGTCACCGACACCCTGAACAACAGCCAGCAGAGTGGCACCGGAGTCACGGTCACCCCGATTTCCGCCAGCGCGACGAACAACGGCACTTGCACTGGCACAGGTTCGTCCGCATCCAACGTGGTTTGCACCATCCCAACCTTGCCATCCGCCTCCACCGCAACCATCACCATCGTTCTTACTCCGGCGGCTACCCCCTCCGGAAACTCGCTATCCTTCAACGGCGGCATTGTGCAGGCGACGGCGGCGAATGGCGTCGGCTCGAACCAGTCCACGGTGACGGCGGAAATGTCGGACTTCACCATCTCGGCCCTTCCCAACAACTTCACTGTCGCCCAGGCCGGAGACACCGCAACCTACGAGATCGAGCTCATTCCCCACCCCGTGTATGGCAGCAGCATCTCCCTTTCGGTGACTGGTCTTCCTGCCGCAACTCACCAACAATTCAGCGTCAATTCCATCTCGCTGGCGAACTCCAGCTCCGGAGGAGCCACGCTGAGCATCAGCACCACGGTCCGGCCCATTGTCACGCCCGCAGCCAGCCTGTTCACGCGGCACTTCTACGCGGTGTGCCTGTGGATTCCGGGAATGGCGCTGCTAGGCTTGGGAACGGCGAGCGGTCGCAGGCGCCGCCGCATTCTGGGAATCATCGCCTTCTGCGCGATGTTCTCCTTGCTCCTCCTGCTCCCGGCCTGCAGCCACGGCACCACACAGGTCCCATCCACCGGCACGCCCCCCGGAACCTCCACGCTCACCATCACCGCCACCTCAGGCAGCGACACCAAGAGCACCACCGTAACTCTGACCGTGCCGTAAGCTAGGGGCTAGAGAATAGGGGCTAGGGGTGGGTTTATGCTCGCCTCGTACTTTGTCATGCTGAGCGAATAAAGAGGGCCGCGCGTCGCGGCCCTCTTTCGCAGTCGAAGCATCCCTACCTCACGCGCAATTCTCGCCAATCCTCATAGACTCGGGCTGGAGCCTGTTTCAAAAATAGGTCCGCAAAGGGCACGGCTTCACGCTGCTGAAAAACTCGCTTCGGTGCCTGCTTTTGGGTGGCGCAGCTTTTCAGTGTGCGCACGAGAGCTAGATTTCGGGAAAGACGGTGGACCGAAACCCCGAAAAGTCAGCCGCGAAGCGGCGGCATGTGATAGCCCGGGGCGTAAGCCCCGGGGTAAGCGGGAAACGGGAACAAGTCCCGCAGGGACGGCACCAGTTCTCAGCACAGTCTCCAAGCGCAGCGATAACGGGACTATTTTCAAGGCCGGCTTTTTAGCCCCTGGGGCGAGTGCTTCTTCTCCACGGGGTCCCTATTTGTGAGACGAGCTCTAGTCTCTAACCCCTAACCCCTAGCCTCTAGCCTCTAGCCCCTGCTTCTAAGCCCCTGCTTCTAAGCCCCCGCCGACAGCTTGTGGTGGCTCTTGGCTTCGGCGATCCCGTACTGCCGGATCTTGTAGAGCAGAGCCTTGTAGCTGATCTGCAGAATGACGGCGGCTTGCTTGCGGTTCCAGTTGGTTTGTTCCAGCGCCCGTGTGATGGCCTGGGCCTCGGCTTCGTCCTTGGCCGTGCGCGCCAGCGACTTCAGTCCGCCGGGTTCGGCGCTCCTGCCTCCGGCGTCGGCCCGCATTCCGCCGTTCCCGTCATCTTTGGGCTGCAGTTCGGCCATGGCCAGGCTTTCATCGCCGAGAATCAGATAGCGCTTCAGAAAATTGTTGAGCTCACGCAGATTGCCCGGCCAGGAGTGATCCTGGCAGGCCTGCAACAACGACGGCGACAACGGCAGTGGCGCGCGCGCGTAGCGCTCCGCCATGTGCGACATGGCATGCTTCAGCAGAATCGGGATTTCTTCCTTGCGGTCACGCAGCGGCGGAATGTGCAGCGTGAACGCATTCAGCCGGTAATAGAGATCCTCGCGCAACCGCTTCGTCGCCAGCGCTTCCGGAATGTTGATGTTGGTCGCGGCCAGAATGCGCACGTCCACTTTGATCACCGAGCGGCTGCCCAGGCGCGAAAACTGCTGATCCTGCAAAACGTGCAGCAGCTTGGCCTGCAGCCCGGGCGGCATCTCGCCGATTTCGTCGAGCAGGATCGTGCCCTTGTTGCACAATTCGAACTTGCCCGGCTTGGCGTGGGTCGCGCCCGTGAACGCGCCCGGCTCATAGCCGAACAGTTCACTTTCCAGCAGGTCGGCGGGAACCGCCGCGCAATTCACTTTCAGAAACGTGCGATGCGCCCGCGGCGACAGCTTGTGAATCAGCCGCGCCAGAACTTCTTTGCCCGTGCCGCTCTCGCCCAGGAGCAGAACTGGAATGTCCACGTTCGCCACCAGCGCAGCCTGCGAGCGAATCTTGCGCATCGCCGGACTCGCCGCAATGAAGAAAACATCCGGGGACAGCTCCTCAACTTCTCCCCCGAGATTCTTCTTGCCCTGGCCCAGGCTCAGGTCGATGACCGCATCCAGTTCCGCTTTCTGGAATGGCTTCGTCAGATAATCCTGCGCGCCCAGCTTCATGGCCTGCACGACTTTCTTGGTGTCGTTGACGCAGGACAGCATGATCACCTTCACTCCCGGCTGCAGTTGGCGCAACTGTTCCAGGGTCTGCAGGCCGTCGATGCCGGGCATCAGTACGTCGAGCAGCACCAGGTCGGGTTGCAGCCCTTTCTCCACGCGTTGCAGCGCTTCCTCGCCTGTGGTCGCGGTCTCCACCTTGTAGTCGTCGACTTCGAGCAGCGTCTTGATGTAGCGGAGCATCCCCGGTTCGTCGTCAACCAGCAGGATTTTGGCGGATGGTTTCATCGATTCTTCCCCTTGCTGGCGGCGGCTGCGGCCGGTTTGTATGGGATTAAAAATGAAAACTTGCTGCCCGCGCCCGTGTCGCTCTCCACCCAGATCTTGCCTGCCATGCCTTGCACCAGGCGGCGTGCGATGGCCAGGCCCAATCCCATTCCTTCTTCCGCCTCGGTGCCGGGCAAGCGGAAAAAGTCGTCAAACACTTCCAGGTGAAACTCCGCCGGGATTCCCGGTCCCGTGTCCGACACGCTGACTTTCACCGCGTTGGGATGGTTCAGATTCTGGCGTCGCCGTTCCGCGGTCGAAGGTACGGCCGCCGTCCGCCGGTCCCACATATGCGGCTCGGCGTGCAGCCATACCGTGCCCGCCTGCGGCGTGAACTTGAAGGAGTTTTCCAGAAGATTGGAAATCACGCGCTCCAGCTTGGGAGCGTCAAAGGGAAAAACCGGCAACTTGTCGTTGGCCAGGAAGTACAGCGCGATGCCTTTTTCCTGGAAGCGGCCCGACCACAAGCGGCACACTTCCGACAGGCAGTCGTTCACGTTGCCCGGCTCGAAGTGCATCTGCAGGCCGCCCGTTTCCAGCGCGCTGAAGGTTAGAAACTCCTGAATGAATTGTTGCAGGCGCTTGCCGCTGGCTTGCATGTCGCGCAGCACTTCGCGCTGCCGCTCGCTGACCGGACCCAGCTTTTCACTGTAGAGCAGATCGACGTAGCCATTCAAAATGGAGAGCGGCGTCTTCAGATCGTGCGCCGCCGAAGCCAGCGCATTGGTGGTGCGCCGAAAGCGCTCCCTCAGTTCGGTGTATTCCTGCAGCAGGTTCTCGGGAGCGGGCACATCCGACGCAGGCCCCGTTGAAGCGGGGGCAGCGGTCTCCGGGGTCGATGCGGCTCCCAGCGCGTCCGGCACGGGTGTGTTCTTTTGAGCGGTGGCCATGAGGAAAACCACAGAGTCAAGCCGGGGAAGGGAAACAGCCCCTCTTCAAAGGAGCCGAATACAAAAATCCTATTTCAGCCCTATGGGGTTGTCAACGAAAAATGCAACCGAATTACCCAAGTGTAGCAAAACCTTGCACTTCGCCGTTCTGAATCGGTCTGGCTCAGGGTTTGACCCGCCAGGCGGCAAGTCAGAGAAAAGACCCTGAAACTCCCGCTTCGATGCCAGTTTTGGGGTCCCAACTGGCCGAAAGCATCGGCTCTAGCCCGGCCCGCTCCGGCACTTGCCCGGGTTTTGGCCCCTGAGGTGCTCAAAAGCATGTTTCAGGCTTACTTCAGGAGACCTCTGCATGCACGTGGCAAGACCCGGAACGGAGCGGCGCAAGTGGGAGAGACTGCCGCTGGCGATTCCAGTTTTTGTGCGGAGTCAAGACGACCACGGCAAGGAATTCCTTGAGTTTGCCACTGCCCTGAACGTCAGCGCTGGCGGCATGCTGGTGGCGGTGCGCCGGGTTCAGCGCGCCATGGCTCAACTCCAACTGGAGATCCCCAGCCCGCCCGTGGCGGCGCTGGCGCTATGGCCGCGAGCTTCGCGCAACCTGCGCGCCAAGGCTTTGCGCACCACGCCGGCAGAAGGTTACTACCTGCTGGGCATCAAGTTCTCCCGCCCGCTGTTGCCCGCGCACCCCACCAACGGCCACCAAAAGCGGAAAGTTCTTTCTGCTGTGTGAAAAAGTTTTCTCTCGCCCCGGGCATCAGTGTTACGCTAGTTCCCGCCCATGGAGCACGATGGTGCGCTTCCGTGTCTCTTTGGTAAGTTGCGGCCCATCAATGACATAAGCTAAATTTACCGATACCGGGAAGAGCCTGCCCGGCTTTGGCTCTCGGGATGCACGCTTAAGGCTATCCCCCCATAGAACAAACCAGCCATGACCAGCAGCAGTGTCAATACGCTCGTACAGCCTCTGGGGGAGATGCCGCCAGAATCCATCGTCTTTGGGCGAACCGAGGGCATGCAGGCGGTCCGCGATCGCCTCGCGAAACTAGCCAGCGCCAACGTTCCTGTGCTCATCCAGGGCGAAAGCGGGACTGGCAAAGACATCATTGCCCGCATGATCCATGCTGCGTCGCCATGGCGCAGCGGGCCCTGGGTGAAAGTCAACTGTCCGGCCATTCCCGGCACGCTGCTCGAAAGCGAGCTGTTCGGCTACGAAAAAGGAGCCTTCACCGGCGCCTATGGCATGAAGCCGGGGCGCGTCGAAATGGCGCACCGCGGCACGCTATTCCTGGACGAGATTTCAGAGCTCGACATGTCGCTGCAGTCGAAGCTGCTGCAGCTTCTGCAGGACGGCCAGTTCTGCCGCATCGGGGCGCAGGAAGACAAGAAAGTGGAAGTGCGCGTAGTCTGCGCCACCAACCGCAAACTCGAGCAGGAAATCGAGAACGGTACCTTCCGTTCCGATCTGTTTTACCGCATCAATGTGGTGAACCTGCATTTGCCGCCGCTGCGCGATCGCGCCGGCGACATTCCCGAGCTGGTCACCTATTTCCTCGACTACCACAACCGCAAGTACAACTGCCGCGCCCGCATGCTGTCGAACGAGATGATGTCGGAGCTGCGCAAATATCACTGGCCGGGCAACATCCGGGAACTCGAAAATCTGATCAAGCGCTACGTGATTCTGGGCAACGAAGAAGTCATCTCGGCGGATCTGGCGCCACGCAGCGCAGACTTCTTCAACGCTGAAATTGCGCTCGACGGACCCATCTCGCTGAAAAAACTCACCCGCCAGGCGGTGCGCGAGCTGGAGCGCAAGGTCATCCTGAAGGTTCTGCAGAATTGCCACTGGAACCGCAAGCAGGCGGCGCGGGCGCTCAGCATCAGCTACCGCGCGTTGTTGTACAAGATTCGCGACGCCGGCCTGCCCTCGAACCGCACCGTCAAGCAGCGCGAACCGGAGCCCGCCAAACAGGAAGTGGCTGCGGACTGAAAGACCGGCGCTCGTAGCTTTGACGGTTAGGCTAGTCAACCCCGACCGCACACTAACTCATAAACATAGGTTGGTAGGTTAGCTTATTTCTGGGATTGATACGGCGCGTTCAGAGGCAACTCGTCGACTCCTGGGGCGCTCGATTGACATGTGATGCACATGAAAGTATGCTTACAACATGTCGAAGATGATCCAGCTTCGCAACGTGCCCGATGATTTGCATCGCAGCTTAAAGTCCCGCGCTGCCATGGCCGGCATGTCGCTCTCTGACTATCTGTTGCAGGAGATCAAAGAGATTGCGGCACGGCCCACGCTGGCTGAGTTGCGGGAGCGTCTACATCGGCGCGAAACCGTTTCGGTTCCACTCGATTCTGCCCGCCTCATACGAGAAGAGCGCGACTTGCGGTGATCGTCCTGGATGCGTCGGCAGTCATCGATTGGCTGCTGCAGACGCCAGCGGGAGTGCGCATCGAGCAGCGAATCTACTCGCGCAACGAGTCGCTGCACGCTCCTCACCTCATCGATCTTGAAGTAGCACAGGCCTTGCGCCGTCTGGCGCAGGACGCGACTGTCTCCGCACGGCGGGCCGAGGAGGCGATTCAGGATTTGCTGGATTTGCAGATTACCCGGTATCCCCATTTCGTGCTGCTGCCGCGGATCTGGCAGTACCGTCACAACCTTTCCGCGTATGACGCCGCCTACGTGGCGCTAGCGGAGGAACTCGGCGCGCCGCTGCTGACTAGAGACAGCCGACTTGCGGGCGCTTCGGGCCACGCGGCGAGGATTGAACTGTTCTAGTCTGGACCGTTCGAATTCCTCCGCGTGGGCTTGTCGAGAGCCTGCCGATCGCATCTCAAGTTGCACATATTAAGGGTTTCCCTTATTATGGGTTCATGAACATCACACTCACGCTCGACGACAAACTGGTCAAAGAAGTCCGGAAGATCGCTGTCGAGCAGGACACGACGCTGACTGGTTTGGTGAGGGCATATCTGGAAAATGTTGCCGCAGAGCATGGCTCCGAACGCAAGCGCAGGGATTTGGAACGATTGAACGAGACATTCGACCGATTCCAGACCCGTTTGGACTATGGAAAGAGAGCCTGGAGGCGCGAAGATCTGTACGACAGAAAATCCCGATGAGCGGCCTAGATTTTTTGGACACCAACATCCTGGTGTATGCGCTGGACGTGGCCGATCCGCGCAAGCACAAAATTGCGCGGCCGTTTCTGTCCAAAGCGGTTGTCGGGGAGTTCGTAACCTCGACACAAGTCCTGGCCGAACTCGCTAACAGCCTTCTACAAAAGTATCCGTCGAAGTTTACCGCCCAGGACGTTCTTGTAATTCTGGATTCCCTGAAACCGATCCCTCTAGTCAAACCGGACGCTGACATGGTATGCCGCGCAGTCGAAGCCAATGCTGCCTATGGGATTCATTTCTATGACGGCATGATTGTCGCGGCGGCCGAGCGCGCGGGGTCGGAGAAAATCTGGTCGGAGGACTTGAACGCAGGCCAGAAATACTTCGGCGTGGCCGTTGAGAACCCATTTCGCTGAAGAGCCAGTCTCCTGACAAACGTGGGTTTGCGCGGGGCGTATAGCCATTCGCGGCGTTCGTCCCTTTTCATCTGCTACCAGTCCCGCGGCAACGCCGAGAGGCCAACCGATCACAACTCGCAGAGTCCAACCCAAGTTGACCGGGTTGGCTGAACTTGCGAGAGGGGAGCTTATGAACGGAAAGCTGTTTTGCATGATTCTCGCCTGCATCGGATCGGCCGGGCTCTTGTCATCGCAAACGTCAGCGCAAGCGTCGTCGTCGCAAACCAATGCGAGCGCTGCGTTTGACAGACTGAAGTCCCTCGCCGGCGAATGGGAAGGAACCTTCGCCTGGAGCGGCGCGCGCAATGCCACAGGCAAGATGGATGCGCGGTACTACACCACGGGCAACGCATCTTCGCTGGTGGAGAACCTGATCCAGGAGGGAGTTCCGTCCATGACCAGCGTTTATCACATGGACGGCGACGATCTCAGGATGACGCATTTCTGCGCCGCCCAGAACCAGCCGAGGCTCAAGGCAACGGTCATCGATCCCGACCATGCGATCACATTTTCGTTTGTCGACGTCACCAACCTTCGTTCGCCGACCGCAGGACATGTGCACGGTCTTGAAGTACGATTTCTGGATGCGGATCACATCACGCTGAAGTTTCATTTCAAGGGCGATGGCAAGGACAGCGACGAACTGATCGATCTACGGCGCAGGAAGTGACGCGAGAGAAGGAACTCACCATGAAGATCATCGGGGTACTCTTGACCCTGAGCTTAATGCTGGCGGCTACGCAGATAGCGAATGGACAGGATTCGGCGCCGGCCGAAAAACAGTTTCTCTACAAGCTGACGCTCACGCGTGCTTGCGGGGCATGGCGGTGGGTGCCGTCCCTTTCGGGACTCGGTGCGGTTCTTGTGGCCTAACCCGGGGCTTACGCCCCGGGCTAATGAATTCCGCCGCTTCGCGGCTCGGAGCGTGGCGCGGATGAGTTCGCCGCACGCAGCGGCTGAAGCCGATTTCATATCGCATGCGGATGCGGCATGCCTAAAGGCATGCCCTGATACGAACCTTGCCCCCGAAACGAACCTCCAAGGCATGCCCTAAATACGAACCTTGCCCCCGATACGACCCTTCAGGGCATGCTCTGATCCGAACCTTCAAGGCATGTTCTGATACGAACCTCCAAGGCGTGCCCTGACACTAACTCCCAAGACGTGCTGGAGGGTGCCCCTCTGGGTTGGCGATGCTAACGAGGTCAAAACCGGGGCCAAATCTGTCTTCGAATTCAGGAACCAACAGCAAGACTTAACATCCCAACGTCAAAAGCGGCGGACAGGAGTGTCCGCCCCACACTTGCGCTAGCCCCGCAGGTCGGCTAGGGCTTTTTTTGCATCCTGGTTGTTGGGGCTTAGCTTCAACGCTTTTTCCAGTTGCTGGCGGGCCAGGGCGTTCTGGTTGGATTTTTCGTAGGCCAGGCCCAGGTGGTAGTGGATGGTGGCGTCGTCGGGGGCGCCGCGCTTTTCGGTCAGGCGCAGGGCTTCCTGAAACTGGCTGATGGCCGACTGGTAAATCCCCTTCTGGAAGTAGGCCCAGCCCAGAGTGTCGGCGGCGTTGGGCCAATCGGGCATGCGGCGGCGGGCAGTCTGGGCCATGGCCAGGGCGACGTCGACGTTGCCTCCCTGTTCGAGTATGACGTAGGCGAGGTTGTTCGCGGCCAGCGGATGATCGGGCTGAATGCTCAGCGCCTGCTGATACATGCCCTTGGCATGATCCCAGTCCTGCTTGGACTCGTAGAGTTCGCCGGACAAGACGTAGAAGCGCACCTCGCGCGGATTGTCCTTGATGGATTGCTGATAGAGCGCGATGGCCTGATCGGCGTTGCCCTCCTGGATTTGCACCTTGCCCAGTTTCTCGAGCGCGTCGGTGTTGTTCTTGTCGAGATCAACGGCCTTGCGCAGGGCCTTCTCGGCGCCGGGCAGATCTTTCTTGCCGTTGAACAGCGCAGTGCCGAGCAGATCGTAGAAATTGCTGTTGTCGGGCGATTTGGTGATCTGGACTTCTGCGACGGCGACGGCCTGATCGTACTGCTTGAGTGCGAAGTAGGTGTTCAGCAGACCGCTGAGGGCGTCGGAGGAAGACGGATCGCGGGCGAGCGCTTCCTGATAGAGCTTCTCGGCTTCGGCGTGGCGCTTCTGAATGAGCTGGATGTTGCCCATCTGGATGTAGGGCGCGGGGCTCTGCGGGGCTTTGGCCTCGGCCTGCTCGGCGTCGTGCTGGGCGTCGGTGAGCCTCTGGCGGGCGAGATCGGCCACACCTTTGAGCAGGTAGCCGTCGGGGGCGTTGGGCAGGGCAGCGATGATCTGCTGGGCGGTCTGCAGCAGAGCATCGACCTCGCCGTGGCGAATCTCGATCGCAGCCAGGGCGCGCTGGGCGTCGCTGAGATCGGGGCGGAGGCGGACAGCCTCGCGCCACTCGGATTCGGCGCGGGCGTCGTCGTGCTGCTGGTCATAGGCAACGCCCAGCTGGAAGTGGGCGAAGCCGTTGTCGGGATCGTCGTGCAGGGCGCTCTGCAGGGCTTCGACGGCGGCGCCGGCCTGATCGCGGCGCAGCATGATCTGGCCACGACAGACGAGCGCGTCCACATCGTGGGGGTCGGCTTTGAGGACTTCGTCGTTGAGTTTGGCGGCGTTGTCGAGGCGGTTCTTCAGGATCAGCACCTCAATGTAGAGCTTCTTGACCTGCAGATCTTTCGGGTGATCGTTGTAGAGGGTAGTGTACTCGGCAATGGCCTTGTCGAGGTCGCCGTTTTGATAGTAGAAATCGCCAAGCATGCGGTAGGCATCGGGGTCGTCAGGAAGTTCTTTCTTGGTCTGCTGGAGAAAAGTTTCGGTTTCGGCAGTCTTGCCTTCCTGCATGAGCAGGCGAACCAGAGCCGAGCGCGGCGCGGAATTCCTGCGATCGATGGCGATGGCGCGACGGAACTGCTGTTCGGCCTCGGGGAGGCGGTTGCGCGCCTGATAAAAGCCGCCGAGGGCGAGTTGGGCGTTCATGGATTTTTGGTCGACATTGGCTGCCGTCGTGAAGTTGGCCTCGGCCTGATCGGGCAGGTTGGCGCGGAGCTGGAGCAGCGCGAGCAGAAGGTAGGACTCCGACCGCTTGGGATCGAGGGCGATGGCCTGCTGCATCTCGCGCATGGCCGGGCCAAGATTGCTTTGCGCGGCGTAGTAGTTGGCCCAGGCCTCGTGGGTCTCGGGAAGGTTGGGGACCTTTTCTCGAAGCAGGTCGAGGTGGGTCTTGGCCTGGTGCAGCGATTCCGGAATCGGGGAGCCGTCGGGATTGCGGAACGTCACCAGCAGGTTGGCGAGATCGGTATGAGCGCTATAGTTGTCAGGCGCATGTTCGACGGTGAGCAGGAGTTCGGGGTAGGCCCGTCTGCTGTCGCCGAGCTTCAGATAGGCCTGGGAGAGCTGGTAGTACGCCGGGGCGAAGCGGGGATCGATCTGAATCGCATTGGAATACTGAATGATGGCTTCGCGGTATTTGGCCTGAGCAAAGAAGCGCTGGCCGCTGTCGAAATACTTCTGCCTGCGCACATTCGGATCGCGGTTGCAGCCGGTGAGCAGGGCGGCCAGCAGGCAACAGAGAAGCAGCGAGGGCAAGGCGAAGCGACGGCTCATACCGGGTCTCCGAAAGCAGCGCGCGCAAGGCGGAGGGCAGAGTTGGTTGGCATGCGACCTCTAATGATACTGCACTGGAGTGGGGTTTCGAGACGGAGTATCTCGACGCAATCACCGGTGAGGGCCGCTTTGGGCCGGCTACGCCTTTTCCAGGTATTCCTCGACGATGGCGGCGCAGGCCTCGACAAACTTCTGCTCCGATCGGTTAAACGTGGCGGTGAAATAGCTCTCAATATCGAGCTCGCCGGCCAGCTTCTTCCCGGTGAAGACGGGAACCACGATTTCAGATTTGACCAAGGGGGAGCCGGCGAGATAGCGCGGATCCTTGGAGACATCGTCGACGACCACGGTTTCGCCGGTGCTGGCGGCGGTACCGCACAGGCCGATGTTCAGCGGAATGCGCACGTTGGGAGCGAAACTGCCGGCGTAGGCTCCGACGATGAGGATGCCGGAATCGTGGGGATCCACTTCATAGAAGCCCACCCAGTTGTAACGCGCCACCTGGTCGTGCAAGCGCTGGACGAGGTGCTGCATCAGGGAATTGGCGGTGGGAGCGGTTTTGGCAAACTGCCGAAATTCACCGAGGAGTTCTTCTTGCACGGGCATCTGTGGTTTGGACCGAGGCCAGTATACCTGCGATGGGGCTTCCGTGCTCAGGCGCTGGGCTTGGCTTGCGTGGGCGCGGCGGGGCCGCAGCGGCTGCGCATGCGTTCGCGGAACTGCTCGCGCTCCTCGGGGGTCATCTGCTCCCAGCGCTCGAACATTCTGCCCCGCCAGTTCCAGTTGCGATGAGGACCGCCGCGGAATCCGCCGAAGAGGATTTTGCTCAGTACCAGGAGGCCCAGCGCCTGCCAGAAGGTGATCAGATGCCAGCCGAATAATGCCGGCGTAAGCCAGTTCCACAACCTCATGACCACGAAGGTGAACAGCGTGAAAAACAGCAGGCCAAATACGATGAACTTCGCGATGCGTGCCGGCCAGTTTCGTCTCATATGGTTCTCCTAATTTTATTTCGTTTCAAGTTTCGAACTTGCGTTCTGTCGATCTTGCGACTATCCATCTGTGAAATCGTCGTAGATGGCGCGCAGGCGCTGGCGCAGGTGCTGGACCGCATAGTGCTTGCGCGAGAGCAAAGTGTTCACGCTGACTCCGGTCTGCTCGGCCAGTTCTTTGAACGTGTAGCCCATCAGTTCATGGGCGACGAAAACGTCCCGCTGCTCAGCGGGCAATTCGTCGAGCGCATGGTCGAGCTCCTCCAACAGGACATTGCGCGCGTAGGCAGAATCCGGGCCGGCGTCGGGGGAAGGCAGCAGGTCTTCCCAGGCGAGCGCTTCGCCGTCGTCGGAGAAGCGCTCCGGCTCAGTTCTTACCGCGTCCCGCTTCTGGCGGCGGAACAGATCGATGATGCGGTTGCGGGCGACGCGAAACAGCCAGGCGGTCACCTGCTCGACCGGCTTCATCATGCGGTAGGCCTCGACCAGCTCGTAGAAGACGTCCTGCAGGATGTCGTCCGCTTCGCCGCGGTCGGCCACACGCCGGCGAATGAAGCTGCGCAGGCGGGGCTCGTCGCGGGCGATCGCTTCGGAGATCCTCTGATCCTGCTCGGTCATCGGCCACCGTGTTCTGAGCGCCCGGTCCATCTATTGGTGTAGACGAACGGGCGGGAGAAATATTGTAGGCGGGGCGGCAGGGGCGCGCTGGAGCAGCCGGTTGTGGGTGGGGCGCCGGCGCGGGCGATCGCTGCGGTGCTGCTGCCAGCAAAGTACACAGGTCCTTCGCTTCGCTCAGGATGACAGGGCGACTTATATGGCGAACCCGTATGGTGAACCTGTGGGACACGCCACTAGGGTGCCGTGTCTACGACCGCTACCTTGTTGACGCCGCTGCAGGCGAGATAGAGCTGGCGATTCGAGGTGGCGACCATGTTGCGAACGACGCCGCCGCCGGAAGGAATCGGCTTGGTGCTGAAGCTCTCCGACTTGGGATCGAAGCGCACCAGCGTGTTCGGCTTGACGCCTGACTCGCTATACCAGACGGTGCCGTCGTCGGTGATGGCGATGCCATAGGGTTCGGAGCCGTCTCCGCCGGGGGATGGCCATTCCTTCAGCAATTTTCCGCTGGCAGGATCGAAGCGGCCGAGATAGCCGCGAGCGAAGTCCGTGTAGAAAACAGATCCGTCAGGCGCCAGGGCGAGCCGGCGCGGGCGGGCGCTCGCGTTGGGCAGCGCGTACTCGTGGATGCTCATGGTTTTCGGGTCGATGGTCGCGAGTTTGTTGCTGCCGAACTCGCAGAAGAAGGGAGCGTTGCTGGGCAGGACCACGATGCCGTAGGGAACGGCGTGCGGCGTGGGCACTTTGGTCAGCGTCATCTTTCCGGTCCTGGGATCGAGCCGTCCGATAAAGTTGGTTTCTTCGTTGGTGAACCAGAGGATGCCGTCATGATCGAAGACTGGAGTGTGGGGATCGATTTTGGTTCCGTCGGCGGGGCGGTACTCCGCGATTTCTCCGGACTTGGGATCGAGCTTGCCGATGTAACCCGCCGCGATGGCGGTGAACCAGATGTTGCCGTCTTTATCGGCGACGAGGCCGTGCGGGCCGGAGCTGGGGGTTTTCAGCGGATACTCCTTGAATGAGCCCGTCTTGGGATCGAGCCGTCCGAGCTTGTTCGCGCCCTGGCCGGTGTACCAGAGGGAGCCATCGGGCGCGAGAGCGGGATCGTGGGGACGCGACTTGGGAGTGGGGACGTCGTATTCCTTGATCGGTACGTTCAGAATTGCGGTGGCGGCCGCGGCGGCGATGGCGGCACTCAACGTGAACAAGCTCAATTTGCGCAGATGCATGGCGGATCTCCCGCGGGAATTGTAGTCCTTGGATGGCTTCTGCGGCGTCCCGTTGCGCTCGGAAAAACCAGCGCCTAAAGGCGCTTCATTTCTTGACCTTTGCGGCACGCCTGAAGGCGTGCCCTGATACGAATCTTGTCTCCCTGACCTCTTGCCTACGAACCTTTTCTCTACGAATCTTGCCTCCACATGGATCGTGCGTGCACCAGCGGCCGAGTGCGGTCCGCTCTTGGTGTGGCGTGGCATTTCAGATTCTTCAGCGCGGGATGTAGTTGTCGAGCAAGGGCAGAACGTTTTGGGCAAAGGGCAGGAGGCGCTGCTCGGCGGCGTCGGGAGTTTCGTTGGGATACATGGCGGTGGTGATGCGGACCAGGCTGCCATCGCTGCGGTTCATGCGGATGGAATCGGCCACGAGGTAGAACTTGGCCCAGTACTCGCTGGCTACGCCGCGATCGTGCGCCCAATACCAGTAGAGAACAAGCTGACGCGCATCGCCCTTGGCGAAGACGTAACGGTTCGCGGGAAACGGTTCGTGGCCGGGAAACGACAGGCGGATGCGCGAGTTCTGGATCGGGGTCCAGCCGGCGCCGGGGTAGCAGTTTCTCGGGGAGTGCATGGTTTCACCGGCGCGCTGGCTGGGGAAGTAGGCGATGAGAACGTCCAGATCAGGTTGAGGGTCGCGCTGATTCTGGTAGGCGCGATGCAGGAATTCGCCGTTGCCGAGAACTTCGCGCACGTCTTTTCCGATCGGGATGTCTGTGCCGGTCCAGGCGCCGAGCTGGTGAGGAAAGGATGCGAGCGGGAGGCGCGGGGGAAAGGTTTCGTTGCGCGGGCGCGCCTGCAGGAAGATCGCGGCGGTGGCGATGAGCAGAGCGGCGAGGGCGAAACGAGAGGTTGAGTTCATTCGTTTATAAGGTTAACTCATCGGGCGAGGTTTAGTTCGTGGGCCGGGGAGAAGACGGTGCCGTCCCTGAAGGGACTCGGTTCCGCTAACTCGCCTCACCCGGCACTTACGTGCCGGGCTAATGAATGCCGCCGCTTTGCGGCTCGAGTTGGTGCTTGGTCCCTTCCTAATCCTTGGGATTCGCCTTTGCATCCCGGCGTTATCCAGCAGTTACGTGCTGAGGGTAGGGATGCTTCGACTCCGCGATGACGATCACGAAGCCCTCGTGATCGTCACCGCTCCGCTCAGCATGACAGGGATTTTAGAGGTCATACCTCGCCGCCGCGGAGCTGACGGTGGGTATGAGAGGTCATACCTCGCCTCCTCGTGGCGGCCAGATTAAGCGAATCAGGCCGTGGAGCGTGTAGAGCATTACGAAGGCGACTACGAAGATTGTCCATCCCCAGGAGGCGTGGAAGTAGTAGCCTTCGGCTTTGTCTGCGTTCCAGTACTGCACGAGCAGGCCGGTGCCGATTATGCGGACGCTGTTGGCGGCAACGGCGATGGGAACTGCCGACAGAGCCAGCACCCAGCGCACCCAGAGGCGGCGTTCCATCAGATAGCCGTAGATGATGGCGAGAGTCAGCAGAGACATGAGGGAGCGTATGCCGCTGCAGGCATCGGCGATCTCCAGAGCCATGGATGCGAGGTAGATCACGTTGCCTTCGCGCAACACGGGCACGTCGAACAGAGAACTGAGAGTGACCGAGGCGACGCGCGAGGCCAGCAATTGCAACGGGAAGGTGATCTGGTTCGAGAGAATCCTGGGGATGGGAATCATGAGGAGCAGGAAAGCCCAGGGAAAGAGCACGGCGCGAAACAGGTTCCAGCCGAAGAAGAGGATGACGATTCCGGCCAGAAGAAAGAGGAGCGAGATTCGCGGGAGAAAAATTTCAGCGCCCATCTGGCCGAGCATGAGAAGGGAAACGGCCAACAGGATCACGGCCAGGCCAGACCACGAGGGCCGGGGAAGCAGGCGGGCCAGGCGTCCGCGTTCCTGCCAGAGAACGAAGGCGGAGAACAGCGGGACGAAGAAGCCGTGAGAAAAATCGGGATCATGCCACCATTGCGCGACCAAGTGCCGGAGGGTGAGTCCGTAGAGCCAGAGAGAAAGAGCGGTGATGAGAGCCAGCTGCCAGAGGGGAACAGCTCCCAGAATCAGCGAAGGCGGGCGCGCTGTGGAAGGCTCGGTATGCACCGTTGGGCTCGGAAGAACGGGCTATGCACTTGGGGAAAGTCCGAGAATAAGCGAAAGCTGGCGGGTGCGCAACGCAGGGGTTTTGCATCCAAGGGAAGCCGAATGCGAGCGGAGGCTTATGGGTGAGTCGGTTTGCCAGCGAAGATTCTGTGAAACCGGTATAGGGGAGTTGGAAAAGTGAGAAAAACTTTTCCCACTGCCTGCAGCCGGACCGGGCCAGAGCTTGCCCATGGTCTTTCTTTTCTTGCAGGATTCATCTCTAAACCCTTGAAAACAGCTAGTATAATGGGCGACGCAGATTTCTCCAGGCGGGCCTGTGGGTGGCAGTTCGCGTGCTCGTGACAAAGCACGGGGAAGTGTAGGGTCGGCGAACATCTTGGGTTCAGGGTAAAAGCACATACAAAGAGGCAAAGGGAATGCCCATTGCGGTTGCAGTTGAAGGTGCGAGTGCGTCTGGCGCGCTGCCGGGGATGGAGTTTGTAGAAGGCGTGAGCGCGAGTATGCAGCCAGTGGAGGCAGTGATCCGGGAACTGGCGCACAGCGACGTGCCGGTGCTGCTGCTGGCCGAAGCCGGAGCGGGCAAGCATGCCACCGCCCGCCGCATTCACGAAATGTCGGGACGGAGCGCGCAGCCGTTCCACTGGTTGCCGTGCGCAAGCCTGACGCCGGACCAAGTGGATTTGGCGCGCGGCGGCGGAACAGTGGAGAATGAGGGGACGATCTACCTGGACGAAGTGGCTGATCTGGACGCCGATTGTCAGGCGCGGCTGATGGCAGCGCTGCAGCAGGGGCAGAGAAGCGGCCGGCGCCTGATCTGCGGGAGCGCGCGCGACCTGGAAGTCGAGGTCAAAGCAGGGCGGCTGCGCGAGGACCTGTATTACCGCATCAGCGGGCTGTGCCTGCGCCTGCCTCCGCTGCGGCAGCGGAAAGAAGACATTCCGATGCTGATGGAGCACTTTCTGCGCAAGCTGGCGCGCGAGTTCCGGCTGGCGGTTCCGGTGGTGAGCCCGCCGACGCAGCAACTGTTTCAGGACTATGCCTGGCCGGGGAACCTGCGCGAACTGGAAGAAGCGGCCAAGGTGCTGGTGGCGCTGGGGGACGAGCAGGTCGCCATGGGAGGTTTGCGGGCGCTGCTGCACAACCCCGACGAAGCGGGCCAGGGGGGAACGATTTCACTGAAGGCGGCGGCGCGGGCCGCGTCGCGGGAGGCGGAGAAGGAGCTGATTCTGAAAGCGCTGACGCGCACGCGCTGGAACCGGCGGCGCGCGGCCGAGCAGCTGCAGATCAGCTACAAGGCGCTGCTCTACAAGCTGAAACAGATTCGCTGGGAGGGATATGGGGCGTCGTAGCAGGGGCTAAAGCCCCTTGTGTTTTCGGGCCGCGATCGGCGCGGCTGAAAGCCGCGCCCTTTCAAAGCGACTCAGAGGCCGCATAGGAATCGAAAGCCGCATAGGAAGCAAAGCAGCATAGGAATCGCAAACGACATGGGGATCGCAAGCGGCTTGGGAATCGGATGCGGTTTGGGAATCGGATGCAGCAAAGGAATCGCAAGCGGCATGGGAAGCGGAAGCCGCATGGGAATCGGGAGCGGCATAGGAAAGTGATTGTGGAGAAAGTATGAGGAAAGTGATGAAGGTGGCAGTGCTGGCGGGAATGAGCGTGCTGACATTGGCCATGCTGGCGCCCAGGATGATGGCGCAAAGCAACGATACGGGCAAGGATGCCGAAAATTTGCCCGATTACGTGATTGGAGCCGACGATGTGCTGCGCATCTCGGTGTGGAAGGAACCGGATCTGTCGGAGGTTCTGCCGGTGCGGCCCGACGGCAAAATCTCGATGCCGCTGCTGAACGACATTCAGGCGGCGGGACTGACCCCGCTGCAGCTGCGGGATTCGATCACGGAGAAGCTGAAGAAGTTCGTCACCGATCCCCGCGTTACGGTGGTGGTGACGGCGATGAACAGCCAGCGGGTTTTCGTGACCGGCGAAGTCACGCACAGCGGTCCGATTACGCTGCTGCCGCATATGACCATGCTGCAAGTGCTGGGGCAGGCGGGCTTGACGCAGTTTGCCAACGTGAAGGGGATTTACTTGCTGCGCAACGAGAACGGCAGGCAGGTGAAGCTGCCGTTCAATTACAAGGAAGTGGTGAAAGGGAATCATCCCGAACAGAATATCGCCCTGAAGCCGGGCGACACGGTGGTGGTTCCGTAGAGGGCGCGATGAAACTCAAGAACATCCGGGCCCTGGGTTACGTAAAGAACGCCTTGCAGGCAAGCTTGCTGGCGGGAATCGTGGTGTGGGCGGCGGGCGCGGCTCGGGCGCAGGGAAATCCTGCTCCGGCCACTACGCCGGCCACCACTCCAGCCACCAGCGATGATGCGGGGCAGAACACCGTCGCGGGACAGAGCGCTGACGCGGCACAGACTGCCTATACGGGGCAAAGCAGTTCGCAAACCCCGGCTCCGGCCTATGGCCAGGAGAATGCGCCGCCGCCCATCAGCGAGAACCCGCCGATTTCCGGCCTGGACCTGCCGGGACTGGAGCCGCACGCGGCGCCGCTGAGCTACATACAGCCGGGCGCGACAGTAAGCGAGTCGCTGGATTCGAACGTGGCCAACAGTTTGGGAATCGGCTCGGTGCACTCGGTGTCGCGGGCGCTGGGAAGCGTGGTGCTGCAGCGCTTGTGGAGTCACTACGACCTGGCGGCCGACTACATCGGGGGCATCGGCTACTACAACGTGCATTCGCTGGGGGTGACCTCGCTGCAGCAGGCAGACATCGACCAGAAGATCACGTGGAAGCGGGGACAGCTGTCGCTGCGCGACAGCTTCAGCTATCTGCCGGAAGGCAATTTCGGCGGGGCGTACGGTTCGCTGGGGTCGCAGGGAATTTCGTCGCTGGGCAACAGCAACTTCAACGTGTTCATCAACGGCGGCGCTTTTGCCTCGCTGGGCACTGTTCCGCGCCTGCTCAATGTGAGCGTGGCGGATGTTTCCCAGTACCTGACTCCGAAGTCGGCGATTACGGCAGAGGCGGGATACGCGGTCACGCACTTCTATGGGAATGACCCGAGCACCGGGGGAGCGTTTCTGAACAGCTCGCAGATCAGCGCGGAGACGGGATACAGCCGCCTGCTGACGCCGCAAACCCAGGTGGCGCTGGAATATGGATATCAGGGATTCGACTTCTCCACCTTCGGGACGGCGTTTCACTCGCACATCATCGAAGCCATGGTGGGCCACACGATTTCCGGGCGCATGGATTTCCTGATCGCGGCGGGGCCGCAGATTACCGATATCACCAACACGCAGACGGCGTGCACGATCACGCTGATTAACCAGCCGCTGTCGCAGTGCTTGCCGGACGGCGGGACCCTCATTACGCAGACGTCGAAAGACCGGCGGCTGGGAGTAGCCGGGCAGGCGCGGCTGCGCTACCGGTTTCCGAAGACTTCGCTGGATCTGACCTACCAGCGCTTCCTGACCAGCGGGTCGGGATTGTTCCTGGGATCGCAGAGCGACGTGGCGCGGTTCGACGCCAGCCGTCCGATCACGAGGGTGTGGGGAGCGGTGGTGGACCTCGGGTTTGCGCGCAACACGCGGCAACAGAACCTGACTCCGGCGCAGTTGAGCGCTTGTGTCGAGCCCGGCCAGCCGAACCCCGGCAACCTGCCCGTTTGTCCGGGGATTGATGCCGCCCGGTTCGACTACGGCTTTGCGGGATTTGCCGTGCATCGGGCGGTGGGGCACGATTTTCATCTTTTCGGCAGCTACCAGTTCAACGAGCTGACGTTTGACCATTCATTCTGCGGCGGGTTGGCAGTGTGCAGCCGCATTGCAAACCGGCACGTGGTGACGTTCGGATTGGACTGGACGCCGCGGCCGATACGGCTGGATTGACGGAATCATTCCCTCCAGCCGCACAGAGCGCGGCTAGAGTGGACACCGAACGCGGTCGAGCTGCGCTCGACTGGACAGCCGAGGGCGGCTGTCCCTACATGGAGAGGTGCGGAGGAGAGTTGGCATGATTGAGAATCGCGAACTGACGATGGACGATTATCTGGCGATGCTGCGCCGGCGGGCGCTGGTCATTGCCATTCCGGCGCTGCTGGCGCCGCTGGCGGGACTTCTGCTCTCCTACGCGTTCACCCCGAAGTACACCTCGCAATCCCTGGTGTTAATTGAAGGGCAGAAGGTTCCGGAGAGCATGGTGCAGCCGGTGGTTACGGAGGATATGGCGGCGCGGGTGGAGACGCTGCGGCAGCAGGTGCTGAGCCAGAGCGATCTGCAGCCCATGATTGAGCGGCTGGGGCTGGCCAAGAGCGGCAGGGATGTGGGCCAGGTGATGGACGAAATCCGCGCCAACATGAGCGTGGAGCCCGTGGTGACGAATTTCGCGCAGATCGGCACCACCGGCAAGAGAAAACCCGGGCCCAGCCCGGTGCCGGGCTTCAACGTGAACTACACGGCGGCCAGCGCGCTGGAGGCGCAGCAGGTCTGCAACGAGTTGACGTCGCTGCTGGTCACGGAAAACCTGAAGTCGATACAGGCCGCGGCTACCGGAACCAGCGATGTGCTCAACAAGAATCTGGAGGACGCCAAGCACGGCCTGGACGATATGGACGGGCGGCTGGCGGGGTTCAAGAAGCAGTATGTGGGGCAGCTTCCGGGCGACGAAGAGAACAATCTGAAGATCCTGATGGGATTGAACTCGCAGCTGGAGGCCAACACGCAGACGCTGAACCGGGCGCAGCAGGACAAGTCGTACACCGAGTCGATGCTGGCGCAGCAGCTGTCGGCGTGGCAGTCGTCGCAGAGCTCAAACAACCCCGAGACCATGGAGAAGCAACTATCCGCATTGCAATCCCAGCTGCTGGATCTGCAGGCGCGCTATACCGATGATCATCCGGATGTGATCAAGACCAAGGCGGACATCGCCGCGTTGAAGAAGAAGCTGGCAGAGATCAACAAGACGCCGGCCGACGCAGCCGATACCAGCAGCGAAAAAGCGAGCGCGACCGAGCCGCCGGAGATCCGGCAGTTGCGGCTGCAGATTCACCAGTATTCCGACCTGATCACCGCGGGCACGCGCGATCAGAAGCGGCTGCAGGACGAGATCGGGATGTATCAGGGGCGGGTCTCGCTGAGCCCGGCGATTGAGGAACAGTACAAGCAACTTACGCGCGATTATGACAACCAGCAGAAGAACTACCAGGACCTGCTGGCCAAGAAGAGCACGGCGGACCAGACCATCAAGATGATCGACCAGTCGCAGGGGGAGCGGATGTTCCCGCTGAATCCGGCGAACCTGCCGGAGTCGCCGAGCTTCCCCAACCGCTGGCTGTTCGCGGGAGGCGGCTTGGGATTCGGGCTGGCCCTGGGCGTTGGGCTGGCGATGTGGCAGGAGTTGCGCGACAAAGCGATCCGCACCGAGGCCGACGCGGAAGCGGCGCTGGGCTTGCCCATGCTGGTAGCAGTGCCATGGGTGGGCGCGGCCGCGCAGACGAACGGGAACGGCAGGCATGGGTTCTGGTATCGAAAGAAGAACACAGAACAGAAAGAGGCAGTAGGAACGTAACTCCCAACCCATCATGTACAAGGACTTTTTCGGACTACGGGCCAATCCATTCAACGTGAATCCGGATCCGCGTTTTCTTTTTCTGACGCGGCACACGGAAGAAGCGCTGGCCTGCCTGACCTACGGCATTCAGAGCCGCAAGGGTTTTGTGCTGCTCACCGGGGAAGTGGGCACGGGAAAAACGACGCTGATCAACAAGCTGCTGGAGTGGCTGCGGCTGCAGCAGGTGGCCACGGCATTCGTTTTCAACTCGCGCATGAACGTGCCGCAGTTCCTCGACTACATGATGGCGGACTTCGGGGTGCCATGCGATTCGCGGGCCAAGAGCCAGGTGCTGCTGCGGTTATACAACTGGCTGCTCGACCGCTACCGGGCGGGGGAGACGGCGGTGCTGATCGTGGACGAGGCGCAAAACCTCTCCGACGAGGTGCTGGAAGAGATCCGCATGCTGACCAACCTGGAGACCTTCACGGAAAAGCTGCTGCAGATCGTGCTGGTGGGGCAGCCGGAGCTGGAACAGCGGTTGAAGCGGCCGCAGCTGCGGCAGTTGCGGCAGCGGCTGACGCTGCGGGCCAAGACGCATCCGCTGACGGCAGAGGAAACGAAGGCCTACGTGCAGCAGCGGCTGCGGATTGCGGGGTCGAACGGGCAGGAGATTTTTGCTCCCCAGGCGGTGACGGCAATTCATCACTACGCCGGGGGAATTCCGCGGGTGATCAACCTGCTGTGCGAGCACTGCCTGGTGAGCGCATTTGTGGATCAGCAGAAGGTGATCGAGCCGCAGGTGGTGGATGCAGTAGCGCGGGATTTCGATCTGGACATGGGCACGACCGGTCCGACAGCGTCGCAAGCGACGCCGAGCGCGGGCCCGGAGAAATTTGATCTGGCGGAGGCCTTTCGTTCGCTGGCCAGCCTGGCCGACCGCCTGCGCGAGGAGGAAAAAGGTCTCCCGCAGGAAAGGAAACCATGAGCCGAATTCATGAAGCACTGAAGAAAGCCGAGCAGGAACGGATCCAGGGACCGGGGCAAGGGCCGGTGGAGGCTTTGCCAGTCGCGACCGAGAACGACGACGCTGCCGCGGCGAACTCCGCATCCCTGGCCTTCGCCAGCCCCTTTGGCCTGGACACGCTGCTGGCGCGCTCGGTGCAGACGGAATGGAAGCCGGACACCGGGACCATGCTGTTTATGAACGGCACGGAGGGTCCGCAAGGCACGGAGGAGTTCCGCACCCTGCGCTCGCGGCTCTATGCCCTGCGCGAGAAGATGACCCTGAAGACGGTGCTGGTGACGAGCGCGCTGCCCAAGGAAGGCAAGTCGTTCACGGCGGCGAACCTGGCGCAGGTCATGGTGCGGCAGCATGGGCGGCGGGCGTTGCTGATCGACGGCGACCTGCGCGGGCCGCGGCTGCATCTGATGCTGGGCACGATGGCCGGGCCGGGGCTGTCGGACTATCTGCAGGGAAAGAGCGACGAGTTCTCCATCATGCAGCGCGGGCCGTTGGAGAATCTTTTCTTTATACCCAGCGGGACGGGGATCAGCGGAACCGGGATCGAAGACCCGTCGGAACTGGTGGCCAACGGGCGGATGAAGCTGCTGCTGCAGCGGGTGGAACCGCTGTTTGACTGGATCATCTTAGACTCGCCGCCGGCGGTTCCGGTTTCCGACGCGAGCGTGCTGGCCAAGGCGTGCGATGGAGTGTTGCTGGTGGTGCGTTCCCAGTCGACTCCCTTTGATGTAGCGCGCAAGGCGCGCATGGAGTTTCCCGAGCAATCCCTGGTGGGCGTGGTGCTGAATGGAACTCGGGAGAATCCTCCGTATACGCAGTACTACTACGAGGAATATCAGAAGAAGGTCACGGTCAAGGCCTAGAGGCGAGATGTGATCCGGCTTTTCAAAGTCTATTATCCGGTCCGAACCCTGGTGCTGTTGGTGGGGGAAGCGTTGGTGGTGTGGTTCTCGTTCGTCCTGGGAATGCTGCTGAACCTGGGGGCCCGGTCGAACTTCGATGACGGCTGGCTGCGGCTGAACAACGCGATGTTCATTGAGCGCGGGTACCTGAAGATCCTGGCGCTCACCGGGATTGTGCTGCTGCTGTCGCACGGCCTGGATCTCTACGACTCGGCGCGCATTGGGGCCAAGGAGGATCAGGCACTCCGCCTGCTCTTCGTGCTGGGCCTGGTGGCGCTGGTGCTGGCGGTGGTGATCTGGAGCTTCCCGCGCTTCCTGCCGGGACAGTATTCCGCGCTGTTGGGGGTGATGATTCTGACGCTGGCGCTGTTCGGCTGGCGATCGACCTATTCGTGGCTGGTGCGGCAACCCTTCTTCCGGGAACGCGTCTATGTGCTGGGCGCCGGAGACCGGGCGGAGCGCCTGGTGAAAGGTTTGCGGGAGCGGATCGAACTGGGGATCGATGTAGTGGGATGGACGGGCAGCTTGACGGGCGAACTGAGCCGCGATGCGGTGGCGACACACCTGGTGGGAATGGCGCAAAAGGATGGAGTGAACCGGGTGATTGTGGCGCTGCCGGACCGGCGGGGGACGCTGCCGGTCGAAGAGTTGCTCGATCTGCGGCTGGCGGGCGTGAGCGTGGAAGAAGCCACCTCGTGGCTGGAGAAAATCTCGGGGCGAATCGAAGTGGAGGAGTTGAATCCGAGCTGGCTGATTTTCTCCGACGGATTCCGGGTCAGCCCCTTCTACCGGATGACGAACCGGTTGCTGAACTGCAGCGTGGCCTTCGTGGGAGCGGTGTTGTCGCTGCCGCTGGTGCCGTTCCTTATGCTGGCGGTGAAACTGGACTCCAAGGGGCCGGTGTTGTACCGGCAGAGACGCATGGGGCGGGGCGGATCCGAGTTCTACTGCTACAAGTTTCGCACCATGCGGGAGGACGCGGAAGCCGATACGGGAGCGACGTGGGCGACCGACGACGACCCGCGCATCACGCGCACGGGAAGATTTCTGCGGGTGACGCGTCTGGATGAGATTCCCCAGCTGTGGTGCGTGCTGAAGGGCGACATGAATTTTGTGGGACCGCGTCCGGAGCGGCCGGAATTTGTGGAGCGGCTGAGCCGCGAGATTCCCTACTACGGGGTGCGCCACGCGGTGCGGCCGGGCATTACCGGCTGGGCGCAGGTGCAGTACAAGTACGGCAACACCTCGGAAGATGCCCGGGAAAAGCTGCAATACGATCTGTTCTACATCAAGAACGCTTCCATCGGGCTGGATCTGCTGATCTGGTTCCAGACGGTCAAGATCGTACTGTTGGGCCGGGGCGCAATATGAAGGCCGCGTTCTGGATTGGGGCCGCGGTGGTTTTCTACAGCTATCTGGGATACGCGGCCTGGTTGTGGGTGGCGAGCTGGATCTGGCCGCGGCCGCTGCGGCGGGGAGTTTGCTTACCGTTGGTGTCGGTGGTGATGGTGGTGCGGGACGAGGAGCAGACGCTGCCGCGCAAGATTGGGAATCTGACAGCGCTGGACTATCCGCCAGAGCAGCTGGAATTTGTGGTGGCGTCGGACGGCTCGCGGGATCGGACGGACGCGATCCTGACGGAAGCGGCCAAAGACCCGCGCTGGCGCGTGCTGCGCTTCGCGGAACCGAAGGGCAAGGCGTGCCGGTTGAACGATGCGCTGGCGGCGGCGCGGGGAGAGATCGTGTTGTTCGTGGACGCGCGGCAGGAGATTGAGCGCGATGCGCTGCGGCTGTTGATGGAGAACTTTGCCGAGGATATGGTGGGATGCGCCAGCGGGGAGTTGATGCTGGGCGATCGGGCGGCGGGCGAGACGGAAAAAGGCATGGGGGTGTACTGGCGGATCGAGAAGAAAATCCGGGAACTGGAGAGTGCGTCGGGCTCGGTGGTGGGCGCGACGGGGGCGCTGTACGCGGCCCGCAAGGCGCTTCTGGCTCCGCTCCCGCCGGATACGATCCTGGACGACGTTTTTCTGCCCCTGCACGTGGCCCGGCATGCGCGTGTAGTGTTTGACGAACGGGCGCGAGCCTGGGACAGCCCCGATCTGGGCGCGGCGAGGGAATTCCGGCGCAAAGTGCGGACGCTGACCGGGAATTATCAACTGCTGCAGATTGCGCCCTGGGTGATGCGAGCGGAGAATCCGCTGCGCTTCCGCTTCATCAGTCACAAGCTGCTGCGCCTGCTTTCGCCCTTTGCGCTGGCGACGATGCTGGTGACTTCAGCACTGGTGGCGCAGCCGTTTTACCGCATCGCATTCTTTCTGCAGTTGTTCTTCTATGCGCTCAGCCTGCTGGCCTTGAGCGGCTGGCAGCGCGGACCGGTGGTGAGGGTGGGGAACGCCGCGCTGGCTTTGATCCTCCTCAACACGGCAGCATTGGTGGCCTTCGCCAATTTCCTCACGGGACGAAAGGAAGTGTGGGTCCGGTGAGAATGCTCGCGGTGGAGGAGTCGAATCTGGCAGCCGGCGGGCGGTCTGCCCCGGATTGCGCTGTCCTTGATTGCGGCGAATGAGCGAGGAGACCCGGTGCGCATTCTGTGGGTGAAGGCGAACAAGATTCTTCCCGTGCACAGCGGAGGAGATCTGCGTTCGTTCCACGTTCTGCGCGAGTTGGCGCAACGGCACGAGTTGAAGTTTTTGTCGTACTATGACGGGCCGGCCGACGCGGGCTACGAGAAAGAACTGGCGGAGCGCTTGCCGGGCGCGGTGTGCGTGAGCGCCGGGAGAAAAAAGTCGAGCGTGGCGCGCGGTCTGGACTACCTGGCGCATGCGCTGGAGGAAGCGCCGTACGCGGTGAGCCGGTTTGGATCGGCCAAGGTGCGGGAGAAGCTGAAGGACTGTCTTCGCGATTGGCGACCGGACGTAGCGGTCTGCGACTTTCTGGATGCGGCCATTAATTTTCCCGAGCCGCTGACGATTCCTGCGGTGCTGTTTCAGCACAACGTGGAGAGCGAGATCTGGCGGCGTCACGCCGAGACCGAGTCGAATCCGGTGAAGCGGCTGGTCTATGGCTGGGAATACCGGCGGATTCTTGCGTATGAGAAGGCGGCGGTGCGGAAGTTTCAGCATGTCATCTCGGTCTCAGAGCACGACCGGGAACTGATGAGCCGGTGGGTGGATGGGGCGCGAGTGACGGTGGTTCCAACCGGAGTTGATCTGGCGCAGTATGCGCCGGATGGCGGTGGGCGCGAGCCGGAGCCGCTGGTGATATTCACCGGCGCGATGGACTGGGAGCCGAATATCGACGCCATGGAGTATATGTGCCGCGAAATTTGGCCCTTAGTGACGAGCCGGGTTGCGGCGGCGCGGCTGCGCATTGTGGGGCGCAATCCGGGGCGGCGGGTGAGGAGCCTGGCGAGTGACTCGGTGGAGGTGACGGGGCGCGTGCCGTCTATGGTTGAGCATTTGCGGGAGGTGGCGGTGGTCGTGGTTCCGTTGCGCGTCGGGGGAGGAACGCGGCTGAAGATTTACGAGGCGATGGCGGCCGGGAAGGTGGTCGTTTCCACTTCGGTGGGAGCCGAGGGGCTCGATGTGCATCCCGGGCGGGACATTGTCCTGGCGGATTCGGCCAAGGATTTCGCCGATGCGGTGGTGGCGCTGCTGCAGGATGGCGCGTTGCGACGGAGCTACGAACGCGAAGCGGCGGGACTGGCGGCGAAGTGTGGCTGGCCCGCGGTGGGGAAAAAGTTCGAAGCTGTGCTGGAACGAGTTGCAGGAGTCAAGAGCGGGACTACCGGCGATTTCGCTCCGGCTACGGCGCAGGCCGGGCGCGAATGAGGTGAGGGAAACTTGATCGAGAGCGCGCGACATATTCCGGGAAGGAGTGAGGCGCCGAAGCGGACGCCGCTGAGCGGAGCTTTTTTCTGGCTCAGCGCGTTCTACATCGTCTACTGCTCGCGCCCGGAAGACTGGATTCCCGGGTTGCATTACATTCCGATGGCCAAGATCACCGGGATCTTCGCCGCCCTGGGTTTGCTCCTCAGCCTGGGAAAAACGCAGCGCAAGCTCAAAGACCTGCCGCGGGAGTCGTTTTATCTGCTGGCGATGATCGGGGTGCTGACTCTGTCGGCCCTGTTCTCGCCTATCTGGCGGGGCGGGGCGATGGTCCATACGCTGGATTTCGCCAAAGTTTATCTGGCCTTCGTGCTGACGTTTCTGGTGGTCACCAGCCAAAGCCGGCTGCGTCGCATCATCTACATTCAGGCGGCGTCGGTGGCGGTGATCAGCGTGGTATCGATCGTGATGGGGCGCAACCAGCCCAGGCTGCAGGGCGTGATCGGGGGCATTTACTCCAACCCCAACGATCTGGCGTTTGCGGTTGTGCTCTCGCTGCCGTTTTGCCTGGCGTTTCTGCTGACCTCGAAAAGCATTCTGATGAAACTGGGCTGGCTGGCGGGCATGCTGGTGATGGGGCTGACGCTGTTCATGACCGCTTCGCGGGGAGGATTCGTCACGCTGGTGGTGGCCGGGGTCGTGACGCTCTGGCACTTTGGTGTGCGGGGAAAGCGGCTGGGACTGATCGTGGGCAGCGGCTTCACGGTGGTGTTGCTGCTGGTGGTAGCCGGTAGACCTTTGCTGAAACGCATGGAAGCGATTCAGGGCGGCGTGAATGCAGAGGGTGTGGGAGCGACCAGCGCCTATGAGTCCTACGAGCAGCGCAAAGCGCTGATGGTGCGGGCGCTGCAGGGCATTGAGGAACATCCGGTGCTGGGCCTGGGGGTACGCAATTTCTCTGTGTATTCCGGAGTCTGGGTCGACGTGCACATGACTTACCTCGAGATCGCGGTGGAGGGAGGCATCCCGTCGCTGATTCTGTATTTGATGTTCTTCGGGCGGGGCTTCAGCAATTTGCGCAAGCTGCGGCGCAGAAAAGATCTGGACGCTGACACCAAGTTGCTGGTGGGGGCGTTGCACAGTTCGATGGTGGGATTCGTGATCGGGGCGCTGTTTTCGCCGGAAGCGTACCAGTTCTTCCCTTATTTTGCCGTGGCCTACACGTCTGCCTTAGTGGCAACCCTGCGAGAGCAGGAGGGTATTGCTGCTCCTGTATTCGAGCGTGCGGGAGTGCGAGCGTTTGCGGCGCGGAGTGGCAACGGGTTGAGGCAGCGGCCGGAGGCGGTCACGTTGCCGCGATGACGAGCGGCGCGGTTCGGCGGTAAGAGGATCAGCATAAGAGGATCAGCATATGTGCGGAATTGCAGGCATGGTGAGCACGGCGGCCGGCGAGCGGATCGAAGCCGGCGCGATCCGGCGCATGTGCCAGGCAATCGTGCATCGCGGACCGGACGACGAGGGCTTCTACGTGAAAGACGGCGTCGGCCTGGGGATGCGGCGGCTGAGCATCATCGACGTGGCCGGCGGCCACCAGCCGGTATGCAACGAAGACCGGACGGTCTGGATCGTCTACAACGGCGAGACCTACAACTTTCCCGAGTTGCGCGCGGAATTGTTGGAGCGCGGGCACCGCTTCTCGACCCACAGCGATACGGAAGTGATCGTTCATCTCTACGAGGAGATGGGCGCGGATTGCGTCATGAAACTGCGCGGGATGTTTGCGTTTGCGCTGTATGACGAGCGGCGCCGCAAATTGCTGCTGGCGCGGGACCGGCTGGGGAAAAAGCCGCTCCACTATGCGCTGGACGGCCAGCGGTTGCTGTTCGGGTCGGAGATCAAATCGATCCTGACCGTGGCGCCGGAGTTGGCGGAAGTCAACCAGGAAGCGCTGCTGCAGTACATGTATTTCGGTTACATTCCCGATCCGCTCACCGCGTTTACTGCGATTCAAAAGCTGCCGCCGGGGCATCTGCTGGAATTCGAGAACGGAAAGATCAGCGTGCGGCAGTATTGGGACTTGCCGCGATATGGCGCGCATCCGCCGCGCAGCGAAGAAGAGTGCCTGGAGGAAATGGAGCACAGGCTGACGGAGGCGGTGCGCATCCGGCTGATCTCCGACGTGCCGCTGGGCGCGCTGCTGAGCGGAGGCACGGATTCTTCGACGGTAGTGGCGCTGATGGCGCGGGCGAGTTCGCAGCCCGTCAAAACCTTCGCCATTGGATTTCGCGACCAGGAATTCAACGAAGCGCCTTACGCGCAAATGGTCGCGGAGAAATTCGGCACCGAACACCATGAATTGATCGTCGAGCCGGACGTGCTGGAGACGGTGGAGACGCTGACGAGTTCGCTGGAGGAGCCGTTCGGCGACTCGTCGATGTTGCCGACCTATTACGTTTCGTGCCTGGCGCGAAAGCACGTGACCGTGGCGCTGTCGGGCGACGGCGGGGACGAGATTTTTGCCGGATACGACCGCTATGGAATCCATCTGCGGCGGAAGGCGTTCGAGCGCATTCCAGGGTGGGCGCGGCGTTTGTATCGCGAACAGGTTTATCCGCGGCTGCCGCGGGATATGCGAGGGAAGAAGTTCTCATACAACGTTTCTCTGCCCTGGCGCGAGCGGTATGTGGACGGCATTTCGTTTGTGCCCGCGTTTGAACGGGACATGCCGCTGCTGTCGGACGAGTTCAGGGCGGTGGCGCGAGATGGCGGCAATCCGGAGAAGGTGATGTACCGGTACTTCGAGCAAGCGCCGGCGGAGGATCCGGTCAGCCAGATGTTGTATGTGGACACCAAGACGTACATGGCGGCCGACATTTTGACAAAAGTGGACCGGATGAGCATGGCGACCTCGCTGGAGGTACGGGTCCCGATTCTCGATCACCTGTTCGTGGAGTGGGCGACCGGGTTGCCGGCGGAGTGGAAGATAAGGCAAGGACAGCAGAAATACATTTTGCGCCGGCTGGCGGAGCGGGTGGGCGTGCCACGCGAGGTGCTCTACCGGAAAAAGCAAGGCTTCACGCTGCCGCTGGTGCACTGGATCCGGCACGAACTGAAAGACCTGATTATGGGTGTGCTGCTCGATGAGCGCACGCTGCAGCGCGGGTACTTCGATGCGCGGGGCGTGCGGCAATTGCTGGACGAGCATTTCCGGGGACGGCGCAATCACTATGGTCGCATCTGGCGCCTGCTGATGTTTGAGTTGTGGCACCGCAACTATCTGGAGCGAGTCGGGGCGAGCCCAGCGAACGATGAGCCTTACCCCGTGCCCCGGACGGCGGGAACCCTGGGATGAGTTCGCTGACTGACAACCAGACGCAGGTGATTCCGGGTACGACGGCCAGCACGGGTTCTTCTTCCGCTGCGGCGTTTTCCGATCCTGTTTTCCTGATGATCAATACCTTGGAGACGGGCGGGACGGAGCGCCAGTTTGTGGAAGTCACGCGGGCGCTGCGGGCCGATGGTGTGCCGGTGCATCTGGGCTGCGTGCGCAATCTGGGCGCGTTCGCGGAGGGACTGGGAGAACTGGCGGAGTTCCGGCTGGGCGGCAGCGTATATGGCTGGCAATCGCTGCGCAGCCGGTGGCAGTTGCGGCGTCATCTGCGAAAGCTGGATGTGGCGGTAGCGCATGCTTTCGATTTCTACGCGAACCTCACTCTGATTCCAGCGGCGCGGCTGGCGGGGGTTCCGGTGGTGATCGGCAGTCACCGGCAACTGGGCGATCTGCTTACGCCGCGACAATTCCAGGCGCAACTGGCGGCGTTTCGCATGTGCGACCGCGTGGTGTGCAATTCGCAGGCGGCTGCCCAGCGGTTGCTGGAGGCAGGCCTGGCGGAGCGGAAGGTGGTTGTGATCGGCAATGCCTTGCCGGCCGACGCTTTTGCCGACGCTGTGCCGGCGCTGGATCGCGCGGAAGCCGGAATGCGAATTGGCATGATTGCGAGAATGAATGCGGGGTACAAGAACCATCGAGGATTTATGCGCGCGGCCAAGCGGCTGAGCGGTCAGTTCGCCAATCTGGAGTTCGTGCTGGCGGGGGACGGACCGCTGCGGACGGAGTTGGAGAAGGAGGCGGCGGAGTTGGGAATCGGAGAGCAGGTGCGATTCCTGGGAGATCGCCGGGATGTGGCGGCGGTGCTGGCTGCGCTCGACATCTCGGTGGTGCCTTCCAGTTCCGAGAGCCTGTCGAATGTGATGTTGGAGTCGATGGCGGCCGGAGTGCCGGTGGTGGCGACGGCCGTTGGAGGGAATTGCGAAATTGGCGGCGACGGGCGAGCTGTGCTGGTTTCTGCCGAGGATGACGAAGCGCTGGCGGCGGGGCTGGCGCGCGTGCTCGAAGAGCGTAACATGCGCTCGGCGATGGCGCGGCGGGCGCGGGATTTCGTTCGAACAAACTTTAGCGCAGAGCGCATCTGCCGGCAGTATGAGGAGCTTTATGCCGACACGCTGCGCGACAAGCGCTGGCGATCCCGCGGTGTCGTGGTGTCGCGGCCCATCGATTCGGCGATCCGGGTTGCGCTGGTGGCGCCTTCTTTGCAATACGTCGGCGGGCAGGCTGTACAGGCCGATTTGCTGATGCAGAACTGGAAGGGAGATGCGGAAGTGGCGCCACGCTTTGTGGCCGTCGATCCGCGTTTTCCCATGGGCCTGGCGTGGGCGGAGCGCGTGCCTGTGCTGCGTACGGTGTTGCGAACCCCCATTTATGCATGGCAGTTGTGGCGCGGGTTGAGGGATGTGGACATGGCGCACATTTTTTCCGCGTCCTATACGTCGTTCCTGGTGGCGCCGCTGCCGGCGTGGATCGTGGCACGACTGCGGGGAAAGAAGACGCTCATCAACTACCGCAGCGGTGAGGGGCGGGATCACCTGCGACGGTCGTGGATCGCGCGCCGGGTGCTCAAAAACACGGATCTGCTGGTGGTTCCGTCGGGATATCTGGTGGATGTGTTCCGCGAGTTTGGCCTGGAAGCACAAGTTGTGCCTAACCTGGTGGACGTGTCGCAGTTTCAGTTTCGTGAGCGACGGCCAGTGCGGCCGCATCTGGTGTGCACTCGCGGGTGTCATCCCTACTATGGCATTGACGTTGTGGTGCGGGCTTTTGCCGAGGTGCAGAAGAGCTATCCCGAGGCGCAGCTTGATCTGGCGGGCGGAGGAAGGCTGGAGGGCGATATCCGAGAGCTGGTACGGCAGTTGCATTTGACGAATGTGAATTTTCTAGGAGCGGTTTCGCGGCAGGAGATTGGGAGAGTTTACGATCGGGCCGACATCTTTGTGAATGCATCGAATCTGGACAACATGCCGGTTTCCGTGCTGGAGGCTTTTGCGGCGGGAACGCCGGTGGTGACCACGGAGCCGGAAGGGATGGGGTACATAGTGGCGCACGAGCGCACGGGGCTGCTCTCCGCGGTCGGGGATGCGGGCGCGCTGGCGCGGAACATCCTGAGAGTCTTGCGGGAGCCTGAACTGGCGGCAGGGCTGGCGCACAATGCGCTGGCGGAATCAGTCCGCTACAGCTGGGGGACAACCCGGGAGCAATGGCTGGGGATGTACGCGCAGCTGATGCGGCGGAGCGGCGAGCAGGGGAGAAGCGTGGCCATGCATCGGTGATTGGTGATGTGCGTGGCACTGGAAGTTGGCCGAGTTTACATGGGGACATGATTTCGGAAACAGACAAAGCGCGCGACCTGCGGAGCACAGCCGCGGACAGCCGGAAGCAGGCGCCGGTGTTTGTGGTGGGCTGCCCGCGATCGGGGACTACGGTTCTCTATCACATGCTGCTGTCGGCGGGAGGGTTCGCGATCTACCGGTCGGAATCAAACGTATTCAATCTGCTGGCGCCGCGCTTCCGGGGAATGCGTTCCGCGAGGGACCGAAGCGAGCTGATGGATGCCTGGCTGCACAGCATGCTGTTTCGCGTATCGGGATTGGATGCTGAGAAGATTCGGGCCAGAGTCATGGCGGAGTGTGGGAGCGGCGGAGACTTTCTTCGCATCGTGATGGGGGAAGTGGCGCGCAATCAGGGAGTGGAACGCTGGGCCGACTGCACGCCGGAACATCTTCTTTTCATGAAAGAGATCAAGCGCCAGATTCCCGACGCGTTGTTTGTTCACATCATTCGCGACGGGCGAGACGTGGCGCTCTCGTATCTGAAACAGGGTTGGGCGCATCCTCTGCCGTGGGATGAGAAGGAGCAGTTGGAGGTTACAGGTTTGTACTGGAATTGGATTGTGGGCAAAGGGCGCGCGGCCGGGAAGGCCCTGGGCGCGGCTTATCGCGAGGTGCGCTTCGAAGATCTGACAACGCATCCGCGGGAGACGCTGGCCGGGCTGGGTGAGTTCGTGGGTCACGATCTCGACTACGACACGATTCGCAGCGTGGGGATTGGATCAGTGCGCGAGCCCAATTCGTCGTTTGGCGCGGAGGATGGGGCCTTTGATCCCGTGGGGCGGTGGAAGACGAAGATTCCGGAGCAGCAGTTGAAGGAGTTCGAAGCTTTGACCGGCGATCGGTTGGAGGAGCTGGGATATGCGCTGGCGTCAGGAAAGCATTCGTCGAGCCTGCGCGCTCTGCGGCTGCGGGCCACGTATTTCGCCATGTTTGAGGGCAAGCACTGGATGAAGACGCATACTCCGCTGGGGCGCAGGGTGCGGCTGGGGCGGATCGGGATCGACCCGCCGGCCGGGGGGTGAAGGCTGCTGGGGCGGCTTACCGGGCGGATCTTCCGGCTTGATTACGGAGCGTGGTGATCGGCGTCCTCTCGCTTCTTTGCCTTGATCACGTAGGCCTCGACCACGGATCCTTGAAAGCCGTGCTTGCGCAGAATCCGGGTCATGGCGGAATAGCTCTGGAAGGAATCGTAGAAGCGGCGGCTGAAGGGAAGGCGGAGGGTTCGTCCGAAGAAATGAAAGACGCACCCGTTGAGCATGGCCCAGAGCCCGCCGACCGCGGCCTTGGGATGGCCGCTGCGAAGGCGGCGAAGGAAGTCGCGCCAGGCAAATCCAAATTGATGCAGATTCAGGGTCGCGCGGCCGTCGGGTTTGAGGACGCGCGAGATTTCCGGGATCGCAGCATTCAGATTCATGAGGGGCAAGGCGACCCGCGAGATTACGGCATCGAAAACTCCATCACGAAAGGGCAGACGTTCGCCGTCTCCGCACACAAAGTGAACCTGGGGATAAAGCTTGCGGCTGCGTTGCAGGGAAGGCAGGTCAATATCGAGCCCGACCTGCACGGCGGCATCGGGTAATTCCGGGGCGGCGCCGCAGCCCAGGTCGAGGCTGCGCGTAGTTTCGGGCGGATGACTTTCGGCGGTCAATGCGTAGCCGGACTCCGTGGGGGTGACGTCGGCAAAACCAGCAGCGATTGTACACTTGGGACCGGAGCCGCGCGTTACAACGCCGGGTACTCCTGCTATAAAGTGAGGCGAGGCCGAGGGCTGCAGGGCGCGGCGTGCGGCGAGCGACAGCGAGCAGAAAGAAAGTGGGTTTGTCTTTGTCTTCGTCCATCAGCATATTCGGGCTGGGGTATGTGGGATCGGTGTCGGCGGCATGTTTCACCTCCATGGGGCATCGGGTGATTGGGGTGGATGTGAATCCCGCAAAAGTGGAGATGGTGGAAAACGGCCGCTGCCCTATCATTGAAGCGAGAATGACCGAACTGGTGGCGGAGGCTCACACTGCCTGCCGGCTGCATGCGACGACCGACGCGACCGCAGCGGTACTCAATTCTGATATTTCGTTCGTTTGCGTGGGCACGCCGAGCCTGCGGCAGGGGAAACAGGATCTGAGCCACATGGTGAAAGTGGCGGAGGAGATTGGGAACGCGCTGCGGCAGAAAAAATCCAGGCACACGGTGGTATTGCGCAGCACGGTGATGCCCGGCACCACGGAGTCGGTGATTGCGCCCGTTTTGGAGAAAGCCAGCGGACGGAAGACGGGAGCCGATTTCGCACTGGCGTACAACCCTGAATTCATGCGGGAAGGAAGCGCGGTGACTGATTTTCTGCAACCGCCATACACGATTCTGGGAGCGCAAGACTCCGCGCAACTCGAGATGCTGCGCGAACTCTACAAGAGTATTCCGGGCAAGACGCACGAAGTGAGCATCGCGGTGGCGGAGATGGTGAAGTATTTTTCCAACGCGTTTCATGCGGTGAAGGTTACGTTTGCGAACGAGCTGGGAACGCTCTGCAAATATCTCAATGTGGATGCGCAGGCGGTGACGGAGATTTTCACGTCGGACTCGCGGCTGAACATCTCTCCGGCCTATTTGTCGCCGGGGTTTGCGTTTGGGGGATCGTGCCTGCCGAAGGATGTGCGAGCGCTGAGTTATCGCGCCAAGGAACTGGATCTCAAGCTGCCGCTGCTGGAGTCGCTGCTGCCCAGCAACGCCGAGCATGTGGAACGGGCCGTGGAAGCCGTGATGCGCACCAACAAACGCAAGATTGCCCAGTTGGGCCTGAGTTTTAAGGCGGGCACCGACGACCTGCGGGAGAGTCCGCAGGTGCAACTCGTGAAACGGCTGCTGGGAGAAGGGTATGAAGTGAAGGTGTGGGACCGGGATGTCAGCCTGGGACGGCTGGCGGGATCGAACCGGCAGTACATAGACGAGGTGATCCCGCACATCGGATCGATTCTGTCGGGCGATCTGGAGCGAGTGCTGCGCGGCGCCGAGGTGGTGATTGTGGGGACGAAGTCGGCCAGCCGCGACGAACTCAGCCGGTATCTGCGCGCGGACCAGATCGTGATCGACCTGGTGCATCTGGACAAGTCGCGGCGGCCGACGGGGACGGCGTCCTACGAAGGGATTTGCTGGTAGTCCGGCCATGAAAGCGCCCGTCTTTATTGTTGGGTGTCCGCGCTCGGGAACGAGCTTTCTGTATCATCTGCTGATTTCCGCCGGGGGCTTCGCCGAATTCCATACCCAGATGAATGTCTACGACGTGCTGGAGCCGATTTACGGCGATCTGGGCGTCCGGCGGAACAGGGAAGCAGCCATTGGGGAGTGGCTGCGCAGCAAGGCGTTTCGGGTTTCGGGTCTGGACGCGGGCGAGATCGAGGCGAAAATTCTTTCGGACTGCCGCGGGGCGGGCGATTTCCTGCGGATCATCATGGAGGAAATCGCCGGCCGGCAGGGCGTCGACCGTTGGATCGACTCGACGCCGACGAATGCTCCGCACATGCTGAGAATCCAGCGGGACTTTCCCGAAGCGCAGTTCGTGCACATCATCCGCGACCCGCGAGATGTGGCCCTGTCACTGGACAAGCGGGGCTGGAGCCGTCCGCTGCCATGGGACAAGAAAAACAGTTTGCTGGCAGCGGGGCTTTATTGGGAGTGGATTGTGCGCAAGGCGCGAGAACTGGGCGCGGAACTAGGACCCAGGTACCTTGAAGTCCGGTACGAGAGCCTGGTAGAGCAGCCGCGCGAGACGCTGGCCGCAATCGGGCAATTTCTGAATTGCGAACTGGATTACGAGCGTATCCGCCACGCCGGCGTGGGATCAGTGAAAACGCCTTTGACGGCGTTCAAGGAAGACCTGGAGCAAGGACGTTTCACGCCGGTCGGACGGTGGAAGGATAAGTTTCCTGCTGGCCAGCTGGCGCGGTTGGAAGGGCTCATCGGCGCGTACATGGTCGAGCTGGGATATGTCTTGTCGAGCGACGGCGCCACGCACGCACCGGCGACCAAGGCGGTGTATATGGCGTATTACGCGTGCAAGCAGTGGGCGAAGATTCATACGCCACTATCGCGGATGATGGTGGACTATTCCGCGATCCTGATCGACAAGTGAGGCGGGCGAGTTGTTCTTCGCGAGCCGCAGCCGGAGAGAATCCAGCGGGAGAGAATTCAGGATGAAGTGCGAATTCGTCGATTTTGAATCCGCTGACTGGAAGCGCCTGGACGCTTTCGAGGATCGAACCGTGTTCCAGACACGGGAGTGGGCCCAGTTCGTGAGCGAGTGCCAGAAAGCTACGCCAGTGCTGGCGGAACTGCGCGAGGGTGGGGAAGTCGTTGGGTACTTCACAGGATTGACGTTCAGCCGGTTTGGAGTGAAGGTGCTGGGAAGCTCGTTCCCGGGTTGGACGACGCCATACATGGGGTTCAACCTGATCGCGGGCGCATCGCGCGCCGACGCCCTGCAGGCACTGGAAGTCGCCGTGTGGGACAAGCTGAAGTGCCTGCACATGGAAGTGTCCGATCCATATTTCAAAGTTGAGGACGGCGAGAGACTGGGTTTTCAGCGCGAGGCGTATGCGAGTTACCGCACGGACTTGAGGCAATCGGAAGAAGAGATCTTCAGCCGCATGGAGAGCGCCTGCCGGCGCTGCATTCGCAAAGCGGAAAAGTCAGGAGTGACGATCGAAGAGGCGCACGACCTGAAGTTTGCCGACGAGTACTACGAACAACTGCAGGACGTGTTTGCCAAGCAAGGGCTGGTGCCGACCTACAAGGCGGAGCGGGTGCGGTCGCTGGTGCGGCATCTGGAGCCGACGGGAAGGATTCTGCTGCTGCGCGCGCGGGATGCGCAGGGGAAGTGCATCGCCACGGGCATCTTTCCGGGCTTCAACAAGATCGCGGAATTCTGGGGCAACGCGAGCTTCCGGCAGAGCCAGATCCTGCGGCCGAACGAGCTGATTCATTGGTACGCGATGCGCTACTGGAAGCGGCGCGGCATCGAGGTGTTCGACTGGGGAGGCGGCGGGAGCTACAAGGAAAAGTACGGGTGCGTGCCGCACGATGTGCCGTGGTTTACCAAGTCGCGCTATCACGTGGTTTCGCGGCTGCGCGATCAGGCCAAGCGGGCCTTTGCGCAAAAGCAGCGCTTTCTGGGATGGCTGCAGGGAGAGCGAGCTTCGCGTGGGGCGGAAGCGGAGGAGTGAGGTTGAAATCTGCTCGTGCGGGGAAAACGTTCAGTGCATCTCTCTCACTGAAACTCTGTCACTGAAACTCTGTTACTGAACCTCCGCCATCACCTTCTCGATGGCGTCGACGTCGGCTCCAATGTTTTTGCCGTCAACGGCGGCGCCGATGGCCGGGGAAGCCTTCTTGCAGCCATTCTCCTTCTGCTGGCAGAGATGGTACCAGCCTGAGGTGCGATGAGGATCGCCAATTCCCGCGGCTTCGGCGTTGCGAACCGTGAGGTTGCCCTTGGGCCAATCGGCGCCTCCCACCACCATATTGCGATTGATGGTCGAGTGGTCGAAGCAGCGCTGGAAAACTCCCGCCGGGCCGAGGCGGTCGGGCTGATAGGCGCAATTTTGCGGGCCGCCGCCGGCGGAACCGATCTCTGGAATCATGTCAGAGGAAAGCAGATTGTTGGCCAGGGTAAAGTTGGCGATCGTGCGGGAAGCGGGGTTGATGATGGTGAGGATGAAGCGGGGCACGGCCGCGGTCACGTGTTCGATGCGGACGTCGCGCAGCGGAGGGGCCTCAGAGATCACGAGGGCGAAGACGCCAGAACCCTGATAGTCCCTGCCTTGAACGCCATCGGCCAGGACGTCGTGAATGCTGTAGCGCTCGCCTCCCGCGCTGGCGCCACCCGCATCCGACGGGCTGTTGGCGATTTGAAATACGCTGCCCACATTGCTGATCTTCACGTTGCGGATGGTGATATCGGTGACCTGGCAGATGGGGCAGCCGTTCTGCTGGCTCTTCGGCGATAGGACGATGGAGAAGCCGGCTTGCGAGAAACCGCCCCAGTTGTTTTCCAGCAGGTTGTCTTCGAAGAGCACGCGCTGCGCATTTTTCAATTCGAAGTGATTCTTGACGATGAAGGGATGCCCGTTGGCGGCGCCGACAAAACCGGGCTGGCCGCGCATCCAGATCATGGGTTTGAAGAGATGATTGCGGCGAATCTCAAGGTCGGTAGGAGTGGTTTTGGCGGGGCGACCTCCGAACATCAGATTCTCGCCGGACGCTTCCAGGAAATTGTTGACGATCTTGAATGGGCCTTCGGGAGTGTTGCCGCCGCCGGCCGACATGGTCTGGGCGTCCGTGCAGGCACCGGTTCCGGCGACGCAGTGAAAGTCGGTGAAGAAGGAGTCTACGACAGCAACGTAGGTCATGCCCGAGAGGGCGATGCCGCGGCGGGTCTCGCTCTGGGCAGTTCCGTGGCACCAGACGCGGTCGAAGATGATGTGGTCGGCGGTGGCATCGTCGGGGAGGGACGCCAGCGCCATGATTGGGCCGGCGGAATCGGCGCGGGTGATCTCAAGACCGAGGAAGCGGTAGTGGTTTGCTCCACTCTGAAACAGGAGGGGGCCCAAGCCGGTTTTGCCAGCGAATTCGATGCGAGCCAGAACATTGGCCGGCGGAGAAGAGGCGCAGTGAAAGTCGGGACGGCCGGGAAGCGCGGCCACGCCCGCATAACACGGGGTCAACCGCGTGCCTTCCGTGGGAAGGCTGTCATCGGAGGCGCTGGTGCGAACGATGATCCAGTGGGCATCGTCGCAGGGCTTGGCGGGAATGTGGAACAGTCCTTGAAAGACGGCTCCGGCCTGCAGTTTGAGTATGTCGCCGCAGTTGGCGTGGTCGAGGGCGGCTTGCAGGTTGTCGCCATCCTTCACGAGCTGGACGTTGCCGGGCGCTGGAGTATCGGCGAGCGAACTCTTGATGAGAATGCGGGGCAGTTCAGCCGGGCCGTCGAAACGATCTGCAGAGGTCACGCCGAAAGCACGGTGCATGGGGAAGGCACAGGCGGAGAGGAGCAGGAGTGCGGCGGCGGCTGGTCTTGGTCTGAGCATGGCCTCTCCGGCTGGAGGATGAAGACTATTGTGACACTAAACGCCACGGTCTTTCCGAGATCGACCGAGCCGGGAGAGATGGAGCAATCCCGCCCGCAGCCGCTCGTAGTTGGAGTTTCCCAACACCTGTCTTGCCGTGTCGCGGATGTGAAGGCCAAGTCGCGAGCGCAATAGCTTCTGCTTCAGACAGAGTTCTCGAAATTCGGGGAGCGAACAGTGGCGCATGATGGCGACGCGTCCCAGGGAGAAGCGATCCGCGGCGATTGTGTTGGCGCGAGGCTGGCTGGAGGAGAGGGTGCGATAGCCTGCGTCACAGGCCATCCGCGCCACCCGCGAGTCGAACCGGCCTCCGGGACAGGAGAAGTGTTCGACCGGCTTGCCGATGATCTGCTCTAACTGAAGTTTGGAGTCCACGAGCTCGCGGCGCAGGCCGTCATCGTCAAGATCGGTGAGACAGGCGTGAGTCATGGAGTGAGAGCCGATTTCAAATCCGAGGGCAGAGAGCTCGCACAGTTGAGAGGGATTGAGAAATCCGTAACGGCCCAACCATCCGGCGGTGATAAAAAAAGTGGCCCCGAAGCCGCATTCGTGCAGAATGGGCGCAGCGGCGAGCAGGTCGGACTCCGAGCCATCGTCGAAGGTGATGGCTACGGTTTTCTGCGGAAATGAGCCGACGATTTCTCCGACGCTCATCCCCTTCCAGCCTTCTTTCTGTAGCAGCTCGAGCTGGGCTTGAAAATCGGAGGCGCGGATTACGTATCGAACATAGCCCGGGTCGGTGTGGCACAAAGGGCGACCGGGAGACTCGAGTTCGTGGTACATGAGGAAGACGACGCCGGGCGCGGACATCACGATCCCCAGTGGCATGCGAGGTTAGCTGGCATCTGCGGTTCCCGACCAGTCGATCAGAGTCCAGTCCGCCCCGAAGACGCAAAGAGCGGCAGCATATCCGGGGGGTACGCTGACGTCCCGCAGGGACCAGCGTTGCGCTTCCGCGGGGTCAGGCCGGGTCGCCAGCAAGGCATTGCGCGCGAGCGGTGCGAGCGACACGTCGAACTGGTCGAGCGGGAGCGATAAGCCTTCGCCCGTGGCTTTGATGTAGGCCTCTTTTCTCGTCCAGCAGCGAAAGAAGGCATCGTCGCGCTGTGCGGGAGCGAGCGCTGCCAGTTGCTGCTGCTCGACGGGCGAGAAGAAGCGCTGGGCGATGGCGGCGTTATCAAAGTTGTGGCGAATCAATTCCACGTCGACGCCGATCTGGCGGGAGCGCGTGAAGGCGAAAAGGGCAATGTCTCCGGAGTGGGAGACGTTGAAGCTTAACGCATCTGCGTGCGCTCCCCCCAGGGCAGGCTTGTCCTTCGCCGAGTAGATGAACACTAGGTCTTTGGGATCGGCGGCCAGGTACGCGGCGAGTACCTGCCGCAGGATGGCGCGGGCTGCGATGAAATACTGGCGATGCTCCTGAAAACGAAAGCGGGCGGCGCGAGCTTGTTCGTCAGTGGAGAGGATGGGCGCCCACTGGGCTTCCTCGGGGGCAGTTGCTGCCAAATCCACGCACCACAAGTGCACCTCCGCGGCGGACAGGTGGAGCGGGCCTGCGATGTGGAAAGCTGGATGCGCGATGTCCATGGACGAGAAAGATCGATCCTCCGCGGCAAGCGCGACTACGGCGGAGGAAGTGCGTCCAGTTTATCAGCAGGCGTTGCCGGCACAGGCGGGTCAGTAGACTCCGGCAGTTTCTGACTGGATGGTGTCGATGTCGGCGCCCAGATCCTTGCCGTCAGTGCCGGCGTTCTTGTAGGGACTGGAGGGCAGCAGGCGGTAGTTGCCTCCGTTGTAGTCGGCGAAGCCCACGGCGTCAATGCTGGCCGGGAAGGTGTTGCCTCGGGGCCAGGAGTTGACGGGGAAGTTTGAAGGGCTGGCGATGAGGGCGTTGTCGGTGAAGGAATACTGGCTGAAGCAGGCGCTGAAAGTCGTCAACGGCTTGTCGTAGTAGGCGCAGTTGGAGGGGCCGCCGCCGATCGACCAGACGGGAGAAGCGCCGACAGTCACCAGGCTGTTATCAAACTGGAAAGCCGGCATCTTGAGCTGGGGATCGCCTCCGATGGTGAACAGGCCCGACTGCGGGAATGCGGTGATGTGATTGATGGCCAGGTTGCGCAGAAGAGGAGCGCCGCGATCGGTTCCAATTTCCGCGAGGTGGCCGGTGCCGGTGAACTTCTCAAGATCGATGTCGTCGATGGTGAGGTCATGAATGCTGTAACGCTCGCCGTCGAAGGCGACTCCGCCGTTGTCGGACACGGCATTGACGATTTGCAAACCGCCGCCCACATGGCTAATCGTGTTGTAGCGGATGGTCACATCCGTCACCAGGCAATTGGGGCAGACATTGCGGCGGCCGGAGGCCTGATTCTTCGGGGTCAGGACGATGGCATAGCCGTTCTGGGAGAATCCGCCCCAGGTGTTCTCCATGATGTTGCCTTCGAGCAGGACGCGTTGCGCGTTTTTCATCTCCAGGAGATTTTTCACGATGAAGGGATTTCCCTCGCGGCCGCTCACGCGACCGGGCTGGCCCTGCATCCAGGTCATAGGCTTGAAGAAATGGTTCTGGCGGATTTCAATATCGGTGGGGGTGGTCGCGCTCTGCGCGCCGCCGAAAAGCAGGTTCTCGCCTGACGCCTCAAGGAAGTTGTCGACAATCTTGAAGGGGCCGACGGGGTCGCCCGCTCCGCCGGCGATGGCTGCGGCGTCGGTGCAGGCGCCTTTGCTCGCCGTGCAATGGAAATCCGTCAACGAGGAGTCCACCACGCCGACGTAGGACGCTCCGGCAAGTTCGACGCCGCGTTTGGTGTCATCTTGCGGTGAGCCGTGCAACCACACCCGGTCAAAAATGAGGTGGTTGACGGAGCCTTCACCGCGGAGCGACGCCAGCGCATAGACGATGCCGGTGCCGGCCGTGCGAGTGATCTCGAGGCCGACCAAGCGATAGTGATTGGCGCCAGGGGCGAAGGCGATGGGGCCGATGGCGGAGGATGGCATCACCAGCCTGGCGACCACGCTGGCGGTCGAAGCGCAATTGAGCGCGGGACGTCCGGGCAGGGAAGCGATTCCGGCGTAACAGGGCGTCAGGCGCGTGCCTTCGGGCGGCAGAGCCGAATCGGGGGCGCTGGTACGCACGACAATCCAGTGATTGTCATCGCAGCTCTTGGCCGGGAAGATAAATTTTCCGGTGAAGGTCGCGCCTGCCTGCAACTCGATCGTGTCGCCGCAATTGGCGCGATCAAGAGCGGATTGGAGGTCGCTGCCCGACTTGAGGGCAATGGTGGATCCCGAAGCGGGGGTATTCGCCATTCCCGTCTGCATGAAAACTCGAGGCAGTTCCGCCGGACCGTCGAAGTTGGCGCCGGAGTTCGGGGGAACAGAGCTTGCCGATCGCAACTCGAAGCTGCGGCTGGCCGTCTGCCCCAGGGAATCGGTCACCTTCACCGAGAAGGGGAACGAACCGCTCAGAGTGGTGGATCCGCCGAGAATGCCGGTCGAGGCCCGCAACTCGATTCCCGCGGGCAAGGCTCCGGTGGCGATGCTCCAGTGATAAGGCGATGTGCCGCCAGTTGCCGAGAGCGAATCGCTATAGGGCTTTCCGGCAATGGCCTCGGTCAGAGACGATGCCGCAATAGCAAGCGATGACGCAGGAGTGACGACCACTGTCGCGGAAGCGACGAGGCTGCTGTCCTCTTTGCTGGTGGCGGTGACGGTCACGGACGTGTCATGGCTGACCTGAGGCGCGGTGAACTTGCCGCACTCGGACATGGTTCCCGCCGATGCGGACCAGAGAACTGCGGTATTTGGTGTGCCGGACAGCGTGGCGGTGAATTGCTGGACTCGGTGCGAACTTATGGTCGCGCTGACCGGCGAGATCTCAATCGTGGGGCGCCGGAAGGCTCCCGGGTCGATGCCCACAACCCCGCCTCCGTCATGCCACGGGCCGATCGCATTGAAGGTTTGGCTCTCTTTTATGGTGACGGTTGGGCTCTCCAGGGCTTCCCGCGTCTGCGCCACCGTGCTGCAGGCGCCGGTGAGGCTGGCAACGACAACTAAGAGAACGGGAACGAGCGGGTTTGAGAGCTGAATTTTCCGAAGAGAGAAGCTTGGCGATGTTGCCTGCTTGCGATCACGTCGCGTCAAGGGGTGACCTCGGAACGGAGTTGGGGGACCATCGTTCGAGTCCTAACCAGACTCTAGAGAGATAGAGGCAAACTGTTTAGATAACGTGGGGGCAGGGTCTAGTCGGTCACACTAGTACATCTCCGAAGGACAATGACCTTGCGGCCAGTGCCCGCGAAACTAAAACGAAGCGGAATCGGAGCGGCGAGTCGGCTTCCATCGAGGACTGTGGGATTCTCCCGTCCCTGTGGGCGAGAGATGGCGCGAGATTGCATGGTGCTAGTTGCTAAGATGGGAGAGTTCGCGGCGCGCATGTTCGGCGAAGACAGCGATGGTTGCCCATGAGGCTCGATAGATGGCGACAAATCGGCCAGAGGTTGGCCCGCATGGATGGGGCCGAACGGCGCGAGCGCCTGCGGCAGGAGTTCGCCAAGCGGCAGGATTCGCTGCTGGCTCAGTTGGGGTATGACTTTGGCCGAAAAGCGCAGAGGGAACCGGCGGGGAAAGAGGGCAGCTTCTTTTTTGCGCCGGACTCCGTCGATTCGATTGTGGCGCTGCTGCGGCAGCGGCTTCCCGGCCAGACACAACAAATTGTGTTGCAGGCAGAGAAAATCTGCCGGCATCGCTTCGATCTGCTGGGATACACGGACCTGGACTATGGCAGGCCAATCGACTGGCATCTGGACGCGGTGCACGGGAGACGGGCCCGGCGGAGGGCGTTCTACAAAGTCCGGTATCTCGATTTCGAGGAAGTCGGCGACAGCAAGATCACGTGGGAGTTGAATCGTCATCAGCATCTGGTGACGCTGGCCAAGGCTTATCGATTGACGGGCAATCGCCGTTACGCGGATGAGACTCTGCGGCAATGGCGGCACTGGCAGGCGGAGAATCCCTACCCCGTGGGCATCAATTGGGCCAGCAGCCTGGAAGTTGCATTTCGGGCCCTGTCGTGGATTTGGACTTATCACCTGCTGCACGGTGCCCACGGCCTGCCTGACTTTCGCGATGAGTGGCTGCGTGGCCTGGCGCTGCACGGCCGGCACATCGAGCGCTATCTCTCGACTTATTTCTCTCCCAACACCCATCTGCTCGGGGAAGGTGCCGGGCTTTTCTTTCTGGGGGTTCTGGCTCCGGAATTGGCTGCCGCGGAACGTTGGAAGCAGTTGGGTTGGGAGATTGTTCTGCGGGAGGCGGAACGCCAGGTTCGATCCGACGGATTCCACTTCGAGCAGTCCACGTACTACCACGTATATGCGCTGGACTTTTTTCTGCACTGTGCGGTGCTGGCGGGTGCGAACGGAATCGCGACTCCGAAATCCTTCGAAGACACAATCGAGAAAATGCTGAACGCTCTTTGCCGGTTGGGGCGGGGTGGCCCGCCGCCGCGATTCGGCGATGATGACGGGGGACGCGTGTTCGATCCGCGGCGCAATCGCAGCGAACACATGCTCGATCCATTGGCGACGGGGGCGATCCTGTTTCATCGCGCAGATTTCAAAGCGATGGCCGGTGGGTTGCGCGAAGAGACGTTGTGGCTACTGGGTGCAGAAGGGGTGCGGCAGTGGGACACACTGGAGGAAATGGCGCCTGCCACGGAGTCGGCAGCACTAGCAGATGCCGGATTTTATCTTCTGGCGGGGGAGAAGAACACGCAGCTGGTAGTGGACGCGGGGCCGCTGGGCACGCAAAGCGGCGGCCACGGGCATGCGGACGCGCTGAGCCTTTGCCTGCAGAGCGGCGGGCATGCCCTGCTGATCGATCCGGGAACGTACGAATATGTAGGTCCGGGCGGCGATCGCGACCCGTTCCGGAGCACAGCCATGCACAACACGGTCCAGGTCGATGGAACAGGCCAGGCCCAACCGGCGTCGGCGTTCTCGTGGCAGAGATTGACCGAAGGGAAAGCCGAGCAGTGGATTCAGGGGCAGGATTTCGATCTGCTGGTCGCGACTCATGACGGCTACCAGAGCTTGCCGCATCCGGTAAGGCATCGGCGATGGATATTCTCGCTCAGGAACGGCATCTACCTGGTGCGCGATGTCGTGGATAGTGGAGATGGTGAAAGACAGGGCAAGCACCGGCTCGATTTGGCCTGGCATTTGGGACCGGATCTGCAACTGGTGGCGCAGAGAGTATTCCGCGTCAAGGGCGCGTCGGGCGGGCTGGCCCTGCTGCCCGTGCAGGGACACGGCTGGTCCGAAGAAGTGGTTCGCGAATCGTGCGCGCCGGTTTATGGAGAAAAGGCGCCGATGACAACCTTGACCTTCAGCCTGGACGCCGTGCTCCCAGCCGAATTTGCGGTCTTGCTTGTAACATTGGAAGAAGCGCACGGCAGTCCGGGGTCGTTCACTCGCATGGCGGAGGGGAAAGAAGGAAAAGAGGACTCGGCCGGCGCATACAGGTATTCGGCGGAGAAGGTGGAGTACTCGTTCGTTTTCGGCGAACGCGGCAAAGCGTGGCAGAAGGGGGAGTTGTCCGGCGACGGGGAGTTCGTCTGCCGCAAGCGAGGTCCAGGCGGCCTCGACGAGCAACTGATTCTTTGCGGTGGCAGCTATGTGCAGGTCCGCGGAGGAACGGTGCTGCGGTACACGCGGCCGGTGCAGTGGGCGGAGATCACCGTAACAAATGGAGAGCGGACGATGTTCTCGTCGGATTCGGATGCACTTGCCGAGAATGTTGCCGGGTTGGAACAACCGGAGACTGCAGCCCCCGGTTCAGCGAAGCCATAGACGGAAGCCATTCTGATATGTGCGGAATCTGTGGAATCTTCTTCTCCGATCGTGACTGGCGCGTGCCGGGAGACGTGTTAACGGGCATGAACCGGCGCCTCGTGCATCGGGGGCCCGACGACGAAGGCTTCTTCGTCGAAGAGAATGTCGGCCTGGCCATGCGGCGGCTGAGCATCATCGACGTGGCAACCGGCCACCAGCCGCTGGCCAATGAGAATCACGACGTCTGGATCGTCTACAACGGCGAGATTTACAACCACGCCGAGCTGAGAGTGGGTCTCGAAGCGAAAGGGCACCGTTACCGCACTCGCAGCGACACGGAAACCATCGTTCACTTGTATGAGGAATATGGCCGGGAGTGTGTGAAGCATCTGCGGGGCATGTTCGCGTTCGCGATTTGGGATCGGCGCAAGCGTGTGCTTTTCGCGGCGCGCGACCGGCTGGGAATCAAGCCTTTTTACTACCGCTGGGATGGCAAGGCCTTTCTCTTCGGGTCGGAGATTAAGGCGATTCTTGCTTACCCTGGCGTGGCGGCCGAGTTTGATCGGGGAAAGCTCGCGGAGTATCTCGCGTTCGGCTACATCACCGGGCCGGAGACGATGTTTGCGGGAATCCGCAAGCTCATGCCGGGGCATACGCTGGAGCTGGCGGAACGGGGCGAGCCGCAGATTGCACGCTACTGGGATCTCACGGCCGAAGTGGATCGCGAGCCGCAGCCCCGCGAATATTACGTCAAGACTTATCGCGAATTGCTGGAAGCTGCTGTCGGATCGCATTTAATGAGCGACGTGCCGCTGGGGATGTTTCTAAGCGGCGGGCTGGATTCGAGCGCGGTCGCCGCGCTGGCCACTGAGATTCGCGGCAGCCAGATTCAGACCTTCGCCGTCGGCTACGACGAAGAAGCGTTCAGCGAGCTGCGCTACGCGCGCGAGGTGGCGGAGCACATTCGGTCGGATCATCACGAAATTCGAATCAGCCGTGACCAGTTTTTTGAATGCCTGCCGCGGCTGATCTGGCATGAGGATGAGCCGCTGGTGTGGCCGTCGAGCGTGGCGTTGTATTTTGTTGCTCGCCTGGCGCGCGAGCGTGTGAAAGTAGTGCTGACGGGCGAGGGGAGCGACGAGACGCTCGCCGGTTACACGCGCCATGCGTGGACCGTGCTGAACTCCCGCATGGACCATGTCTATGGCGCGATCACGACTGCAGGATTGCGCGGGATGGTGCGCAAGGCCATTCAGGCCAGCCCGCTCAGCGCGTCGCTGCATCGCAAGCTGGGGCATACGTTTCTGGTGCGGGACGGGAATTCGTGGCCATCGTTCTACTACGACAATTTCTTTTCGGCCTTTGCCGCGGCCGAGCAGGCGGAACTGCTCACTCCTGCTGCAGTGGCGGATGCGGGCGATGCCTACGCCGGATCGATGGAGGCGTGGAATCGTTCGCAGGGTGACTTGCTGCACCGCCTGCTCTACGCCGATATCAACAGCTATCTGATCGAATTGCTGATGAAGCAGGACCAGATGAGCATGGCCGCCTCAGTAGAAAGCCGCGTGCCGTTCCTCGATCATGTTCTGGTGGAGTTTACGGCGAGAATTCCGGCACAGTATTCGATTGCGGGGATGGCGGGGAAGTTTGTGCTGAAGCAAGCGGTCGAAGATTTGCTGCCAAAATCGATCGTGTATCGCAAGAAGATGGGATTTCCCACGCCGTGGGATTCGTGGCTGGCGGGACCGAAGGTCGACGATCTGGAGCGGATGCTGGTTGAGCCCCGGAGCGTGGAGCGAGGTTTGCTGCGAACCGAAGCGGTGAAGAAAATATTTGCTGAGCACCGAGCGAAAGCACGCGACCACGGAAATCGAATCTGGCGCCTTTTGAACCTTGAACTGTGGCTGCGAGTGATGATCGACGGCGAGCCGGTAGAGGATGTCGCGGCGCAGATCGGTGCACCAGCGGCTGTGAGCTCGGAAGTCCAAAGGACGCGATGAGAAAGCACCTTCGTCGGGCGGCACTGTCGGCGCTGAAGGGCTGCGGAGCATTCCATCTGGTAAGTGACAGTGCCTGGCGCCGGGAGCGGTTGCTGATCCTGTGTTTTCACGGGGTCGCGCTTGAAGATGAGCATCAGTGGAGGCCGCATCTCTACATCAGCGCGCAACAACTCGAGCAACGGCTTGAGATTCTGCGAAACAGCAAGTGCAACGTTCTGCCGTTGGCTGAGGCGCTGGAGCGGCTTTCCCGGCATGATCTGCCTCCACGCAGTGTTGTGCTCACGTTTGATGACGGGCAGTACGATTTTTACCGGCAGGCGTACCCAGCGCTGAAGCGGAGCGGGGTTCCGGTCACGGTATATCTGACCACCTACTACAGCGAACTGCAGCGGCCGATCTTCAACCTGATCTGCTCGTATCTGCTGTGGAAGGCGAGGCACGCGGGCCCGGTCGATTTGCAGGAATTCGGATGTCCGAATCCAGTAGCGCTCCATTCCCAGGAAATTCGAGAAGCGGCGGCAACCGAGATTGTGCAATGGACGGAGCGGCAGGATCTCCACGGTCAGCAGAAGGATCAGATCGCCGCTGCGCTGGCCCAGCGATTGGGGATTGACTACGATGCCCTGCGGACCCGGCGCATCCTCCACCTGCTGAATCCAGAGGAAGTAAAGGAACTGGCGGCCGACGGCGTCGACTTCCAGCTGCATACGCATCGCCATCGCACTCCCATGAATGAGGAGCTGTTCCGGCAGGAGATCCGTGAGAACCGCCGGCGGCTGGGCAGCATGATCGGCGGCGGGCAAACGCATTTCTGCTACCCCAGCGGCGCTTACCGGCCGGAGTTCCTGTCGTGGCTGGCTGCGGAGGGGATTGTCTCGGCCGTGACCTGCGATACGGGGTTTGCCACGGTGGAGAATAATCCTCTGCTGCTGCCGCGGCTGGTCGACACGAGCGGGCGCACCGACCTGGAGTTTGAGAGTTGGGTGAACGGGATCGGGCACTTTCTGTCGCGGCGCCGGCGGGCGCGGCTGGCGTATGTTGCGGATTGAATTGAGACGGACTTGCGCGGCTGGCAGCGCCTAAAGGCGTGCGGCTTCGGCGATAGTTACGGCACGCATGGTTGCGTGCCCTGATACGAATCGCCGGGACAGGATGATTAGCAGGTTGCTGAAAAAGTAGTTTCTGCCCACCAGTCCGACCGCAGCGGCTAAAGCCGGCGTTCAAAAATCAGCAGTTATCGCAGCGCTGAAGCGCTGCGCCACCCAAAATCAGGTGCTGAAGCGCTGCGCCGCCCAAAATCAAGCATCGAAGCGAGTTTCTCAGCAGCATGATTAGGAGCGAGACTGCGTTGCGGCGGCGGGGAGATGGCCGGCGAGAGCGGCCAGCAACGGCTCGCGCAAATTTGGACCGCAAGCCAGCAGTCCGGAGAGCAGGGGATTGCGGTTGTTGCAGCGGAGCGGAGTATTGTCGAGCGTGGCGACGAATCCTCCGGCGCTTGCGACCAACGCTGCGCCGGCGGCGACGTCCCACTCGTGCTTCGGCGTTAGTGTGAAGGTAATGTCGGCGCGGCCGGCGGCGACCAGACCGAGTTTGTACGCTACCGACCCCATTGGCCGAATCGTGAACTCGCCGTTCTGAAATGGCTGCCACTCTCCGCGCTTCACTTCGCTGCGGCTGGCCAGAATCACCGCTCCCTGGAGCGAGGTGCGCTGGCTGGGGTGCGCCGGTTGGCCGTTGTAGAGCACTCCCGCATCGATGGCGCCCAGGATAGTTTCGTCGGTGGCGGGATTGAAGATGCCACCAGCGACCGGGCAGCCGTTCTCGACCAGCGCGATAGAGACGCAGAATTCCGGAATTCCGGCCACGAATTCGCGCGTGCCGTCGAGCGGATCGACGACCCAGACGCGGCTTTTGTTGAGCCGGGAAGCGTCATCCGCACTCTCTTCGGAAAGCCAGCCTTCGCCGTCGCGCAATAGATTCTGGCGCAGCAGGGCATCGACCGCCCGGTCGGCTTCGGTCACGGGATCGTGTCCGGCCTTGAATTCGGTTGCGATCGCTCCCGGCGTGAAGCGAGCGAACACGGCGCGGGCTGCATCCAGTGCGGACTGGATGCGCTGCAGGATCTCGGTGTAAGCAGAAGCAGGCATTTCCTCGAGGATACTCTTCGGAACACTTTTCTGAAGCATGGGCAGCGGGGTCATTTTCCGGAAATCACGCCCACAACATCCGGGCGCCGGTGATCAGCAACAGAGCGCAGAGAATGCGGCGCAACCACAGCATGGGCATGCGGGTGCTCAGATGCGAGCCCAGCAGGCCGCCGGGAATTGAACCAATCAGCAGCGACAGGACCAGTCCCGGATCGACGTTGCCGAGCCGGAAGTGCAGCAATCCCGTGACACCCGTGAGGATGACCGCGTGCACAATGTCGGTCCCGACATTCACCTTGGGCGGGAAGCTGTAGAACAGCAACAGAAGCATCATGATGATGCTGCCCGACCCGACCGAGGTCATGCCCACGAGAAAGCCGGAAATCAGGCCAATCACAGCCATGCCGGCAAAACCTTTCATGGTGGGCGGGCGATTGGCGATGCGCTCTTCGATCCGCCGCTGGAACAACAGCAGGATGGGAATAACGATGAGCAGTATTCCTACCGCCGTTTTAATGAAATTGTTGACGCCGTCGCCATACACGTGGCGGATGTGCATCAGCAGCTTGACGCCAGCAATCGAGCCGGGAACGCTGCCGAGGGCGAGAGCGATCACGACCTTGCGGCGCACCGTGCCCCGGCGAAGATGCAGCAGGCTGGCGGGAATTTTGGTGAAGAAGTTGAACAGGGCATCGGAACCGACGGCCACGATGGCGGGAACCCTCAGGCCGAAAATGAGCACGGGAAGCAGCAGAACGCCGCCTCCCACGCCGCTCATGCCGATGAGGACGCCGACGACAAAGCCGACCGTGATTTTGATTGCCAGCAGTTCCATGATCGCTTCTTCTTCGTCTTACGCGGCTGCTCCGTTTACGCCGATGAAGCCCTCCCGCTCCAGATGCAAGATGATCTCCTGCGCGGCCTCTTCCGGGGAAAGATCGCCGGTGTTAATAGTGACTTCCGCGTCGGCCGGAGCTTCATAGGGATCAGAGATTCCGGTGAACTCCTTGAGAATGCCGGCGCGGGCCTTGGCGTAGAGCCCCTTGCGGTCGCGTTGCTCGCACACCTCGACGGAAGTGGCGATGTGCACCAGGATGAAACCGCCATAGGGCTCGATCATCTGGCGCACGTGCTTGCGGGTCGCATCATAGGGCGCGATGGGCGCGCAGATGGCGATGCCGCCGTTCTTCGTAATCTCGGAAGCCACATAGCCGATGCGACGGATGTTGATGTCGCGGTGCTCTTTCGAAAATCCCAGCTCCGAGGAAAGATGCTTGCGCACCAGATCGCCGTCGAGCAGAGTCACAGGGCGTCCGCCGACTTCCAGGAACTTTGTAAGCAGGACATTGGCGATGGTGGATTTGCCCGAGCCCGACAGTCCGGTGAAGAAAATCGTTACGCCCTGATGCGCGCGGGGCGGAAAACTGCGGCGCAATTCGTGCACCACCTCGGGATAGGTGAACCAGCCAGGGATGTCGCGGCCCTCGTTCAGACGCTGCCGAAGTTCAGTGCCCGAGATGTTCAGAACGCGGTCGCCATTCTTGACCTCGTTGTCGGGAACATAGCGGTCCTGCGCCTCGAGGTAGACCATCATGTTGAAGGGAACCATGGTCACGCCGATGTCGGCTTCATTTTTCTTGAACAGCTCCTGCGCGTCGTACGGACCGTAGAAAGGCTTCTTCGTTTCCGGATCGGATCCGGGGCCGGCGTGGTCGCGCCCGACGATGAAGTGGGTGCAGCCGTGATTCTTGCGGATGAGCGCATGCCAGATGGCTTCGCGCGGGCCGCCCAGGCGCATGGCCAGGGGCAGCAGCGAGAGCTTCACGGTGCCTTGCGGGAACTTCGACAACAGCAACTGATAGCAGCGCACGCGGGTGAAATAGTCCACGTCACCGGGCTTGGTCATCCCCACGCTGGGGTTGATGAGCAGATTCGCTTCCACCTGCTTGGCCGCGCGGAAGGTGAGTTCGACGTGCGCCCGGTGCATAGGATTGCGAGTTTGGAAGGCGACCACGCGGCGCCATCCCATGCGCGCGAATTCTGCGCGTACTTCGGCGGGAGTGAGGCGCAGCGTGCGGAAATCGTAGTGCGACGGATTCTGCAGACCTTCGACGCGGCCGCCCACATACCACGGGTTGGCCTTGTTCATGGTGTAATCCGCGCCCGGATGGGCTTTGCTCGTGCTGTTGAACACCGCCTTGGCTTCAGCGGCGCGATCCGGCTGCCAGACATCTTCCACGTGCAGCACGGCGAGCATGACGCCCTCGGCATCGCGCAGCGCAACTTTGCTGCTGCCGGGGGTAAGCTTTTTCGCGAACTCTTCCGTTACGTCGAGCGTGATCGGTATGGGCCAGAGCACTCCGCTGGCGAGACGCATGTTGTGGCAAACGCCTTCGTAGTCGGCGCGCGTCATGAAGCCGCGCAGCGGAGAGAAGCCTCCGCTCATGAGTAATTCGAGATCGCAAATCTGGCGAGCGGTCAGGTCCCACGAAGGCCACTCGCGGGAGTGAGCTTTGAGTTCTGCGGCCTTTTCCGGTGAAACGATGATATTGACGAGTTCGCCGCCGTGCGGAGCAATCAAATGACTAGTCGAAGCAGACAACGCTGGAACCTCCAGGTACGTGATTTTGAAGCTACAGCATGTGATTCAACGCGTCGCAGAAGGAATCAATAAAGACTTCAGGACGTGCAAATGGGGGATGCCACGGAACGTGAGTAAGAGCTTGTAGTCAGTGTACACCAAAAGGAATCGACCTCTTCCTACTCGCACGTGCCATGCCGCAACGGGCAAGTTCATTGTACTGTAAACTGATAAGGATAAAGGGTAAAACTAGCCCATTCGGACTAGGCCCTCTCACTCCCCAAAGGCCTGTGCAAACCGTTGCGCACGGCGCGGAAGTGCTCTGACCCTGCTTCTCAATCGCGTCGGTGTGCAATTTCTTTCACTCCTATTTGAAGCCGGCGAATCTCGTGGAGGCCTGTCGGAAGCCCATCAGAGGAGCATCGCAGATGAGTGTGCATTCTGGATTGTGACGTGCAATGGGCATTCATGCGCCGAACTGAATCGGAAGTCAATAGGAACAAGCGTGTAATTTGTTCTGAGTATTGCTCGGATGGCGGGAATTTTCGCCTAGGGTATTTGCCTGAGGGCCGCGCCGTCGCTGCCATTCCGCAGTGACGCATGAACACCCGGTCCCCATTTTGGAAGGAGTTGATCTGGGCTCGGCCCACTGCGCGAAACAGGGCGGCCCCTGCGTCAATGCAGCGCAGGAAAGCACGATTAGTTGATGCCGAGGCCTGATTTTGCCCGTGTTCCGGCGGGTCGCGAGCAGGGCCGTCGAACCCTCGCAAGGCCATGCGGGAAGCGGCTTTCCGATTTCCACAGCAGGTGTTTCACGATGGACCGGCTGTGGAAAAAATCCATTCGGATGTCACAGCCAAAACTGTCTCAAATTGGCATTGTGGGTGCTATGACTTTTGGAAAGATTCAGCCGTTGGGCCGAATCGAGGCGAAGGTGATGCAGGGAGTGAGGGGGGAGTTAATGAAGGAGCAGACCGTTCGGCTGGGTCCGCGCGAACAGCAAATCGTCGAACTCCTTTTGCAAGGCTGTGACAACGCCGAAATCGCCAGGCAGCTGAAGATGGCCCGGCGAACCGTAAAAGCCCACTTCAACCGCCTCTTTCTCCGCTTCGGAATCACCGGTGGAATCAAGCGAGTGAAACTCGCGACCCTGTTGTACCGGAGGCAAGCATGTCTGCCAGTGGACGGTATGGAACGCGCGTCCCCAGCGAACGCGAACACAGAGTCATCCAACTCGTTGCCCAAGGCCTGAAGAATCGCGAAGTAGCGCAGGAGATTGGGACCACCGAACACGTCGTGAAGAATTACCTGCGGGTCATCTACGACAAGCTAGGACTATGGAATCGTGTCGAGTTAGCCTTGTGGTATGAGGCGCGGCAGATACAGTCGCCGATGATCATGCAATGGTGCGATAAGGATCCGTACGGGAACGGTCCTAATTAGGTCGACCTGCGAACGAGTCGAGCCGGGACACCAACCCTGACTTCTGCAATCCCTACTTCTCGCAATCACTCGCAGTCGGAATCCTGCAGTTGGCGCAGACGGCCGGCGGCGTCCTTGATCCCTTTGCGCGCCGCGGCGTCGAGCAAGAGCCGCGCCTGATCACAGTTCTTCGGGATTCCATCGCCCTTCAAGTAAATGTCGGAGAGCAGCAGTGTGGCATCGGTATTCTGTTTTGCCACCGCCTTCCACAACCAACCTACCGCGGCCGCGGGGTTGCGTTCATGGCCGCCAGTGCCGTTGAGAAAGCCCTGAGCGACGGCAAGCTCCTCAGCGCCGCCGGCTGCCGCCTGGGTCTGCGGGCCGGAGGCTGAACTGGCGGGTTCGGCAGAAGCAGGAATTACTGGCAGAGCCGCGCTTTGTTCATGGTTGGGTTCATACTTGACGGGCACGCTTGTGCTCGGAGCGCGGGTGGCAGGCGCAACCTCGGCGGCCGGACTGCCGGTTGCAGTTTCCGTTCTCGCCGTGGATGAGTTAGCCGCAGGCGGCGCCGATTGGGTCGGGAGCGAAACGGCAGCGTTTGGGGAAACTACCGGTGCGCCGGGCGGCCTGCTCCAGGTGAGGTACGCGAAAACTATGATCAAGGCTGCCAGTGCTGCTCCGAGATAGAGACGATATCCGGGGGGAGGGGAAATGCTGGCTTGGATCCGGCGCCAGGCCGCTCCGCTCGGGTCCTCTTCGTCGTCGCTGAGAATCTGTGAGGATCGACGCGAAGCCGATATAGGCGTCAGAGAGTCGAAGGAAAAAATCTGCGCCGGACGCGTTTCCGGGATCGGCGGAGGCTCGGCGACGGAGCGGTTTTCCGACTCGGGAAGCGATCCGGAAGCCGCGCGCAATTGTGCGCCGCACATACCGCAGAAATTCTGCTGCGCAGAATTCTCGCGGCCACAGGAAAAACAAACAGCCACATTCGGCTTCGGTTCGACATTCTGCGCAGCGGCCTGGAGTTCGCGCAAGAGCTCACTCACGGCTTCGTCGCGTTTCTCGGGAGGGCTGGTGAAGTAAACCTCGGCCCATCGCCCCATGTTCTGCCCCAGGAGCGGATTCAGCAGCGGGTTCAGCGCGTCCGAGGGCACAGAGCCGGTGCCATCGGAATGCTCGGGTTCATGCGGCAAAAAGGATCTCCCCAATGGCCGGAGTGTAGTTATGATTGCACTCCGTCAGGCAGGGGTTGTCAAATCGCCGAGTTGGCGCAGAAACAGGCCGCGCGGAGGAAGTGGGTTGTGGCGGCAAGTGATGGGAAGAGGATGCTCCGGCGCTACTGGCAAGCCTTGCGGTAGGCCGGCTCGAACTGGTCCAACTGCGCGTCCTTCTGCGTGGTGTACTTCCCGGTAGGGGTTTTACCGTAGAGATCGGCTCCGGGACAGTAGTAGAGGGCGGTGTGAAGATCAACCCAGACTTGAGCTTCGGGATTGCCCTTGTACTCGACGGGCTCGGGCGCCTCAGCCAGCCCCAGGTTGATCAGGATGCGGTCGAACAAGGAAAGATCGGCATCCGGAGCCAGCTTGTGATGCGTTGTAGGGGCGGGCCTTCCGGTTGCTCCCACCGGGTGATCTGACCAGATGCCCCAGCGAATCGCCGCCGCCACCAGAAGCACGGCGACGGCCAGGTAGACATCGCCGCGGCGCGCCTTCCAGAAGCGGGTCAGGGCGTCGGGAGGCTTGCTGGACGCGAGCTGCTGCTCCAGGAATTCGCGAGCATTGGCCGCGGAACTCCAGTCGGCCGCGGGTCCCAGGGCTGCGGGACTTTCTGTTTCAACCCGTGCTGTTGCAAGCCGCGTCGCCACAATCGCGGGGAGCGAAGATGTGCCTTCGTCCTCGAGATCTTCTTCCGACGGAGCTTCCAGATCGAGGCGAGGCTTTCCTTTAGTCGGCGCATGAGTTGCTTCTGACATCTCGAACAACGCAGGCTGAGCGCCGCTGGGGAAATCCTCAGAGGAAAAATCGTCAGACGGGTCTTCCTGGCCTGACGAGTCATTTTGATGAGCGAGATGAGCGGCGTCCGATATGGAGGAATCGCCGGCAGATGGGGTCGCTTCCTTCTTCGCTTTTTCGTGGAGGGTCAATAGCGACGCGACTCTGCTTTGCATGGTGGGAGCCTCGTAGTCGCTGCTGCGCGGCGCTCCACATTTCCCGCAGAAATGTTCGTCTCCCACCAGTTGATGACCGCACTTGCGGCAGAGTGCCGGTTCAGCAGCTGCCGGCGCCGGTGGAGGCACCGTTTCTTTGGCGGCGTGCGTGTCTACCAAGGCAGCCAGGTTCGGTTTCAGCTTTTCCAGAGCCTCCATCATGGCGGCACGCTCAGTGGCGAGCGACTTCTTCCAGATCAATTCATGATCGCGCGCCAGAGCCTCGGTCAGGAGCCCGCTCATGAGCTGGCAGGTATGCACCTCCTGCTCGCTGAAGCCGTGCGCGCCGGCGTAGTAGAGCTCCAGGCTTCCCGAGACGCCGGCATCGCGATAGACCGGGACTGCGATCATGGAGTGGATGCCGCGCTCGCGGCACTCGCTGGAGCTGGCGGAGGAATCGGAAGAGGCATCCGCGTTGCGCACCAGTTGGCCAGTGCGCAGGCAGGCAGAAGAGAGCGCTTGTTCAATGGGGACGTCGGTTCCCACCGGCAGAGCCATGCGGCCTGCCGTGGCTCGATATCGGATGCGCTGGCCCTCGACGAGGCCGATCGCGGCGCCTGCCGCTTGGGTCATTGCCGCCAGGCGTTCGACGACCAGCGACATCGTGTCTTCCAGCCCCAGCTGACGCACTTGAATCTGGCGCTGCGTTTCTACGATTTGGCCCAGGAAGAAGGTGAAATTCTCATTCGGAGGACGCTCGGCGCGGGCAACGTCTGGCGCTGCGGGAGCAACGCGGGCCGGTGGTTCGGGCGCGCCGTCTGAGCCGGCAGGAGGCTGGTGCGGCGGCGCAGAATTCTGCATTTTGCGGTTGTGCTCTTGCAGCACATAGGCCGCCTCCAGCAGTTTCGCCAACGCCTGCTCGTCCTCAAGTTGGATGTGCTTTTCTTCTGACACAATGTTTGTCGTCAGCGGCAGAATCCGGCCGATTGATGCCATCCTTACTCCCCGGTTTTACTAATTCTAGAGCAAGTTCTGCACCAATACGGTGCGCGGGCGCTGATTCAGAGGGAGGTTAATCGGGGATTTCAGGCGATCCTGGACTCTCGCTGGAGGAGGCACGCACAGCTTTTCCAATAGTTTACAACCGGATCGCGTCGCCGGAGCGCAATTCCCGCGATCGGGGCAGGGGAAGCGAGGGGCCGTTTGATGCAGAGGTTACTCGAGTAACACGCAAAACTGTGCACACTATTCCCACTGGCTTCCCTCGCGTCACGACGCGGCGGGCGACTCTTGAACGGCCGGCTCATTCCTGCCGGCAAGATAAAAGTGCACGGCGGGAGTGATGATCAGCGAGAGCACCATGGAGATCAGAACTCCGCCAATAACGGCAATGGCCAGCGGTTGAAGCATTTGCGATCCTGCTCCTACGGCAAATGCCAGAGGAAGCATGCCGGCCACGGTGGCGAGCGCGGTCATGACAATGGGACGCAGGCGGCGGCGCGCGGCTTGCAGCATTGCATTTTCGGCCGGTAGTCCGAGAGCACGCATTTTCTGATCGGCGTCGAGCAGGAGAATGCCGTTCTTGGCCACGATGCCCACCACCATGATCATGCCCATGAACGACGAGATGTTGAAGGTGATGCGCGTGATCAGCAGAGCGATGAAAACGCCCGAGGTCGACAGCAGCGCCGACGAAAGAATTGCGACGGGAGCGGCAAAGGACCCAAACTCAAACAACAGCACGATGAAGAGGAGCAGCACGGCCAGGATCAGGACTACGACCAGGTCGTGAAAGGAGCGCTGCTGCTCGGCGTAGGTTCCGCCGTATACCACGCGAATCGTGGAAGGGATGTGTAAGCCGGCGACCACTCGTTGCACGTCGGCCATGCCGCTGCCCAGGCTTCGGCCTTCCAAACGAGCAGTCACGGCTACGTCGCGTTGCAGGTTCTCGCGGCGAATCTCGGTCTGCGGGGGATTCTCCACGACCGTAGCCAGCGCGCCCAGCGTGGCTGTATGCCCGGTGCTGCTGACCAGAAGCGTGTCGCGCATGGCTTCGAGGGACGCCCGGTTCACTGCCGGAAAGCGCACGCGCAACGTGTACGCGCGATCGTTCGCCACCACCGGCGTGGGAGCAGGCTCGCCCTCCAAAATAGCTGAGGCATCGAGCGCGACTTCTTCGGCGGTAAAACCGGCACGAGCAGCGATGCTGGGATCGACCTGGAATGTGACAGCAGGGCCGCTGATGGTGTTGTCGATTCCGTTCAGGAGGTCCACGACCCCTTCGATCTTGCCAATGGCGTCGGCCACCTTGGGCGCCCATTCTTCTAGCTGCTTGGGATCCTGAGAGAACAGCTTGATCTCGATGGGCTGCGGCGCGGACGTCAAGTCGCCAATCATGTCCTGCAGCACCTGGATCAAATCGATATCGAGGGCGGGTTCTTCCCGCTTAATGTCGGCGCGCACGTCGGCCATGATTTCTTCGATGTCGCGAGAGCGCTTGGCTTTCAGTTTCACCAGGATATCGCCGGTATTAGCCTCAGTCACCGACGCCAGCCCGAGTTGCAAGCCGGTGCGACGCGAGGTGCTCTCTACCTCAGGAACCTCACGGAGCATCTGTTCGACGTGGCTCACGACGCGGTTGGTTTCCGCCAGCGAACTTCCTGCGGGCATGATGTAGTCGATGGTGAATCCGCCTTCGTCCATTTCCGGCAGCAGGTCGGAGCCCAAGAAGTTGTAGCACAGATAAGAAACCACGATCAGGGCGGCGCTGAGGATCGCCAGCAGGCGTGGCCGCTCGAGAGCCCGGCGCAGCCAGCGTTCGTGGAAGTTGACCACGCGGAGGAAAAAGCCGCTCAGGTGCCTTTCTTCCGCAGCCAGCAATTTTATCGCGTTGTCGTTTTCCTCGGGGGCCTCCGCTTCGTTCGCCGCCGGCAAGGCCGAGGGCGGAGGCGTGTCTGATTCAGCCGGCGAGCGGTCCTTGTCGTGGTGTCCCCTGATGAAGTATTGACTCAGGGTCGGGGTCCAGGTGAGAGCCAGCGCCAGCGATGTCAGCAGCGAGACGGTCATGGTCACGGCCAGAGCGCGGAAGAAGACTCCCGTCACTCCCGTAATCACGATCAACGGAATAAAGACAACCACCGGCGTGATCGTCGATCCGATCAGCGGAACGGTGATCTCTTTCAGCGCGCGGCGGATTGCCTCCAGCCGCGTCTGTCCGGCGTCGCGGTGGAGAACAATGTTTTCCACGACGACGATAGCGTCATCGATGACCAGTCCGACGGCTGCGGCCAGACCGCCGAGCGTCATCAAGTCGAACGTCTCGCCCATCAGCTTGAGGGCAATAAAGGTGACCAGGATGGTTACGGGAATCACCAGGCCCGCAACCAGCGAGGTTCCCCAGTCGCGCAGAAACACGACCAGGATAATGGAGGCGAGAATCAACCCGAGCAGGATGGCATCGCGGACGCTCTTGATGGAGTCGTTGACGATGATGGATTGATCGTAGAAGGGCTGGATCTGCACTCCAGACGGCAGCGTCTGGCGGATGCGTTCGATTTCGTCGTGAACTTCCTGCGCGACCTGCACCGTGTTGCCATCGGGTTGGCGGTTGATGTTCAGCAGCACCGCGGGCTTGCCGGCCGCCGTGACCACCGTATAAACGGGCTTGACGTTGGGCGCCACGGTGGCGACATCGCCGATGCGCACAGGGATTCCCGCCGGGGTGTTCTTGATGACGGCATTCGCAATTTCTTCCGGCGTGCGCACCTGGCCGTTAACCAGGCCGAGGTAGAGTTGATGGTTCTGCTCCAGCAGTCCGGGGGAGTCGATCATGTTGGTGCGCCGTACGGCGTCCAGAATGTCGGATACGGTGACGCTCGCCGTCAGCAGCTTTGCCGGGTCGGGCGTGATGTGAAACTCCGGTTCCTGGCCGCCCTGAATGATGACCGTCGAAACGCCTTCCAGCCGATTCAGCCGCGGTTTCATTTCGTACGTTGCCATCTCCCAGAGTCTGGTTTGGGGAATGCTGTCGGAGGTGAGGCTGTAGCCGATGATGGGGAAGCTGGCGAACGTCATGCGATGCGCTTCGATTTTCGCGGTGGCGGGAAGTTCCGGCTGCACTCGCGAAATCGCCGCATTGACGTACTGCAACGTCTGGAACATGTCGATGTCCCAGCGCAGATAGAGATCAATCTCGGCCGAGCCTCGGCTGGTGATGGAGCGGACATTGAGCAATCCCGGCACGCTGTTCACCGCTTCTTCAATCGGCCGCGTGACCGTGACCATCATCTGGTCGATGGGCATCACGCCGTTGTCGACAGCGATCAGGACGCGGGGGAAATCGGTGGAAGGAAATACAGAAACCGGGATGGTGAAGGCGAGATACGCCCCCAGCAGGCCCAGAGTCAGAATGAGGAAGATTACCGGCCGGGAGTGCAGCGCGATCCAGTGCTGGCCTGACTTTTCGGCTTGCGGGGAGTTCACGCCGGGGCTCCGCAGCGATTATTTGTCATCGGAACCCTCAGCGGGCGTTTTCGAACTTCCATTGGGCGCCTCGGCCGGGGCCTGGGCGGCAGCTTCGATTTTGAGCTTGGTCTTATCGGGCAGCCCGTAGGCGCCGGTGGCGACGACTTTGTCGTTGGCCGTGACGCCCTCGAGAATCTGCACATCGTCACCGTTGCGAATGCCGAGTTTCACGGCCTGCTGGTGCGCCAGCCCGTCGCTGCCGGCCAGCATCACGGCCGGAGTGCCGTCGGGCGCAGTGATCACCGAGCTGGCAGGAACCACCAGCGCATCTTTGACGGTCTGCGCGGTCAAAGCGAGCTGCACGCTGGTCCCAGGGCGCAAGGCATGTTTAGGATTTCTGGCTTCCAGCCAGACCTCGACAGTGGTGCTGTTGGGATCGAGAGCCGGGCTCACGACCGTGACTTTACCCTCGATGGGCCGGTCGATTCCGGGAATGGTGATGGTGCCTTTGTCGCCGACGTGCAGCGCGGCGGCGTCATCTTGCGGAATGTGCGCCTTGGCGATGACCGAGGAGAGATCCATGACCGTGATGAGAGGCGTTCCTGCCGCCGCCATCTCGCCCGGATAGAGCGGCCGGTCCGTCACCACGCCGTCGATCGGACTGCGAATCTCCGAGTAGCCGAGTTGCGCTTGCGCTCCCAGGTACTTGCCTTTGGCCGATTCGAGCAGTCCGGCGGCGGCCTTAAGCTCCTGTTGCTTGCCGATGGACATCAGCGCGTCGAGATGTTGCTTGGCGATGGCATTTTGATTGCGCGCCTGGGTGATATCGACGCGCGACTGATCGAGTTCCTTGCGCGGCAGGGCGCCTTGCTCGAACAGTTGCTGGCGGCTTTGAAACACTTTCTCCTGGGCGTCGAGCGCCTGCTGGGCCTGCTGCGCGTCGGCCTTGGCCTTCTGAATTTCCTCCGGGAGGCTGGCTGCGGTAGTCGTCTCGTACGCGGCCTGGGCCTGATCGTAGGCGCCTTTGGTGTCCTGGGCCGCGGCGGTCAGGTCGCGGTTTTCGAGGACGGCCAGCAGTTCTCCGGCGTGGACCGGACTGCCGCGCTTCACCAGGAATTTCTGCACCGGGGCGCTGATCTTGGGCACGATCGCGGCCTGCGTCCGGGGAAACAGAATTGCCTGCGCGCTGATGGTGCGCTGGATCGTGGTCTTCTCCACGGGAGCGACTTGCACCGTGACCACCGGCTGGTTATTGCTCTCCTTCGAGCAAGCTATAAGCAGAAGCAGGCCGATTCCAGCCGCAGCGGCGAGTAGACGCCACGATGCGCTGCGGGACACGCGATTGGGAGTTGAGAAGTTGGTGGGCGTGAAAGAGTTCATTCCGGTCAGAAGCTTCCTGTCAGAGTCTGTAAGTTTGCCACAGCCACGCGAAAGCGCGACTGGCCGTCATCGTAGGCGTTGCGCGCCTGGGTCAAAGTGTTCTGCGCGTCTACCACTTCCAGCACGGTAGATTCACCGGCCTGATAACGCAGGGTCGTGAGGCGCAGGCTCTCGGCCGCAATCTCGGCCGAACTGGCCAGCGACTCCATCTCTGAGCGCGCCGTCTCGGCTTCGTTGAAGAACTGGCGCAGGTGGCTCAGAAGTTGTTTCTGCGCGAAAGACAACTCCACCTGCGCCTGATCGCGCCGCAGTTCCGCCTGCTTGAGCTTGCTGCGATCCGCGCCCCAGCTGAAGACCGGTATCTGCAGGCTGGCCACGGTGGAGTATCCCAGGTTGCGAATGCCGTGGCTGCGGATGGCGAATTCGTTGGAGTCAATGCCGTAGAAGTAGTCCAGGCTGAAGGCGGGCAGCAAGCCTCCCCAGGCGGCGGTGACTTCATGGTTGGCGGCGGCCAAAGCGGCCAGGGCCGCGCGCAAATCGGGATTGTTCTTCTTGCCCGCGGCTTCGACTTCGGCAAAGGAAGGGAGCGGCTCGGGCGTCTGCAGATCGTCGACGACGGTAAAGTCCTGGCTGAAATCCGGAAACAGCAGCACGGCCAGATCGAGGCGGCTGCGGTCCATCTCGAGCTGAGCCTCCTGCAGATCACGCTGCTGCTGTTGGGCCTGAATGCGGGCTTTGATGACGTCGGCGTGGGCGACCTCGCCGCCGGCCTCGAGTTTCTGGCTGATGTCGAGAAAACGCGAGGCTTCGGACGATGCGCGCTGCGCGGTCGCGTATTTGCGCTGGGCGACGACCAGCCCGTAGTAGGCCGCGGTCACTGTGACCACCAGCCCCCGCGTGGCGACCTCAGCCTTGGCCCGGGACAAGGCCAGGGCGGCAGAAGAGCGGCGGTAATCCGCAAGGGTGGTGAGCGAGAGCACCTGGTGAACGTCTGCCTGGCTGATGTACTCGTGCACGCCGTTGTTGGCGATGAACCTGGAATTGGGGCAGGCCGCAGTCAACGCGTTGGTTGTGGTGGCGCAGGTGGCCGGCAGCGGACCTGTACCCTGGGTGTAGAGAAACGAGTTGTTGTAGTTCAGGTTAGGCAGCAGTCCGGCGCGGGCCTGCACCCGATCCTGGCGGGCGAGGCCCAGATCTGTGATGGCTGAGCGGTACTGGGGATCGGTGAGCCGGGCCCGCTGCAGTGCATCCTGCAGCGTGATGGTGAGGGGAGCCCCTGCGGTTGAAGTTGCGGAGGCGTCCGGGGCCTGCGCGGTCAGGGTTGAAGACGCTGTTGCGTTTTGCGCCTGTGCAAAACCAGCCGAGAGGGCAGCGAGCATGACCAAAATGAGAACGAGGCGCACAGCCACGTGGCCGTAATGGGAAAACGAGGTTTGAGGGGCGGGAAACCCTTTTCGGCACGCCTTCAAGCAACACCTCCAAGAAAAGAAACGATTGGGCAAAGACGAAAGTGTCTGACGCCGAAAGACTAAACCGGGACGCCAAAACGTTTGCCGCGTTCCAGTCCCGAAGATTGGCCATCTGCGCCGGAAGCGGGGAAGCGAAAAAACGCTGTTGGCGTGGCCGATCCTCGTCGAGGCGCAGGCCCAAATCGGAACTGGCACAGCCTACCACGGCCATCCTGAAATCCACATGAAAGCCGCCGCCGCTCCCCAAGCGCAACGCCCTGAGGGGTTTAGCATGCGAGGCGTGTGGGTACGAAGAGATGGCGAAAGCCGTGCTACCTGTTAGGCGAAGGTGATTCGCAAGCAGTCAGGAGGAAGCAGCCGTGATTGATCTGGATCAAGTAAAAGTGACGCCCAGCGACCAGCAGGTCTTGAATTTACTGGTGCTGGGCTGCAGCAACAAGGAAATTGCAGGCCAACTCAACATCAGCCCACGTACCGTGAAACAACACCTGCGCACGCTGTTTCTGCGCGCCGGCATCCGCGAGGGGCGCAAGCGTGTGAAGCTGGCGATCGCCGTGTTCGCCAAGGAGGAGGCAGCATCATGACTCCGAGAGAGCGCCTGACCCCAAAAGAGATTCAAGTCGCAATTCTGGTCTGGCAAGGGCTGACCAATCGCGAGATCGGCAAAATCATCGGCACCAGCGAGCAGGTGATAAAGAATCATCTGCGCAACACATTCGACAAAGTGGGCGTCTGGAGCCGTCTGGAATTGGCCATGTACGTTGCCAGCCATGGAGGAAAGACCTGGCCGGCAGAGTCTGAGCCGCGCGAGACCCTTGAAAAACAGGCGATCGGAGCCTAGCCCGAGCTGCCCTCCCGGACGGGATCGCGGGCGAAGCTGCGGAGTTCGGTCCCGCGTGCCATGACGTGGCATGCGGCCTTGGCGCGGCTTAAGTTCTGCAAAAGCTTTCATTGCCGGCCCGCGAGTATCCCTGCATGGTTAGGTTAACCGTATGTTGCACAAGGGCTTTGCGTGGTTGCGATGTCGGCCTTCCAATTGCACCGGCAGCCGGGATTGTACTGCGGGCTCAGCAGTATCCACGAGCCGGCTTCGCGGGGCGGGGCGAGGCAGGAATGGCCTACAAAGAAACGTTCTGGATGGCGTGCGACTCCACCGAGCAGCTACGGGCGGAGTATGGCCCTTTTCATAGCCGCGCCGAAGCCGAGGCTGAGGCCAAGAAGCTCGGTTTTGGCTACCTGCTGCGCTACGAACATCTTCTCGACGAGAACGAGGAGATTCAGGACGTCCGTTGCATCTTCATCGAGTTACCGGGAGCCGTCCCGGTGCAGACCGAAGCGATCGTCACTACCCTGCATACCCGCTGCGCCACCTGCGGGGAATCGGCCGTGCACGACCGGCCCTGGCAAGCCGAAGTGTGGGCCGACATCCACGAGTTCGAGCACTCCCGGCATCGCGTGCGCCTCTTCGAACACGCCCGGGGGCGAGGTTTGAAGGAAATCGGGGACTGGCGGGGCTAGAAAACCCATCACAGCATAGAGAGCGGGGTCGCTCTGCACTCTTCTACACTTCCTCTACTCGTGCCGCAGCGCCACTATGGGGTCGAGTCGGGACGCCCGGCGCACCGGAACGTAGGTAGCCAGCAGCGCGACTGTTGCCAGCAAGCCAGAAACTCCAAGATATGTGATCGGGTCGGTGGGCGCGATCCCCACCAGGAAATCACCGACCAGACTTCCGACGGCGAACGCCACCAGCGATCCTGCCGCAAGGCCTGTGGCGATGACTAGAAATCCCTGGCGTCCGATTACGCGGAGAATATCGCACCTCTGCGCGCCCAACGCCATACGAACGCCGATTTCCTGGGTACGTTGACTCACCGCATACGACGTCAGCCCGTAGACGCCCACGAGGGCGAGAACAAGCCCGAGCAGTCCCAGGCTGGCGGCGAGGCTCGCTCCAAGTTCGAACAAGAGCAACCCGTTGCCTCCGTGCAGAGTCTCCATCATGGTGCGCACACCATAAATCGGCATGGTGGGAGAGAGCGACTGTACGATGTTCCTCACTTCCGTCTGCAGTTCTTGCGGGCTGCGCACGGAGCGGATTTGCAAGGTTTCCACGCCTTCATAGCGCTGCATGATGGGCCGGTAATAAACGAGATCGAACGGACCAAATAACTCACCCATGCGAACATTGCGCACGACGCCCATGATGGTCACCGGATGTTTCGGATCGGTTGGCGTGGCGAACGACCGCCCCACCGGATTCTGTCCCGGCCAATAACGCTCCGCCATGGCCTGGTTAATCACAGCGACGGGAGCAGAACCCGCGTTGTCCGCGGCAGTGAAGTCGTGGCCGCGAATCAGAATGATTCCCAAGGTCTGGAAGAAATCGGAGGACACAGCACTGTACAAAGCATGAGGCGCAGGCTGCCCCGGGTTCTCCGGGATGCCAGGAATCACCAGATCGCTCCCCGGGGCGTTGTCGCCCAGAGGAATCGCGGACGCAAGGCTTGCCGATTGCACGCCGGGCAGCGCGCGTGTGCGCTCCAGAATCGCGGAATAGAACGCCCTTCCCTGGGCTTCGGTGTAACCAATTTCATTGGCATCCAGAGTCAGGTTGAGCACCGCCTGTGGATTAAACCCCAGGTCGGCACGTTGCACGCCACGCAGACTCCGAACGAACAATCCTGAAATGACCAGCAGGGTGAGGCAGGCGGCTACTTCACCCGCGACCAGAACAGCGCGCAAGCGCTGGCGAGTGCCGGTCGAGGCGCGCCCTCCCTCGTGCAGGATATCGTTCAGATTGCCGCGCCACACGCGGAGCACCGGCACGAGCATCACCAGGATGGCGGAGGCGGCCGCCACGAGAAACGCATAGAGGAAAGCATGCCAGTTGAACTCGAAATCGAGAACGATGGGCAATTCACTTTGCATGGGCACGGAGCTCAACAAGCGGGTTGCACCCAGTCCCAATAGGATTCCAACGGCGCAGCCGAGAGCGGCGACGACCAGGCTCTCAGTTAATAACTGGCACACCAGTCGGCTGTTCGCTGCGCCCAGAGCGGCACGCACGGCCATCTCGCGTTGACGGCCAAAGGTGCGCACCAGGAACAGATTGGCAACGTTCACACATGCGAGCGCCAGCACCAGAGCAGCGAGAATGAGAAAGAGAGCCGCGAGCTTCGGCAAGGGATTGACCCCGCCGCCGACAAGTCCCGGTGGCCGCAAGCGATTGGCGCGAAGGTCGCCGATCGTCCCCTCTCGGGGATACTCCTTCAGCAAGCGCCGGCCTACAACCGCCAACTCGGACTGCATCTGCGCGGTTGTGGTGTGCGGCTTGATCCGCGTGAATGCCACGATGCTGCGCGTTTTTGGATTGCTGAGAAAGTCGTTCGCAACTCCCTGCTCGATGCAATACATGCCGAGAGGTAGATAAGCCTGCGCTTCGACGAGCGGAGTCGGTCCCAGGAATCCTTTAGGAGCGATGCCCACGATCGTTACGGGGCGGCCATTCATGGAAACAGCTCGGCCCACGATCGTGGGATTGCCGCTGAAGCGGGTTTGCCAATAGTTGTAGCTGAGAATGACAACAGGATCGGCGCCGACGATTTTTCCTTCCGTGCTGAGAAGGAAACGGCCGGCGGCAGGAGCCAGGCCGAGCACCGGGAAGAAGTTGCTGCCAATGTAAACCGTCTGAACCGGCTGGGTGACGTTATCGACCGTTAACCCGTTTTGCGCGTTCTGTGCTCCCTCCAGGCCGCCGAAAATAAACGGCGTCATGCCGGAGAAAATGTCAGTGGTCTGCTTCTGAATCTCCGTGAACTCCGGATAGGAGAGTTGATCCTCGTTATTTCCCACGGGCCGGGAAAAGACGAGGAAGTGCATCTGCTCCGGTTTGGAGATGGGCAATGATCGCAGGACCAGCCAGTCGACCAGGCTGAAAATCGCTGTGTTCGCTCCGATGCCGAGTCCCAGCGTGAGCACTATGATCGAAAAGAACACCGGGTTCTTGTACAGTTGCCGCAGCGCATAGCGAATGTCCCACATCAGGGTCGACATTGTGATGCCTCCAAGCGCACACTTTCCCTTCGGCACCTTTCGCAATCCCATCGCCAGCAGGGGAGACACGGAAATCGTTTGAAATCAGCCATAGGCATTCCCGCTGGGATGCTGGTGTGTCCGAGTTCGTGCAAGGGCATGTTCGGAATTGGACAGGAAGAGGGAGCCTAGGCTTTACCCGTCAGTTCGCTCGCAGCGGCGCGATCCACAAGCCAGATCAGCTTGCCGTCGGCCGGGCGCACCAGTTTGGAAGGATACTGCTCACCGGGAGCGTCGGTTTCGAGCACCGCGTGCAGTGCCGAAGCTTTATCGGTGCCGCTGACCAAAAACGCAACGCACCGCGCGGCATTCAGAACCGGCAGCGTGAAAGTGATGCGGCTGGTTTTGAACTTCTCCACCCAGTTCGCGATCACCAAGCGTGACTTTTCCTGCAAGCCGGTACTTCCCGGGAACAGCGATGCGCAGTGTCCGTCCGGTCCCATACCGAGAAGGATCAGGTCAAAGCGCGGGACCTGCCCGGCCTCAAGGGCGAAGAATTTTTGCAAGGTCTGTTCGTAGGCATCGGCGGCAGCGGCCGCCTCTGGATTTTCGGAGGCGACCCGAAACACATTGCCCGCCGGCACCGGAACCTTCGACAGCATGCTTTCCTCCGCCATGCGGTAGTTGCTCTCAGGGTCGGCAGGAGGCACGTGGCGCTCGTCGCTCCAGAAAAAGAACGTGCGGTCCCACGGCAGGGCGTTGCGGGCATTGGTGGCCAGCAGCGTATAGAGGCTTTTGGGAGTGGAACCGCCGGAGAGAGCGATCGTGAAGCGACCACGCTGCGCCACGGCTTCGGTGGCGGTATGCACCACCTCTTCCGCCGCCGCGGCGAACAACTCCTGCGGCGTCGTAAGGATGCGGAGGTCGGGCGCGGCGTTCATGGGAAGTTCGTTTGCTCCCTCGGTGGAACTCTTTGTCTCAAGAAAAAGCTAAACCACAGAGGGCACAGGGTTCCACAGAGGAGGGCCTCAACTTTTTCCCTGGACCGCGGCACAGCGTGCCGCGCCCAGCAAGCCAGCCTTCTCGTTGACGACAACCTTCACCGGGATCGATTCCACCAGCGGTCGCATGCGCCCCTTGTTGAGGAATGCCTGCATAAATAGGGGGCCGTTGAGCTTGGCCAGGATCTTCGGTGAAATGCCGCCCGCCAGGAAGACGCCCCCGGTCGCCATTACCTTCAGTGCCAGATTGGAGGCTTCTGCGCCGTAGACCGAGATCCACAAATCCAGCGCTTTGACCGCCAGGGGGCACGAGTTGGCTAACGCGGAGCGGGAGATCGCCGCGGCCGGGTCGGCAGCGCGGAGTTCGGCTGCAAGTTGCGGAGATTCCTTTTCGTATCCGCGATCGCGCAGAAATTCGTAGACGTTGACCAGGCCGGGGCCGGAGAGCACACGCTCGTAGCTGACATGTCCAAAGCGCGCCTGGAGGTGGCGCAGCAGTTCGATCTGCAGGTCTCCCTGAGGAGCGAAATCGGCGTGGCCGCCTTCGCAGGCGAAAACGTGATGCTGAGTTCCGTCCCAGAACAACCCCGCCTGTCCGAGACCGGTGCCTGGAGCGATCACGGCCTGATTACCAACAGGCGTGCCGCTGACATGGTTCAGCGGGACCAAGTCACCGGCGGCGAGCGCGCCGATGCCCCAGGCGCTGGCTTCGAGATCGTTGATCAGCAGGGTGGCGGGAAGGTGGATCTGCTGCGCGAGCCGGGACTGCTCAATGACCCAGGGCAGATTCGAGGTTTCGACGCGGCCGTTGCGAACCGGCCCGGCAATGCCGAAACAGGCGGCCTCGGGGCGCGTGCGGGAATCATCCAGGAACTGGATGACAATCTCGCCCAGTTCGCTGTGTTCGCGGCTGGGGAAGACGCGTTCGGAAATCAGGCGCAGATGGCCGTTCTGCGGTTGAAAGTAAGCCAGCCGAGCATTGGTGCCACCAATATCGCCGGCCAAAATCATTTGTCGAAATTCCTCCAGCGATGGCCGTCGCGTTCGAGCAGTTCATCGGCTTCCTTCGGTCCCCAGGTTCCGGAGGCATAGTTGGGGAAATTACGGGGCGGAAGCGCTTTCCAGATGTCCAGCAGGGGGTTGACCACCGACCAGCCGGCCTCGACCATGTCGGCGCGCTGAAACAAGGTTTGATCGCCGATCATGCCGTCATGCAGCAAGCGCTCGTAGCCGGTGCTGGGCTGCTTGCCAAAGTATTCCTGATACTCAAAATTCATGTCGACGGTGCCGAGGCGCATGACCGGTCCGGGAACCTTAGCCGCGAATTGCAGAGAAATTCCTTCTTCAGGCTGAATGTGCAACACCAGCTGGTTGGGCATGAGGTGCTCGACGGGCGTGTCGCGGAACAGCACAAACGGCGCCCGCCGGAACTGTATCACGATGTGAGTATTGCGCACCGGCATCCGTTTACCGGTGCGCAGATAAAAGGGAACGTCGGCCCAGCGCCAGTTGTCGATCAGCAGCTTCATGGCGACAAATGTTTCAGTGCGCGAATCGGGAGGAACATCAGGTTCGGCACGGTAGGCTGGAACGCGCTTGCTGTCCTCAGTGCCTTCGCCGTACTGGCCGCGTACGGTGCGGCTGAGTACTTCTTCGTCGCTCATGGGCTGAATGGCGTGCAGGATTTTTGCCTGCTCGTCGCGCACCGCGTTGGCGTCGAAAGAAATCGGAGGTTCCATGGCGGTGAGCGAGATGAGCTGCATGATATGGTTGGGCACCATGTCGCGCAGCGAACCGGCGTGATCGAAGTAGCTGCCGCGTCCTTCCACTCCCACCGTTTCCGCCACCGAAATCTGCACGTGATCGATGTAGCGGCGATTCCATACCGGCTCGAAGATTCCATTGGCAAAGCGAAACGCCATGATGTTCTGGACCGTCTCTTTGCCCAGGTAGTGATCGATGCGGTAGATCTGGGTTTCTTCGGCTACTTTCAAGAGCTGCTGGTTGAGCGTCTTCGCCGATTCCAGGTCGTGGCCGAAGGGTTTCTCGATCACCACGCGACGCCAGTGGCCGTTCTGCTGCTCCATCAATCCAGCATTGGAAAGCTGCTCCACGATGGGCCCAAAGTAGCTCGGAGAAGTGGCCAGGTAGTACAGGAAATTCTGGTGCGCCGAGTGGTCCTGGTCAACTTTGGTGAGAAAGTCTTTCAGCTGGGAATAAAGCTTGGCGTCGCTGAAGTCCCCCGCAAGATAGTAGAAGCGGGCAATGAACCACTCCCAGAGTTTGTCGTTGATGCATTCCCCGCAGTAAGTCTTGACGTCATCAAGGACTCGCTTGCGGAAGTCATCGTTCGACATCTGGGAGCGCGCCACACCCACCATGGCAAACTCGCTGGAGAGCAATCCCGCTCTGGCCAGATTGTAGAGCGCAGGAATGAGCATGCGTCCGGTCAGATCGCCGGCTGCGCCGAAGATCACCATCACGCAGGGATCGCCTTGCTTGCCAATGCGCGGTGCTGCGGTTGTAGGTTGTTCCGCTACCTGTGACATGAATGAATTCCTCGAAATCGGTTGCCAAACGGTTGCTACGCTGTTTTCTTGGCCTGGGCCGCTCCTGCCGGCCCCTCGCTTGCTTCGACGTGCCCGCCGAACTTCTCGCGCATGGCCGAGAGCATTTTCTCGGCGAAGGTATGTTGCTGGCGCGAGCGGAAGCGCACGTACAGCGCCGCGGTTAACACATCGGCGGGAACGGCCTCTTCAATCGCAGCCTGAATCGTCCAGCGTCCTTCGCCCGAATCCTGCACGAAGCCCTCATATTTGGAGAGGGTTGGATTCTCCGTCAGCGCCATTGCGCTCAGATCGAGCAGCCAGGAACTGACCACGCTGCCCCGCCGCCACACCTCGGCGATGTCGGGAAGATTCAGGTCGTAACGCAGGTCTTCCGGCAAATCCTTGCTGGTTGCGTTTTTGAAAATGTCGAAGCCTTCCGCGAAGGCCTGCATGATTCCGTACTCGATGCCGTTGTGAACCATCTTCACAAAATGTCCGGATCCCGAAGGACCGCAGTGAATGTAGCCTTCTTCGGCAGTGCCGCCGAGTTTTTCTCGCCCCGGCGTGCGCGGGATATCGCCTCGGCCGGGCGCCAGCGTCTTGAAGATGGGGTCGAGGCGCTGCACGGCTTCTTTGGGGCCGCCGATCATCATGCAGTAGCCGCGCTCCAGCCCCCAGACGCCGCCGCTGGTTCCCACGTCGATATAGTGAATGCCCTTGCTCTTCAGGTCATGGGAGCGGCGGACGTCGTCTTTGAAATAGGAATTGCCGCCGTCAATGATGGCGTCGCCGGCCTGCAGGCGCGCCGACAGTTTCTGCACCGTCTGCTCGGTCGGGCTGCCGGAAGGAACCATGATCCAGACCGCGCGGGGAGGCGTGAGCTTCGAAACCAGATCCTCGAGCGAGGAAGAAGCGCCGGCTCCTTCACCAGCGAGCTGTTTCACTGCGTCAGCGCTGAGATCGGAGACAACAAGTTGATGTCCGCCGCGGATCAGCCGCCGCGTCATGTTCGCGCCCATGCGGCCCAGACCTACCATTCCCAATTGCATTGTCCTACTCCCTAGTCGCCAGCCTATCCACTGCGAAGGCGAGACGCCTTCGCGACAGCCGGCGAGACGCCAGCGCTACACTTACAGAGCTTTTTGCACTGCGGCCTGCAGGGTGGCCAGACCCGCCTTTACGTTGCTTCCTAGATGCACGCGCAACGCTCTTCGTCCGCGCTCGGCCAGCACCTGGAAATCGCCGCGGGCCTGCGCCGCTTTCACCACGCCAAAGGTGTACTTCTGGCCGGGTACGGGCAACTCGACCGAATCGTCGCAAGTCACTTGCAGAAAAACTCCCGTATTCGGGCCGCCTTTGTACGCTTGCCCCGTCGAATGCAGGAAGCGCGGGCCGAATCCCAGGCAGGTTGCGACGTGCTTGCGGTCGCGTACCGCGTGGCGCAGAGTCTCGAGAGTTTGCTCGTGCTCGGGGTTCATCTGCAGATAGGCGAGGACGGCGAAGTAGTCACCGGCCTTTATGCGATCCAGATGGGCTTTGAGATAACCAGCTAACGTCGGAGTCCCGGCCGCTTTCGCAAGCTCTGCCGCATTTCTTTCGTCCGTGAAAAGTTTGATCCCTGAATCTTCGACGACCGGTTTCTCGGCGGGCAGGGAGCCGGTCTTTTCGTATTCGGAAGTCAGGTTCCGGGTTGCGATTTTGCTGGCCTCGACGTCAGGCTGATTGAATGCATTGATGCCGATGATCGAGCCGGCCACGGCGGTGGCGATCTCCCAGCGGTAGAACTCGGCGCCGAGATCGTAGACGTCGTTCATGGCGAGGCGCACGACGGGCTGTCCGGCTTTTTCAAGGGCAGCCACTTTCGCATCCTGACCGGCATCGGCGCCGGATTCCAGCCGAACGTAGGCGAAGATGCGGTCGCTGCCATAAACATCCGGAGCTCCCAGACTCTCGCGGTCGACCGGGATAATTCCTTTGCCGAGCTTACCCGTCGATTCAGCGAGGAGCTGCTCGAGCCAAGCACCCAGATCGGCGATGCCCGGCGAAGCGATGATCGTGACCTTGTCGCGTCCGACCTTGGCAGCGGTTCCAAGAATGACTCCCAATGCGGCGCCGGGGTTCTCCTCAATCGCCATGCTGGCCCCGCAGGCGTGCACCATGCCTGCAGCTCGGGAGAGAAATCTCTTGGTGTCGAGCCCCATGACCGCTGCGGGCACCATGCCGAAATTCGACAACGCCGAATAACGGCCGCCGATGGAAGGGCGTCCGAAGAAAGTGTGAACGAATCGGTCCGACGCCGCGACCTGCTGCATGTGCGATCCCGGGTCGGTGATGGCGATGAAGTGGCTGCCGGCTTTGGTGGCGCCGACGGCTTGCCGGGTGCGCTCGAAGAAGTACTGCTTGAAGATGTTCGGTTCGAGCGTGCTGCCGGACTTGCTGGAGACGATGAAGAGCGTCTTCGGGATGTCGATCTGATGTTCGAACGACTTCACCTGGGCGGGGTCGGTCGAGTCGAGCACATGCAGGGTAGGGAAGTGAGAAATTCTGCCGAAGGTCATGCGCAGAACTTCCGGGCAGAGGCTGGAGCCGCCCATGCCGAGAAGCAGCACGTGCTCAAAGCCACGAACCTGGACTTCCTTGGCGAGCTTCTGCAATTGCTCCTGCTGCGCGATCTGCTCGTCGACGATATCGAGCCAGCCCAGCCAGCTAGCCTCGTCGGCGCCCGTCCAGAGAGCGGGGTCGCGTTGCCACAAACGCTGCATTTTGCCACCCGATTGCCAGTCGGCCGTCGTCGCCTTCACGGCTGCGGCTAACGGTTCGGGCAGGGAAGTCTTCAGAGTACTAACGACTGTGGGTGCGTTCACGGCTTATCCCTTTTGCTGTGTGCTCTTGGCGACGGCGGCCAGCAGGGTGTCGAAGGCGTCGGCGAAGAGCTTGACGCCGTCGGCGGTCAATTTATCGGTGACTTGCTTGATGGAGATGCCGGCGCGCGCCAGATCATCCATTACTTTCTGTGCGCCCGCGACGTCTTCAGTGAGGCTGTTGCGCAGCTGCCCATGATCGCGGAAAGCATCGATGGTAGCCGGCGGCATAGTGTTCACGGTGTCGGGGCCGATCAGTTCTTCCACATAGATCACGTCGCGATAGTGCGGGTTCTTCGTGCTGGTGCTGGCCCAGAGCACGCGCTGGGTCTGAGCGCCTTTGGCGGCAAGAGCCTGCCAGCGCGGTCCGCTGAAAATGCGTTGATAGCGCTGATAGGTAAGCTTGCCATTGGCGATCGCGACTTTGCCGAGCAAGCTCTTCAGAGAGGCCTCTTCGCTGGCATTCGACACGCTCTTGAGCTTTTCCGTCAGCATGGAGTCGACCAGCGTATCGATGCGGCTGATGAAAAAGCTGGCGACGCTGGCGATTTTCTTGAGGCTGCCGCCGCGCGCGGCGAGATCTTCGAGCCCGGCAAGGTACGCGTCGGCAACCTCTTCGTAGACTTCCTGCGCGAACAGCAGCGTGACGTTGATGTTGAGGCCTTCACCGATCAGTTGCCGGATGGCAGGAAGGCCCTCGGCGGTCCCCGGCACCTTGATCATGACGTTGGGACGATTGGCGGTCTTCCACAGGCGGCGGGCTTCGTCGATAGTCTCCTTAGTTTTGCGCGCGAGATAGGGAGAGACTTCCAGGCTTACGTAGCCATCGCGGAACTGCGATTGTTCGTAGACGGGGCGCAAAGCGTCGGCAGCGTCCTGAATGTCGCGAATCGCGATCTGCTCAAAGCGGGCGGTGGTGTCCAGGTCGGGGCGCGAGGCCAGCGATTTCAGGATGTCATCGTAAAGCGAACTTTCCGCGATCGCCTTTTCGAAGATGGACGGGTTCGACGTCATGCCGCGCAAGCCGTCGTCATCAATCATCTGTTTCAGCTTGCCGGTGGTGAACAGGTCGCGGCGAATGTAGTCGAGCCACATGGACTGGCCATAGTTCAGCAATTCTCGCAGCGGATTTTTTGTTGCTTTCGAAGTTTCCAGAACCCCAGCAGGTTGCATGATGACCTCCTTATGATTTCCCCATAGCGGCGCGCGCTTCTGCGACCACATGCTCGACCGTAAAGCCAAAAAACTTCAGCAAATCTTTCAAGGGCGCGGAAGCGCCGAAGCGGTGCATTCCGATCTTTCTTCCCTTCGGACCGACGTAACGATCCCAGCCGAAAGTCGCCGCCATTTCCACAGAGACGCGAGCGGTGACTCCGGAGGGCAGAACGCTCTCTTTATAAGATGCATCCTGCTGCTCAAAAATCTCCCACGACGGCATGCTGACTACGCGAGCGTTGACTCCATCAGCCTTGAGCTTTTCGCAGGCATCGACGCAGAGCGAGAGCTCGCTGCCGGTTGCGATCAGAATGACATCGGGCTTGCCGCCGGGCGCGTCCGCAAGCACATAGGCGCCTTTCGCCACACCCGAAGGAGCGGAATACCTGGCGCGATCCAGAGTCGGGAGATTTTGCCGGGTCAAAACCAACGCCGCAGGCGAATGCTTCAGTTCAATAGCGATCTTCCAGGCTTCCACGGCTTCGTTGGCATCTCCCGGACGCAGAACGATCAGGTTCGGCATAGCGCGCAGCGAGGCCAACTGCTCGATTGGCTGGTGGGTTGGTCCGTCTTCGCCGACTCCGATCGAATCATGCGTGAACACGAAGATGGAAGGAATCTCCATCAACGCTGCGAGGCGGATGCTGGCGCGCATGTAGTCGCTGAAGTTGAAAAACGTCGCGCCGAAGGCTCGGATGCCGGATACGACCATGCCGTTCACGCTGGCGCCCATCCCGTGCTCGCGCACGCCAAAATGCAGATTGCGGCCAGCGTAGCAGCCGGCCTCGAAGTCACCCGCGCCCTCAAACTTCAGCGTGGTTTTGTTGGAAGTAGCCAGGTCGGCTGATCCGCCCATCAACCACGGAATATTCTGGGCCAGAGCGTTCAGCACCTTTCCGGCACTTTCGCGGGTCGCCATTCCCTTGGCATCGGCGGGAAACGCGGGCAGATTCTTGTCCCAGCCGGCAGGCAGTTCGTGATGCTGGATGCAGTGCAGGCGCTCAGCCAGATCGGGAAACTTCCGCGAGTACTCAGCAAACAGTTCCGACCACTGCGCGTGCAGATCGCGCCCGCGCTTGCCGATGCCGTCGCGAAAGTTTTCACGCACCCCATCGGGCACCAGGAACTTCGCGTCTTCCGGCCAGCCATAGAACTTCTTGGTCAGCCGGACTTCCTCTTCACCGAGAGGCTCGCCATGAGCGGCGCTGGTGTCGTGCTTGTGCGGCGACCCGTAGCCGATATGACTGTCGATGATGATCAAGGTCGGGCGGTCGGTGGTTTTCTGGAAGACCTCGAAGGCGCGCGCCAGCATCACCAGATCGTTGGCGTCGACCACGCGCGTGACATTCCAGCCGTATCCTACGAAGCGCGTGGCAACATCCTCGCTGAACGACCAACATGCAGGTCCGTCGAGCGTAATGTGATTGTTGTCGTACATCCAGCAGAGGTTGGACAGATGGAGGTGTGCGGCGAGCGACGCCGCCTCGCCTCCGATTCCTTCCATCAGATCGCCGTCGCTGCACATGGCGTAGACGTTGTAGTCGAAAATTTCGAAGCCAGGGCGGTTAAAGTTCGCTGCGTACCACTTGCCCGCGATGGCCATGCCGACGCTGTTGCCGACGCCCTGGCCCAGAGGGCCGGTGGTGGTCTCGACTCCCGACGTAAGGTGCGATTCGGGATGCCCGGGTGTGCGGCTCCCCAGCTGCCGGAAGCGTTTGATCTCTTCCATGGGGACGGCAAGTTCTTTCGTAGGTTGGCCCTGAGCATCGGCCTGGCGCACTTCCGCGAGGTGCAAGATGGCGTACAGAAGCATAGAAGCGTGGCCGTTCGAGAGCACAAAGCGGTCGCGATTGAACCAGGTAGGATCCGCGGGATCGTAGCGCAGGAATTCCTGCCACAGGCAGTACGCCACCGGCGCCAATCCCATGGGAGCGCCGGGATGGCCGGAGTTGGCCTGCTGTACCGCGTCGATGGCCAGAGTTCGAATCGTGTTGATGCACAGCGTGTCGAGTTGCTTCCCGGTGACCAAGACCTGTTCACTGGCTACCATGCGACCTTTGCTCCTTCAGCCGGGGAGTGGGAACGGCGACACGACCAGCTGGGCACAACCTAATTAGAGTTTCGGGGTAGAGAAAGGGTTCAATACGCCAAGAAAGTGTATCAAGTTCCGCGAAGAAGTGGATTGGCCTGAGCTGTGAAAAAAACGAAATAATGGTGGCGTGGGACTAAGTAAAAACCCGGAGGCGTTTACCTAACGGGAGGCGTCTACTTAAGCAGTTGAAAGTAGCCGTTTTCGCCCTGAGATGCCTTTATCGTGTCTTGCACGAACTTGAGGAACTGACGCAGGCTGTCGCGCTCACCAGGGTTCAGCGCGTCGAAGCGCACCCGCACGCCGCGGGCCGGACCGCTGCGCATGACGACTCCGCTCAGCGCAAACCCCTTGATCCAGATTTTCCCGTTGGGCACCCAGAGTCCAATGTCGACCTTCACGCCCGGAGGGACAGGGGCTGCGGTTTCGACCAGGCAGCCGCCCACGCTGGTGTTGGAGAGGTTGCCCCAAATCGGGCTGGCGGTTCCATCGACGCGAAGTTCCACGGCAACAAAGCATTTGATCCGCGGATGGCGGCGGCGGTCCGTGCCCCAGTTGGGACCAAAAAGATCGGGTTCAAAAGGAGGCGCTGGGGAGGCAGGAGTCGGAACGGGTTGAGGCGCAGGTGCCGCCGCTGGAGTGGACTTTCCTGTCGCGGAAGCTGCGGCCTTGATTTCGCGCATGGCGGTCAATAGCGCGGCTTCACGCTTCTCTGGCGGGGCTTCGCGGTAAGCCTGAAGCAGCTTGCCAACGTGCCGAACCAGGTCGGGATCCGACAGTATCTGAGTCCAGTCAGTGCCTGTTGCAGTGCTCATCGAATACACTTTCCCCGGCCCTTGGGAAAGAGCCTCGTCCAAGCTTGGACCGGATGGTCATCAGCCTTCAAGATGACCAAAGTCATCGCCGCTGGTTGGCGAGCGTTGCACACGGGCTCCTCAGTCCGAGTCCGCTCGCTCTAAGCCGGAGAGATAGGCCGCGAGGGCCGCAATCTGCTGCTGCGAAAGAGAAAGAAATTCGAAACCATAGTGATATCCACGACGGTGGCGGAGCACGGCCTGCACCTCCCACGGGTGATCCCCGAGCGAAAAGGCGAGCGATGCTACTTCGCCCAGGTTGAGTTCCGAAGCGACCAGAACGCCAATTCCAGCCGCTGACAAGTCTCTGCAGTGGGCGTCGAGACGGTGGTGCTCTTCTCCGGAGAAAAGGGTTACGGCAACTGGAAACTCAGCGCGATAGCGGGGATGCCGACGCCGGCGGCGGGCGGTACGGGCGAAAGCTTTTCCTGGCTGGGGTGACATCGTTCTGAATTCCTGAGGCTCGTTCGAACTTGCAGCGAGATCTAGCGAGATCTGGAGAGGAAGCCTATTGATCGTCGAAATTGACTTGCACCACCTCGATGGTATCGTTTTGCGCGGACTCAAACTTCCACCGGCTGACCGCTTCGACCGCGGCCTGCACCAGGACCGGACTTCCACCAATAACTCGGGTAGACTTGACGATGCCGTTGGCTCGCACGGTAGCCTCGATTTTAACCGTGCCCTGGATGTGCATCTTTTTTGCGATTTCAGGATAGCTCGGAGCAGTGCGGAACAGGACCTTGCGTCCCTTTGTGGGCGCCGGCGCGCTTTGGGCTGCCAGCAGACTGGCAAGCATGATCGCCGCGAGGGCAGGTGCAAGACATCTCCGCATGGCAGAGGTTCCCTAAGTCACTACCTTATCGGCTGTGGCAACGGGGCGCAAAGCACTGAAGTCACTACACCTTGGGCGGGGCGGCGAGGTTCTTTGCGGAATTTCCGGGAGCGGGAACGTGGTTTTGCAACGCTCCCTGCCCTAAGCGAATCAAATGCTGGCAGTTATGCTATGAAGAAGGCGCGTTCCGGGCATTGAGTTGACAGCGCCGAGATGTCCCTGACTGACATGAATGGCACCTTCAACCGCTCTTGCACGGCCTTAGCCTTCCTGCTGCTTGCGATCCTGGCTCCTGCGGTCTTGCCAGCGCAGACAGCCGGAGGAGGAAGCGCGTCGGCGGGAGCGCCCCTTCCCGGTCCGCAAAACCCGTTTTTGGGAAGCGCCCCGGAAGGGCAGGCGAGCGGCGAGATTCTGCAGATCGATTTCCTGGACGCCATCGATCGCGGTCTGCGCAACAATCTCGGTCTTTTGCTGGCGGGCGACCAAAGCGAAACGGCGCGGGGCGAGAGATGGAAGCAGCTGGCCGAGTTGCTTCCCGATGTATCAGCTCATGTGCAGGAAAACGTACAAACGGAGAGTCTCGCGGCCCTCGGCTTTGGCAAGCTTCATTTTCCCGGCACGAGCGGCTTTCCGGCGGTGATCCCGGCTTTCAATTATTTCGATGCGCGCGCCTCAGTCGGCCAATCGTTGTTCAATTTCAAGAACCTCGAAAAGGAACGGGCGGCTGCGGAGAGCCTGACCGCTGCCCATTACAGCTACAAAGATGCGCGAGAGATGGTCGTTCTCGCCGTCGGCAATTCGTATCTGGAGGAGATTGCCGGGGCGGCGCGCGTCGAGACGGCGGAAGCCCAGGTCAAGAACGCGCAAGCGCTTTACGACAAAGCCTTCGACCAGCAGAAAGCGGGCTTGATCCCGGCCATCGACACGCTGCGCGCGCAAGTCGAATTGCAAACGCGCCAGCAACAACTGATCGTTGCGCGCAACGATCTCGCGAAGCAAAAACTGAATGTGGCGCGAATCATCGGGCTGCCGCTGGGACAGCAATTTGTGCTCACCGAAAAGGCGCCCTACCAGGAATTGGCGCCTCAGCCTGTCGACCTGTACCTGCAACGCGCGTATACCGGGCGCTCGGACTACCAGGCGGCGCTGGCGCAGGTGCGGGCTGCCGAGTTGTCCCGGCGAGCCGCGGAGGCCGGCCGCTATCCTTCGCTGGACTTGAATGCGAACTTCGGCGACATCGGCGTGACGCCTGCCCATTCCAATGGGACCTGGCAGGTCAATGGCGGATTGAATATCCCCATTTTTGCCGGCAATCGTGTGCATGCGGACGTGCTCGAAGCGGATGCGCAACTGAAGCAGGCTCGATCGCAACTTGGGGATCTGCGAGGCCGCATCGACTATGAAGTCCGCACGGCGCTGCTCGATCTGGCCGCAGCCGCCGAGCAAGTGCAGGTGGCGCGCAGTTCCGTCGATCTCGCCGAACAGGCGCTGGCTCAATCGCAGGATCGCTTCGGCGCCGGAGTGGCTGACAATCTGGAAGTCGTGCAGGCGCAGGAAGCTCTGGCCGGCGCGCACGAGAACTACATTCAGAGCCTGTACGCCCACAATCTGTCGAAGGTGGAGTTGGCCTACGCCATCGGCGACGCAGAGAAGGGCGTCAAACAATATTTGAAAGGCAGTCCATAGCGTATGCCACAACCCGCGCAAATGCCTCCCACTGAAGCCGGCCGGCCGGAAGAAGTCTCCAAGCCCCTGCCGGCCACCGAGAAGGATTTTCGGAGCCTGCCCTCGCGCACGCGGAGTTCGCGTTTTCGCGTCGCACTGGTGGTTGCGCTGCTCGTGCTCCTGGTTGCGGGAATCTTTGTCTACCGCTATGTGACCAGCTACGAATCAACCGATGATGCGCAAGTAGATGGGCACATCAACTCGATCAGCGCCCGCATTACCGGCCACGTGGTGAGGCTCAACGTGCAAGACAATCAGTACGTCCCGGCAGGGACGGTGCTGGTGGAGATCGATCCGGGCGACTATCAAGTCGCTTATGATCGAGCCAAAGCGGACTTTGAGGATGCACAGGCGGCGGCGCTGGCTGCCGGGGTCAACGTTCCCATTATTTCCGTAAACACCAGCAGCCAGGTCTCGGCCAGCGCGGCCGATGTGAAGAGCGCTCGGGCGGGGATTCAGGTGGCGCAGCAACAATTCGAGGCCGGCAAGGCGCAGCTGCAAGAAGCCGAAGCCAACAATGTGAAAGCGCAGAATGACCTGGTGCGCTACCAGCAACTGGTCGAAAAGCAGGAGATTTCGCAGCAGCAATACGATGCGGCCACCGCGGCAGCAAAGGCCAGCGCGGCCACTGTGGAAGCTGCCCGCGCCAGCGCTGACGCCGCCCAGCAGCAGGTGACGCAGGCCCAGGGCAAGCTGGTGCAGGCCGAGGCCAATTGGGCCAACGCCAATACCGCGCCCAGGCAGATGCAGGTGACACGCGCCCGGGCAGCGTCGGCTCTGGCCGAAGCACAGCGCAAGAAAGCCGATCTCGATCAGGCTGCGTTGAACCTGCAGTACACAAAAATCATCGCGCCGGTGAACGGCATCGTGAGCGATCGTACGGTGGAAGTCGGGCAGAACGTTTCGCCGGGCCAGGAGCTGCTGAAGGTCATCAATCTCGATGACGTTTGGATCACCGCCAACTACAAGGAAACGCAGCTGCGTCAAATGCAGAAGGGGCAGCGCGTCGACGTAGAGGTCGACGCCAACGGCAAGACCTATCACGGCAAAGTGGACAGCTTTGCCGGGGCCAGCGGCGCGCGCTTCAGTTTGCTGCCGCCAGAAAATGCCACAGGAAACTACGTGAAGGTGGTGCAGCGCATTCCAATCAAGATCGTGCTCGATGCGGGGTCAAACAGCCAACACGAGTTGCGTCCGGGTATGTCCGTAACGCCGAAGGTCTGGATTAATGAATGAGTACCGCTGCAGCAACCATGGACCAGGACGATGTCTGGCGTCCAGCGGTTAATCCTTGGATCATCGCTCTGGCGGTCACGCTGGCCACGTTCATGGAAGTGCTCGACACTTCCATCGCCAACGTGGCGCTGCCGCACATTGCCGGCAGTCTCTCGGCCGGACAGGATGAGAGCACATGGGTTCTGACTTCTTATCTCGTTTCCAACGCGATTGTCCTTCCTCTGAGCGGCTGGCTGTCGTCGATCATCGGGCGCAAGAATTTCTACATGGGCTGCGTCGCCCTGTTCACCGTGAGTTCGTTCCTGTGCGGGCTCGCGCCGAATCTGGCCACGCTGATCATCTGCCGGGTGTTGCAGGGCGCTGGGGGCGGAGGCCTGCAGCCCAGTGAACAGGCGATCCTGGCGGATACGTTTCCGCCGGCCAAGCGCGGAATGGCTTTCGCGGTTTACGGCATGGCCGTGGTGACTGCGCCCGCGATCGGTCCGACTCTGGGCGGATGGATTACCGACAACTTCACCTGGCGCTGGATTTTCTTCATCAACATTCCCGTCGGGATTCTCTCGATCCTGCTGACCTCGAGATTGATTCAGGACCCACCGTACTTCAAGCGCCGCAAATGGAGCGAAACCACCATCGACTACGTCGGCCTGGGTTTCGTCGCGCTGGGTCTGGGAACGCTGCAAATCGTTCTGGATAAGGGGCAACGCGACGACTGGTTTGAGTCCCATTTCATTGTCACGCTCTCGTTGATCGCAGCCGCCGCGTTAGTGTTCGTGATTTTCTGGGAATGGCGGCACAAGGACCCCATTATCGATCTGCATTTGTTCCGCGACCGTACTTTCGGGGTTTCGAACCTGCTGATGTTTATGTTGGGATTTGCCCTGCTGGGCAGCACTCTGCTGCTGCCGCTATTTTCGCAAACCCTGCTGGGCTACACCGCCCAGCAGGCGGGCCTGGCGCTGATGCCGGGCGGTTTCACGATTATCCTGTTGCTGCCCCTGGTGGGATTTCTGCTTTCGCGGTATACCCCGCGTTGGCTGCTGTTGTTTGGTCTGGTCGTGCTGTCGTTCTCGCTATTTCACATGACTGGCTTCGATTTGGACATCGATTTTCGGACGGTTGCTGCAGCCCGTGTGGTACAGGCCGTAGGCATGGCTTTCCTGTTTGTTCCGATCAATACCGCCGCCTACGCATTTCTGCCGCGCGACAAGAACAATGCGGCTTCGGGCTTGATGAACCTGGCGCGGAACATCGGTGGGAGTGTGGGAATTTCGGTCGTCACGACCATGCTCGATCGGCGTACTCAATTCCACTTGAACCAGCTGGCGAACAACCTCAGCGGCGCCAGCCTTGCAGTGCAAGCCAGACTGCAGGGCTTGGTGCAGGCCATGCGCGCGCACGGAGCAAGCGCCGCATTCGCCAAACAGCAGGCGTACGCTCTTATCCAGGGCACTGCTATCCGCCAGGCCACGATGCTCGCCTACATCGATTGTTTCTGGCTCCTCGGAGTGGCGATTCTGCTGATGGTGCCCATGGTGTTCCTGATCAAAAAGACCAAGCCGGGCGGAGGAATGGCAGTACACTAGCCCTCGCGTTACACTAGAGTTAACGTATGTTTCGCCTGGTTACCATCGAGCGGGAGTACGGATGTGGCGGCGGAGGGATTGCCGCCCAGCTTGCTCAGCATCTGGGTTGGAAGCTGTGGGATCGCCAGCTCACCGACGAGATAGCCCGATTGGCCAAGGTCGATCCCTCGGCGGTCCGGCGCTGCGACGAGCGTATGGACAGCCGTTTACACCGGCTCGCGAAGGCCTTCTGGCGCGGAAGTTCCGAGCGCAGCGCGGCGTTAGGCAGCCAGATCTTCGATACCGACCGCATGATGTCGATGATGCAAGACATCATGAACACGATTGGCCGGGAAGGAAACGCCGTGGTTGTGGGCCGCGGGGCGCCGTTCTTCTTGCGGCAGCACCCCGACGCGTTTCACGTTTTTCTGTTTGCTCCGCGTGCCGAGAAGATCCGCCGCACGGTCGCGGATGGGCACACCGAGAATGAAGCGGAAGAACTGGTCGATTCGGTCGATCGCGAACGCATGGCATATGTAAAACATTATTTCGATGCCGACTGGCCCACGCGCTCCCTCTACCATGTGATGTTGAACACAGCGGTGGGCGATGAGCCGGTGATCCAGACCATCCTGAACACCATGCGGGCGGTTGAGGGAGCACCTAAAGCGACCGACTACGAACGCCCCATCGTTCCCGCGTCAACGCGCTGATTCGCCGCGTCCCGGTCTTCCGTTAACAGCCTGCGCAGGCGCGGGACGCTGCGGTGCTGGACAGCAATCTTCCGCGCATACGTCCTGCCGCGGGCCGAGCGATCCCAAAGCCCGGCGCTCCGACCCTGGGTTAAGGCGCTCTTCAATCAGTTCCCGAATCATGGCGATGAACCTGGGATGTACGCCGACCGTCTTGGCCCGCACCATCGGTAAGGGCAGGGAATCACAGAGTTGCCGGGCCTCAACGTCCAGGTCATAAAGCACTTCCATGTGGTCGGAGAGGAAGCTGATGGGCGCGAGCACGACTGCGCTCGCGAGATCCCTCGCCTTCACTTCGCGCAGGTAGTCAAGAATGTCGGGCTCCAGCCATGGCTGGCCTGGAGCACCGCTGCGACTCTGATAGACCAGAAAATCGTGCTGGACACCCAGGCGAGCAGAAACCAGGGCCCGGACTTCCTCGAGCTGCCGAATGTAGTCGCAGGTGTTTGCCATTGAAACCGGGATGCTGTGCGCGGTGTAGACGATTTGTTCATGGTGCCGAGCAGTCGTGGGAACTTGCGCGAGAGCGTCGCGCAGCTGTTCCCCCGTAGCCTCGATGAAGTCCGGATGGTTAAAGAACGAGCGCAGCTTGTCAATTTCCGGCGCGCCGGCGCCGACTTCGTTTTGCGCGCGCGCAATATCCTCGCGGTACTGGCGGCATCCCGAATAAGAGCTGTACGCCGAAGTCACGAAGGCTAGCGCCCGACGGATGCCGTCCTTTTTCATCTGGCGGATAGTAGCGGACAGCATGGGATGCCAATTGCGATTTCCCCAGTAGACGGGCAATTTCGGGCCGCGCCGAGTGAGTTCCGCTTCCAGAGCGGAGATCAGTTCGCGGGTCTGCTGGTTGATGGGACTCTTGCCGTCGAAGTGATAGTAGTGCTCGGCGACCGCCAGCATGCGCTCGCGCGGAACGTTGCGTCCGCGCAGCACATTTTCGAGGAATGGAACCACCTCTTGGCGCGATTCCGGGCCGCCGAAGGAGACAACTAGGATGGCGTCATAGTTCATCGGTCAGTTTTCAATTCGCGTGTCGCTGGGAAACGGCGCGGGCACCTGGAAGATGGAAGGAGGGTTCTGGTGCGCCCGGAGAGATTCGAACTCCCGGCCTGTTGCTCCGGAGGCAACCGCTCTATCCAGCTGAGCTACGGGCGCACACTGATAGCTAGAGTCTACATGGCAAGAGAACGAGCTTCAATGGCGAGCCGCGCGGCGGGAGGAAGCCGCCCAGGCTTGCCCTTGGTCGAAGTCAGCGGCAGATTGAGAAAAATGTCAGAGTTGGGACGCCCTCTACCAACGGTCGCGCCGCCCGCCACCACCCCCGTGGCCGCCGCGATCTCCACGATCGCGTCCGCCACCACCGCCACCGGCCCGCTCGGTCTTGGGCCGCGCTTCATTGACATTGATGGTGCGGCCTCCGAGTTGCGCCCCGTTCAAGGCCGCAATCGCCTTCTCGCCATCTTCGTTGCTCGCCATTTCCACAAAACCGAAACCGCGCGAGCGTCCGGTATCGCGGTCGGTCATGATGCTGACCCGGTCCACTTGCCCGTGCGCTTCAAAGAGCTGCCGCAATTCGTCCTCGTTGGTGTTGAAGCTCAGATTCCCCACGAAAATGTTCTTCACGCATCTGCCCCTGCATTGAGCTGTCGGATGTGCAAGCTCAGTTCGGCGGACTGGCAGGTCGGGAGGGCCGTTCCTGAAAATCGTTACCGGAGCTGGCGAACAGTCAATTGCGGGCAGCAGTATAGCAGGTTTGTATAACCCCGCTGTCAATAGCTTCCCCGGTAGCGCCCTATTTCACCATGAAGGACACAAAGGACACGAAAGGGGTCAACGACACTTTTGCCTTCGTGCAACTTCGTGTCCTTCGTGGTTTATCGATTTAGGACACTACCTTCCCCTGCAAAGACATCAAGAGCTGTGCTGAACGAGGTCGGCGTTTATAAGGTGGGAGGCTAGCAGTCGTCAACCTTCCAGTATCCCTCCGGATGGAACCCCATCTGCAGGACGCGGTTCTTGGGATCGTGGCGCTTGCCGCAGGTCGGGCAGGGCAGGTATCGACTCCACGCCGTGCCTTGATGGTCGTAATTCTCGGCCACGGCAAATGTGGTGCCGCAACTGCACGGGACCAGAAACATCCGCAGGGACGCTGATCCGTTCACGCGACTTTCAGGATTGCTTCTTTTCGATGTGCTCTTCTTGCTCTTCCGGGGTTGGCCTTGGGCCTTCATGACTCTTCGACCGCAGCCAGCGCGCTTTTCTTGCGCTTGTTGGCCTGCAGGGTTTTCTTCCGGAGCCGCAGCGCTTTCGGCGTGACCTCGACAAATTCGTCATCGGTGATGAATTCAATGGCTTGCTCCAGATTCAACGGACGGAACGGCACCAGCCGGATGGCTTCATCGGCGGTCGACGCCCGCATGTTGGTGAGCTTTTTTTCGCGCACGGCATTCACGTCGAGATCGGTGTCCTTGGCGTTTTCTCCAATGATCATTCCCTCGTACAGTTCTACGCCCGGACCTAGGAACAGCACTCCGCGCTCCTGCAAGCCCCACAAGGCGTATGCGGTCGAGACTCCGGCGCGGTCCGCGATCAAGGCGCCCGTCAGCCGGTGCGGAATCTCGCCCTGCCATTCCATATGGCCATCGAAGAGCGCATTCATCACGATGGTGCCGCGCGTATCGGTGAGCAGCTGGCTGCGCAATCCGATCAGGCCCCGGCTGGGCACGCGGAACTCGATGCGCACGCGCCCGTAGCCGTGGTTGTGCATGTTGGTGACTTCGCCCTTGCGCGAGCCCAGTTGCTCCATCACCACGCCCACGAATTCCTCCGGCACATCGACGGTCAGATGCTCGACCGGTTCCATCAGCTTGCCGTCGATTCTTTTCGTGACGATCTCCGGCTTGCCGACCATCAGTTCGTAGCCTTCGCGGCGCATCATCTCGATCAGGATGGAAAGTTGCAGTTCGCCGCGCCCCAGCACCTTGAAAGAATCGGTCGTTCCCGTTTCCTCGACGCGGAGAGAGACATTGGTCAGAAGCTCCTTCTCCAGTCGCTCGCGCAGGTTGCGCGACGTGACGTAGGCACCGTCCTTTCCCGCGAACGGTGAGGTGTTGATCGTGAACAGCATGGCGATGGTGGGCTCGTCGATGGCGATGTGCGGCAGCGGAGCGGGATTCTCGGCTTCGGTAATTGTCTCGCCGATCGTGATTCCCTCCACGCCTGCGACCGCGATGATGTCGCCCAGTTCCGTTTCTGTGATGTCGGTCCGCTTCAGGCCGGAAAAGGAAAACAACTTCGTGATTCTGGTCTTATGCAGCGAGCCGTCGAGTTTGGCGATGGCCACATCCTCGCCAGTGCGCATGGTTCCGTTGAAGACGCGGGCAATGGCCAGACGGCCGAGGTAGTCGCTGTAGTCGAGGTTCGCGACCAGAATCTGCAAGGGGCCGGCAGCTTCGCCCTTGGGCTGAGGGATTGTCTTCAGAATCGCATCAAACAGCGGACGCAAATCCGCGCCACCCTTCATGTCCGTCGAAGCCGTGCCCGTCTTGGCATTGGTGTAGAGCACCGGGAAATCGAGTTGCTCTTCCTTCGCGTCGAGATCGATGAACAGGTCATAGATCTCATTGAGCACTTCCTGCGGGCGGGCGTCGGCGCGGTCGATCTTGTTGATGACTACGATGGGCGGCAACTGCGCTTCCAGAGCTTTGCCGAGCACATAACGCGTCTGGGGCAGCGGACCTTCGCTGGCGTCGACCAGCAGCATCACGCCGTCAACCATCTTCAGCGCACGCTCGACCTCGCCGCCAAAGTCGCTGTGACCGGGCGTGTCAACGATGTTGATCTTCACATCGTGGTAGAAGATGGCCGTATTCTTGGCCAGAATCGTAATGCCGCGCTCGCGCTCCAACTCGTTCGAATCCATCACCCGCTCGACGTGGTGCTCATGGGCACGAAAGGTGCCGCTCTGCTGCAGCATGGCGTCGACCAGTGTGGTCTTGCCGTGGTCGACGTGCGCGATGATGGCGATGTTGCGAATACTTGAACTCAACGGAGATCCTTCCTGGTGCTGCCTACTACCAATTTACTATGCGCCGACAAAAATCGGTGATGAAAGGGGATACACCTGGCTTCCAGCTGAACCTCGACGGCGCGCTTCGCCGGCCGCGTTTCGCAACGGCTCCTCACCGTGGAGCCGCTCTCGACTTCAAAACCAGACGGTGCGTCCGTTACAATCAGGCGCGAGGCAAATGCGATCAAACATGAGAACGACCAGGACAAACGCGGGAATGAGAACACTTCTACGAATGGGAGCATTCATGGCGAGCGGCTTTCTGGCGGGGGGATCAACTGCGGTAATTGCGGGGGGCGATAACCAGTTCGGGCCGGGCAATCCTTTTTATGCGCCGAGCTCGCTGCCGCTTCAGGCGCCGTCCTTCGACAAGATCAAGGACAGCGATTATCAGCCTGCGATTGAGGCCGGTATGGCGCAACAGCGCGAAGAAGTACGAGCCATCGCCGAGAATCCCGAGCCGCCAACATTCGAAAATACGATTGTTGCGCTGGAAAAATCTGGACAACTATTCAACCGCGTGATGGCCGTTTTCAACGGTGTCACCGGTGCGAACCTTAATCCGACATTGGAGAAGTTGCAGGAGATCGAGGCGCCAAAGCTGGCGGCACATCAGGACGCAATCTATCTCGACCCCAAACTGTTCCACCGCGTCGAGGCCATCTACAAAGAGCGCGAATCACTCAAGCTGGACGCGGAAGGGCTGCGCCTCGTCGAATATGACTATGAACAATTCGTCCACGCCGGCGCCAAACTCTCCGATGCGGATAAGACAGAACTGAAGAAGCTGAACGAAGAGGAGTCGACGCTTTCGACTGCCTTCATCACCAAACTGCTGGCGGCGACGAAGGCTGGGGCCTACGTCACGACGGATAAGAACGCGCTGGCGGGGCTGAGCGCCGCTCGCGTAGAAGCCGCTGCGCAGGCTGCCAACGACCGCAAAGTCGCGGGATACGTCATTCCCCTGCAGAACACCACCCAGCAGCCGGACCTGGCGTCGTTGAGCGAGCGGGCGACGCGGCAGAGCATCTTTGAAAATTCCTGGAACCGTGCCGAGCGGGGAGGCCCGAACGATACCCGCGACACCGTTGCCCGACTAGCGCAGCTTCGCGCGCAGAAGGCCAAGCTGCTGGGCTTTTCCACCTATGCGGCCTGGAAGCTTGAAGACCAGATGGCCAAGAATCCGGACGCGGCGTTCAAGTTCATGGACGCGCTGGCGCCGGGCTCGGTAACCAAGGCACAGGCTGAGTCCAAAGATATCCAGGCGCTGATTGATGAGCAGAAGGGTGGGTTTACCCTGCAACCCTGGGATTGGAACTTCTACGCCGAGCAGGTGCGGAAGGCAAAGTACGATCTCGATGAAGAGCAGATCAAGCCTTACTTCGAGCTGAACAATGTACTGCAGAATGGCGTCTTTTACGCTGCCAATCAGCTTTACGGAATTTCGTTCAAGGAACGGCATGATCTGCCCGTCTACCACCCGGATGTGCGGGTGTTCGACGTGTTTGACGCCGACGGCAAGCAACTGGCGCTGTGGTATTGCGATTACTTCAAGCGCGACAACAAAAACGGCGGCGCCTGGATGGACGTTTTTGTGAACGAGTCAAAGCTGCTGGGCACGATGCCGGTAGTGTTCAACGTGGCCAACTTCAGCAAGCCGGCACCAGGACAGCCCGCGCTGATCAGTTTCAGCGACGTCACCACGATGTTCCACGAGTTTGGCCATGGGCTGCACGGCATGTTTGCCAACACGGTCTATCCCAGCCTGTCCGGCACACAGGTGGCGCGCGATTTCGTGGAGTTTCCATCGCAATTCAACGAGCACTGGGCGACGTATCCGGCAGTATTCGAGCACTATGCCAAACACTATCAGACCGGCGCGGCGATGCCTGCCGACCTGGCCGCGAAGGTGAAGAAGGCGGAGAAATTCAACCAGGGCTACGCTCTAACGGAGGTGGTGGCAGCTGCGGAACTCGACATGGTGTGGCATTCGCGCTCCGCGAACGAGCCGCTCGCGAAGCCGGATGATTTTGAAACGCAGGCTCTTAAGAGCAGGCAACTCTTGCTGAGCACGGTACCGTCGCGCTATCGCTCCAGTTATTTTGCGCACATCTGGGGAGGCGGTTATGCAGCGGGCTATTACGCCTACCTGTGGAGCGAAATGCTGGATGACGCTGCCTTCCAGTGGTTCGAGGACCACGGCGGCCTGACTCGCGCGAACGGCGATCGCTTTCGCCAGATGGTGCTCTCGCGCGGCAACACCGAGGAACTGGGGAAAATGTATGCAGCGTGGCTGGGTGGCGAACCGAGCATCAAACCCATGTTGAAGTATCGCGGGCTGCTGGCGGAGAAGGAAGCGAAGTAGACGGTCCGGTTTCAGTTCAACTGTAATGTTCCTCAGCGCGGCGCAGGCACGTTCTGCTCATCAGTGTGAAGGCGAATCCGATATAGCTTGAAGTCCGCGTTCTGATACCTCAGGTCGAAGCTTGCCGGGTTGGTCTGAACGTAGCGTTCGAGGAAACCGTTGTCATCGTTGAACGCGTCGGTCGTGACCAGATAACTCGCGTTGATTTCCTGGATGTACCCGGACAATTCCTGCTCGGTGCCGTGGTAGTTATAGGTGGAACCGGCCCTTCCCGTATAGAGCGACAAGGCCCGCGCGCGAAAATAAATCAACACATCCGTTGCCGAGGTGTCATCGCGCACCGCCTGGCAGAGCTGTTGGAACTCGGGCAGACCGATGTCCTGACGGATCGGGCCGAAGTCCATCGTGCGATAGGCGAGCGTGTCAGGGATCGCGATAGCCAGCAGCAGTCCGCACGCCGCGGCACTCGCGTAGCGAGGCGCAAGATTCGCCGTCAGGCGGCGCAGCCCAGAGAAAGCCAGAAACACAATCCACGGAATAAAAGGGAAGACGATACGAACTCCAGCGGCGAACGGCCACAGGAGAATGACGGCGAGATAGGGTAGAAGGAAGGCCTCAACGATGGTGATTCCGCGCCTGCTTTGAGCGAAAACTCCGGCCAGCGTGAGCGCGGCAACGATGGCAAGGACGGCAAACGAGAACGGATTGCGTGTCGCGGCTACCCAGAAGCCGGCAAGGGCACGCGCATACAACAAAAGGTTTCCCGCTGCGCCCTGCACAGTGGGATGAAGATGCTGTCCGACGTAGCTGCCGACGCCCGAACCGACGAAATGACTTTGCACCAATATCAGACCGATGCACACCACCAGCGCCACGGCCGTGAGCCGCGTGATGGTGCGATAGGTCAGCAGATCGTAGAGGATCAAACCCGCAGGCAGGGCGACACCTGCGCTGCGCGTGCCTAGCGCCAGATAGAGAACCAGCCCAATGAGAATGGCCCAGCGCCACCAGGCTGGCGAGTCCCGAGGAGCCAGTCTTACGAGGGCTGCCGCGGCATAGAAGAAGAACAAAAATGGCAGATCAGAGAGCACCATATCTTTGGCCGTCCAGAAGACGGGGCTG
>DATFNR010000011.1:0-6019 GCA_035266285.1 Candidatus Sulfotelmatobacter sp.
GACGAGGCCCAGCAAGAGGCCCAAAGTCGGCGAACGCTCGGGTGCAGGCGCGCGAGGCACGCCCCGAGCATACAACGTGCCCAAGACGCCTGTCACAGGCGGCGCTCGACCGGCAGATATGTGACAATGCAGTATTAATGAAGCGAATCCCTCCGGGCGGAGTCAAACACTAGATTGAGTCCTGCAGCGAAAGAAGCCCCGAAGCCCCCGAAGATGCAGCGTCTGAAGGCCGTTTGGCCGGAAGTCTGGGCCCTGATGCGTCCGCGCCGCGGCCTGCTCGCCCTGGGCTTTTTTCTGATGGTGATCAACAAGGTCGCGGGGTTCGTGCTGCCGTATTCCTCCAAGTTTCTGATCGATAACGTGGTGGTGAAACATCAGACTTCGATGTTGCGGCCGCTGGTTCTTGCGGTTTTGCTGGCCACCATGATCCAGGGCGTTACTTCGTTTTCCCTGACCCAGTTGCTTTCCAAGGCGGCACAGCGGCTGATTGCCGATCTGCGCCAGCAGGTGCAGATGCACATTTCCCGCCTGCCGGTTTCTTTCTACGACGCCAACAAAACCGGCGCGCTCGTGTCGCGCATCATGAGCGACGTGGAAGGTGTTCGCAACCTGCTGGGCACGGGCCTTGTGGACTTCACCGGAGGTTTGGTGGCGGCTGGCATCGCATTGGTGCTTCTGCTTAAGACCAGTGTGCCGTTGACGCTCATCGCAGTTGGCTCGTTGAGCTTGTTTGCATTGACCTTGAACAAGGCGTTCTCCACGATCCGCCCCATCTTCCGCGAGCGCGGCAAGATTAACGCAGAGGTCACGGGGCGCCTCACGGAGTCGCTCGGCGGCGTGAGGGTGGTCAAGGGATATCACGCGGAAGAGCGGGAAGAGAAGATCTTCGGCGCCGGAGTGCGGCGTTTGCTCGACAACGTGATGCGGACGCTTACGGCGACTTCACTGATGAGCCTTTCCGCCAGCGTGCTGCTCGGCGTGGTGGGAGCCGCCACAATGTACGTGGGCGGCCGCCAGATGACCGGGCACACTTTGAGTCCGGGCGGCTACATCTCCTACAACCTGTATCTGGTCTTCCTGGTCGCTCCGATCATGCAAGTGGTTTCGATCGGCACTCAGATCACCGAGGCCCTGGCCGGGCTGGAGCGCACCCAGGAGATCATGCGAGAGCGGCCGGAGGATCGGGACCCGAAGCGCAGCGTGACTCTGCGCGATGTCGTCGGCACCGTGGAGTTCGACGAGGTCAGCTTCAGCTACGACGGAGAGCATGAAGTTCTGCACAGCATCTCTTTCCTGTCGGAACCGGGAACTGTAACTGCGTTGGTGGGGCCGTCGGGATCGGGAAAGTCGACGACGATCGGATTGATCACCGCTTTTTATGTGCCGACGAAGGGCACGGTGCGAGTGGACGGAGTGGACCTGAGCACCGTGCGTCTCGACTCCTATCGCACGCGGCTGGGCGTCGTATTGCAGGAATCGTTTCTGTTCGACGGCACGATCCGCGAGAACGTTGCTTTCTCCCGACCCGACGCCACCGAAGAAGAAGTCATGCGCGCCTGCAGAATCGCCCGCGTCGACGAGTTTGCCGAATCGTTCGCTGACAAGTACGAAACGATCGTGGGCGAGCGTGGCGTAAAGCTTTCGGGCGGCCAGCGCCAGCGCATCTCGATCGCCCGCGCGATTCTGGCGGAGCCCCGCATTCTGATTCTGGATGAGGCAACTTCCAGCCTCGACTCGGAATCGGAAGAGATGATCCAGCAGGGCCTCTCCTATCTCATGCAGGGCCGCACGACATTCGTCATCGCCCACCGGCTCTCCACCATCCGGCGCGCCGATCAGATCATGGTGATGGAGCGGGGAGAGATCGTGGAACGCGGCACCCACTCTCAACTTTATGCCGCGCGCGGCCGCTACTACGATCTCTACACTCGCCAGTATGGGGTGGAGCACAATCTATTCCTTGCGCCTGGTGAGGGCGATGCCGTCGCAGCCAACGGCAACGGCGCCGACGCGAAGAATGGCGACGTGAAGGCAGCCGACGCCCTGCGCGTCTTGCGGGGAGAAATACGCTAGCCGCTATGGTCACCGCTCGCGAGACGATCTCTGCAACCAGCACGCTCGCGATTCGCAGCGAGAATCTCTGCCGTCACTACCGCATGGGCCAGAACGTGATCCGCGCGGTGGATGGAATTTCACTCGAGGTTCGCACCGGAGAATTTGTCGCGCTTCTGGGGAGTTCCGGCTCGGGCAAGTCTTCCATGCTGAATCTGGTTGCGGGGCTCGACCGTCCTACCTCCGGCAGTGTCGTCGTTCAGGACCGCGATCTGGCCAAGCTGTCGCGGGAGGAATTGGCCAAGTACCGTCTGCAGGTGGTGGGCATGGTTTTTCAGTCGTTCAATCTGATTCCCAGCATGACGCTTGCGGAAAACGTAGAACTGCCTCTGCGCTTTGCCGAGGTCGAGCGCGAGAAGCGCCGGACTCTGGTGCAGCAGGCTCTGCAGCGGGTGGGGTTGGGAGCGCGAATGGACCACCGTCCCAGCGAGCTTTCGGGCGGGGAACAGCAGCGGGCAGCGTTAGCTCGAGCGCTGATCAATCGCCCGCAGCTTCTTCTGGCTGACGAGCCAACGGGAAATCTCGACAGCCACACCGGCACGGAGATCATGGACCTGGTTTGCGAGTTCAACCGGCAGCTGGGTATGACCGTGGTCATGGTGACCCACGAACGAGCGCTGGCCGAGCGCTACGCGGAGCGCATGATTTTTCTGGCGGACGGAAAGCTGGTCGACGACCGGGTGAATGTTCCTGGATCGTCGCCCGCGGCAGTGCAGGGAGGGCGATGATGAAGATTCCTGATCTCACCGAACTCGCCCTGCGCAACCTGCGCGAGTCTCTGCTGAGGAATTCACTGACCACGATCGGAATCTCGGTGGGCGTGGCCTCGCTGGTGGCGATGCTGTCGCTCGGTACGGGTCTGCAGGATTTATTCTCGCGGCGACTCGCGAAGTCAGGTCTGTTCGATACTGTTTTCGTTTCTTCCCGGCGCGAGCTTCGCGGCATGGGCCGCCAGGAGGAGCGCAACGGCCCCACTCCGGGCGAGAGCCGCATTCTTGACGAACCGGCGCGCCAGGAGATCGAACGCCTGCCGAACGTGGCGGAAGCTTATCCCGATATCCGGTTCATTACCGAGCTCCGCTACGAAGACCAGCCGCATATGACGACGATCTCCGCGTTGCCCCTGTCGGCAAAGTCGAACGATGCCTTCGAGGGAATGCAGGGAAGCTTCTTCTCGTCCGACACCGCTGCGGAAGTCATTTTGCAAAAATCATTCGCCGAGGAGCTGCTGGGAAAGACTCCACCGCTCGGAACGCCCGAACCTAATGTTGCCGATCTGGCGCCGGCGCTTCTGGGCAAAGAGTTGACGATGCGTTATGCGCAGCGCGGGCCCACGCCGGAAGCGCCGCAGGCGGCCAACAAGGGCACCTCGGCAGACGGCAGCATCGCAGGGGCGGCCTATTCGGTCGTGTCGCGGGAGCAGAAGCTGAAGATCGTAGGCATCTCGGATCTTGATCCGGAAAGCATGCGCGGCCCAATGCGGGGAAGAGTCTTCTTTCCCTTGCGGCTCGCCGAGAGCCTTCATGTGATGCAACCAGCGGACTTGCGCGAGATTTCGCGGGCCGCGAGCGATCAGCCGGTGTACTCGTCGATCAGCGTGCGGGTAAAGAATCCGGCGCAGGTGCAAGGTGTCGAAGATGCGATCAAGAAGATGGGCTTCACCACGTTCTCGATTCTCGACGCGAGCCACAGTTTGCAACAGGTGTTCCGGGTGCTCTATGCGTTTCTCGGAATCTTCGGCAGCCTTGCGCTGACCGTCGCATCCATTGGAATCGTCAACACTCTGGTCATGGCGATCCTCGAACGCCGGCGCGAAATCGGCATCATGAAGGCAATCGGCGCCAGCGACACAGACGTCAAAAAACTCTTCTTTGCCGAGGCCGGCGCTATGGGAGTTCTCGGCGGGATCGTCGGAGTCTTGCTCGGATGGGCCATCGGCCAGATCATCAATTTCGGAACCAACATCTGGCTCAGGAGCCAGTCCCTGCCATCCGAACAGTTCTGGGCAGTGCCGTTGTGGCTCGCGGTCTTCGCCGTTGTCTTTGCCTTTGTTGTGAGTCTGGTGTCGGGCTTATATCCGGCGGGTCGTGCGGCAAAGCTCGATCCCGTGCAGGCGCTGCGCTACGAGTGAACTGACCGGAATGACGCGCATTCTTCGGCTTGCCGCAATTCTTTTTTCTTTCAGCTGTCTTCTTATGAGCGGGCAGCTGTCCGCTCAAAGCCGGATTGATTGCAGCGCACTCAACAGCGCGGTTCTGAAGCAGGTCGTTCACTACTGCGTCTATCTTCCGGCGGGCTACGACCAGGGAGCAACGCAGCATCCGCCGCGGCGTTATCCGGTGCTCTACTTCCTGCATGGCCTGGGCGACAACGAGCAAACGCTCTTCAACAGCGGGGGCTGGACCCTACTCGATGATTTGCGCAATCAGCACAAGATGGGTGACTTTCTCATTGTTGCTCCCGAGGGTCGGCGCAGCTTCTACATCAACTCGGCTGACGGGTCGGTGCGCTACAACGATTTTTTTCTGCGCGAGTTCCTGCCCCATGTCGAGGCGAAGTATCGCGTCCAGCCCGGTCGCGCGGGACGCGCCATCAGCGGAATCTCCATGGGAGGGTACGGAGCCTTGCGCTTTGCCTTCGCTCATCCGGAGCTGTTCTCAGCAGTAAGCGCGCAAAGCGCGGCGCTGATCACCGAGTCGCCCCAGGAACTGGATGCCGCCGCACGTGCGGGTGCGCCCTTGGCGGGCGTGCTCGGTGCGGTGTTCGGAAAGCCCATTCGCGTGACACACTGGAATGAGAACAGTCCTTTCGTCCTCGCGAAACGAAATGCATCGGCAGTTCGAAAGCTCGCGATTTATTTCAACTGCGGGCAGGACGACAACTACGGCTTCGAGCGAGGGGCGGCCGCTCTGCACAGTGAATTGCAGACGCTGGGAGTAAGTCATGAATATCACTCTTACCCCGGCGACCACAGTCTTACCTATTTCTTATCGCATTTCGCCGAGGTAATGGAGTTGCACTCCAAGGCATTTGGACTGGCATCGCAGGGAAGCAGGTCTACCGGTCAACGATAGTCTGATGAAAGATAGTCTGATCAGCGTCAGAAAGAAGCGCAATCTTAGGCTCTTCCGCATTGTGCGTCCTGCGCGTTTGGGGCGCATCTCGGCGACTCAAAATGCCTGTTGTACACTAGGCCTAAGCGAGTCTCATGGCGCAGCACGCCTCCGCGGAGGGATGCGTGAGTGGTTGAAACGGGCGGTCTTGAAAACCCATGTACTACAAGTTTTGGCCCTTTGTAACCGCTTGAAACCTAAGGGGAAGGTTCACCGAAAAGCTGAAGAAATTGGTCACTGTAGTAAAACTGTAGTACCTGGAGAGGTGGCCGAGTGGTTGAAGGCGCCAGTCTTGAAAACTGGAGTACGGGAAACTGTACCGAGGGTTCGAATCCCTCCCTCTCCGCCAGCAAGTCTTAACTGCAGAGAAGTTCCGCCGCCTTTTCCCCCTAAGTACGCGAAAGATGCCAGTTTTCCGCGATAATTCCTCAGCAAGTCGGACTGCAGAGAACGGACTGCTCAGCTGTGAACGGGGTCACTGTCCCGGCTTTTCTCCGCAAGGCACATGCGCAGTCCGATTTCAAGGATGGCATCAGGCGAATGCAATGCGATCAGAAGCCGGGGATTCAGCCATAGCGAGTTGACTTTTGTCGGCATCCTGGGAAGCGATTCCGGTGCTTCCCATAAGCCCGTTTCTGGATAGCTTCCGGTTGGCCGACGATCCACGCACTGGGTTCAACTCCTCCCCAAAAACCGTGACCGATAGGTTTCGCTTGACCCCTGGCCCTCGTGTCCTACAATTACTTCCGAAGAGTCCTCCTGAAACGAGGCCGATACGGCGACACGCGATACAG
>DATFNR010000012.1:0-2930 GCA_035266285.1 Candidatus Sulfotelmatobacter sp.
GACCAAACTACATATTAAAGCAAACCGCGTGCCGTTCCCCGCGGCTTCGTTCAAGAGCCTGTACCCGAAAGGCCGCAACGGCTTGCGGTGAAGCCATCGTCTGCGTGCGCCGGCCCTTCGGGTACAGGCTTCTTCCTTTTCGAGTACCCTCATTCCGTGACATCGGCCAGACCGACGTCGATGCCCTGGCCACCTTCCGTTTGATGAAAATGTACGGCGACCAGGATCTTTGAGCCGGGTTTCATCGCGGCTCGCGGCTCGCGCCACGCGCGAGATTTCCAGCGGCACGTAGTTGGTCGTGAACCCGCCTTCCTGCGCGGCAGGGATTCCGTTGACATGGATTGCAACGTCCTCGTCGTGGTAGGCAATGAATTGAAGATCCGGATGCGCGCCCTCGGGAACCGTGATCTCGCGGCGCAGCCAGATGTCGTGGGTTATCCACTGCGTGTGCTGCACGAATCCCGGCGGACTCGTTCCGAACCCGGCTCGGCCTTCCTTCCAGCCCGTCGCGTCGAAACCGGTTTCCGTCCAGTTGTTCCCCGGGTCCTGCGTCGTGTAGCGCCACGTTTGCTCGGTTGGCACGACCATGCTGATTTTCAGCGGCGCGGGCAACGGCGCCCAGTTTGCGGGTTTCAGTTGATCGCGGGACGCCCACTTTTCCCAGACGGCGCGGTCGCTCAGCATCTTGATGAAGAATCCGCCCACGACGGGTCGCGCGTGCATTCCGCCCCTTCGGATGTCGTCCGTCACATACGAATCTGCGATCGGATCGCGGGCGCTGGTTGCGTTCAGATAGTCGCAGGTCGGCGAAATCATCGCTTCGAAGTCGGACCGATCTTCCGCGAGCGTGGCGATCCAGAACGACCAGTCGGTCTTCGTCAAGCGCGTGCGGGAATCGAGCGGAACACCGTAGCGCAGCATCATTCTCTTGTAGTGCGCGATCTCCCTCTGCGCGACGGAGGGCGGGAAGACGTTCAGTCCGAGGATGCGGTCCCAGACGAGGTTGTACTTCTGGCTCCAGGTTCCCGGCTTGTCGAAGGCCAACCGGTAGTGGTCTCCCTCGGCAGCGACTTCCATCAAGTGCATGGCGTCGGCATTGGCGAGAGCCAAGTACTTGTCCGCGGTCTCCTTGTCGCCGCGCTCCGGCACAAATCGCCATACGCGGCAAGGCCGAGGATCGCCTTCACGGAGAGATTCGCATTGTGCGCGAGATGGCCCATGAAATCGTCCGTGCAAAGCTGCTCCTCGGGATCCAGGCCGTACTTTTCCAGGTACTTCGCCCACTGCGTGAGCTGCGGCCACCAGGGCGTGACAAAGTCCGCGTTGCCTTCCGCGTGCGCGATGGCATCGCAGAGAATCAACATGTTGCCGCTTTCCTCCACGGGCATGCCCTCGCCCCCGTCATCGCGGCCGGTGACGAACGGATACGTGCCCAGATCGTGCGGCGCGTTCGGAAACTTCCAGGGCGGTGATGCGGAGTACATCAGCACGTGGACCAGCGATGCCTTCGCGAGCGACGGGCTGAGAAAGACCCAGACCGGGTCCATCGGGAAGAACACGTCCACCGTTGCGATATCGCCGTTGCTGGTGTTTTCCTTCGTGAACAGTAGCGGTTGCCTGTTCGCGTCCGCGGCGAGGCCGTTCGGGGCGACGCACTCGCGATAGGATAGCGCGGTGATCTTCGCGTATTTCTCCCCGCCGACCTTCGTTATGTCCGCCCTGAGCTCCTTGTCGAAGGCTGCACATCTCGCGAGCAGCTTCGCGTAATCCTGCGACGCGGTTTGCGGGAGTTCGGCGATCTTCACGCCGCTGCGCGCCCAGTAAGGAAGCAGTCGCTTGCCGAAATACTTGATCGCGAAGATCTCGTCATAGGCAACGATGACCTGTCGCTGGACGGCTTCCTCGCCGATGCTGCCCAGGTCGAACGCGAAGGCCATCGCGGGCTCGGCGTCGCTGGCCGCGCGTGGCATGCGCGCGTCGTCTGCCTCAGGAAGACCGCCATTGCTGGCGAACGACTTTTCCAGAACCGCGCTGGCGCCGATTGCCGATCTGGAAAGCCCACTCGGCGCGGCGGCGTAGCCCCAGTTGATGCGGTGATCGTCGCCGCAGGAGCCGAGAACATTCTGAGCCTGCGTGCCGATGCGCAAGAGCGTCAAATCGTTCGCCGTTTGCCGCGACCATTCGACCAGCTCCGCGGTCTTGTTGACGGCGAGTTGTGAGCTGACGCTGTCATAGACTTCAATCTTGTGTTTCGCGCCGTCGCACGAGCGGACATTCCAGGTGATGTAGCTGAGCGGCCACGAATAGACGTCGAGATCCTCCGGCAGCGCGGGTTGCATGAAGGCCAGCGTCACGTGGACGCCTGCCTCCTCGAATTCGTAGATGCTACGCGTCGGTAGAACCTCAACGGACTTTTGTGCTAATGCCGGCACAGTCTTGGGTTCTGCGCCCATCAGCCGGTACGTCTTGCTGTCGATGCGGATCAGGCTCACGAGCGAGTGGTCATGCCTGGTCCAGTGTTTCGTGGTCGCCTCGTTCAGATGGTCGGCTTCCGACCAGATGCTGAGAAATGGATTGCACGTGACAAGGGGAACTGCGGGCGGGCGAAAATCGGCCCCGGCCGCTGCCGCGATCGAAAGATCGACGGTGAGTAGTGCTACGCGAAGCACCGCTATCGGCGTTTTGCAAAGCGTGTTCGTACTCAAACTCGATCCGCGCGATCTTCCCCGCGGTCATCGGCAGTTCGGGGGCGATTCGCTCAAGCGCCTGCAAGCCGGTCATCTCGTCCGCACTGACCGTGTGGGTATTGTGGTTCTTGGCCAACTCGGGTGCCTCGAGGTAACAATCGCAGACGGCCTCGACCTGCTTCTGGAACTGCACCGGGTCCTTCTCCGTCGTGTTCAGCCAGTAGCGGCTTTTGTGGGGCTGCA
>DATFNR010000013.1:0-10064 GCA_035266285.1 Candidatus Sulfotelmatobacter sp.
GCCCGCGACTCGACCTGGATGGTGGGCAACAGCCCGAAATCCGACATCAATCCCGCGCTGGCCGCCGGACTGCACGCCGTCTTCGTGCCCCATGGAGACACCTGGATCCTCGAGCATGAGGAGGTCAATCCTGCTCCCGCCGGGCAGAAGCTCCTCATCGTCGGCCGCTTCGCCGAACTGCGCGAGCACTTCTAGCGACACGCAATAAGCTGCTCGACCGCTCTCGATCGGAGATTGCGTAATTGGGAAATCTGGTAATTGAGTAATTGAAAAAACTGTGTGCGGAGCTTTTGGGTTTGAAATTTCCCAATCACCCGATTCCGCAATTACTCAATCCTGCCGGCTAAGCATCAAACTAACCAACACACGCCCTCGCGCACGCACTTTCCTGCGTGTTACGCTCAATCTGCTCGGCGATCTGGTCGCACTTCGTCTTGGCGATTCAGACCAACAATTTCCGGCGGTTGTTGCACACCGTCGAGGCGCTCTCGGAGCTCGGCCCCACGCTGGCGGTGGAGCACGAGTTTTCCGAAGCCTCGCGCATCATGCTGGCCTCCGTGATGGAAGCGGCGGGCGCGCGCGAGGCTGTGCTGTTTCTGTTCAACGACAAGCCCGCCATGCTGACCTCGGCCGCGGCGCAGGGATTCGTCCTGATGCCCGATCCGGCATTCGTTCCTCTGCTGCCCAAGCACGTGCACGCGCTGATGGCGGCCCGCGGCCCGATTGTTCTCAACTCCTCGACCTGTTCGGTGTTCCTGAGTTCCAACGGCAACGTCGCGCCGGAACTCTTCAAGTGCATCGCGCCGCTGAAAGCGGCGGGGAAATTGGCGGGCGTGATCGCGCTCGGCCGCCGCCCTGGCGACGCGCTCTACGAAGACAGCGAACTCGACGCCCTGCAACTGCTCTGTGGCTACGTTGCGCTGGCCGTGCACAATCACGCGTTGACCCAGACCATCGCGCAGCGTGTCTCGGAAAATCTGCGCCTGATGGCCTCGCTGCACGGCTTCTATGACAACGCGCTCGAAGCCTTTGCCACCGCCATTGACGTGAAGCACGTCAACATTCACGGCCATTCCTTGCGGGTCGGCCGCTATGCCGCCGCCATCGGAGAAGCCATGGGCATGGAGCCCAGCGAGGTCGCCGCGCTGCGCAGCGCCGGGTATCTGCACGACATCGGAAAAGTCGCCGTCGACCGGCGGCTGTTCGGCAAGCCCGGAGCGCTCAATCCCGAGGAATTCCGCGAGATGGCCGATCATACGACCGTCGGCCACCAGATCGTCAGCAGCGTGCAGTTCCCCTGGCCCAAGATTCCCGAGGCCGTGCGCTGGCACCATGAACGCAGCGACGGCTCGGGCTATCCCGACAAGCTCGGCTTGAACGACCTGCCGATGGCGGTGCGCATCGTGGGCATCGCCGACTCGTTCGACGCCATGACCAGCGCGCGGCCATATCGTGCTCCCATGTCCGTGGGCAGCGCGCTGAGCGACCTGGTGCGCCTGACTCCGGAGAAGTTCGATCCCAATGTGGTTCAGGGACTGCTGATTCAGGTGCGCCGCGATGCGGTGGGCAGCAACCGGACGCCGCTTTTGCACGGCATGGCGGTGAACATTGCGGCCACCGACATCGATCATCTCGCGGCAACTTTGCAGCACAAAGTCTCGCGCGAAAAGAAATATCTGACTTAAAAGCCTTCCCGTTCGAATGCCTCCTCCACGTCCCGGCTTTTCTTGGCGTCCTTTGCGGCATTTCTTCGCGCACTTTGCGGTCCAGGCTTTTTGAGCGCTTCGGCAGAACCTGCATCCGGGGAGATCGCGAATTCATTCCTGCCCCCTCCCAAGCTCTTGTCCCACAATGACTTTCGCGTCGTCCCGAACCACCTCCGCCAGCAACTTTTCCCCCGCTCCGGGTTCATAATGGAGAGAAGTTTTGTCTTCCCGGGAGTCTTCATGAAAACCGGCCGTGCTAAGCTCGCCCTGCTCCTGCTGTGCCTGAGCCTGGCTCTAGTGGTCCCGCAGCTTCTCGCCAAGAAGAAAGATCAGCCTTCGACCGCGAACCTTGACGAGCACAAGCGCGCCGTCCATGCGCTCAATCGCCTCGCGTTCGGCCCGCGCCCGGGAGACGTCGATCAGGTCATGGCCATGGGCGTCGATCGCTGGATTGATCTGCAACTTCATCCCGAGAAGATCTCAGATTCTGCTACCGAGTCCCGCCTGGCGCCCTTCCGCACGCTGCGCATGAGTTCGCACGACATCGCAGAGGAATTCCCGGACGGTGCGCTGGTCAAGCAGGTTCTGGATGGCAAGAAGCCCATGCCTTCCGATCCCGCCCGGCGCGCTGTGTATCAGGTGCAGATCGCGCGGTTGCAGCAGCGAGAGCAGGAAAAACAGCAGAAGGCGGAAGCGACCGCTGTTTCGCAACCGGCGCCGGCTGCCGCTGCGTCCGGGCCTCCGGCCTCGGAAGGCGCAAAGACCATGGAAGAACTCGCCGCCGCCGCTGCAGCCAGCCCGGACGCTACTCCCGCCATGAACGCAGATACCAATTCGATGACCGCAGCAACGAACGCTCCGATGGACGCGAGCGCCAACAATCCCGCGCCATCGTCGGCCACGCACAGCGATGATGGGTTCCGATCCTTTGGGTCTTCGTCAAAGGCCGCCAGCCCGGCGCCTACGGCCGCAGACGACGCCGAATCCCGCCAGCTCGAAGATCGGCTTTACGCTGATCTGAAAGTGCAAAGCCTCGTCGATCTTCCGCCCGCCGAGCGTTACAAGAAGGTCATGGCCATGAGCGCCGACGAGCAACTCGCCTTCGCCGACCAGATGCGCGGCGGCAAAGGGCAGGATTTCCTTGCCGGGCTCGATCCCAGGCAGAGGGAAACGCTGCAGGCCATGAACAATCCGCAGAGTGTCGTCACCGACGAACTGATGCAGGCCAAGCTGCTGCGCGCCATTTACAGTGAGCGCCAGCTCGAGGAGGTGATGGCCGATTTCTGGCTCAACCACTTCAACGTGTTCATCGGCAAAGGCGCCGACCGGGTGATGCTCACCAGTTACGAGCAGAACGTGATTCGTCCGCGCGCTCTGGGCAAGTTCGAGGATCTGCTGGTCGCGACCGCGCAGAGTCCAGCGATGCTGTTCTATCTCGACAACTGGCTCAGCGTGGGGCCGAACTCCATGCAAGGCCTGGGAATTCCGGGGCGCCCGGGGCCGCGCGGGCCGTACCGTTATCCGCCGCGCAATCCCAACGCGAACGGAAAGGCCCGCCCCAACAGCGGCCTGAACGAAAATTACGGGCGCGAGTTGCTGGAACTGCACACGCTCAGCGTGAACGGCGGCTACTCGCAACGCGATGTCACCGAAGTCGCCAAGGTATTCACCGGCTGGACCATCGACAAGCCCAACGAGGGCGGCAGCTTCCAGTTCGATCCGCGCAAGCACGAGCCGGGGCCGAAGTTCGTTCTCGGCCATCGCATCAAGCCCAAGGGCGAAGACGAAGGCCGTCAGATCCTGCACATGCTGGCGACGAGCCCGCAGACCGCGCACTTTATTTCTTTGAAACTCGCACAACGCTTTGTATCCGACGATCCGCCGCCGGCGCTGGTCGATCGCATGGCGAAGACCTTCGAGAAGAAGAAGGGCGACATCCGTGAAGTGCTGTCGACTTTGTTTCACTCGCCCGAGTTCTGGGCCGACGACGCCTATCGCGCAAAAGTCAAGACTCCACTTGAATTTGTCGCCTCGGCCGTGCGCGCGACCGGCGCCGACGTCGACGACGCGATGCCGCTGGCCAACCAGATCAATCGCATGGGCATGCCGCTCTACGGAGCGCAGCCGCCCACCGGCTATTCCATGAAAGCAGAGACCTGGGTCAGTTCTGCGGCGTTGCTGAATCGCATGAATTTCGCGCTGGCGCTGACTGCGGGCAGAATTCGCGGAGTGAAAGTTGATGCAGTGCAGTTAGCGGGAGGACCGCCGGTGCCGCCTGATCCGTCTCTTGCGCTTTCGACGCTCGAGTCGAAGCTGCTGACGGATGACGTCTCGCGGCAGACGCACGATTCGATCGTGGCCCAGACACAGGGCAACAGCGGCCCGAAGCCGAAGCCGCCAGACGCGAACATGATCGCGGGCCTGCTGCTGGGCTCGCCGGAGTTTCAGAGAAGATGAGCTAGCTGACACTCAGCCTGTCGCCGGAAGGCTCCGTAGAAGAGCGGCCCTTCAGGGCCGCGTAAGGGAGTTTTGAAATCGGGGGCTTTAGCCCCAGTGCTCGGTGAAAGAGCTGGAATCGAGGAGTTGCACTATGCCAACCCGCCGCATTTTCCTTCGCAACAGCGCCCTCGCCGTCGTGGGCACGGCTGCGGTGCCGAGCTTTCTAACCCGCGCTGCATTTGGCGCAGTCGAGGCCGGCACGCGCAACAAGCGCCTGGTCGTCATCTTCCAGCGTGGCGCGGCCGATGGATTGAACATCGTCGTTCCCCACGCCGAGCCGCAGTACTACGCCATGCGGCCCAGCATCAACATCCCGCGCAAAGCGGTGCTCGACCTCGACGGCCACTTCGGCCTGCATCCCGCGCTGTCGGCGTTTCAGCCGCTGTGGCAGCAGCGTCACTTGGCGATCGTCCATGCTGCCGGATCGCCCGATACGACGCGCTCGCACTTCGACGCCCAGGACTTCATGGAAACGGGCACGCCCGGCGTGAAGTCCACCGAAGACGGATGGCTCAACCGCTCGCTCCGCGACCTGCCTGTGACGCCGCAGAATTCTCCATTTCGCGCCATTGCGCTCGGGCCTTCGCTGCCGCGCATCCTCAGCGGCAACGAGGCTGCGGTCGCCATGAACAACATCAACGACTTCTCCGTCGGCGGACGCGGCCCGAAGCCTTCGCCCGCCGCCAGCGCGTTCGAAGCCATGTACGACCATTCCTCCGACAGCGTGCTGCACGGAACCGGGGAAGAGACGTTCGACGCGGTGAAGATGCTCAAGGCAGCCGATCCCGGCAAGTACACGCCTGCGGCGAATGCCAACTATCCCAAGGGCCGCTTCGGCGACAGCCTGCGTCAGCTCGCACAGCTGATCAAGGCGAATCTCGGCGTACAAGTCGCGTTCGCCGACATCGGCGGATGGGACCACCACGTCAACGAAGGCGCCGCCGAAGGCCAGCTGGCCAACGTGCTCGGCGATTTCTCGCAGTCGCTCGCAGCGTTCTGGAATGATCTCGGCGATCTCGGCGAAGACACGGTTGTCATCACCATGTCTGAGTTCGGCCGCACCGCTCGTGAAAATGGCAACCGCGGCACCGACCACGGCCATGCCAACGTCATGTTCGTTCTCGGAGGCCCGGTGAAAGGAGGCCGCGTCTACGGCCGCTGGCCTGGTCTCGATCAGTCGCAACTCTACGAAGGCCGCGACCTGGCGCTCACCACCGATTTTCGCCAAGTGATTGGCGAGGGTGTCGCGCGTCACCTGGGCAACAAGAATCTGGCCGAAGTCTTCCCCGGCTACGACAACCAGCCAGGAAAGTTTCTGCGCATACTGGGATAAGAACGCTTGTGCCAAAGAAGCTCATGTAGGGACAGCCGCCCCCGGCGGTCCGGTCGAGCGAAGCTCGACGCTCTTGAGCGGCTGCCTGCGCCGACTGGAAGAGCGGCCCTTAAGGGCCGAGAGTGTGCACGGAAAAACCTGGAAGGGCACGACTTCAGTCGTGCCGAAGAGGCGAAGTTATCGAATCGGCTTTAGCCGCTGGAGTGCATCTTGAAGCGGTGCCGCAAGGCTTCCACAAATGCTGCGTCCGCCTTCGTCGAAATCATCTCCAACGGCGAGAACCCCCGCCGCCATCCCAGCCAGAATGTGACCAATAGCAGCGCAAGCGTCAGCACCACATTCGGCCACGCGTTCAATCCCCACTGCCCGCGCCAGGCCAACTGCAGCGCTGAAGAAAACGGCGCCAGATACGGAATCGGCCACTGATAACCATCCGGCCCACGCGAGCCCAGCACGTCTTCAAACAAATGCAGATGAAAGCTCACGAAAGCTAGAATTCCTGTCTTCCAGCGCTGTCGTGCTAACGCGAACGCGATGGCGGCAACAACCAGACTGAATGCCAGTGTGTGCAATGAATGGTGATATTGCGTGAACCATATCAGGGGATGCGTGGAATTCCGCGTCAGCAGTTCCGGAACAATGCCGAGCCCATCGATATCGGGTGCGACGCAGGCGAGCGTGACAATTGCCCGCTCTTTCCGATCCAACTTCGCGCAGTTGGCAAAGACCCAGCCCGTCAGAAAGTGGGTGACTGGACTCATGCCAGTTAGATCTCGACCAACACTTCTCCGTTCTCAATCTTCAGCGGATACACGGCGACCTTGGCGCTCGCGTCATGCACGCCCGTTTTCGGATCCCACTCCCAGCCGTGCCAAGGGCAGATGACCTTGCCGTTCAGGATCACGCCGGTACCGAGCGGGCCGCCGCGATGCAGGCAGATGTTGTCCATAGCGCTGTAGGTGCCGTTCACGTTGGCGATGCAGAGGGTCTTCTCGCCGCAGGGAAATTCCTTGGCCTCGCCGGCGATAGGCAGTTCAGATTGCGTTGTCAGCTGGGTAAAAGGCATAGGCCGAAATGACATCGCGATGTGCCAAGAAAGCAGGTTCCTCACCGAGTCTTCGCCTCGATTCGGAATGACATCACGTTGCGCGCATAGTGCTTCAGACTGCACCCACGACGCCCTTTCTCCCGACGCCGTCCTCTAATAGATGTCATTCCGAACCGGCGCGAAGCGGCGGTGAGGAACCTGCTGTTCCGGTAGTTGAGAATGCTACTTCGGCTGCAACGTTTGCGCGATCATGACCTGCCGCTTGAAGTTCTCCACCATATTCGGATCCAGCCGCACTTCGGTGGGTTTCCGGGCCAGCGTCATGGTGTCGATCTTGTCCTGCAGCTTGAGCAGCGCGTAGAAAAGATTTTCGGGGCGCGGCGGGCATCCGGTCACATAGACATCGACCGGGACAATCTTGTCCACGCCCTGCAGCACGGCATACGTATTGAACGGGCCGCCGACCGACGAGCAGGCTCCCATCGAGATCACCCACTTCGGGTCGGGCATCTGATCGTAGATGCGCTTCACCACGGGTGCCATCTTCAGCGTGACCGTGCCGGCAACGATCATCAGGTCGCTCTGCCGCGGCGAGGGACGGAATACTTCCGACCCAAACCGCGCAATGTCGAAGCGCGCCGTCGACGACGCGATCATCTCGATCGCGCAGCAGGCCAGGCCGAAGGTCATCGGCCACACCGCCGACTTGCGCGCCCAGTTGAAGACGTAGTCGACGGTCGAGATCAGGAAGTTCTTCTCAAACTTGTTTTGCAGCCAGCCCATGAATGGTCCTCGCAGAACCTCTACTCTGGCAGTCTAGGTAAGGTGGGAAACGGTGTCAAACGGCCGCAGGGGACTGCCCCAGATCCCGTGCCCTACGGGATCGCCGGGCTCCTGCGATTAGTCGGGATGAGATCTCAGCTGGATGCGGGATACAAATCTGGGCTCGTGGTTTTTCACTAATTGCCGGATCCCGGGTTCGAACGTGTGGAGCACGTTCATCCCCGCTTCGCTGCCGATCGTCGAGCCGAAGTCGCCAAGCGGTTGGGAAGCGGAGCGCCGCCAATACGGGCGGTAGGCGACATGCGCTGCAGCCATGGTCGCGACCCTCAGAAGATAGGATGTGTTCAGGCGCTTTCTTCCTTCAAGGTCGCGCGTATAGACCACGCTCGAAGCTGCCTCCGCCGCGCGGCCCATCAGACTTTTATCGGCCGAGTTGGTCTCAGAAGCGCTGAACAGCGAAGAAGCCTGTGGAGAAGAATCCGCCCAGTTTTTGGCTTTTGGCAGCACGTTGAACTCGAACGGAGCTGAGTTAGACTCAGCTCCCTGCTGACCATCAGCCAAGCTCAGCGTGTCCACAGGTGGACGCGCTGTGTCCCAGAACGCACGCACCATTTGTTCGCGCGCGGGCGTCTGGACGGTCGGAGCGTCGGGCAGGGAGTTGGCGGCGCCGCGCGTATCCGGCTGCTGGCAAAGCACTACGCCCGGGACCATCAGCAGGAAACAAATGATCCGGATTGGAGCGGTTCTCATCACATCCCGACCTGCCGGGGTCGAACCCACCTCTTACGATGCAATCAACGGTCCATTCCTCGCGAACAGAGTATCCTCCGGATGCCAGCTACTTCGTTGACAGGAAAGGGGCAATTTGTGATTCAACCGCGGTGGCGTTCCGGATCGCGCAAATTTTTCTGCCCAGCAGAGCAAAAGTATTCATTCGAAAGGAGGAGAGCGCTCAGGCCCTCAGGCGCGCCCCTGGCCTCAATCTGCCGGCGGTTTGCCTTCGTGCAGAGTGGTCACTGAATGGATCGCTTCCTGGAAGGATTGTGTTTCCTCCGCTAGAATTGAATTGGTTCTGTGATCCTCATGTCCCTCACCAAGGCTGAAGCGCTCGAAATGTTTGAATCCGATGACCTGATCGGCATCGGCATGGAAGCCGACTCCGTGCGGCGGAAGCTGCATCCCGAGGGTGTGGTTACCTACATCATCGACCGAAATATTAACTACACCAACTTCTGCACCGAGTACTGCACCTTCTGCGCTTTTTACCGTCCGCTGAAAGGGCCGGCGGCCAAGGAAGGCTACATTCTCGACTTCGACACCATCTACGACAAGATTCGCGAGACGGTGGAACTGGGCGGGACGGGCGTGCTGATGCAGGGCGGCCTGCATCCGGATCTGAAGATCGACTGGCACGAGCGCATGCTGCGCGGGATTCGTGAGCGCTTTCCGCAGGTGCATCTGCATTGCTACTCAGCGTCGGAGATCATCGCCATCGCCGAGTACAGCGAGCTGTCAATCCGCGACACGATTCTGCGGCTGCGCGACGCCGGGCTCGATTCGATTCCGGGCGGCGGAGCGGAGATCCTCGACGACGAGGTCCGCTACAAGATCGCGCGCCTGAAGTGCCTGACCGACGATTGGATTAATGTGCATCGCACGGCCCATCAGATCGGCATGCGCACGACGGCTACGATGATGTTCGGCGTCGGCGAATCGTACGAGCACCGCGTCAACCATTTTCAGCGGCTCTATGAATTGCAGGAGGAGACGGGCGGGTTCACGGCGTTTATCCCATGGAGCTTTCAGCCGCAGAACACCGCGCTGGGCGGGCGGCACTGGGATGAGGCGACGGCGGTGGATTATCTGAAGGTGCTGGCGATCTCGCGGCTGTATCTGTCCAACTTTTTGAACGTGCAATCCAGCTGGGTCACGCAAGGGCTGAAAGTCTGTCAGATGGGTCTGCGGTTCGGCGGGAATGACGTGGGATCGGTAATGCTCGAAGAGAATGTGGTGCGGGCCGCGGGCGTCACGAATTGCACCACCGAAGAGGAATTGCGCAGGATCATTCGCGATGCAGGGTTCCGTCCGGCGCAGAGAGATACGCTGTACCGGCAGTACTTCCTGAATTGATCGCGGACGGCAGTCAGAAAAGCAGGTTCCTCACCGCCGCTTCGCGCCGGTTCGGAATGACATCAACCAGTGCTTTGCGTTCCACTGCCTCACAGCGGGTCCTACCGCCTCCCACCGCCTCGTACGTCTTACCCCGCCTCATACGTCTCACACCGCCCCGCTACGGCCAATCTCAAAACCGATGTCATTCCGAACCGGCGCGAAGCGGCGGTGAGGAACCTGCTGGTCGCTTCCACCGCATCACAGCCGGCCGCCCCCACTCTGCCGCCAAGTCTTCCCATGTCGGATTCTTCTGAACGATGAGCGCCACTTTCTTCTCCCGCCTCCATTTCTTGATCTCGGTCTCGCGCGCAATCGCCGCAGCCACGCTGTGAAAAACTTCGTAGTACACCAGCCGGTGAATATTGTACTTTCGGGTGAAGTCGCCGCCTTCACCCGCTCTGTGCCTCAACATGCGGGCCATGAGGAATCCGGTCATGCCGACATAAATAGCACGGCTTCGACTCGAAAGAATGTAGACGTAGTAGAGCTTCTCGTCAGGCATCGTGCCCTTCCCTGGGCAAAC
>DATFNR010000014.1:0-4796 GCA_035266285.1 Candidatus Sulfotelmatobacter sp.
GGAGCGCGATCCGCGCTTGGACGCGGGCCCGTGATGTAGCCGGCGACCGCCGACGCAGCCACAACTTCCGGACTGGCCAGATAACACTGAGCGTCGCGCGATCCCATGCGCCCCTTGAAATTGCGGTTGGTGGCCGAGATGCCGACCTCGCCCTTTTCCAGAAGCCCGGTGCCGAGCCCGATGCACGGCCCGCAGCTCGGCGGCAGCGGAATCGCTCCGGCATCGAGCAACGCCTGCCAGACGCCTCGCTTTTCTGCCTCCTGCTGTACCCACGCGCTGGCCGCGCCGACATAGAAGCTGACTCCCGGCGCGACCTTCTTGCCGCACATAACCCACGCCGCCGCTTCAAGGTCCTCCACGCGCGAATTCACGCAGGAAACCAGGTAGGCTTTCTGGATCGCAATCTTCTTCTTCTCGATTTCAGCCAGAGATTGCATGGTCTGCACTGTGTCCGGTCCGGAAACGTGAGGGGTAACCTGGCTGAGGTTAAGCACAATCCGCGCCGCGTACGTAGCGCCCGGATCAGGGCGCAGTGGAGAATCGATCCATCGTTGAAGGTCCGCATCCGTGAACCGTTCAATACCTTGCAGCTTGAGCCGGTGCTGAACTCCGCGAAGGTAGCGAATTGTGACTTCGTCCACCGGGAACCAGGCCACCAGCGGCCCCCACTCGGTGCTCATGTTGGAGATGGAGAAGCGAGCATCCATTGACAGGCTGGCCAGGCCGGGCCCGGAAAACTCCACCGCCGCGTTGAGCGCCTCGTCGTGGTTATAGAGTCCGCACAGCGTGATGATCACGTCCTTGCCGCTCACGCCTTCGGGCAGTTTCCCTTCCAGCACCACCTCGATGGTCCGGGGAATCTGCCACCAGAACTCTCCCGTGGCCCACACGGCCGCCGCGTCGGTGCGGACAATCGGAGTTCCCACCGCGCCCAGCGCCCCGTACATGTTCGAATGCGAGTCGGATGCAACCACGAACGAGCCGGGGAGAACGTATCCGCGCTCGACCATGATCTGGTGCCCAATTCCCGATCCTGCCGGGTAGAAGTCGACTCCGTGCTCCTTGGCGAAAGCCTCAATCGAGCGGTATTTCTTCAGGTTAGCTTCGTCGCGGTTCTGGATGTCGTGGTCGAGCGCGAAGACCAGCTGCTTCGGGTCGTAGATCTTCTTCGCATTAATTGCCTTGAACTTGCTCATCACCGCCGATGTATTGTCGTGGGTCATGACGTGAAAAGGCCGGATGGACAGGAAGTCGCCCGCGCGCAACGGGCGCTTGGGCCCGTCGGCCATGTGCGTTTGCGCGATCTTTTCGACAACTGTCTGGGACATGATGGACTCCAGTCCGGTTATGCGAGCGCCGGCTTAGCTTGTTTCAGTTTGCTCGGGCGTGGTCTCGCCTTCTCCACTGCCGCGGACGCTCTGTCGTCTGCCTTCATCAGCGTCATCAGTTCACTCACTGACTTCAGGCGCTCGAGCTTCCAGACAGCCTCTTTCACGCGTTCCTGAGCCGTCTTCGACAACACACCCTCCGCCAGCGCGGCGAATTTCTCCTCGATCTCCTGATCGCTCAGCGGATTGCGCGGGTCGCCCTTGGGATAGTCCAGTTGCTTGCTGAAGCAGCGCCCATCGGTTGTCTCGATATTGACGATCACTCGCTGCAGCGCAGGGAACACCTTTTCGATCTCAGGATCCGCAACCACTTCGACCTTCATGAGCTGTTCGCGAATCTTCGGGTCCCTGATCTTCTCCATCGTGAACTGGACTGGAGTGACCTGACGCTCGACCAGCGCTGCCGCAATCACGTAGGGGAGGGAGTGATCCGCCGTTTCTTTGGTGTGCGGATCGTATTTGCTGGGATCGGAAAGAATGTCGGCCGCTCGCGCCAGCGAACGAATCTGAATCTTTTCCACCTGGTCCGGATGCAGATCGTTGCTCTTCACCAGATCGAGCACTGCCGAAATCGGTGTGTGCGTCAGGGCTTCGGTGGGAAACGCCTTCATGCCGCATTGCGTGATGCGCCACGACTCGCCTAAGCCCTCGGTCAGCAGATCGAGCTTCCACTCCGGCTTGAAGACCTGCGTGAGCCCCTCCTTGCCGTCGACCACATGTTCCGGACCGGTGTAGCCCTTTTCCGCCAGCAGCGCGGCGAACACGCCACTCTGGGTTGCCATCGGATCCACGGTGTTCTTCATCATGGTGAGCTTTCCGGCGGTGACGGCACCCAGTGTGCAGTGCCGGCTGGCGGAGATTCCGATGGCATGCTGAATCTGTTCCCAACTCAGATGAAGCGCACGACCCGCCACGATGGGCGATACGAACGCAGTCAGCGTAGCGTGATGCCAGCCGCGCTCGCGAATCCCCGGAAACGCGGCCTCGCAGAAGCGCATTTCGAATTCGTGCCCGAGCACCAGACCGACAATCAGCTCCCTGCCATTGCCTGCAGAGCGCTCGCAGCAGGCCATCGCTGCCGGGAAAATGTCAGAGGGATGCGATGGATCCTGTTTCCAATAGATGTCGTTGTAGTCCATGCAGCGGATCATGAGCGCGTTGGCCAGCGCCGCCGAGACTGGATCGATCCGCTTGCCGGTGCCAATCACGGTGGCCGGTCCCGGCCCGGCGACTTCGTCGAGAACGTCGAGCGCGATCTTCACATCGTGTTGCTGATAGCCACCCAGCGCGCAGCCCAGTGAGTCGAGCAGAAATCGCTTGGCCTGGTAGACCGCATCTTGCGAAATGTCCTCATAGCTCAGGCTGGCCGCCCAGCGCGACATGCTGGCTGTGACTGTCTCTTTCTCTCTGGCGAAGGAACTTGATTTCGGCGATGACAAAGGATTTCTCCTCTACGGTTTCAGCTTGATGTTTCTCGGATTCTTGAATGGCAGAAATGCCATGAAATCAGCGTGATGCACGATGAAAGCTTCGGTAGTTCTTTTGACCAGATCGCCCTCGAGAGCGTGAGTCGCGATGACGTGGCAGACCGCGTCCGGAACGCCGCATTCGAGCGCCAGCGCAACGCCGGTGAAGGGATGCCGCAGCGCCTCGCCGCGCTCGCTTTGTCGGCTCTTGCCGTCGGGCCCGAGCTCGTACTCCAGCAGTTTCCCTACATCCGCGAGAATCGCGCCTGCGATCACCGTGTCTATGTTCACAGGCAAGGCCCGGCCCATGAACTCCTGCATCGCCTGGGCGCTGTCGTGGGCAATATGCACGACGCAGCGCTTGTGCTCCATGAAGGTGATGGGGCAATCCGGGACCAGCAGCGTAAAAGGGATGCGGTTCAGGTCTTCAGCCGTCAGTGGGCTGCGCTCGAGCGCGCGCACCCAGGTCTCGGTAACTTGTTCACGCAATTGGAAATCGTCGATCCAGTCGATCTCCGGCCAAAGCTGCCTGATGGTTTCCCGCATAGCAATCCCTGAACGCAGACATCTCAGGCTAGCTTTGGAGGAAGGCAGACACGACGACTGGAATCACAGTGGCCTGTGATTTGAACACGTCACGGATGAGCCTGACTTGTGCTCAGGACCGAATGGCATTCGCCATCATCAAGGCGAAGAGCAGAGGGAGATAGATCACGGTAGCCTGCAGCACGTGACGGGCGCGCAGCTTCGAAGGCGCGCTGGCGATCGGCATGTCCAGAAACGCCAGGCGGACGCCGTAGTAGAGAAGCGCGAAACCAAGCACGATCGCGCCGACCAGATAGACTTTGCCCGCCATGCCCATAAGGCTGGGCACGATGCTGATGGGGATCAGCGCCAGCGAATAGGCCAGAATTCGGCGAGCCGTGGAGCGGCCGTCTTCTTCGACGACAGGCAGCATCCGTACCCCACCCTTGGCGTAGTCTTCTCGATAGAGCCATGCAATCGAGAAGAAGTGAGGAAACTGCCACACGAACAGGATGGCGAACAGAACCAGCGTGCCCCACTCCAGCCGGCCGCGAGCCGCAGTCCAGCCCAGAACGCCCGGCATGGCTCCAGGAAACGCCCCGACGAACGTACAGATGGGCGAGACACGCTTCAACGGCGTGTAGGCTGCCAGGTACACAGCCGATGTCAGGAAAGTCAGAATCCCGGTCAGAGGATTGGTGAATGCGGCCAGATAAATCGAACCGCCCACCGCCGCCAGCACGCCCACGATCGTGGCGTGCATACGGCTCATACGGCCGCAGGGCAGAGGGCGCTGCGCAGTGCGGCGCATCTGCGCGTCGACATCCTGCTCTATGACCTCATTCAGGGCGGCGGTGCCGCTCGATACCAGTCCAATTCCCAGCAGCGCGTGAAACAGTCCCCAGGTCAGCCAGGGGCTGCCTGCCTTGTGCGCTCCGAAGAAGTACCCGCACCACGCGGTCATCACAATTAGACTTGTGACCCGTAGCTTGGTGAGTTCGGCATAGTCGCGGAGAACCGAAGTGGCCCGGGTTCGGAAGGCAGACAGAGGAACTGTGATCGCGCTCATGAATTCGGCTGTGACCAATGTTGGAAAGAATCTGTTTTGCGAAGAAGCCACGCGCAGACCCCACTCCGCGTCGTGCTTCGGTAACCAACCCGCTCGCGTGTCAAGTACAAACACGGAACGAATTGACGCAACAGGCTATCACATCCCGCCACCGTCAGTCTCCCGGCGTGACAGGACTTATCCACAGGGATGGATGTCTTCCCGCTGAAAAAGTTGCCGGTTTGCGTGGCATAATCTTCGCCATCCTCTTCCGACCCGGGTGCCGAGCGATGCGTCAACTGCTGATTGCTGTCCTCTGCGTCTCTGCTCTTCTTGCCGCCATGCCGCATGCCAATGCCGCCGCCGCGG
>DATFNR010000015.1:0-30102 GCA_035266285.1 Candidatus Sulfotelmatobacter sp.
AATCGCGCTGGTGGTCACCGGTGTGGTCGTCTCCGCATATTCCTGCACATTTCGACATGGGGGCGCGCATATGCCGAGCTTTTCCTATCTGATGAGTGAGGCCGCCATTGGATGCGATTAAAGTGTCGCGACGGTTCGCCATTTGTCGAAAACCTGTCGAACCGGCGTCACGGCTTTTGCCGGGTCTGCATCCTGCGAGGTTCTATAAGTACAAGCCCGACAACCTATTTGGGGCAGAGGGGGAAGCATCCCCGTATCAGATCGAGCGCCTGGAGCCGGAAGCGCGAGGAATGTGCTGCCGACTAGGAAACGCGCTTCCCTCCGGCCTTAGAAGGCCCAGCGCAGCGAAAACTGAATCAGGCGCGGCGTGCCCACCGTCTGTGTGATCTTGCCGAAAGGCGTCTGGCTCTGCAGCAGGGTGCCTCCACCAGTAGTCTCCACGTCGGTGATCGCCGGATTGCCGAAGTTGGCGTGATTCCAGATGTTAAAGAAATCGGTGGTGAAGCGAATCGTCTGCCGCTCGGTGATCTGGAAACTCTTGCCCAGCGAAAAGTCCCAGTTTTGCTGGAACGGCCCGCGATAGATGTTGCGGCCCAGATCGCCGAAAGCCGTGCCGCAGAAGATATTGTTCGGATTACCCGGGGTTGGGTTGCATTGGGTCGGGTACACCAGCGGCGCGGTCGTAAAGTTCGGGATGTTCAGATAACCGTCGATGCGCTGGTGAACTCCTCCGCTGGTGGTCCCGGCGGCAATCGAGCCGCCCGGCGCCAGTTGCGCTCCCAGCGTCGTGGTCAGGCCAGACCCCAGGAAGGCTGTGCCGGCCGCGGAATCGATCACCGAAAACGGCGTCCCGGACTGGAAAATGGTAATCCCGCTGATCCCCCAGTCGCTGAGAAGAGCGCCCTTGGCTCCTTTCGCGCCGCGGAAAAATGGCAGATCGTAGCGATAGCTCACCGCCAGGCGATGCCTGCGGTCGAAATCCGAGAGCCCGCGCGACGGCGCGAGCGTGGACTCGTCATTAAACGCGGTGTTGAACGCGGTGTTGCCGCTGGAAGTCGCGTCGGTCGAGCGCGCGAACGTGTACGCTCCCTGGAAATATCCCCCACCCCAGCGCCGCGAAACTGTGGCCTGCAGCGAATTGTAGTGCGAGTAGGCGTCGTCAGCGAAAAGCTGCATCCCGCTATAGCCGTTGATTTCGAGCGAGCGTCCCCGCGCCTCCGCATTGCTCAGCGTGTTTTGCGTAATCGTGAATTGCTGACCATTCGCATCCGTGATCGTCAGTGGGTTTGTAGGGCTTGCGTTCTGGGCCAACAGGCTGGTTCGGGTTTCCCGCAGGTGAATCGTATGCGTCCCTACATAGCCGGCCTCGAAAACCCATCCCTTGCCGAGTTCCCGTTGCAGCGTCAGGTTCCACTGCTGTGTGTTCGGTGAAACGAAGTGGCGCGGAACCACCAGCCCGAAAACGCCGGTCGAGGGCAGCCCCGGCCCGGCGCAACCGAACGTCGGCGTTTGCGTGGTGTCGGTCGTCGGGGTCGACGTTCCGTTCACCACAAACCCCTGGAATAGCGACAGGCAGGGCACAAACGCGGGATCGATCACCCCACCCGCAGGTAGAGCATTGGGATTTGACGTCAAGCCTAGGGGGATGCAATTGGCCGGAGCGTCGGCCGAGAAAAACGTCGACGCGCATCCCGGCAAACCGCCGCCAAATGCCACCGGCAGGAATGGAGCCTGGAAGCTGAGCTGGTCCACGTTGCCGACATCCTCGCGCACAAAATAGCTGCCGATGCCGCCGCGCAGCGAGGTCGTGTGCCGGCCGAACAGATCCCAGGCAAAGCCCACGCGTGGGCCCCAGTCCGTTGCGTAGTTGTTGTTCAGGGTCGTATTGTTGCCACTGCCGGTCAATCCCGCCACGTTCAGTCCTTTGGCGCAGCCCCCGTAGACGAACGGAAACTGCTGTGCATTCGCCAGAGCGGGGTCGAGATTGCCGATGTGGCATAGGTTGTCGTGGAAGGCTCCCATGATTTCCGTTCGCAGCCCCAGATTGAGCGTCAGGTCGTGCCGCACCTTCCAGTCGTCCTGGGCGAAAACGCCAAAGTTGTTGGTCCGATATTGGTGCGTGAATACGCCTCCGCCGCCAAAGCTGAACGGCGGTGCACCTTCGAGGAACTCCTGAAAATCGCTCAACCCTCCGGTCTGGCTGGCGAAAATCAGCTGACCGTTGAAAACCTGGGGGAAGGCCTTGTCCAGATTGACCCGCGTGATCTCGCCGCCGAACGTCAGCACGTGCGAACCGTGCACCCAGCCCAGGTTTTCTACCACGCTGTAGTTGTCCTGCGTCTGGTGCTGATCGGCGAAAGGCGACGGGCCGATCTGAAATCCCGAACTGTTCAGCGTGAACTTATAGATGGATTGCGTCACGTTGTTCGTGGGGCGGTCAATTCCCAGATCGGCCGCCGTCACCGGATTGATGTTGTCCAGACTGTCGCTGATGCGCACGAACCCGAAGCGCAAGTCATTGATCAGGTTTGGGGTAAATACGTGAGTCTCATTGACGCTGAAAAAGCGGGCGTTGAGCGGCAGATCGAAGGGAAAGTCCAGGTCCGTGTTGCTGATACTGCTGGAAAGCGTCGCGCCCAGCGAGGCTTGCAGTCCGCCTGCGCCGAAAGGCAACAGTGACTCGGAATTTGAAAAGAAGAAACGCGCACCTACCTTGTCTTTCCCCTCGCGAAACTCACGATCCCAATTCGTGGTGAACTGGTCTTCGGTATATTTCCCCGGTTTGCTGATCACCAGCGGCGCCGTAGTGCCCGGTGTTCCGGGAATCGCAGGAATAAGAAAACCTCCCGGGAAATTACCGAATTGCGTGCTCTGGAAATTCAAGAGCTTGTGAATCACCGGATCGATCGAGGGAACATTAAACAGCGCCTCCAGGGTCGTGTCGGAGCGGTCGGTTCCAAGCACCGGAAATCCGGGGTTATCGATCTCCGTTCCCGCCGACAAGCCGCTTCTCTGCCTCGTGCCCTGATAGTTCACAAAAAAGAAACCCAGCTTCCCGCCCGGGCTCACCGGGCCGCCCAGGCTTCCGCCAAAGATGTTCTGCTTGACCGGCGGTCGCGGCTGGCCGGCGCGGTTCAGGAAGAACTCGTTCGCATTGAGCACGTCATTGCGCAAAAACTCGTAAAGGTCGCCGTGAAACGTCTGCGTTCCAGTCTTGAGAATCGCATTTACGTTGCCGCCGCCGTTGCGCCCCTGGCTGGCGTCATAGAGCGACGTCTGCACCTTGAATTCTCCGATGACGTCGGGATTGGGCAGCGGCACGTTCGTGGCCTGCGCGACGTTGTAGTCGGTGGCACTGATGCCTTCGATCAGGTAGTTATTGTTGTCTTCACGCTGGCCGTTGACGAACAGTTTGGCGTTGCCTCGTCCCAGCTGCGCGGCTGCGTTCAGGTCGCTTTCCGCGCCCGAAGAGAGCGTGAGCAACTGCTGGAAGTTTTGCGTGGCCAGCGGCAGTTCGCGGATCGTCCGGGTTTCAATCGCTTGCCCGGTCGCGGGGTCGGTGGTGTCCACAGCCTCGACCTCAGACTGCACCTCAATTGCCTGTTGCACTGCTTTCGGGTTCAGCTTGGTGTTCAGGCGCGTAGTCTCGGTCACCCGCACCACCACATCGCGGAACCTCGCTTCGGCGAATCCTGGGCTCTGAATCGCCAAGGTGTAGGTCCCCACCGGCAGCAGAGGCGCGGCGAAACTACCGTCCGCCCCCGTTTTCACCGTGCGCACCAGTTCGTTCGTATCCTGGTTCGTGATGCGCACCTCGGCATTGGCGACAAACGCTCCGCTGGCGTCTTGCACCGTCCCCGTGATGGCCCCGGTGGCGCCGCCTTGCGCCAACAACCACCGACTTGAGGTGAATAGAACGATACCGAGAGTGATGAGTCTGATCGAAGAACGTGACATGATTTTTCCCCCTAGTGGGAACCGGCGTGGGCTGTGCTCATCGAAGACTTGGGACCGAGGTCAACGTCAACAATCGGTCGGTGTACGGCCCAGCATCAGCGTCCCTGCTGCTTCCCAGTCGAAGTGTCCGAGAAAAAATGCCGTATCCCCTAGCCATATCGCCTAGGCGTCCCGCTTTGCGCGGACTCGTTTGTATGAAGTGTCCCAAAGCTTACCGAATGAGAATACGCGTTTGCAAGAAGAACCCGGCGGGAGCGACATCCTGCCGAACCACCGAAGGAACACGCACGGACACCTGCCCTGCCGTGGCTATGACTCTCAGCGTGCGGTCGATGGGCCTGGGCCGGAATCCATCGTATCAGGAATGTAGTAAAGAAGAATGGTCTTCCCGACCTGTTGCACCGGCCGATAGCCGCTTAGCCAGTCAAAGGCGTTTTGCGGATACTCGTTGTGAAAGACATCTCCCTCACGAAGCGCCCGGAGACTGATGGCAAACCAGCCGGTCACAGGTCGAGAAGGCTGCGCAACCTCGAACGAGGGCAAGTCGGTTTGGGTCATGTCGGTGCTGGTCCATAGGGCGAGCGTTACGTGCGCGATTCTTCGTGCGTGCAGTTCTCGCGACAGCAGGATCAGATCCTGCCCGCAGTCAAGGTCGCATCCTTGTACCAGGATCCTGCTCGGATCTCGTCCAGCAATAAAATTGAAGTAGGCCAGAAAGTCGCGGCCTGCCGAAGCAGAAGACACAATCTGCCAGATCAGCAATCCGCAAAGGACACAACGTGCCGCCAGCTGCCGCCGACTTCCGATATGCCATAGATAAGACGCGCCATAGCTGGCAACGATCGCCAGGAGTGGAAACAGCGCGATGATATGACGCACGCCGTAGTACACATTCGTTGTGACAGTGGCCAGCAGGATGGCAACAATCGGAGCGGCGGGCGACAGCGCAGTCCACCTCTGTTTACGGTCCAACAGCAACGCAATCATGCCGACAAGCGCCAGCACCAGGAACGCGGGGGGCGACTTCAGCGCCAGGGCAACGAAGAAAAAGTACCACCACCCTCCCTTCTTTATCTTTCCCATGAAATAAGAATTGGGCTTGTTCTTGTTGAAGACGTACGCCGAGGCAAGACCGCGCAGCAAGCCGGGCGCAGGCACTGTAGGATTCTTGAGGATCAACTCCCGAATGGTCGACTGCAACGGCGCCGGGAAGCTCTGAAGCGAGGGCATGGCAGCCGGCGAAAAGTCCATGCCCTCCTGCACATGGGCGGTCGAGAATCGATATCCACCCCACACTACGACAGCTGCGATCAGGACGGCAGCTGCGATCTGAAACACAAGAACCCGGCGCCGCAGCGTTGGACGCGGGTTGATCGACTGCGTGGGCCTCCACCATCGCGCGACGAGTATGGAAGCGGCGCCTACGGGAAAGAAGAGCAAGGTTGTGAACTTGGCGAGCAGTGCTAGGCCAGCTGTGATCCCCAACCAGAGAACGTTCTTTCGGCTCGGGTTTTCCAACCAGAGGGTAAAAGCGAACAGCGCCGCGGGCTGCGCAAACGCCACCGCGATGTCCGAATAGGCGACGCTGGAGAAAGCGAGAATCGTCGGCAGCGTCGTAAACAAGATGACCGCGATGACCGCCGCCAGGTCCCCGAATTCCCGCCTGCACCAGAAGAACACAACCAAGGCGGCCAGCAGAAGGAACGGGAGTATACCAAGTCTCGCCAGCACGAGATTGTGCTGGTAGCTTCCGGAGTGCAGGATTTTATTCCCGACGTCGTTGTAGTTGTGCCCGGCAGGATCGTCAGGAGCATAGTCTGGAAGCCGGGCTCCGGACAGATATAGAGGGATGCCGATAGAGATGCGAGCTAAAGGAGTGTTGTAGGGATCAAGTTTATACGTGCCGCGATCCAGAAGTTCGATTGCAGCCGAGACATGACAGGGTTCATCGAAGGTCTGCGCGGTTACGCTGTAGGTCGCGAGTACTCGGCCGATTGCGATCAGCAAGAGCAAGGCAACCATGCCTGCGATGAGCGCGGAGCGCTTCAATCTGCGCTCCTGTCATCTGCCAAACGTTTCCACACGACATAGCTCTCACCCAGATAGGCAGGTATTGAGACCGAGCCCAAAGCGCGATTCCGCATCATGGCATGGCCAACTGTGGCTCCTGGAAGATGATGCTGCCGCAGCCGGTGCAGAATATATTCAAGAGAAAAGGAACTGGGTCGACGGCCAAAGCGAACCGCGTGTAGCTGACAGATTTCTCCCGCGAGGGCCAGACTCTTGCGCGAAAAATAGTTGAGATGCTCGGCCAGCAGGAGAGGCCAGCGCCCTCCAAGCAAACGCGCTTGCCAACTTTCCAGATCGGGCACGTTCGCCACGACGTAGCCGCCCGGCCTCACGAGCGCAGCGCATCGCCCGAGGAACGCTAAGGGATCCGGCACATGCTCAAGCACATCCCAAAGAGTCAGGGCATCCATGCTGGCCTCAGCAAGATCCGCGTTCTGCAAGTCGCAGCATAGAATCGTTCCTCGACCGCGCAATCTTTCTTGAGCCTTCGAGCACAAGATGCGGGAAGGTTCAACGCCAATGACCTCAAACCCTTGCTCGACAGCGCAACTGAGAAAAGCTCCAGAGGCGCAGCCGACATCGAGCAGGCGTCCGCGCGGGACGTAGTTTGTGACAATTTTCAGGTGTCGCCTGGCAGTTCGGTTGCGCCCGGTAGATTCTTTTTCGTAAACCAACGGGTCAAGTTCTCGATACAAGCTAGCCAGTTCATCCGCAGACGGGCGCCAGGCTCGAAATCCGAAGCCGCAGGCAGAGCAACGTAAGATTTTTCCGTGGCTGACTGTACGTCGCGAAGAACCTAAGTCGCTGGAGGTTAAGGCGCGATCGGCATTGTCATCGCGATAGAGTTCAACCGCGATATTGGCGCACACCAGGCAAGCCGATGCTTCGCGCTGCAGAGGCGGTTCCGCGGAAACTGATTTCGCACCCGACACTCGCATCTCTGTTCAACGGGCTAACCGACGTTTGACCGGCGGCTCGGAAGATGTGGGCTGCAGTACTGTGACTTTGTTCGGATCGCGCACAAAGGGCCGGTGTCGGCGCCAGGCGTTCCACGCGATGCTTACGAACTCTGCAAAATAGTTTGGAGCGATCTTCACAATCTTGAACGACGAGTTTCCCATATCGATCGTACGACTGATCCAGGAAATGGGAACTTCTCGCACATCGTAGCCTGCCAGGATCGGCTTGAGACCCGTTTCGACATTTGCCGCGAAGTGATCCTGCTCGATGTCAACGTTCTTAAGAATCTCGGCTCGGTACAATTTCAGGTTGTTGGAGATGTCCCGAATGCGAGAGTCCAGAAATACGTTGACGAGCAGGTGAAATCCGCGATTGCAGAGAATTTTGAGGAATGGATAGTTCAACAATACGGATTGATGCGAGAACCGGCTGCCGATCGCGCCGTCGCAACCATCTGCCACGACCTCGAAGAGGTCTCGCAGTTCGGGCACAATCTGCACGAAATCGCAATCCATCGTAAGAATGTAGCGTCCCGTGGCGGCCGCGTAGCCGTCGCGCAGAGCTCGACCCACCCCACCCGGAGGAGTACGATCCACGACCTTGATTCGAGAATCCCAGTGAGCCAGCTGGCGAGCTACTTCTCCAGTCCGGTCTTTGCTGTTGTCGTTTACCAGGATGATCTCGTGGATATAGTCGGAATACATCTGCAGCAGGGCGTGTGCCAAGGGCGCGATATTCATCTCTTCGTTGTAGCAGGGAACTACGACCGAGACGGAATCTCGCAGGTTGGACCGTGTGGCCAGGTTGACAACCGGCCGTCGCGCCATTTCATTTCCCGGCTTCTTGGCCCAGATGTAGAGCGTTCCACACATCTCCTTAACCAGCGGGGTATGTTCCATCACAAACGCGGTCGATTGCAGGAAAGGAATCAGCGCGCGAGGAGTGCGGGGATGGAGAATGTCGTACGGAATAATCTCGATATTGGTGAACCCCTGGTGCGAAGCCGCTTTCAGCAGTTGGTAGCGTCGCATCCCAACCTGGCAGGAAGCTTCGCCGGCCCACCGCCCAATCGACTTCACATGGTTCTTGACGAAAACCTGCGGGTTCCAGTAGTTGGATTCGAAGAACAGAATTTGTCCACCGGGTTTCAGCAAGCGATAGATCGCCGCCAAGTTTTGCGGAAACTCATCATGGCAGAGAATAGCGCTTCCCACCACATAGTCGAAACTCTCGGCGGGAAAGTCCTTGGCAAGATTGCTGATCTTTACAAAGTGCGTGTTCGGGATTTCACGCGGCGCCGCAAAGTCGTCGTTAAACACTGCGGCCGTAATGGGGTTTTCGCCGCGCAGAACCAAGGCCAGGTGTTCGGTCCAGAGGCCGCTTCCGGCACCCAATTCCAGAATCGACTCTCCGGGCAATATGTGAAAAGAGTGGCGAACCGTGAGAGCGCGCCAACGTAATTTGAACGGCGAGGTATTGGGATGCCGGCGCCAATAGGCCTCCCGGCTCCGTTCCATCGCGCTCAGATTATCTTCGACGGACATTCCACTCCCGACTCTATGTGTGCCGGCTTTCAGGCTGCGGCGGTCAATCGCAGGTGGCGCAACGTGATCTCAGAAATAATACTTCGCAGATCGTACTCCATCTTCCACTCCGGAAAGTGGGCGTGAATCTTGCGCAGATCTGAGATGTAACAGATGTGGTCGCCAACGCGATTCGCGGGATCGTAGCGGTACCGCAGAGGGTAGCCCATCGCGAAGAGAATATCGATCGTTTCCAGGATCGACAAACTGTTCTGGCGTCCTCCGCCAAGGTTGTAGACTTCTCCAGCTCTCGGATTCTTGTAGAACTCCACGAACAGACGAGCCACATCGCGGCTATGAATCTGATCGCGCACCTGCTTGCCGTTGTACCCGTAGATCGTGTATTCACGGCCGGTAACCGCACATAGGATGATGTACGCAAGATAACCGTGCAGTTCCACGGCCGAATGCTGAGGTCCGGTGAGGCAGCCTCCGCGGAAAATCCCGATCGGCATGTGGAAGTACCGTCCGAATTCCTGGCACATCACGTCCGCAGCAACCTTGGACGCCCCGAAAATCGAATGCAGACACGAATCTATGGACATGCTCTCGTCAATGCCGTTGCGACCCTCTGCGTAGTCGTATCTTTTCTCCATTTCGACCAGTGCAAGCTTATTCGGCCGGTCTCCGTAGACCTTGTTGGTACTGGTGAAGCAGAGCGGCGAGTCCGGGCAGAAGTCTCGAGCCGCGACCAGGAGATTCATCGTTCCCACTGCGTTGACATCGAAGTCATCGTACGGAATGGACGCCGCCTTGTCGTGGGAAGGTTGCGCCGCGGCATGAATAATAAAGTCGGGCCGTTCGCGCTCACAGATCTCCCGCATCGTGTGACGGTCGCGTATGTCGACGCTATAGTGCCGGTATGACTTAATGTCCTGGCTAAGCGCTTGCACAACTGGAAGCGTGGTGCCGCCTGGGCCGAAGAACTTCTGCCGCATGTCGTTGTCGATTCCGACAACTTCCCAATCCTGCTCGGATAGCAGACGCACGCACTCCGACCCGATCAGCCCGCCCGATCCCGTCACCAAAGCCCGCATAGAGTTTCCGATTTGGTAGGTTTGGGCAGCCATCTTATCACAACGTTTCAGGCACAACGCCCCACCCTAATCGTGGAACCTCGACTTGACGACGGAGAGTTGCGTTATCCTTGTGGGCGACCGCTATGCATTATTCCGAAGCCGCAATAGCAGACCGCCCAAAGGCGCGCGACGCGACCGAAGTCGCCGCGCGCAGCGGGTGGCGCGCAGAGCCGTCGCAGCGTGAGATCGTCGCCCTGTGGCTGCTAACGTGTGTGATATTCGTCGGCGGTTTGGCCTTCCTCACGAACTACTTCGACCTCGTATTCAGATTTGGAGACAGTTCTGCCTACATGGACGTTGCCTCAGCCATTCGCCGTTGGGATTTTCACGGCCTGATGGTTAAGCAGTTCTGGGGTTTGCCCTACCTGATGGCGGCTATTTCCCGCGCGACGGGCATGAGCGACCGTTCCGCACTCTTACTCGTCTCCTTTGCCTCCTCGCTCGCCAGCGTCGTGCTGGCCTATCGTTTATGGGGAGGATGGATCGCCGGGTTCTTTGCAATTCTGAACTTCGACTGGATGCAGCGATCGTATCTTGGTGGTGCAGAGCCCTTGTTCGTCGCTCTTCTGTTCGCTTCCTTTTTTGCGGTGCGAAAGGAGCGCTGGACGATTGCAGCCCTGCTGGCGGCTCTGGCGACCACGGTGCGGCCACTCGGTTTTTTCGCATTGCTGGGTATCGGAGTGCTCCTGCTCTGGAAGCGCGAGTACCGCAGGCTTTTGCCGGCAGTTGTGATCGGCCTGGTCGTCGGGATCCTCTATGTTCTGCCCTTCGCGCAGCAATTCCACGATCCGCTGGCGACCGTACACAGCTATTACGACCCGCACACGCAGGGAGGATGGCTGTTCGGATTTCCCCTTTACGCCATCATTAAAGGCACGCTCGCCGAAGGTGCTCCGTGGACCAATCTGGTTCTGAGCTTTGGATGGATTTTCCTGGTGCTCATTGCGCTAGGGGTCATGGTCTGGGACAAAGAGTTTCGCCAGTATGCCCGCGCCCACCCGGTCGAGATTCTCTTTCTTGTTCCCTATGTTTGGTGTCTTTACGCTTACAACTATCCGCACTGGGCTCGCGGAGCGTTCGCGCGGTTCGCGATTCCCACTCTTCCATTTGTGCTGATCGCGCTGTATCGCTGGATTCCGAAGGACCGCAGGCTGCTCTGGGGATTGGGAGTGGTTACATCGGTCTTGGCGGCGTCGTCGGCGGTTGGCTTGGTGAATTTGGCTGGTTTGGTTCGGCACGCGACTCGATAGTGTTTGCTGGTGGCAGTAGTTCTTAGCCCACCGCTCGGATTTCATTCGTGAGAAGAAGCGGGGAGAGCTTATGAGAATCGGGAAGGCCTCGAAGTTGTTCTTAGCTGGAGCGCTCGTTGCCGGCACGGTCTGGACGCCGATGGCAGCGCAGTCGAAATCTTCATCTGCAAAGGCGACTTCTGCAACCGCGGCACAGGCCGAGGCCACATATGACAAACCGCCACAATACATTCTCGACGTGATGCACGCCCCCTCGCCGCCGCTTCCTTTGGTGAGCCCGACCCACGACGCGATTCTGCTGGTGTCATGGCAGGACTATCCGCCGATTTCCCGCGTAGCGACGCCGTTCTTACGCCTGGCCGGAGTGCGCGTCGAGCCGAAAAATCACAGCAAGCACGATACGCCCGGCGGCTACGGCATCACGCCCTGTGCTCGCAGCATCGACCTGGTACGCATCGCTGAAGGTACGCAGGTCCACGTCCCGATTCCAGCAGGAGCGTGCCCAGGCGACCCCATCTGGGCGGCGGACGGTAGACATTTCGCATTCGTAAATCTTGCGGCTGACTCCGTCGAACTCTGGGTCGGCGATGGCAAGACCGGCGAAGCGCATCGCGTCCCCGGAGCGCGTCTCAATCCCATGTTTGACGATGCGGTGCAGTGGATGCCAGATCAGAAAACCCTGCTGGTCAAGTTGGTGCCCGCCGGGATGGGCGCGCCACCGCCCGAGCCGGTCGTGCCCGCCGGCCCAAGCATCCAGGAGACCGAAGGCAGCAAAGGACAGAGCAGCACGTACGAGAACCGTGACACGCTCAACAGCAAGCACGACGAGGATCTCTTCGATTACTACGCGGCCTCACAACTTGCCCTGGTCAATGCGGCGACGGGAGCGATCACGCCTATCGGAAAGGCGCGAAACTACGCATCGCTCGATCCCGCGCCCGATGGCAAGCACATCTTCGTCACCGCGATCCACAAGCCCTACTCCTACATCACCACCTACGACCGCTTCCCGCAGGAGGTCGAAGTTTGGGATGTGTCCGACCGCGCCCGCGTTTCCACGCATACCATCGCCTCGCTTCCCTTGGCGGATCGTGTTCCCATTCACGGCGTTCCGACCGGTCCACGCGATTTTTCCTGGCGTGCGACCGACCCGGCAACGCTGGTCTGGGCGGAAGCGCTGGATGGCGGCGACTGGAATGTGACGGTTCCCAATCGCGACAAGATCATGCTGCAGAAATCGCCTTTCAGCGCACCGGCCGTTGAAATCGCTCGCGCCGAGCAGCGTTATGTGGACTTTTCCTGGAGCGAACAACCCAGCGTTGCTCTTCTGACGCAATACGATAACAACCGCCACTGGAGAAAGACCTTCGTCGTCGACGTGGATGATCCGCAACAGAAGCCTCGCCTGCTTTGGGATCTCTCAACTGACGAGAGGTACAAAAATCCCGGCTCTCCCGTGAGACGCCAGCTGGCGAACGGAAGCTCGGTGGTACTTCAGGAGGGCGATTCGATCTATCTATCCGGCACCGGCGCTTCGCCCGACGGAGACCGGCCGTTCCTCGATCGGCTCAATCTGAAGACTTTGCAGTCCGAGCGCTGGTTTCGCTGCGACAAGACTTCGCTCGAGCGATTTCTAGCCTTCACCGGGCCGGACACCGAGACATTTCTGACCTGGCATCAATCGCCCACCGATCCGCCGAACGCGTTCAAGCGCACGCTGGGGAAAGCCGTCGACGCGTCGGAGGGCGAGGCTTCCTTCACCTCCAGCAGCGTTGCGATCACGCACATCCCCGATCCCGCACCGGCCGTCCGTGCCATTAAGAAGCGCCTGGTCAAGTACAAGCGCGCCGATGGACTCGATCTGTCGTTCACGCTTTACACGCCACCGGGCTACAAGGAAGGAACCCGCGTTCCCACCATTCTTTACGCCTATCCTCTCGACTACGCCGACGCTGCAACCGCCGGTCAGGTCGCGGGTTCGCAGGAAACTTTCACGCAATTGCGAAATTACCGCCTCCTGCTGCTTGCGGGCTATGCAATCATCGACAACGCTGCGTTCCCCATCATCGGTGATCCGAAGAAGGCCTACGACACTTATCTGAACCAACTGGTCGCCGACGCCAAGGCTGCGGTGGATGAAGCGGTGCGCCTTGGAGTTGCTGACCCGGATCGCATCGGAGTCACCGGGCACAGCCACGGCGCGCTCATGACCGTCAATCTGGTCGCACACTCCGACCTATTCCGCGCGGGTGTCGCGACCAGCGGCTCCTACAACAAGACGCTGACGCCCTTCGGTTTTCAGAATGAGCGGCGCTCGGTCTGGGAAGCAACGGATGTATATCTGAAAGTCTCGCCGTTCTTTGTCGCCGACAAATTGAAGACGCCGCTCTTGATCATGCATGGCGCCGAGGATGCGAATCCCGGTACGACGCCGATTCAGGCCAGCAAGCTCTACGAAGCGATTCGAGGCAATGGCGGCACGACTCGCCTGGTGCTGCTGCCGCACGAGCCGCACTGGTATACGGCCATGGAGTCGAACGAACAGCTGGTCTACGAAATGCTGCGCTGGTTCGACAAATATGTGAAGAACGCGCCGCCGCGCACCGAGACCGCAGTGCGTTAGAAGCAGGCTGGCAGGATGAAGCGGCGTGCGTCTCGCTAGATCGGACGCACCAGTCCTTCTGCGGTCGCTCGCGTATTGCGTACTAAGAGCAGCACCAGGATCATGCCCAGCAACGGGACCAGGCCTGCTGTGATTACGATGGGGTCAAACGAGTGCGTGGTCTGCGCCTGTCGGGCGTCGGAAAAGTAGCCGATCAGCTTAAAAGCGATGATCGTGCCAATGCCCGCGCCGGTGCCCGTCATGCCGCTGACCGACGCCACGGAATCGCTCTGGAAAAGATCCGCCGGCAGCACGTTCGCGATGGTGGAGAATGACGCGTAGGAAAAAGTGGAAAGCGCGAAGAGCAGCGTGATGATCCAAAGTTTGACCGTGAGAATCGTCGGAATCAGCAGCAACACGCCCAACGCGCCGAATATTACCAAAGCTTTGCGCGCGGCCCCGACCGTACAGCCGCGCTTGATCAAATAGCCGGAAGCGCCGCCGCCAAAGAAATTCCCCAGATCGGCCGCGATAAACGGCACCCAGACCGCGATCAGGCCGCTTTGCAACGAAATGCCTTTGGCCACCAGATAGATGGGAAACCAGTCAGTCACAAAAAACCACACCGGATCGGTCAGGCTCTTGGCAGAAATCGCGCCCCACGTTTGGGGCAGCTTCAACAAGTCTCGCCAGCGGGGCTTCGGCCTGTCCTGTTTCACATCCGCGTCCTCGCGGTCGCGGAGAATCATTCGGAGCTCAGACGGATCGATTCGCGGATGCTCTTCCGGCCGCCGATACCAGCGCCGCCACACCATCAGCCACAGGAAGCCGAGCAGGCCGGGAACCACAAATGCGGGTCGCCATCCCCAGTTGCGATACACGGCGAACACAACGAATGGGGCAATGGCTCCTCCGATCGACGAGCCGCTGTCGAACAGCGCGGTCGCCAACCCGCGCTCGCGCTTGGGAAACCACTCCGACACGGCTTTGGTTGCGCCAGGCCAGTTGGCGGATTCGCCTGCACCCAGCAAGAATCGAAACGTGGCGAAGCTGTAGAAGCCTCGCGCCATCGATGTGGCGACGGCGACCAGCGAGTACCAGGCAACGGATATGCTCAATCCCCGTCGCGTGCCCACTTGATCCATCCCGCGGCCGCACAACGTTTGCCCGATCGAATACGCGACTCGGAAGCCGATCACAATGTTCGCGTAGTCGGTATTGGTCCAGTGATAGTCCTGCTTGAGGTAGGGTGCTAGAAGCGCCAGAGTCTGCCGGTCGATGTAGTTGATAACCGTCGAGGCGAACAACAGTCCGCCGATCCACCAGCGCAGATTTGCAATGGGATGAGCTGCAGGCGGCGAATCTGGAGGAAACTTTCCCATTCCCATGACTCAAACGAGCTTTCGCGGATGATGCGCAACGTTAATGTTACGCTGCAATTTCGCGCTCAGTTTCCGGCTGGAATCCGGGATTGCGTTGTTACGTTCACTTCCAACCAGGCGGGGCTCAACAACGATGCCGAGTGCGTGTCCAGAAAAATGGTGGCATTCGAATGCATGCGCAAGGCGGAGGCTGGCGCCATGGGGCTGATTTCCCCCTCCAGACAAGCTTTGACGGCGCTAGCCTTACGCGCCTCTGGAACCGGCGCAATGATTTGCTTAGCTTTCAGAATCTGCCGGATCGACATGCTAATGGCGCGTGTTGGGACTTCCGAGAGATTCGCAAACCACCCTTCGCCGACTTGCTGGCGGCGGCACGCTTCGTCGAGTTCCACGATCAGGAACGGCGTTTCCGTCTGGAAATCTGCCGGCGGGTCGTTGAACGCAAGATGGCCATTTTCTCCGATGCCGACAAACGCGACGTCAACCGGCGCAGCGTTCAATTCCTCGCCCACGCGGCGAGCGACTGCGACCGGATCAGCATCGCCGTCGAGCAGGTGATAGTTGACGATCCCCGACTTGCGGATCAGCCGTTCCAGCAAGTACTTTCGAAAACTCGCCGGATGCGAGGCCGGCAGGCCGACATATTCATCCAGGTGAAACATCTCAACGCTCGGCCACGAGATACCTGGGCTCGCAGTCAGCGCGTCAAGGAATTCGAGCTGCGACGTTCCCGTCGCGGCGATAATGCGCGCCCGGCCCTGATTCCGAACCGCACTGCGAATCGCAGTTGCCGCCTGCTCAGCCGCTGCCTGGGCCAGGGTCTTACTCTCGTGGATTTGAATGTTCACTGGCTCAATTGCTCCGTCAGGGTGACAAATCGCAGTGGAGAACCTCACGTCCGCTTGCGTGCTTCCTGTACGACCTGAACAAATCTTCGGGCCAGATCCACCACAACCTCATCCCGCCGCGCCTGCAGTGCGTCCTTTTTCAGCAATTCTCCCCCCACACCGAGAGCCGCCGCTCCCGCGTACAGGAAGTCGGCTGCTGTTTCCACACTCACGCCACCCGTGGGAACCAAGGGAACTTGAGGAAACGGTCCCTTGAGTGCCTTGATGTAGGCCGGGCCGCCCACCTGCGCACAGGGAAAGATCTTCACGAAATCCGCGCCCGCCTTCCAGGCCGACATGACCTCGGTCGGAGTCAGCGCTCCCGCCATCATCACGATCTTCCGCTTGGTGGCCAACTCCACGGTTTCCAGATCGAGGCCGGGGCTAACCAGAAAGGCCGCACCCGCCTCCAGACAGTGGCGCGCCATGCCGGCATCCAAAACCGTCCCTGCTCCAACGAGCACGTCGGGTAGATCGCGCACCAGATCGGCAATGACTTGCAAAGCGCCGGGTACCGTCATGGTGATCTCGACGATGGGAATCCCGCCGCGCGCCACAGCTTCCGCAGCAAATCGGCCTTCCGCAGCCGAGGAAGCGCGAATTACCGGGATGATTCCGATCTCCAGAATCCGGGAACGGACTTCTTCTTTTTTCAAGCCGTGCAATCCCTTTCTGTCATCAGCGCATGATCCTCGCACCCGCTCCCTGCATGAGGCGCAACACCTCGTCGCGAGTCACCATGGTCGTGTCACCTGGAGTAGTCATGGCCAGCGCGCCATGCGCGGCGCCACATTCCACCGCCCATTGCGGACCCTTCTGTTCCAGGAATCCATAAATCAACCCGGAGGCAAACGAGTCTCCGCCGCCCACGCGATCGAGAATCTCAAGGTCTTTGCGCTCGGTCGCCTGAAAGAATTCTCCCTGGTGGTAGCAGATGGCGCCCCAGTCATTGCGAGTTGCGGTCTTGGTCTTGCGCAAGGTTGTCGCGACCACCTTGAAAGGAAATTCCTGCACGACCTTGCGGATCATCTGCATGAAAGCATCGACCTCGTAGCTGGTGAGGTTGGGATCGATTCCCGGAACTTCGAAGCCCAGCGCTGCCGAGAAATCTTCTTCGTTGCCCAGCATCACGTCGACGTACGGCGCGAGGCGGCGATTGATCTCCTGCGCGCGTTGTTTTCCTCCATTCGCTTTCCACAGAGAGTCGCGGTAGTTCAGGTCGTAGGAGACGACCGTACCGTGCTTGCGCGCTGCCTGCATGGCTTCGACCGCAACTTCCGGCGTGGAAGCGGACAACGCGCAGAAGATCCCGCCCGTATGAAACCAGCGTGCCCCGAGCGAGCCGAAGACATGTTCCCAGTCGATCTCGCCGGGCGCCATTTGCGAAATTGCGGTATGGCCGCGGTCCGAGCAGCCGAGAGCGGCGCGCACTCCGAAGCCGCGCTCGGTGAAGTTCAGGCCGTTGCGCGCGGCGCGTCCCACGCCATCGTACGGAACCCAGCGCACCAGCGCTTGATCCACGCCACCCTGGTAGATGAGGTCCTGCACCAGGCGCCCCACAGGATTGTCTGCCAAGGCGGTGACGATGGCGGTGTCAAGGCCGAAGCATCGCTTCAGGCCGCGAGCCACGTTGTATTCGCCGCCACCTTCACTGGCTTCGAAAGTCCGCGTGGTCCAGATGCGCCGCTCCCCGGGATCGAACCGCAGCATCACCTCGCCGAGGGTGAGCAGATCCCACTTGCAGTCGCTCCTGGGTTTGATCGCCAGAGAAGTTGTCATTTCGATTCATTCAAATACAACTAACTGCTCGTTCGCTCCAAGTGCCAGACCGCTGGCGCCCCTTCGCGCCTACAGCGTGCGAAGCACAATCTACTGGTTGACCCCACTGGCCAGGAATCCTCCATCCACCTGCAGGATCGTGCCGGTTACGAAGCTTGCCGCGTCGGAAGCCAGAAAAACTGCGGCGCCGACCAGTTCTTCCAAATTTCCGAAGCGCTTCATGGGCGTGCGCATCAGAAATTCCTGCCCGCGCGGAGTTCCATCCAGCAGTGGGCTGGTGAGCGCAGTACGAAAAACTCCCGGCATGATGGCGTTCACGCACACGCCATAGCCGGCCCATTCGATCGCCATGGACCGAGTCAGCGAAGCCAGTGCTGCTTTGCTCGCGCCATAAGCCGCCACTTCATAGAGAGCCACGAACGACGAAAGCGAGGCGATGTGAACGATCCGGCCATAGCGGCGCTCCACCATATGCCGCCCAAAAATCTGGCCGGCCCGCAAAGCTCCAGTCAGATTGGTATCGAGAATCCCGGTCCATTCCTTCTCCGTCACGTCCAAAATCGCAGTTCGCTTCGTACGACCGGCCGCGTTGATCAGGATGTCGACTTTGCCAAACCCACTCACGGTTTTCTGCAGAAGGCTCTCCAGCGAGGCGCGATCGGTCACATCTGAAGTCACGCGCAAAGTGCGGCGTCCGAGCGACTCGATCTGCTGCGCAGCCTCCGCCACCATCTCCGAGCGGCGCGAAGTGGGGACAACATCGGCGCCGGCCTTGGCCAGTCCACACGCCACAACCTGCCCGATGCCTGATGTCCCGCCGATCACGACGGCGACCTTACCGTTCAGTTCCAAACCGGCGTATCCCATCTCATTTCACATTGGCTGCTGCTGTGGCGAAGACATGGAAGCGAACAACCAGACCTCGAACGCGAACGCTGAACATTCTCGCGGAACAGAGCCGTGACTTTCGTCTCGCTTTCCTTATCCTTCGAGTGCTTTCGTCGAGCAGTATATACTGCATAGAATTTGTCGCGTGCGCGAGAAAGTCGTCTACCCGACCTCTTTGGAGAGACTTTTTCACACAGTGGAAGTGCTCGCGACCTAACCCCTGGCGAATCCCGCGAGAATAGAACCATGCCGAAACGATATCTTCGAATCCATCCCGAAGATAACGCTGCCATCGCATTGGTTGATCTGAAGCAAGGCGAGCAGATCGATCTTTCCGGTGCGCACTGCGTTTTGCGCTCCGATGTTTCCTGCAAGCACAAGTTTGCGCTTCGCAGTCTTGCTCCCGGGGATGCCGTCATCCTGTATGGGATTGTGATTGGCAAAGCGGTCACGCCGATCCGCCAGGGAGAGTTGCTTTCGACGGGAAACACGCATCATGACGCTGGTGCCTTCCATCCTCGATCGAAGGATTATGTCTGGCAAGCGCCGCCCGTTGCCCGCTGGCAACAGCGGCGCTTTCTGGGGTTTGTTCGTTCTGACGGTCAGGTCGGGACGCGCAACTATTGGCTGGTGATTCCGCTGGTTTTCTGCGAGAACCGCAATGTGTCGGTTCTCAAGCAAGCATTTGAGGAAGAACTCGGATTCGCCCCACCGCCGCGATACCGTCGCGAAGTTGCCGAACTGGTTCGCCTGCTCGGCGACGGCAAACTGGAAGATATTCGCCACGGCGCCGCGCGCGAGCATTTCGCACTTGCCGATCGCCAGCCGGTTTTCCGAAATATCGACGGCATCAAATTCCTGCTGCACAGCGGCGGCTGTGGCGGCACGCGCGAGGATGCCACCTCGTTGTGCGGTCTTCTCGCGGGCTACATTCACCATCCCAACGTGGCCGGGGCAACCATTCTGAGCCTCGGCTGCCAGAACGCGCAGGTGGCCATCCTTCGCCATGAACTCGAAAAACGCAATCCAAACCTGAACAAGCAGCTCCTGATCTTCGACCAGCAGGCGAGCGGAACGGAATCAGCCATGCTTTCGCAGGCGCTTCGTGAGACCTTCCTCGGACTCGTCGCAGCGACCCAGGCCACCCGAACGCCCACGCCGCTGTCGCACCTCACCGTCGGCCTCAAGTGCGGCGGTTCCGACGGCTTCTCCGGTATCTCAGCAAATCCTGCGGTCGGCCATGTTGCGGATCTGATCGCCGCTCTGGGTGGCAAGACGCTGCTGGCGGAATTTCCGGAACTCTGCGGAGTGGAGCAGTCGCTCATCGACCGTTGTCTGCGGAAGCAGGATGAAGACAGGTTCGTCGGGCTCATGCGCGCCTATGCCGAGCGTGCGAAGGCGGTCGGTTCCGCGCTGGAGATGAATCCCTCGCCGGGCAATATTCGCGACGGTCTCATCACCGACGCAATGAAGTCGGCCGGCGCAGCCAGGAAGGGCGGGACGTCACCCATCACCGCCGTTCTGGACTATCCGGAATATGCCACCGCATCTGGCCTGAACCTCCTCTGCACGCCAGGTAACGACGTCGAAGCCGTGACGGCACAGGTCGGCGCGGGTGCGAACGTTGTTCTGTTTACAACCGGGCTTGGCACGCCGACAGGTAATCCTATTGCTCCGGTCGTGAAGATCTCCAGCAACAGTGAACTGGCGCGGCGTATGCCAGACATTATCGACGTCGACGCTGGCCCGATCGTGCGGGGAGAAAGCTCGGTCGAGGAGATTGGTCAATCCATTCTCGACTTGGTCGTGCAGGTGGCCAGCGGAGAAATCCACACCAAGGCTGAACTGCTGGCGCAGGACGACTTTATCCCGTGGAAGAGAGGGATCTCGTTGTAGATCTGCGCTGGCGTCAGTGCTGCGGATAGGGGACGAAGCCCTGGGTCTTCATCACCAGCCGATACACCGAAGTCGTGGCCGTGATATAGAGCGTGCGATAGTCCTTGTCACCCCACGCCAGATTTGCGGGTTGCTCCGGCAGAGCGATCGTTCCCAGGTGGTTTCCGTTTGCGTCCCAGACCCAAATGCCCTTTGGTCCAGTCACGAACAAGTTCCCGGCCCTGTCTACTTTCATTCCATCGGGCACGCCCTCGTGCTTACCGCCCGGTTCTTCGCCGAAAATTCGCCCATGGAGGAGCGTGCCATCCGGTGACACATCATAAATGCGGATGTTCCGCTGCGCGCTGTCGTCGACGTAGAAATGCTTGCTATCCGGCGAAAAAGCCAGGCCATTGGGCTGCGTTAAATCCTGAGTGAGCAATCGCACGTTGCCCTTCTCGTCCAGACGATAAACCCCCTGGAACGGAATCTCCTGCTTCTCGCCCGCGACCAGATCCAGAGTTGGATCGGTGAAATACAGCGCACCATCCGGCCCCACGACTACATCGTTCGGACTGTTAAAACGGTGCCCCTGATAGCGCTCGGCAAGAATCGTATATTTTCCGTCAGGAGTGACCGCGATAATCGCTCGCAACACGCTGGCACAGTCGATCAAGCGGTGTTCTCGATCGAAGGTGTTGCCGTCGGGGTCGCCAAGAGCGATGACTTCCTCTTTCTTCCCGCCCGGATAAACGCGGAAGATTTTGTTGAGGGTTTCGTCGCTCACATACAGGAATCCAGCCTCATCCCACACCGAGCCTTCCGTGAAACCAAAGCCGGTCGCAACCGTCTTGAGGCTCGCATTGCGATCGACAAGGTCCCAGAACAATGGGGAAAGGGCTTGCAGTTCGAAATGACGCGAAGCCTGGCCCGCTGCACCTACGACGAGACAGGCCATCACGACGCAGCGCACAACGATCTTGCGGAAAAATCTCATCGGTGCGCGCCCGCACCGCCCTTGGAACGTGCCTCTTTGGGTGCGGAACCCGCAGTCATCAGATAGCTCGCGAGATCGTTGATCTCATTGTGGCTGAGCCGGGCACCATAGTCTGTCGGCATGGTGGACTGGTTCGAATACTCCAACTTCTGCACGTCGGACTTCTGCAGGAAATGAAAACTACCGTCGGAGGTCTGAATCTGCACGGAGAAATTGTCTTCGTTGCGAACAATGCCCTCAAAGCGCACGCCGTCGCTGGTTGTCGCTACCGCCGACCGGTATCCCGGCGGAGCAGTCCGCGTGGGCCTGAGGATTGCGTCGAGGACTGTTTTTGCCGGAGTTCCCGCGCCATAGGCGGAAAGATCTGGACCGAGAAATCCGCCTTTACCCGAGATCGTGTGACAGGTAGCGCACTCGCCCTTCCCAAAGAAGACTTCCTTGCCGCGCTCCGGATCGCCGGGAAGTTTGGCGGTAGCCAACGTTCCCTGCAAGACGCGCACATAGGCAACCACGGCGGCGACCTGCGATGGAGCCAGCGAGGGAAAGGCCGGCATGCCGGTTCCTGGGATTCCGTTTGCAATGACGCTGGAAATCTGAGAGTCGGGTCCCCGCCGCAGCTTTGCGCTGCCTGCGATGTTGGGCGCCCGTTCGCCACCGCGGCCATCCAGCCCGTGACATCCAGCACAGCGGCCTGCAAAAACTTGTTTTCCGGCGGATGACCTCTTGCCCGGGTCGTTGTTCGTGCCTTCTTGCGCTCGCAGAGTCCCGATGGAAAACGATTGAACCAGCAGAAGAATGAAAACTGCCGCACTGGCAACGCGGAGATAGGAGACTGCCGACAGTGTTGGTTTCTCTTTCACGTGGTGAAAACCGGATTCCGGATCGCGGCGTTCCATCAGAGGAAAATATCCATTCTCTTGTTCTACAGCAAGTGGAAGCCAAAACAGGGCGATCCACTGTCAGAGGGCATTGCTTGCTCACAAGCACGGATCGTCTACTTTTCCCTCACCGCGATCGCCGAAATTTCAATCCTGGCGTCATTCACCAGGGCTGCCGCCTGAATGGTCGCGCGCGCCGGCTTCGGATCAGGAAGGACGCCTTTGTAAACCTTGTTCATTTCACCGAAGTCGTGAATGTCGGCCAGGTACACCGTGACCGAGACCACATCTTTCCACTCGAATCCCGCCGCTTTCAACACTTTCTCGACGTTGTTGAGAGCGGCCTTGGTCTCTGGGCTAATGCCGCCCGCGGCCAACTTGCCCGCATCGTCGCTGCCTTCCTGTCCGGCGATGTAGAGTGTGTTCCCGACAATCACTCCATCGCTGAAGGGCAGGTCCTTAGCGGGTGAGAGGCTGATTGCCTTCCGCTCCTGAGCGTGGCTCGCTTGTGCGCCCATCGCCAGGGCAAACGCAATGCCCAGAACTAATCCAGACAACCGCATGATGTTGCGTCGCATATCGCTTTTCTCCCGAGATGATGGAGCGCTTCGACGTCTGATGTTTGCGGCTTCCTCTTCCAGCCGCGAACAAACGATGGTACAGTCCCCGACATATATACAACGCGGAGGATCAAATGGACAACTCCTACAAGTGGACGAAGCGCCTTGCAGCCATCGCGACAGTTGGCGCGCTGGGCCTGACGTTTGCAGTTGCCGGCGAAGCGTTTCTGGTTCGTGCACAGTCGCCCGCAGGAACTGCATCAGCGTCGTCCGATGCCGATTTGATTGCGCAATTCCGCCGCGTCGAAGTGGCCTCGGTCTCCGACGCGCTTGAGCAGATCACCGGCAAGCGCATGTATATGAGTCATCGCATGCAGCCGATCTTCACCGCTAAGTTCGCCGGCTTCGCGCGCACCGTGCAGCTCAAGAAAGACGAAGGCAACAAGGATCCGGAAGCCCTGACGGGAATGCTGGAAGCCGTCGACCAGGGATCGACGGATTCGGTCTACGTGATGGTCGTGGAAGACGGCGAAGACATCGCCGGAATGGGCGGCCTCATGGGCACGGCGATGGCGGCGCGAGGCTACGCCGGAGCCGTGATCGACGGTGGAGTCCGTGATGTGGCCTACCTGCGCAAGATCGGTTTTCCCGTGTTCGCGACGGGAATTGTCCCTTCCACGTCGGTGCACCACTATCGCTTTGCCGGCTCGCAGATTCCCCTGGTGTGCAACGGCGTTCCGGTCAGTCCCGGGGACATTGTGGTGGCCGACAGCGATGGCGTTGCCGTGGTGCCTCGGGCAGAGGCTCAGAATGTCCTGGCGGTGGCGCAGCAGATGGATTTCAAAGAGCACTCCATGTACCCCGTCATCGAGCAACTACGCTCGATCGTAGCGGCAGTGAAAAAATTCGGCCGCATCTAGGTCTAAGGTCTTGCGGAAAACCCAACTTTCATCAGATAATTCACACTTTCATTCTAGAGAGTAGTGACATGTTGGCTCGCCCTAAGCGCACTTACGGCATCACCGCTCTGCAACGAGGGCTGCGGCTGTTGCAGCTTTTCAGCCAGTCTCCCCTGGGCCTGACTGCCAAGCAGGTCGCGGTTCAGTCGCGACTGCCGGTCAGCACGGTGCATCGCTTTCTGGCCAACCTGGTAAGCGCCGGATTTCTGAGCTGCGATGGAGACGGCAGCTATCACCTGGGCGTTGCGTGTTTCGCCATCGGTCAGGCGGCCGTGGGCCAACTCGACATTCGCCGTCAGAGCCTTCCTTTCCTGCGGGAACTGAACCAGCAGACGCGGGAAACCATTCACCTCACGGTCCGGCACGGCCTGTCGGCGGTCTACGTGGAGAAACTGGATTCCCCCGAGCCGTTGCGCATTCACTCGCGCATCGGTGCATCGGTGCCGCTGTATTGCACGGCCGTGGGCAAAGTGATGCTGGCGTACCTGCCCGTGGAGGAGCGGGATCGCCTGGTGCAAGAACTTGAGATACGGCGGCTGACGCCGAACACGGTGGGCAGCTTGCAGGAGCTGAAAACGGAATTGTATCGCGTCCGCAAGAACGGCTACGCCTGCGATATGGAAGAGCACGAGATGCACATTCGATGTATTGCCGCGCCCATCTGGGACCACGCCGGTGATGTGCACTCCAGTCTCAGCATTACGGCTCCGGTGGTGCGCATGCCGGTGACGCGCGTGCGTCAACTGGCTCCGATGATTCAAGCCGCCGGACTGCAGATTTCGCGGGAACTCGGCTATCAGGCGGCCGCAGATTCCCCTGCCCGCTCCCACATCGATGCTAAGGGTCTGGCGGAGGCGAAACTTGCGAAAGCCACTCTCTGAGTTTCGAGCGTGGCCGGGGAATTTCCTGTGAACAGGTGGCTCGCGGTGTACAGCCTCGCGTTCTTCAGCTGTCTGGCAACCGCTGCAGGGCGCGAGTCCGGCGCACTCAAGATCGATGTCCAGGCGGAGGACCTGCTGACGCAGCCTCCGGGCGCGAACTGGATTTCCTATCACGGAGACGATTCCGGGCGGCGCTACAGCAGCCTCGCGCAGCTGACTCCTGCGACGGTGGCTGGACTTCGCGCGGAATGGGTTTTCCATCCGCAGACCTCGAATTGGCTGGAGAACACACCTGTGGTGGTGAACGGAATGATGTTCGTGACTGCAGCCAACGATGCCTTCGCTCTCGACGCGGCTACAGGGCGAGTGGTGTGGCACCACTCGCGCCCGCCAAGCGAAGGATTGATCGACGATGCTTCAAGACATTTAAATCGCGGCGTCGCCGTGTGGCGGGATCGTGTCTACATGGAAACCGATAACGCCCACCTGCTTTGTCTTGACGCTCGCTCTGGCAATCAGGTCTGGGATGTTGCCTACGCCGACTGGAACAAGAACTACGGCGCCACCAGCGCCCCGCTGGTGGTGAAAGACAAAGTTCTGGTCGGAACCTCAGGTGGCGATGACGGCGTGCGCGGCTTTGTTGCGGCCTACGACGCCGCGACCGGGATGCTGGCTTGGCGATTCTGGACCATCCCCAGTCCGGGTGAATTCGGTTCCGCCAGCTGGCCGGGCAAGGCATACCTGCACGGCGGCGGGACTACATGGATGCCCGGCACCTACGATCCAGCACTGAACCTGGTGTTTTGGGGAACCAGCAATCCGGCGCCGGATTTCAACGATGACGTACGTCCCGGAGACGATCTCTACACCGATTGCGTCCTCGCCCTGGATGCGGACACCGGCAGGCTGAAGTGGTATTTCCAGTTCACGCCGCATGACCTGTTTGACTACGACGCTGTCGAAACGCCCATGCTGATCGACGCCGCCTACAGAAGCGAGCCCCGAAAACTGCTGGTGCAGGCGAACCGCAATGGCTACCTCTACGTGCTCGATCGCACCAACGGGAAATTTCTTTCAGCGATTCCGTTTGTCGAGAAGCTGAACTGGGCGAAGGGGATCGACGCAACCGGCCGGCCGATTCGTACCGGCATCCGGCCGGCGCCCGCCGGTACGCGTGTATGTCCCGGCTATTCTGGCGCCACAAACTGGTACGCGCCTTCATACAACGAATCGACTCACATGGTTTACTTCCTGGCGTTGGAAGAGTGTGAGACGTTCTACTCGCAACCGACGCCAGCCTTCCAGGAGGGCAAGGAGTACTACTCCACGGGAGTGAAGCGCATTCCTAGCGAGACTTCGCAGAAGAGTCTGCTCGCTTACAGCCTCGACACGGGCGCGTTTTCGTGGAAATACCCCCAGACCGGTCGCGGTCATTCCTCGGGCGGCACGATGAGCACTGCCGGAGGCCTGGTTTTCTTCGGGGACGATTCAGGATCGTTCGAGGCAGTCGATGCGCAAACCGGCAAGCCGCTGTGGCATTTCAACATTGGCCAGGATATGAGCGCGTCCCCGATGACCTACGCGATTGGGACAAAGCAATATGTCGCCATCGCAGCCGGCAGCGACATTTTCAGTTTTTCTTTGCCCTGAGCGAAAGGGTTGCCAGCGAGCCAACTTGGCGGCAGGGACTTGGATCGGGAAAAGGAGAATCTCATGCGATTCCGTTCGAATTGGAACCGGCGCGGCTTTCTAGGCACGGCCATGACAGCTGTGGCCGCGGTGTTTGCGCCACGCAAGCTCTACTCGTCGGCCAAGTCCGCATCCGGAGCCAGTGCTGAGGTCAACGGTTTCGGACACACCGGCAATCCCTATGACGAACTTGGCCTCACCACCGTGATCAACTGCGAAGGCACCATGACCATGCTCGGGGGCTCCCTGCTTCGTCCCGAACTCGAAGCGGTCATGGCCATGGCGGGGCGGCATTTCGTGAGCATTCCCGAGCTGGAGGTCGCCGCCGGCAAACGGATCGCGGAAATGCTGAAGCTGCCGGAAGGCTACACCGCGCTCGTGACCTCGGGCGCAGCCGCAGCCATTCAGTCCGGCTTGGCCGGCATTCTCACTGGTGATAACGAGGCGTTGATCCGCCAACTCCCCGACCTGACCGGCATGAAATCGGAAGTCATCATCCAAAAGTCGCATCGCAATCCTTTCGACCACCAATTGCGCTCGACCGGAATCAAGCTGATCGAGATCGAAACCCGGGAGCAGCTGCGGCAGGCCGTGAATGACCGTACGGCGATGATGCACTTCACGAATTTTGCCAATGCCGCCGGCCAGATCAAAGTCGACGAATGGGCCAAGTTAGCCAGGCAGTACAACCTGCCCTGCATGAACGATGCCGCCGCCGACACGCCTCCGGTTTCACATCTCTGGGACTACACCAACATGGGCTACGACCTGGTAACGTTCAGCGGCGGCAAGGCGATGCGCGGCCCGCAATGCGCCGGTTTGCTGGTAGGCCGCAAAGATCTGGTCGCCAATGCGCTGCTCAATAACAGCCCGCACGAGGACACGCTGGGGCGCAGCCAGAAAGTCGGTAAAGAGGAAATCATCGGAATGGTGAAGGCGCTCGAGATTTATCTGCGCGAAGATCACGACGCGCTGGCTAAAGAGTGGCAGGATCGACTGGACCTCATCTCGCGCGAGCTCACGAAAGTCGCAGGCGTGAGCACGTCGTTCTTCACTCCCGAGATTGCCAATCATGTCCCTCACATGCACATCACGTGGGATTCCAGGATTTCGCTCACGCCTCAACAAGCCTCGAAGGCGCTGCGCGCCTCGAAGCCGTCGATCGTCGTAGGCGGTGGCGAAGACAGGCCTGGATTGGCCATGAACTCGTTCATGCTCCAGCCCGGCGAGGATAAAATCGTCGCCGAACAGATCAGCCGCATTCTGCGGGAGCATTCCGCGTAGCTGCTACTGAGGACTTCTGAACGCCGCCCAAACAACTCGCGTGCGCTGGTTTCTGGTCTTCTGCCTGTTTGTCCTCAGCGCAGTCTCTTACCTCGACCGCGTCAACATTTCCATCGCGGGCGGATTCATCGAGGATGCTTACCACCTCAATCACGTGCAGCTGGGCAAGGTGTTCAGCGCGATGCTGGTCGGTTATGGCTTGTTTCAAACCGTGGGCGGCCGCCTGGCGGAGCGCTTCGGACCGCGGCGGGTGCTGACTGCGGGCGTGCTCTGGTGGGGAGTGTTCACTGCGTTGACCGCGCTCGTGCCAGGGCGCATCCGTGGCGCTCTGTTCCTGTTCATGGCGGTGCGCTTCCTTCTGGGCGCTGGCGAAGCGGTTATCTATCCCTCTGCCAATCAGTTCCTGGCACGCTGGATTCCGGTCTCTGAGCGTGGCAAGGCGAACGGCTGGATTTTTGCCGGAGTCGGGGCCGGCGGCAGCTTCACGCCCCCGTTCGTCACCTATCTGATGCTGCGCTACGGCTGGCGCTCGTCGTTCTGGGTGTGCGCGGTGATCGGTCTTTTCGCGGGAGGACTCTGGTACATCGCTGCGCGGGACGATCCGGCCCAGCATCCCGACGTCTCCGCCTCCGAACTCACGACCATCCGGTCCGGTCTGACTCTCGGCCATCCACAGGACGAGTCGACGCACCCGGGCCCGCGCCGGGCTGCTGTCTCCTGGGCACGCGTCGCCAGGAGCCGTGAAGTCTGGGCGGTCACGCTGAGTTATTTCTGCTACGGATACGTCGCATGGATCTTCTTCAATTGGTTCTACCCGTACCTGGCACGAGTGCGCGGGCTGGATCTGAAGGCCAGCGCCTTCTACTCGACGCTGCCTTTCATCGCCATGCTCATCGGCTGCCTGCTGGGCGGGACCATCAACGACCGCCTGACGAAATGGCGCGGTCCTCGCGTCGGGCGCTGCGGAATAGCAGTCCTGGGTATCTTCCTGGCCGGCGTCTTTATTTTGTTCGGCGCTCAGGTGCACAGCGCGCGTATAGCCAGCGTGGTGCTCGCTGGAGGCGCCGGAGCACTGTATCTCTCCCAGAGTTCGTTCTGGTCAGTGACGGCCGACATCGCCGGGGAGTCCTCCGGCTTCGTCTCCGGATTCATGAATACGGGCAATCAGGTGGGAGCGGCGCTTACGACTGCTCTGACTCCCTGGATCGCCGCGCAATTCAACTGGACCGCTTCTTTCCTGACGGCGGCTGCGCTGTGTCTGGTCGGAGCGGGGTGTTGGTTGATTGTAGATCCCACCCGGAGGCTGCTTCCGCAAAACCCGGAAACTGCTACGGACCGACCGTGACCTGCGATTCCTCCATCAACGGTGTCAGCAGCCGAGGACTCAGCAGGGAAGCGGAATTGGTGTCCACATAGACCGTTGCATTCGAATGTCTGCGCAGAATCGATGCCGGCGCCATGGGGCTGATCTCTCCCTCGAAGCACGCCTTGATCGCTTGCGCCTTGCGCTTGTCGGGAACCACAGCCAGGATCTCCTTGGCCTTGAGAATCTGCCGCGCCGACATCGAAAGTGCTCGCTTCGGAACTTGCGAAATGTCGGAAAACCACGCTTCGCCCACCTGCTGCCGCCGGCAGGCCTCGTCGAGTTCCACGATGATGTAGGGGTCTTCAGTATCGAAATCAGCGGGCGGGTCGTTGAAAGCGATGTGCCCGTTCTCTCCGATGCCCAGAAATGCTATGTCAACAGGTGCGGAAGACAGGGCCTTCGATGCCTCGCGCACCACAGCGCTGGGATTGGCAGTGTCGCCGTCGAGCAGATGATAGTTGGTGATCCCAGTCTTGTTTACGAGTTGCTCCATCAGCATCTTGCGAAAGCTGCCCGGATGCGTGATGGGAAGCCCGACGTATTCGTCGAGATGAAACGCTTCCACTTTCGACCAATCGATTCCCCCAGCCTTGGTGAGCGCATCCAGGAATTCGAGTTGGGAAGCTGCGGTCGCGGCGATGATGCGCGCTTGGCCCCGATCTGCGATGGCGCGCCGAATCGCGCCGGCAGCCTGGTCTGCGGCGGCGCGGCCCAGCGATACTTTGTCAGGGAAAACTCTGAGCAGCATGGGAACATCCTTCGCCAGCTGGCGTGGAAATCGAAACCAGAGGAGCTGAAAAATTATACAAAGGCACCCGGCGCTGTCGATTTCCCTATCAATCGCAGTTTCATTCCATGAAAATCTATTTTGGATTCGTGGAAAGCTCCACGCGGTTGATGTATCACTCTTAGGCAGAGCCGGAGAAGCATCGAGGCATTTGTATGAAGAAGCGTAACGCCATCATCCTCCAATTCGCAGCTCTTCTGGGAGCCTTGCCGTGCGCTGCTGCCGCGCAAACCGTCGTCGTCGACGCCACGCCCTCCCATGTGGTGAACAAGTTCAGCCCCATCCGCGCTTTGGGCTCGACCGTGGACCGTGTGCCCAGCAACGCGACCGACGTGTTTTTCCGCCCCGACCAGATACAGAAAGTTCTCTCCGCAGGCTGGGGAACGATC
>DATFNR010000016.1:0-19160 GCA_035266285.1 Candidatus Sulfotelmatobacter sp.
GTCTGGGACGCCAACCTTATCAACCACTTGCAAATCCCCTCCAGAATTTTGTAGGTCCGTTACAGTCCGATAAGCCTCGGTGCTTGGTTTTTCTTCGTTTTTGTCGAGCAGCAAACTCACAACTCGGCTCTGCGCGTCTCGTTTCGTTTGCGTGATGGCTTGCGCGTAAACGTTCAGAGTGACCGAGATGTTTGCGTGCCGCATTAGCTCTTGCACAACCTTCACATCCTCGCCGTTCCCCTTAAGGAGCGTCGCGTACGTATGCCGGAATGTGTGCCAACCGAAATGACCCACGATTCCGACTTCTTTCGCCGCCGGTTGCAAGTGCGTCTTGTAAAGCGAACCTGGCCAGTACGGCAGTTTGCCTCCACTGTGCGGACTGGCGAAGACCCAGTCTTCATCGGTTGGGTATGGAGTATGCAGCCGCCAGTTCCACAGCACCTTGGACAATTGCAACACTGATTCGAATGCTATTCCCACGCGGCCGAACAGGGTTCGACCCCGCTCGATCTATATCTCAACACTCTTCGAGCAGGCCGAGTGATAACTTGAGCGTGGTCGCAGGCTAGGCCTCAGGCTGAAGAGAGCTATCCACGTTTGCACTGTATCAGCGGCATCGCGAGGGTCATGGCCTTTGGGGCTAGATACTGGTACTTGGCTTGGCGAGCCGCTTGCGCTAGGCTTAGTGCGACTTTGCACGCGAGGGAGGATACTCAATGAGTCCAGAAGCCCCGGTGGAAACAGTATTAGTGTGTTCCCAATGCGGACGGGCGTTCGCGCACTCGGATTTGGTGCAAATCGCGGGGAATTGGGTGTGCGCCGAGTGCAAGCCGGCGTTTCTGAGCCGAGTAATGGCGAGCGGCGCTGCTGGGGCATCTCCACTCGCGTGGCGTTACGGCGGATTCTGGATTCGTTTCGGCGCGCGCTTCATTGACGGGCTTATTTTCACGGTTCCCATCCTGATCTTCGCCCTTTTGTTCATACCAAGTCTGATCCGCGCGGGCCGGCAAGCAGGCAACGCACCCAGCGCGACCAATCCGGTGTTTGCAGCTTTCGGTTTTATCACTTTCTTTTTGGTGTTTTTTCTCGCGGGAGCTTGCTACGAGATTCTGATGCTGAAGTATCGCAGTGCAACCCTCGGCAAGATAGCCTGCGGGCTAAAGGTCATCCGATCCGACGGCCACACTTTGAGTTGGGGCATATGCTTTGGGCGGTTCTTCATGTGGAATGTTGTTACCAGCGGCATTCCCTACATAAACACCGTCCTCATGCTGGTTAGCTCAATCATGTTGGGAGTGGACGACGAGAAGCGAGCCTTGCATGATCGGGTGTGTGACACGAGGGTGATATATAAACAGAGTGTAGCGTGAACCTTAGTATCAATCCTTTCAGTACCGCCTCTGGCCCGGCGGGCTTTTCCGCAAGCGATGACCCGACGTCATCTCCTATTGGACCTGCGGCAGTAGCCTGTCCTCACTGTTTACAGGACATACCGGCCGATTCACGATGGCAAAGTTGTCCCTACTGCCAGAAGTGGCTGCAGATCCGCGTCTGGCCGATTGTTCGCCAGAATACCAATGCAGTGTCGGCGCTTTCGGACCAGGCGACCTGCTTTTTTCATCCGGAAAAGGCGTTTCAGGCCTGCTGCCAGCGGTGCGGCCGATTCGTGTGCGCGCTCTGTGATTTGCAGTTGGGAGCGGAGCACGTTTGCCCCACATGCTTCGAGCGTGGGCGCGGCGATTCTGGTGCAGAGGCTGGCAAGGCGGAATGGCGGTATCGCGATGTGCTCTATGATTCCATTGCATTGACAGTCGGGTGGGTTTGGATTCTCTTTTGGCCCGTAATTGTAGCCGCGCTTCCGGCCGTGATTGTCCTGCACGTGAAGTATGGGAAGGCGCCGCGTTCGTACCTGATTCCGCGGTCTGGGTGGCGTTTCTGGGTTGCCTATGCAGGCTTCGTCTGGCTACCGCTATTGATCGCCATGCCATTCTTGGTGCGTTGGATGGCGGGGAGGCATTGATTGAGAAGTGGCTTCCGCAAAATTTCGCGCGTTGGCAGTCTGACTGGCGGGACAAGGTGGTATCTGAACGATGACTGTTTGCTCGCGGCGAAGCGCATGATGTACGCGGTCGAGTACCGGCGATTCTATTTGCGTGATTTGGAATGTATTATGGTCTGGCCCAGCCGTCTGTGGCTATGGCGCCTGATTATCCCCGCGGGGCTGCTTGCAGCGCTCGGTGTCGCCCTCTGGCAGTGGGTGAATTCCACCGCTGGCGCGATTTTTTGCGGCGTGGCACTCGCGTGGGTGGGGTTGGAACTAGCACTTGGGCCGACGGCCAGGTCACGGATTCGCACTACGGGAGCAACCATTGACTTGCCGCTGGTGAAGCGAACGCGCCGCGCACATAAGATCCTCGCTAAAATTGATGCGGCGGTTCGCGCCGCTCGCGGCGTGATTGAGCAACCGGCCGCTCCCGCTAGCATTGCCTCACCGGCGGACCCCCGCCTTCAAACGAGGGCCGAAGCATCGGCGACCGCATCCATCGCGGCCGCGACACCGACGAATGGCTCCTGAGAAAACAGCCGCACCCCTCCACAGACCCTCCGCGACGAGCTTGCGCCATGCTCGCTGCTTGTTTCATCCGCTGCGGGAGGCGGCGGCTAGGTGCCCACACTGCGGAGGAACCTTCTGCCGCGAGTGCGTGACGGACGAAGAGGGAAAGCTCGCCTGCCCACCGTGTTTGCGTCGGTTAGCGCGTCCGCCCGCGCCGAAGGCGTCTCTGGCCCGTTGGTTCCGAGAAGTCGTGATCGGACTCACCGCTCTTACCAGTCTGGCGGCGCTTTTCTTTGGTTTATTGCGTTGGCGAATGAATACACCGGAACAGCATCTGGACCTCGGCCGCATTGTCGAAGACCGGCTGCCCAGGCAAAGCCATGAGTGAAGCTGCGCTGGCTCCCTACGCCTCGCAACGTGCACACCTGGCGACTGCGCGCGCCCGCCGAAACCGGCTCAGCCCGCTGGAAGCACTGGAACGCGGATTTGCACTGTTTCGGTCAACATTCGGGCGGGAGGCGTGGCGCTATTACATCGGCACCGCGCCGTTCGTCCTTTGTTTCATTCCGATGTGGGTGGCCAACGGGCAGATTCGGATATCAGACGGAGGGTTGCTGACAGAGGCGGCGCTGCTCGCGGGGGGGTACCTTTTGCGCGTGTGGATGGTCGGCAGCTACATGCAACACGTTCGCGAGCGGGCGTTCAGCACGCCGATATCGAAACTTACAGGCGCAGCCGCTCAAGCAGCGGCGGTGGCACGTCTGCTTGCATGGAAGATCATGCTGAGTGCCGGCGCGTTGATCACACTGCCAAGTATCGCGGGGGCGTCGTGGTTCTACAGCGCAGGACAATTCGCCAGCCTTGAGGCGCAAGAGGATGGCGCCGAGAGGCATTCGTTTACCGGCTGCCTGGCACTCGCGAGTCAATGGTTCGGCGGTGGCTTGCTCCTCTTCCTGATGCTCATTCCTCTCTGGAGTGCCTTGTGGCTGAATGGTCTCATCCTGGCGATGGTACTACCGCAGCTTCTGCACTCGATTTTCGGAGTGAATACCTTTCTATCTACACAAATGGGAGTCTACGCGCTGGTCCAAAGTTCTGCGTTCTGGCTTTCGTTGTTCGCGGGCGCATGGTTGGCGCTTGATCCTATCGTTAAATGTACGTTCGCTGTGGTTTATCAGCACTTGCGGTCGAGGCGCGAAGGAGACGACCTGCGTGGGCTGCTGGCGAGCCTGCCCCGCGAACAGGAAAAGAAGGCGCAGATGATTGCATCCAACGCGACTGGAGGCAGAGTGGTGACCGGTGCGTTGTTCGTGATGGCTGCGATTCTGGCTGGGGCTTCCCTGACGGCGACCGCGCGCGCAGCGCAGGTCCCGCCAGTTCGAGGCACGACGGAGACGCCAGGCATTTCTGATCGTGAGGCGCGGATTCAAAGATTGCGCCAAGCCCTGGATCAAGAGTCACAGCGGGCCATTTATCGCTGGCACGATGCCGAGCACCCGAGTCCGCCCAGCTGGTTTGACAAGCTGCTGGTCAAGATCGGGCACAGTCTCGAGCATGCTTGGAATACGCTGTGGAATTTTCTTCGCAAACTGTGGCCCCGCGGGTTGACCCTGTCGCGCGGAAGCGAGAAGCCCGGCTGGCAACTCAAGGACCTGCGATTGTGGCTAACGCTAGTCGCGATTTTGACTGTCACGGTGGCAGGCGTGCTCTTTTGGTTGCGGCAACGACGGGATACGGCATCGCTTTCCATCCCGCTCGCAGTCGCGCCGATTCCTGATATGAGCGACAGTGCCGTGGCGAGTGAGTGCTCTGAGGACGAATGGTTCGCGCTGGCAAGCCGACTGGAAAGGGAAGGCGAACTGCGCTTCGCGCTGCGCGCGGCGTACTTGGGTTTGCTTGCGGGATTGGCGCAGCGCCAATGGCTGACGATTCGCCGCGATCGTACGAATCGCGAATATTTCGATGAGTTTACGCGCCGGTGGCGCCGGCGTCCGCAGGCGGCGATGCAGGCGCGGACGGAAATCCCTGAAAAACTACGCGGCAGCCTGCGGCAGTTCGATCGCGTCTGGTACGGGTCTCATGCGGTGACGCCACAGGCGGTCACCATGTATCGCCAAAATCAGCGGGAGTTCCTCAACCATGTTTGACAACACGTCGGGCGAAGGCATCATGCTCAATTGGCGAGGTCCGTTGCTGGCCGCTGGGATTTTTGCGGCTGTATTCTCGATTCTGCTGCTCATGGCGCGTCAGAACCAGTCGAATACGAGCGATATGGGATCCAGCTTACGCGAGGACCCCTATGGCACCAGCCTGTTATTCGATTCCTATGGGCGCGCTGGGTACCAAGTGAAGCGCAGCCAGGATGAAGACTCCCTGTCCGATGAGAACGCGTTGAGCACAACCGCATTCTTTATCGGCGGCCACTTTTTCGATCGGAGGATGGAGAGCGGAAGAGTGCCGAGCGGGGAGAAGTTTGGCAGACGAGTAGAAGATTTTCTTGCGCGCGGGGGGCGCGTCGTGTTGGTCGATCCCGCTTGGAAACTAAAGTCCGAGTCTCAAGGTTGGGAGGTCGAAAACAAGTGGAACCCGACTCCACGTGAGTCCGGACCAACTTGGATCTCTCCCGATCCCGGCGCGATGCCAGCGGGCAGCGAGAAGATGTATCTCGCCGCCGATGCACCGTGGCTCAAGACAAACGCTGCATGGACCGTCCTTTACTCGGGGCCCGCGGACGCCAAAGCAGAGGCTGACTCATCTATGCATGTCTTTATGGCGATGCGTAGAGTTGGAAGTGGCCAACTGATCGCTGCAAGCCAACAATCGTTTTTGTTGAACGAAGCCATCAAGACGCATCCAAATCCGGCGCTGCTGGAGTTTCTCGCGGGGGGGCGGCCGGTGGTTTGGGTGGACGAAACGTTACATGGACTGCACCAGGGTGAGGGGGTACTTTGGCTGGTGCAAAGATACCGGCTGCAGGCCGCGCTGCTACTTTTCTGGGCGACTTTGCTGGCCCTGCTTTGGAGCGTGAGCGGCGATTTAGTGCGACGCCCGACCCGCGATCGGGACGCACATATCATGCGTCAAAGCGAAGGCGCCGGAGTGGCCGGACGACGCCTGCTCCAGCGCAGCATTGCAACAGAACAGGTAGTTGGGCACTGCTGGGAAGAGTTCCGCCGGTGCTCGCCGCAGGATGCGCAGGCTATTTCTGCAGATCCGCAGAGCGGGCCGCGGCTGCGCGCGGCGCTGGCGCAGCCTCCTCTAGCCGGCTACAGGCAGTTAAGCCAGTTGGTTGCGGAGCGACGCGCGTCCGCTAGAGGTCTGGCTCGCGCCAACCCTGGTGCGCCTGACGGTTCCAGATCTTCACCGAAGAAAGGATTCTGAGGAGGCACGGTTCGCATGAGCGAGAAACCTTTCATGGGTTCGGAGGCGAAGACAGAGTCTACACCCGCAGAAACGGCATCGCCGGCGGCGTTCGCGATGATCACAAGCGGTGCTCGCCGCGTTCGAGAAGCGCTGAGTCGCGTGATTGTCGGCCAAAACCAAGCCATCGATCTCGCTCTCGTAACCCTGCTCGCTGGCGGACACGCGCTGATCGAAGGCGTTCCCGGCGTCGGGAAGACGCTGCTGGTGAAGGCGCTGGCGCGGGCGGTCGCCGGCGAATTTCAGCGGATTCAATTCACACCTGACTTGATGCCCGCCGATATCACCGGCACGAGTATTTTCGATCTGAAGACGCAGGAATTCCGGCTGGTGCGCGGGCCGATTTTCACGAATTTCCTGCTGGCAGACGAAATCAACCGTGCCCCCGCCAAAACACAATCGGCCCTTCTGGAGGCCATGCAAGAGCGACAGGTGACAATTGATCGCGCAACTTGCGTGCTGCCTCCGGTCTTCGTTGTCTTCGCCACGCAAAACCCGATCGAGCATCAGGGAACGTATTCGCTTCCGGAAGCGCAGAAGGACCGCTTTCTCGTAAAAATTCGCATGGGCTATCCGGCGGCGGAAGAAGAAAACGAACTGGCGCGGATGGTAGCGGAAGGTGAAGCGCCGGAGCGCCGACTGGCGGAACTACGCGCACCGGTCTTACAACCGGACGAACTCGAGCAGTTGCGGGCAGCGACGGAGCGTGTGCGCGTCAGCGAGGCAGTAAGCAGCTACATCGTCAATCTGGTTCGGCAAACACGGCAGCACCCGGCAATTTGGGTTGGTGCTGGGCCGCGGGCGACGCTCGCGTTACTATCGGCATCGCGGGCGCTCGCGGCGCTCGAGGAGCGGGATTTCGTCCTGCCTGAGGACGTAAAGACGCTGGCTGCACCCGTGCTGGAACATCGCATCCTGTTGCGACCAGACTTCGAAATGGAAGGCGTCGAGATTCGCGAGGTAATCAACGCGGTGCTGGAGACAGTGGAAGTGCCGCGATAGGCTGCACGTGGAGTACGCGCTGGCGAAGACAACATAGAAGCAAGCGAAATCATGACGGCTGGAAACAGAAACTCGGCGGGGGTTGGTCGACAGGGCGTGGCTGTCACTGCTGCGGTCGAAGCCACTGCGGAACCAGCGCCCCCCAACCCGTTTTTGGGTGGCAAGACCTGGCAGCGAATCGCGCTTCGCCCGGCGGGATTGCTCTTCAGTCCGCAGGAATCGCTGGTGTGGATTATAGGACTGCTGGGTTTGGAGGCGTGCATTGTGCCATGGTTCGGGCGGGGATGGCTATGGTTCGGCCTGATCGCCACTCCTGTGGCGCTGCTGACGTGTTATGACGCGATCGCCCTGTGGCTCACCCGCGAAGAATGTGAGCCGGTTCTTCTGAAGCCGGAGAAAGGCCTTCGAGGGCGCGAAGGGGAGACCATTCAGGTTCCGTTTGCGGTCGCTGGCCCCGCGCGGCGCTCGCTGGGCAGCGATATCCGCGTCGCGATCATGCCGGCAACGGAGGATGGTGAAACAGCCATCCGGGTGGAAATCGCTTCCCAGCGGCTGAAGCTTGAGCACCCCGATTCCACCGCAGGTGGATCAACTCCAGAAAGCGCCACGCCTATTCAACTCTGGCCATGGACGGCGGAAATCACGTTGCTTAGGCGCGGATTGTGGCCTGGACCGCGAGTTGGCATAGAGCGGCGGTCGCGCTTCGGAATCTGGCGTTTGCGGCGGTGGTTTGATGTGCCCGCGCCTTTGCGGATCGAGGCAAATTTGCGGCCCGGACGGCAGGAGATTCTTCGCAGCCAGGTTTACCGCATGCTTGTGGCGTCCCAGCAGACGCCCTGGGCCGGTCACGGGCGCGACTTCGAGCGCTTGCGCGAATATCAACCCGGCGATACCTATTCGGAGGTCGCCTGGAAATCCACGGCGCGCCGGGGCGCGCCGGTCACCCGGCTTTTCCAATGGGAGCAAAAGCAGGAAGTATATTTTGTGGTAGACCAATCGCGGGCATCGGCGCTTGCCCTCCATCCGGCCACGGACCCTGAGAACGCCGCTCCACAAGAGCGTGCACCGCGACGGATGCTGGACCTCGCAGTGGAAACTGCGCTGGTGGGAGCGACCGTCGCGCTGGAGCTAGGCGATGAGTTTGGTCTGGTTACTTATGCCGACGGAGCGAAGTCCTGGCTGCGCGCGGGAAGTGGCCAATCCCAGTTTCACCAATTTCGGGATCGCCTGCTGAACATCGAGCCTTTGCCGACGACTGCGGATTACGAGGTATTGTTCGCCGAGATTCGGGTCCGACTGCGGCGGCGCGCGTACCTGGTCTTGCTCGCCGACCTGACGGAACGCTCGATCTCAGATTCGTTGCGTCGCGGAGTCGGCCTGGTCCGCTCATCCCATGCCCTCTTGATGACAAGCATCCTACCGGCTCACGTGCGGCCAGCATTCTCGCCGAGGGAAGATCTGAACACGGATCAAGATGTATATGCGGCGCTCGCGGGCGATCGAGAAAACCAGCGACTCACCGCGTTGGCGCGGCAGCTGCGCCACCTGGACGTGCAGCTCCGGTACATTTCTGAGGAGAAGTTCCTGCGAGCCGCCGTGGAAGGATATCTGGAAAATAAGCGGGAGCAACGACTGTGATCTTGGATCTCGAACGATTTCAGGCGCAGGCGGGGCGACGGTGGCGCGACCTCGAATCGCTGCTCGCCGCGTTAGAAAGCCGGCCGGACCGCCGGCTGAATCCAGCGGAGGCCGAACAACTGCAAGAGCTTTACGCCCAAGCTGCCACGGACTTGAATCGCGTCACACACGGCGCGCTGGCGTATGAGCTACGACAGTATCTCGAGCGGTTGGTGGCGCGAGCCTATGCGGAACTGTACTACGCGCCGCCAAAGCGTTCTGAAATCTGGCAGCCGCGCCGCTGGCTGAGGATTCTCACGGCATTTCCCGAGACGTTCCGGAGGCAGTCCCGCTATTTTGTGCTAGCTGTGCTGATCACGCTGTCAGGCTGCGCCCTGGGCGGACTAGCGGTGCGCTACGATCCTGCCTCTGTGGATGTCTTGCTTCCGGCGGATTATCTACGCAATCCGGACCAGCGAGTGCATGAAGAGGAGCAAGGACAGGGGCGGCACCTTGCCTCCGCACAAACCGAAGCAGCATTCTCGGCGCAACTGATCCGGCACAACATCCAGGTAGCGTTGCTCGCAGCGGCACTCGGCGTAACATTTGGCATCGGGACGGCACTCCTCCTATTCGAAAATGGCGTACTGCTCGGAGCCGTAGCGGTGCACTACACGCAGCGGGGCTTCGGACTTTTCATGACTGCGTGGCTGCTGCCACACGGCGTGTTTGAGATTCCATCGATATTGATCGCCGGACAAGCGGGATTCTACCTGGCTCGGTTGCTGCTGCATCGGCGAGAGGATCGCAATGTTCGTCAATCGATGCGCGAATGGTTGGTATTGGTCGCCGGGTTGGCGATGATGCTGGTGTGGGCGGGAATCATGGAAGCCTTTTTCTCTCAGCATCACGCGCCCGTTCTGCCTTACGGATTCAAAGTTGCGGTTGCTGCAGCGGAACTCGTGCTGCTGACGATCTATCTACTACTGATCGGACGTAGAGAGATCGGCGGGGAAGCGCGCTCTGGCGTTCCTTCGGAGAACAGATGACAGATACTCAGTCAACACGCGCGTCGACCGTGGCCGAACTGACCATTGTGACTCCGGAAGGTGTGTTCTTTCGATTACCCCTGGCTGGTCCCGCGTCCCGCCTCTATGCCATGTTGTTCGATATCGCGATCGTGCTGGGGACGGTGAACGGAATAGGGCTGATAGTTTACTGGATTTTCGCGAAAACACCCGGATTTGGAGTCATGGTGATCGCGCTCGCGGAATTCGCAATTGGGTTTGCCTATGGCGCATTACTGGAAGGTTTCTGGAACGGGCAGACCATTGGAAAACGCCTACTCCATTTGCGCGTGATTGACCAGGCCGGACTTCCGCTGCGGATCGAACAGGCGTGGGTACGGAATTTGATGCGCGTCTTTGATGCGCTGCCGTTCGCCTATCTGGTGGGAGGAATTTCGGTACTGAGCAGTCCTCTGATGCAGCGCTTCGGCGACCGAGTGGCGGGGACGCTCGTCGTACGCCAAACGCCGCTGGCCGCGCCGGGGGAGGAATTCTGGACGCGGCAGAAGTACAACTCCTTCATGGAGTATCCCACGGTCGCGGTGCATCTCCGCCGAGCGGCAACGCCGGAACTGGCCAGTCTGATTCAAGATGCGCTGCGCCGCCGCAACGAACTGGAGCCTTACGCACGGCGGGAAATCTATCGCGAGCTGGCTGCGTATTTGCAGAGCGAAATCTCTTCATTTCCCGACGAATTGGTCGAAAGGCTTAGCGATGAACAGTACTTGATGAATGCGTCTGGCATCCTGTTTGGAGATCAACGCCGGTCGCGAGTTCAGGGTTGACCACGCTGCTACTGCTTAGGGGGCTCTGGTGTAAGGACGACCTTTCGAAGGAGCGTCCCTCAACGCAATCAAGCGGCGGAAGACCTGCCAGAGTCAGGCAGAGGTGCAGAGCGAAGCTTAGTCGCCATTTTCACTAGCGCGGCGAGAGAGTCAGCTTTCATCTTCTGCATGACCTGCCCGCGATGCGCTTTCACTGTGATTTCGCTGATGCCGAGCTCGCCGCCAATCTGTTTGTTCAACAGGCCCGAAACGACCAACGCCATAACCTGTTGCTCGCGAGGGGTAAGTAATGCGTAACAGTTCCGGAGTTCCCGCATCTCCGCTTCGTGGCTGAGCGCAAGGCGGCTGCGTTGGAACGCTTGCCGAATCGCGTGCAGGAGCGCTTCATCACTGAAAGGCTTGGTTAAGAACTCAATTGCGCCGGCCTTCATGGCACGGACTGTCATCGGGATATCACCGTGGCCGGTGATAAAGATGATCGGCAGGTCAGTACGCTCGGCCGCTACTCGCTGCTGCAGTTCCAGGCCGTTGAGGCCTGGAAGAGAAACGTCAAGGATGAGACAGCTTGGAAGAGCCGCTCGCGGGTGATTGAGAAAGTCTTGAGCGGATGCGAAGGTCTCGGCCTGCCAGCCTTCAGTCTGAATCAACAATTCCAGTGACTCGCGCACGGAGATGTCGTCGTCAACAATGAACACAATGGGCGTGACCGTCGACATTGGTGATGACCCCACTACATCGCGAAAAGCGCGCGCTAAGATCATTTTATATCCCTTCTGGCGGCAAGCGACTGAGGGTCGTCGTGGACTGAATTGTTAGCTCGCTCGAAGTGCGGTATTAAGCGCATCAAGCAGATCCGTATCGCTAAACGGCTTGAACAAGCACTCCACCGCACCCTGCTCGAGCAGCCGCGGGCGGACAGTCTTATCCCTATTTCCAGTGATGAAGATGGTCGGAATCGCTTGTCGCCGACGAATCAATTCTTGTTGAAGTTCGGGCCCGGTCATCTCCGGCATGGCAATGTCGAGGATCACACATCTGGTTTGGCGGAGGCAATCGGAGCCGAGGAACTCTTTCGCCGACGAGAATGTGCGAGTTGCAAAGCCGAACTCTCGTAGCAAATCAGGCAGTGACTCGCGCACTGACTCATCGTCATCAACTACTGACACAAGCGGACGTTCGGCGGCGCTTTCTTCAGGGTGAGACTTCATCAGACAACATTGCTCCACTCCGTGAGAAGCGTCTATTGTACTTAGGTATTGGGTTAACCGGTGATATCTAGACGAGACTGGCATCAAGCTGCGCCAATCAACGGATCTGTCCAGTTGTCGCTGGTTGCGGCGTCGGCGAGGCCCTCGCGCCTGCAAGGAATGGAGAATGCAAACGTGGCTCCTGGGCCGTCGTTCGCCGTCGCCCACAGGCGTCCGCGATGAGCCTCGATAATGGAGCGGCTGATCGATAGCCCGATTCCCATTCCATCGCTTTTCGTGGTGTAGAAAGCTTCAAAGAGCTTATCCGCCGCTTGCGTTGTGAGGCCGACCCCCGCGTCTTTCACGCTAAGGCGCACTCGATCTTCGCCGTCGCGTTCGGTTCTGATCAGCAGGTCTCTCGGACGATCGTCGACAGCGCTCATTGCATCCGACGCATTCCGGAGTAGATTCAGGATGACTTGCTGAAGCTGGACGCGATCACCCGTGACGGACGGGACGTTGTCCGCAAGTTCATGCCGCACAATCACACGCTGGCTCTGTAGCTCACTCATCGACAAGGAAGTCACCTCGCGAGTGGCCTCATTCAGGTCCATCAATTCAGGAGAAAGAGTTTTCCTGCTATACAGCGCGCGAAGCCGCGTGACCACGTCAGAAGCCCGGTTGCCATCACGAATCGCCCGCCGGGCGGTTTCTCGGGCGCCATCGACGTTTGGAGGATCGGCAGAGAGCATCCGCAGACAGGTGCTGGCATTGGTGATGATGCCCGAAAGAGGCTGGTTGACTTCGTGTGCGATGGACGCCGTTAACACTCCGAGGCTTGTTACCCTGGCGACGTTGGCGAGTTCCGATCTGGCCTTGCCGAGAGCTTGTTCGGAGAGCCGGCGCTGCGTGACATCCTGAACCGCTCCGATGTACTCCGGGCGGGCCTGATTGTCTCGACTCCGATGACCGATGAGGTGCAGGTACTTGATCGAGCGGTCGGGCATGAGCAACCGGTGCTCGTATTCGAAGTCGCTAACGCCACGTTGCGCCTTTCCGATCATGTCATACAGCAACGGGAGGTCTTCTGGATGAACGCGAGATCCAATCAATTCAAACGTCACCGGCACGCCCAGTTCAAACTCGAAAATGCGATAAAGCTGCTCCGACCATTTGATGTCGTCCGTCGCGATCAGCCAGGAAAAGTTGCCGATGCGACTGAGCTTCTGGCCTTCCGTGAGGAAGGCCTCGCTCCGCCGCAGCTGTTCTTCTGCCCGCTTGCGACCGTCAATATCGGCATTTGTCCCATACCATTTCAAAATGTTGCCCGATTCATCGAGCATCGGGTTTGCGCGGATCAGGAACCAACGATACTCACCGTCGAAGCGGCGCAGTCGCCCTTCGACTTCTCCGGCCTTGCCCGTGGCCATCATCGATTGCCACGCAGCAGTCAGGGCGCCCAGGTCGTCTGGGTGCACGGCGACTGTCCAGCCTGAGCCTTGCAGCTGATCCAAAGGCAGCCCCACGTACGCAAGGTAATGCTGGTTGAAGAACTCCGCCGAGCCGTCAGGGCGCGCTGACCACGCTAGCGCGGGGATGGTATTGATGATCAGGCCAAGTTCGCGTTCGCTGGCCTGCAGCGCTTCCTCTGCTCGTCTTCTATCGTCAATGTCGGTGAGCAGAACATACCAGCGGAGAACCCGACCCTCTGCGTCAAGCAGGGGGAGGCCGCGAGCGTGGAACCAACGATATACGCCGTCAGCACGGCGCAGACGGTGATCAACATCGTACGGAGATACCGTCTCAACCGAATGCATCCAAGCGGAAATCACGCCAGGAAGGTCCTGCGGGTGAACGGCGTCGCTGGTTGACCATCCTTTCATTTCGTCGATGGGTTTGCGGAAGTAGTCCGAGACCTGACGGTTGACGACTTCAACTTCACCCGTTGGGCTCATGATCGCTACCAATCCCGCGATGCCATCAAGGACCAGGCGCAAACTCTGCTCGCTGTCGCGCAGGGCTTCCTCAGCCCGCTTGCGGTCGACGATCTCCTTTCTCAGCTCTTCGTTGGTTTCGGCAAGCTTTGCAGTTCGTTGCGCGACCTGATGATCGAGTTCGCTGGAGATCCGCTTCTGTTGGTTCCGGAGGCGCGCCTCTTGCAGGCCGATGGACGCCTGATTCGCCGCCACGCTCAGAAGAAGGCTCTCGGTCTGCCTGGGGAAATCCGCTCGCTCGGAACCCACAACGATTACGCCGATCTCACCATGCACCCCCAGCGGCAAGGGGAAGATCGAAATGTCTACGTCGGCAAAACGGTTCCCGGTCGGCGCCGGCGACTCTTGGGCGCCACCTCCAAGCCAGTTGCTGAGCATCAACCGGATCTCTTGCGGTTCCAGCCTCAGTTTGCACGAGTCGCTGACCCGGAGGACCTCGACGGACGCTGCGGCGACCGGTTCCTTCAGCCGCGCGTATATGAAATCCAGGCGGAGCATACGCAGGAGCGCGTCGAGCAGAATATCGACAATCTGCGGGGGCTCGCTGCCGCTCCAGACAGCTGGGAGAGCGAGCAAGCTGACCAGATCGTTGATGCAACGCTGAAGACGCTTGATCTCGTCGGCGGGAAGCTCTTGCATGTCAGGCCGCTGTCGAAGGTAGAGATCTCCGCCTTGCCCGTCGTTCGCGAACTTCCCGCAGGAATTCGTCGGGCGGTACAAAGAACGGGTTCTGCTGAAGGAAACCGCCGATGATGATCATGGGATGTGTCCGCATGATGTCGATCACCGTATCGCCTCCAAATTGGCCGAGATGATAGGTGCAGATGACCGCGTCATCGTGGCGAAGCCACACGTTGTTTACCCTCGATTCGAACTCAACGACGTCGTCGACGTACGATCGGTCTCCAACCACCCAGTCCATACGGCAGCAAATGCGGCTGAGCGGGAACCCTCCCTTGGCGTTGCCGCTAGCCATTTGCTCGAACGCCGCCAGCATCCGATCCTGATCGAAACGGCCGTCCCGAATGTACGCCTCGGTGTTGATCCGAACCTCGAGTTGTCCACTTTGCTGGGCCGCCGCCGAGTCGATCCCGGCCGCGGCCAACCGTTGCAAATGGTCATGGCGCTGATCCGGATTCACCACGTGCACAGCCTTGTCGCCACACTCGAATCCGTCCTTAATGAAGGGAAGCAACACGCGATACTCTTCGTCGTCGCTGTTGAAAAATGCGCAGACATGACGAACTTCGCCGAGCTGGGAGCCGGCGAGGGAGATGGGTGCCCTAGCCTTCTTCATGGTGCAGTCCTCCTCACATGCATCTCCTGCAACGGGGCCCAGCAACTTCTATCAGGTAAAAGAGAAACGGTGAGGTGGCGCCGAGTAAACCGGTGGAAATATGATGCACCGTTTTGCGGGAGATTGTCCACTCGATACGTTCGTCCAATAGACTCGGCTCCGCACTTCTGGCTTAATCGCAGAGCGGACCATAACGCACCATGACGCACGCTATAATCCCGACGGCAAAAGCAACGTTATGACGAACGTGGTGGAGACCGAAGCAGACACCAGGGTTGCCTGATCAAATCTGTGGCGAAGACGGTCTGCCAATTGGATTGAGAGCGATGTTCGAGGAACTCGGTTGCCGCAATCGACGTCGCTTTTTGGGATCATGGCTACAAGCATGGCGCCGTAGGGTGAAAACAGGAGGATATTGTGAATGCGAAAGAATCGTTTTCCACTTCTGCGTATGCGAACCAGATGCACATGGCAGAACGCGAGTTAGGGGCATTTGTCAGCGCGGTGACGAAGTTGTTCGGTCCGGAGCAGGCGAGGCTCGCGGCAGAGGACTGGCTCGATGAGGCGGAGGAGATGGACAGCCCGCCGAGATTCATCAGTCGAGATTGGCGGACGGTTACGGTCGCGGCCTCGGCAAGGCTGGCAAATCGGATTGCTAGCGCGCGGCCAGGTCGAACTTTGCTCATCGCAGCGACTGAGGCTAACGTATCGCCAATATCATCGTCTCAGTGTTTCTCGCCCAGGCCTCTGGCGTAATGCGCAGATGCGGGAGCAATGGGCTGTCGCAAGGGTAATGGGTATGAACCGTCTTCTAGTATCAACTGGAAAGTTATAGGAGGGTCTATGGCAACCCTCAGAATCGCGGCGAAACCAGGGGTAGCAACGATGCAGGTGGCGCAGATTCCTAAACCCGGAGGAGAGTTCGAGCTCGTCGAGCGCGAGATTCCTGAGCCGGATCCGGGCCAGGTGCGCATCCGGGTGCAGGCTTGTGGTGTCTGTCACAGTGACGCGCTCACGAAAGAAGGCTTGTGGCCCGGAATTCAGTATCCCCGCATTCCCGGGCATGAAGTGGCGGGCATCATCGATCACATCGGAGACGGCGTTTCCGCCTGGAAGAAAGGTCAGCGTGTGGGTGTCGGCTGGCATGGCGGCCATGATGGGACGTGTCGGGAATGCCGGCGCGGAGATTTTAATAACTGCCGCAACCTGCAAATTCCGGGTATCAGCTACGACGGTGGCTACCAGGAATACATGGTTGCGCCGGCAGAAGCGCTTGTGGCTATACCGGACACTCTGAATGACGCCGAAGCCGCGCCCCTGCTCTGCGCCGGAGTTACTACCTACAACTCTCTGCGCCACAGCGGTGCGTTGCCCGGCGATCTGGTTGCGGTGCAGGGCATCGGCGGTCTGGGCCACTTGGGGATTCAATTCGCGCAAAAGTTTGGCTACCAGGTTGCGGCGATAGGGCGCGGTTCCGAAAACGCGGCGCTCGCGAAGAAACTGGGGGCGAGCGTGTACATCGACAGCCAGGCTACGAACGCAGCCGAGGCATTGCAGAGACTGGGCGGCGCCAAGGTAATTCTGGCGACGGCCCCGAGCTCAAAAGCAATGTCTGAGCTGGTCGGCGGCCTGGGCCCGAACGGCAAGTTCACGGTGGTGGGTGCGACCTTCGATCCCATTGAGGTCACACCAATCCAACTCATCAGTGGAAGTAGAAGCCTGCAGGGCTGGTCCACGGGAACACCCGCGGATTCCGAGGACACGCTGCACTTCGCCGAAATTACCGGTGTGCGTCCCATGATTGAAACCTATCCGCTCGAAAAAGCGGGCGAAGCTTACGCGCGAATGATCAGTGGCAAAGCACAGTTTCGCGTTGTTCTGACGATGTGAAAGTTGCCCGGGAATGCCACGCAGCACACGACAATGAGAGTAAGCTGGCGGGGCCAACTGTTGCACAGGAGGCGAGGGTAGTATTTCGGAGAGCGAAATCCGCAGGGACAACACCCGATGGAGACCCGTCCGACGAACACACCCGAAGCGGCTGGTAGATTGCCTGTGCTCGCGCAAGCAGTGGCCGCGCCGCTTACTCGCGCTGCGATCTTCCTGGTCACGACGCTCAACCCGGGCTCTGCGAATCGCGCCACTCTGCGCTCGTTCTGCGGGGACCTCGCCACACTGGTGCGCGCCGTGGAATTTCGCGACTTGGAGGGAGGACTTTCCTGCGTCATGGGGTTTGGCTCCGACGCGTGGGACTACCTCTTTGGGCCGGCGCGGCCGGCAGGACTGCACCCATTCCGGGAGATTCGCGCGGAAACGCGCCACGCGGTATCCACCCCGGGCGACTTTCTATTCCACATCCGCGCCAAGCGCATGGACCTGTGCTTCGAGCTTGCGACGCAGCTTATGGCGCGCATCGGAGATGCGGTTTCCCCAGTGGATGAAGTGCATGGCTTTCGCTACTTCGACGACCGCGATCTTATGGGATTCGTCGACGGAACGGAGAATCCCCGCGGGTCCGCCGTAGCCGACGCCGTGCTCATCGGCGACGAAGACACCGAGTTTGCCGGTGGCAGCTACGTTATCGTTCAGAAGTATCTTCACGATCTTGACGCATGGAATGCGCTCTCCACCGAAGCGCAGGAACGCATTATCGGCCGCACCAAGCTTTCCGATATCGAATTGGACGATTCCGTCAAGCCAACCTCAGCACACAACGCGCTCACCACAATCGTCGAGGACGGGAAAGAAATCAAGATCTTGCGCGACAACATGCCCTTCGGTCGACCCGCGCATGGTGAGTTTGGCACCTATTTCATCGGGTACAGCCGTTCGCCCCGCACCATCGAACAGATGCTCGAGAACATGTTCATTGGCCGCCCTCCGGGCAACTACGACCGGCTGCTCGACTTCAGCCGCGCCGTAACCGGAAACCTGTTCTTTGTGCCGTCCGCGACATTTCTGGAAAACGTGACCGCAGACCAAAGCCAGCCTGCGGCTGCGGAATCCCCGGCAGCGCGGGCGGTGGTCGGAATTTCCTCATCCATCCCATCGGTGCACGAGGGTTCGCTCGGCATCGGATCTCTCAAAGGAGACATACGACATGAATAATCTCCATCGCGAGCTTGCCCCGATTTCCGATTCAGCCTGGGGCCAGATCGAAGAGGAAACATCGCGGACGCTCAAGCGCTACCTTGCCGGACGGCGCGCCGTCGACGTAAAAGGTCCAGCCGGCCCCGCCCTCTCAGCGGTCGGCACCGGTCACCTGCGCGCAATCGCCGCGCCAGCGAAAGGCATGGTCGCGAGCCAGCGCGAGGTGAAGGCGTTGGTCGAACTGCGTGTTCCCTTCGAACTGGATCGCAAAAATATCGACGACGTCGATCGAGGAGCGAACGACTCGGACTGGCAACCCGCGAAGGAAGCCGCACGGCGGATTGCCTTTGCCGAAGACACCGCCATATTCGAGGGCTATGCCGCCGCCGGCATTGCGGGCATCCGCCAAGGGACCAGCAACCCGATCATGACTCTTCCCACCGACGTGCGTGAGTATCCGGAGGCCATTGCCCAGGGCTTAGGCCGGTTGCGTCTCGTCGGTGTCAACGGCCCCTATGCCGTGTTGCTCGGCGCCGACACCTACACGGCACTCGCTGAAACCAGCGACCACGGATACCCGGTGTTGGAGCACGTCAAGCGGCTGGTCAAAGATCAAATCATCTGGGCGCCTGCTATTGCTGGCGCTTTCGTGCTGACGACTCGTGGCGGCGATTTCGACCTGCACATCGGCCAGGATGTCTCCATCGGCTACCTCAGCCACAACGACGCCGCTGTCCGCTTGTACCTGCAGGAGACGTTCACTTTCCTCCTGCTTACTGCCGAGGCTGCAGTGGCGCTGACTCTTCCGGCGAAGATGAAGAAGACCTGAATGAATGCGTACGCTTTCCAGGTATCCAAAGCTTCCCTGGGAAAGTCGCGGCTGCCCTACGGACTGAGGTGGGGCCGACCGTGAATCGGAGAAGCGAATACACGCTTATCTTTCTGGCGAGCCGACAGCGCGCCATTTGATCGAGACAAATGACACAGAAACGTGGCCAAACGAAGCCCACGCTAAGCTTTGCCGCGCCCACGGGGCGGTGCTAGACTGCGCGAATGGCCACCAAAAAGAAGACCAGGAAGAAATCAACGAGATCGAAGAAAAGTGCAGCCAGAAAGCCACTGCGGCCAGCACAGAAGCGGTTGGCAA